>JAUSFE010000039.1 GCA_030649945.1 Dehalococcoidia bacterium | reverse complement strand
GATACGAAGAAGCCTTGAGGAGCAGGTTCATGGCTCTCGTCCACGAGGACTCCATCTGGATAAGGGCGTGTGCTGGGCGATGCGTTGACCTCCAGGGCCGGCGGAGGCCGTTCGGTAACCGGGATTTATGAGGCATCACGCGGCGCACCCTTGAAGTGAGAGACGGCACACGAGGGTGCGCCATCGTCCCTCGCTCGCAGGTCTGCCCCACCCCAGATCCCTTCGCTGGGCAGAGCCACGTGGCAGATGTCGTCGCGCTCAGGATGACAACACGGGATGGGGCCGCGCTCAACGTACCACGGGATACAGTCAAGGTATTTTGGAGACGGTGCACTAGATTGGCGATGATCCTTCGTGTCTTTGAGTCTTTGTGGTTAAGGGACTCGGGGCGGGGGCCGGCCTACAGCCGCGCCAGCTTCACGGCCAGGATGCCCGGTATCTCCTTCACCCGCTCTATCCGCTCCGGCGCCAGCGTCTCGTCCAGCGCCAGGACCATCAGCGCCACGCCGCGCTTCTCGTGCCGGCCCACGTTCATGAAGCTGATGTTCACCCCAAACTCGCCCATCAGCGTGCCCACCGCGCCCACCATGCCCGGGCGGTCGCGGTTCTCACACAGCAGCAGATAGCCCTCGCTGGGCGGCACGTCCACCCAGAAGTCGTCGATGCGCACGACGTGCGGTCCGTCGTGAGCGATCGTGCCCGAGACCTTCGTGTCACCCCCACCGGCGGGAATGCGCACCGTGACCAGGTTGGCGTAGATCTCGTGCGAGGGGCCGCGGATCTCCGTCACCTGCATTCCCCGCCGCTGCACGATGAGGTCCACGTTCACCACGTTCACGTGCTCTTCGCTGATCGGCTTCAGCAGGCCGCCCACCACCGCCGCCTTCAGCGGCGTCACGTCGTGCTGCGCGATCTCGCCGGCGTACGTGATCTCAATCTCTCCCAGGTGGCCCTGGTGCAGCTGCACCGCCAGCGAGCCCACCTTCGCCGCCACCGGCACATACGGCGCCAGGTATGTGTACGTCTCCGCCGGGATCAGCGGCGCGTTGACGGCATAGCGCGCTGGCTCCCCCTTGAGCACAGCCAGTATCTGGTCGGCAACGTCCACCGCCACGCGCTCCTGCGCCTCTGCCGTAGACGCGCCCAGGTGCGGCGTCACCACCACCTTGTCCAATGCGAACAGCGGGTGGCTCGTGACCGGCTCCTTCTCGAAGACGTCCAGCGCCGCGCCGGCGATCCAGCCTTCAGTAATCGCCTTCTCCAGCGCCTTCTCGTCCACGATGCCGCCGCGGGCGGTGTTGATGATGCGCGCCGCCGGCTTCATCTTCCGCAGCTCGTCCTCGCCCAGCAGCTTCCTCGTCCCCTCCGACAGCGTCGTGTGGATGGACACGAAGTCGGACTGTCCCAGCAGGTCGTCCATCGATACCAGCTCAACGCCCAGCACCCGCGCCCGCTCCTCGGGCACGAAGGGGTCGTGAGCGATGACGCTCATCTCCAGGCCCTTCGCCCGCCGCGCGACCTCCGACCCCACCTGGCCCAGGCCGATGACGCCCAGCGTCTTGCCGCGCACCTCCAGCCCCAGGAAGCGGCTGCGCTCCCACTTGCCCGCCCGCAGCGACGCGTTGGCCTGCGGAATGTGCCGCGAGAGCGAGAGCATGAGGGCGATGGCGTGCTCCGCGGCGGAGATGATGTTGCCGGTGGGCGCGTTGACGACGACGATGCCCCTCTCCGTCGCGGCATCCAGGTCGATGTTATCGACGCCTATGCCCGCGCGGCCGATCACCTGCAGGTGGTGCGCCGCCTCGATGATGTCGCGCGTGACCTTGGTCTCGCTGCGCACCACCAGCGCCTCATAACCGCCCACCAGCGCCCGCAGTTCGTCCGGCGGCAGGCCGGTGCGCACGTCCACCTGCGCGCCGAAGCGCTTCAGCGCCTCAACGCCGTCTTCCGCTATTGGGTCGCAGACCAGAATGTGGGGAGTCATCCGCTGTGGGGCGTGCGCCTAGCGCAGTGTCTCAACAACAGCCTTACCACGGCGCACCCTTGCAGTGAAAGACGGTACACGAGGGGTCCGGGCGCGCCATCGTCCCTCGCTGGGGGTCTGCCCCACCCCAGATCCCTTCGCGAAGATGCGTTCTGCTGCGAGCGAGCGTCATGCCCGCTCAGGATGACAGACGGGATGGCACCGCGACTCAACGTACCACGGGACACAGTCCAGGCACTTTGGAGACGGTACACTAGCGGGCCATGGAAGGGGTATAGCCGGCCTTCGGCAGCGCCCGCGCCAGGGCGTCCAGCGCCTGGCGGATATCGTCTTCCTCCACCAGCCCCAGGTGACCGATGCGGAAGATCTTGCCGCTCAGTTTGCCCTGGCCGCCGGCCAGCACCACGTTGTACTCGTCTTCCATTAACGTGCGCAGCGCGCTCACTTCCACGCCCTCCGGGCACTTCACCGCGGTCACCGTGTCGGACGCGTAGCGCTCGTCCTGGCAGAACAGCTCCAGTCCCAGCGCCTTCACGCCCTCGCGGGTGTAACGGCCGATGCGCGCGTGGCGGGCGAAGATGGCCTCCATGCCCTCGTCCGTCATCCGCTCCAGCGCCACGTCCAGGCCGAAGAAGATGGACAGCGCCGGCGTCCACGGCGTCTGCCCCTTGGCCAGCGAGTCGCGGTGGCGGCCCAGGTCCAGGTAGAAGCGAGGCATCTTCGCCGTCTCGTAAGCCTTCCAGCCGCGGTCGCTCAGGGCCACGAACGCGAGACCCGGCGGCACCATCCAGCCCTTCTGGGAGCCGGTGACTACCGCGTCCAAGCCCCAGTCGTCCATGCACAGGGGGATGGCGCCCAGGCTGCTGACGGCGTCCACCAGCAGCAGCTTGTCCGCCTTCCTCACCACGCGCGCGATCTCCTCCAGCGGGTTAGTAACGCCCGTGGAGGTCTCGTTGTGGGTGACGAGTACCGCCTTGATGTCCGGCTCGTCCTCAATCGCCCGGCGCACGTCTTCCGCGCGCGCGGCCTGCCCCCACTCGTAGGCGAGCGGCGACACCCGCGCGCCGTAGGTCTCCGCGATGGACGCAAAGCGCTCGCCGAAGGAGCCGATTGTCACGGCGAGGACCTTATCGCCGGGGGAGAGCGTGCTGACGACAGCGGCCTCGAGGCCGCCGGTGCCGGAGCAGGTCAACGTGAGCACGTCCTGGCCGGTCTGGTAGAAGTCTTTCAGCCGCTCAGCGACGCGTTTGACCAGCGCTGCGAACTCCCGCCCGCGGTGGTTCACCATGGGGCCGGCGACAGCGTCCAGGACGTCCTGGGGCACGGGCGTGGGGCCGGGGATGCGCAGGTTGGGTTTCTGGGTCATGGCTCTATGGCCATCTTATTTTGCGTGCGGATGATGGTCAAGGAGAGAAGGGGTCAGGAGGGGTCAAAGGGTTAGGGGTCAGCGGGTCAGGGTCAGCGGGTCAGCGGGTCAGCGGTCAGCGGTCAGCGGGTCAGGGAGTCTGAACCGGCACGTAGCGGAGACACCAGGCGCCCGTCTGTGGAGGCCTGAAGGCACTCCGCTACTCCAAGCGTCGTCTGTGGAGGCCTGAAAGCACTCCGCTACGCCTCACTGGTCCGCTGACCCCCTGACCCTCTCCCCTCAGTACGTCGCGAACTCCCCCTCGCCAGTCGTCAGGTGGTGCGTGTCGTTCAGCAGCCGCAGCACGCGCCGCGCGCCGCCCGCTACCACGATGTTCACAGACGCGTGCGCCGGCCGGAAGAACATGTCGTACGGCGAGCCGATGATGTGGCCAAAGTAGGCGTTGATCACCCCGCCGTGGCAGACTATCGCCACGCGCTCGCCCGCATTCTTCGCGATCACCGTCTCGACCGCGTTGATGGCGCGCTGTTTGAAGTCGTAGCTGCGCTCGGAGTGCGGGTAGACGTCCCAGTTGCGCTCGTTAAGCATGCGCTGCCGCGCGGCGGCAAGCAGGTCTGGCCCCAGGAAATCGCGCACCGTCTGGTCCGGCGGCACGTCCCGGAACACCTCCACCTCCCGCAGGTCCGGCAGCACCGCCACCGGCAGGCGTTGCTCTCGGGCGATGGGCTCCGCCGTCTGTGCCGCGCGGCGCAGCGGGCTGGCGAACACCGCATCGATGCGCTTCGTCGAGAGCGCCGCGCCCAGCAGCCGCGCCTGCAGCCGTCCACGCTCCGTCAGCGGCGGGTCCACCCAGTCCGCGGCCACGCCGTAGGGGTCGATCTCCTGCTGCGCGTGGCGGATGAGCAGCACCTCGCAGACCCCCTCTACGCCCGTCAGGAACGCCTCATCGAAGACGCCCGGCGGCCGTCCCTGCCCCTGCGCCTTGTCGTCCTCCCGATTCGGCTCTTCAGTCAAGACACCCTCCTCCGTCCCGATTCTATCAGGGACGCCGAAGAGGGACGACGAAGGGGTCGTCTGGAAGACCACAAAGGCACGAAGGCACAAAGGTTCTGATTAGATGAACTCTGCAGGACCACGAAAACACGAAGACACAAGGATTGTCGATGATTCTTTGTGTCTTTGTGTCTTCGTGGTGAGAGCCGGTGCGGCCTGCCCTTTCGTACCTGCTACAATCGGCCCGTGACGACCGAAAACCCCTACCGGGCTCTGCCCTCCGTGGACCGCCTCCTCGCCGACGAGCGCGTCCGCTCGCTGGGCGAGGGTCCGTTCGTCACGGAGCTCGTGCGGCAGGCGATCGAGGGCGCCCGCGCCACGATCGCGGAGGCGGGCCGCGCCCCCGCCGAGGAGCAGCTCGTCGAGTCGGTCCTGGGGCTCGCCCGCGCGGTCCTCCGTCCCTCTCTGGAGCCGGTGATCAACGCCACCGGCGTCATCATCCACACGAACCTGGGCCGCGCGCCGCTCTCGGACGAGACCATCGCCGCCATGGCCGCCGCCTCCCGCGGCTACTCCAACCTGGAGTTCGGCCTGGAGCCCGGCGAGCGCGGCTCCCGCCATGACCACCTGGAGGCGCCGCTCGTGCAGCTCACCGGCGCCCAGGCGGCCATCACCGTCAACAACAACGCCGCCGCCGTGCTGCTGGCGCTATCCGCTCTGGCCCCGGGACGCGAAGTCATCATCTCCCGCGGCCAGGCCGTCGAGATCGGCGGCGGCTTCCGCATCCCGGAGGTGCTGGCCCAGTCCGGCGCGCGCCTGGTGGAGGTGGGCACCACCAACCGCACCTATCTGCGCGATTACGAGGCCGCCATCACGGCCGAGACCGCCGCCATCATGCGGGTGCACGCCAGCAACTTCCGCATCATCGGCTTCACGGAGTCGCCCTCCATCCAGGACCTCGCCGGCCTCGCGCATGCCCAGACGGGCGCCCGTCCGGGCGAGCACGGCCTGCTGTTGCTGGACGACATCGGCTCCGGCTGCCTGCTGGACACGGCGCAGTTCGGCCTGGCGCCGGAGCCCACCGTGCAGGAGAGCGTGGGCGCGGGCGCCGACCTCACGTTCTTCTCCGGCGATAAGCTGCTGGGCGGACCCCAGGCGGGCATCATCGCCGGCCGGCGCGACCTGGTGGAGCGCCTGCGCCGGCACCCGCTCGCCCGCGCCGTCCGGCTGGACAAGGCGACGATCGCCGGCCTGGCCGCCACGCTGCACCACTACCTGCGGGGCGAAGCGCTGTCGAAGGTGCCGGTCTGGCGCATGATCTCGATGCCCCTCACAGGCATCGAGCGCCGTGCGCGCCGCTGGGCCCGCGACGCCGGCCACGGCGCCCGCGTGGTGGACGGCCGCTCGATGGTGGGCGGCGGCAGCCTGCCGGAGGAGAGCCTGCCCACGAGGCTGGTCGCCGTTCCGGGCGAAGGCGCCGAGCTCACGGAGCTGGCCCGGCGGCTGCGCACGGGCCAGCCGCCGGTTGTCGCCCGCGTGGAGCACAACACGCTGCTGCTGGACCCGCGGACGGTGCGGCCGGACGAAGACCGCGCGCTGCTGGCGGCGGTGAAGGCGGCGCTGGCGCCCACGCCCTGAGGATCCCGGCCGCGGGCGAACGCCGTTGTTGCCCCCCCGCCCGGCCCCTGGGCGAACGCCGTTCGCCCCTACGCTGGCACTGCGAATCGATCGGTGGCGCGGAGCAGTTCCTGGGTGATGCCCGCGTTATCGGCGGCGTGTCCCGCGTCGTCGACGATCACGAGCTCGGCGCGCGGCCATACGCGGTGGAGTTCCCAGGCGTTGGCGATGGGCGCCTGGAAATCAAATTGTCCGTTCACCAGGACCCCGGGGATGCCGGCCAGCGAGCCGGCGCCGCGGAGTAGGCTCCCATCCTCCAACCACGCATTGTGCCGGACGTAGTGGGTCACGATGCGCGCAAACGCCAGCGCATAAGCGGGATCGGTGAATCTCTCGGCCAGTCCGGTTGCCGGAGGCCACGCGGGTGTCGCGGACTCCCACAGGCACCAGGCTTCGGCGGCCCGCCGGTGGACCGTGGGGTCGGGATCGTGCAGCAGCCGGTGGTATGCCTCGACCATATCGCCGTCTCGTTCAGCGACAGGCACGCCGGCGCGCAGACGGTCCCATTGTTCGGGGAAAAAGACCGCTAGACCGCCACGGAATGTCCAGCCAAACTCGCTGCGGCGTCCGGTCGTAACACCAAACAGTACCATCTCCGTGACCCGATCCGGGTGCGTTTCGGCGTAGGCGAGCGCCAATGTGCTGCCCCAGGATCCACCGAACACCAACCATCGGTCGACGTCCAGGTGTTGACGCAGCAGTTCAATGTCGGCGATCAGGTTTGCGGTGTTGTTGCTCGCCAGGTCCGAATCAACTGCGCTTGCGTGTGGCGTGCTGCGCCCACAGCCGCGCTGATCGAACAACACGACGCGGTAGGCGCTGGGATCGAACAGCCTGCGGAACTGTGGCGAACATCCCGAACCGGGGCCGCCGTGGAAAACGACGGCCGGCTTACCGCGCGGATTGCCACAGGTCTCCCAGTAGACGAGATTGCCGTCGCCGCCGGCCAGCATCCCGTGCTCGTGCGGTTCGATCTCTGGATAGAGACTCGTCATACGTCCTGACATGGTGCCACAAGACAAACGGCCCCGCCGTCAGGCGAAGTCATCTGAACCTCGCACCCGGCCCTGGGCGAACGCCGTTCGCCCCTACGCGGCCGCGTCCAGCGCCGCGAAGCGCCTACACGCGGATGCAGGCCACCCAGTGCTCTTTGTCGGCCGTGCCCACGTTGCGCCACTCCGGGATCGCCTGCTTGCACTCGTCGATGGCGATGGGGCAGCGGGTGTGGAAGACGCAGCCGCTGGGCGGGTGGAGGGGGCTGGGCACGTCGCCGGTGAGGATGATGCGCTCGCGCCGCATCTCGATGGCGGGGTCGGGGATGGGGACGGCGGAGAGGAGAGCCTTCGTGTACGGGTGCAGCGGCTTCTCGTACAGCTCCTGCCGGTCCGTCAACTCCATCAGCTTCCCCAGGTACATCACCGCTACACGGTCGCTGATATGCCGCACCACCGAAAGGTCGTGCGCGATGAACAGGTACGTGAGGCCGAACTTCTCCTGGAGGTCCTCCAGCAGGTTGATGATCTGCGCCTGGATCGAGACGTCCAGCGCCGACACCGCCTCGTCGCAGACGATGAAGTCCGGCTGCACCGCCAGGGCGCGGGCGATGCCGATGCGCTGCCGCTGGCCGCCGGAGAACTCGTGCGGGTAGCGGTTGGCGTAGTACGGGTTGAGGCCGACCACGTTCATCAGCTCCTGCACGCGCTCCTGGCGCTCCTTGCGGCTCTTGGCCAGCCCGTGGATGATGATGGGCTCCGCGATGATGCTGCCGATGGTCATGCGCGGGTTCAGGGAGGCGTAGGGGTCCTGGAAGATCATCTGCATGTGGCGGCGCATCCGGCGCAGATCGCCGGACCTCATGGTGGTCAGTTCCTTGTCATTGAACTTCACGGAGCCCGCTGTCGGCTTGTAAAGCATCAGCACCACCCGGCCCAGAGTGGTCTTGCCGCAGCCGCTCTCCCCCACCAGGCCCAGCGTCTCGCCGCGCCGGATGTCGAAGGCGACACCGTCCACGGCCTTCACGTCCGCCACCTTGCGCTGGAAGATGATCCCGGCCGTCACCGGGAAGTACATCTTCGCGTCGCGGACCTCCACAATGTGGCCGCCCGCGGCGCCGGGGGCCGGGGTCTCAGAGGCTTGTTCAACGGTCATCGCGTACCTTCCTTCGGCTCTGCTCCATAGGGGCTTCTAGGCCGGCGCCGGCTGTTTGGCCGTGGCCTTGGTCACACGCTCCCACTCCCAGCAGGCGGCGGTGTGGCCCTCGCCCACCGCCATCAGCGGCGGGTTCTCTTCCTTGCAACGCTCCACGGCAAAGCGGCAGCGCGGACGGAAGGGGCAGCCCTTGCCCATGTGGATCAGGTCCGGCGGCATGCCCTCAATGGGGTCCAGCTTCTCCTTGCGCACCTGGTCCAGTCTGGGCACAGACTTCAGGAGCCCCAGCGTGTAGGGGTGCGTCGGGTTGTGGTAGAGCTCGAGGGCGCTGGCCGTCTCCACCACCATGCCCGCGTACATCACGTTTACCCGGTCCGCGTAGCGCGCCACCACGCCCAGGTTGTGCGTGATGATGATCACGGCCGTGCCCAGCTCGCGGGTCAGTCGCGTCAGGAGCTCGAGAATCTGCGCCTGGATCGTCACGTCCAGCGCCGTCGTCGGCTCGTCCGCCAGCAGCAGCTTGGGGTTGCAGGACAGCGCCATGGCGATCATCACGCGCTGGCGCATGCCGCCGGAGAACTGGTGGGGGTAGTCGCCGATGCGCTGCTTGGCCTCCGGGATGCCCACCATCTCCAGCAGCTCGATGGCGCGCTGCGTGGCCGCCTGCTTGTCCATCTTCAGGTGCAGCTCCAGGGTCTCCGTGAGCTGGCGGCCGATGGTCAGCACGGGGTTCAGAGACGTCATCGGCTCCTGGAAGATCATGCCGATCTTGTTGCCGCGGATGTGGCGGACTTCCTCCTCGTCCATCTTCAGGATGTCGTCGCCCTCGAACATGATCTCGCCGCCGGTGATCCTGCCGGGGGGGTTGGGGATCAGGCGCAGGATGGACAGCGCGCTCACGGTCTTGCCGCAGCCGCTCTCCCCCACCAGGCCCAGGATCTCGCCGGGCTGCACGTCATAGCTGACCCCGTCGACGGCGTTGACCACACCCTCCTCGGTGAAGAATTGGGTGCGCAGGTTTCTGACTTGAAGGAGTAGGTCCGCCAACAGTTCCTCCTCTAGGCCCGGCCGGGGGCGCGACTCTTAGCCCGGCGTTTTCTCATGAGTATACGCTTGCTGCGCTGCCCATGGTTGGTGGGGAAGGGGGGACTCGAACCCCCACGCCCTAGGGCACGTGATCCTAAGTCACGCTCGTCTGCCAATTCCGACACTTCCCCGGGTAACCCGTGAAAGAAGCTGGAGGTTGGAGACTGGAAGATGGAAGACACGCGTCTCCAGTCTCAAACCTCTAACCTCCAGCTTCCTCCGCTGCCTAACGTTGGTGGGCCGCCCGGGACTCGAACCCGGAACCCGCTGATTAAGAGTCAGCTGCTCTACCAATTGAGCTAACGGCCCGTGAAATGCTGCGTTTGCCACAGGTTCGCGAAGTATATCACGCACCCATAGGGGGAGCAACAGCGCCGGCGTCCCCGCCACGGGCGGGGGCTTCACCGGGGCAGCCGCATTCCATTCTGAGGGAATGGATGTTCGAAATCAAGTGAAGCGGCTGGGCGCGCGGCAGGCCGAGAGCGGAGAGTGGTGGGCGATAGTGGGCTCGAACCACTGACCTCCCCGATGCAATCGCGGCGCTCTAACCCTCCCGTTGAATGAGTGATTCTAAGAACGCCCGGCTTTTCATGGACTTCAACTTGTATTCGCGCTGCCGCGCCTCGCGTGCCTCCCCAAAGCTTTCTGTGTAGACAAGCGACCAGGGGATTCCGTATCTAGTGGCTTTCACCTGGCCCCGGTTGTGGTCTTCGAGGCGACGCTGAGGATCGGCAGAGTAACCAGTGTAATAGCGCCCCGTTCGCTCGCTCCTCAGAATGTAGACGAAGTGGGCCACAATAATAGCGGAGAGGTCTGGATGGTGGGCGATAGTGGGCTCGAACCACTGACCTCAGCGATGTCAACGCTGCGCTCTAACCAACTGAGCTAATCGCCCACGCGGATAGATTATATCGCACGGCCTCCCTGAAGCGCGTTGACGCCCCCCGCCAACCGTTGCTACGATGGTGCCCGAAAGAGCAAACCGCAAAGGCTACGACCGGGACGAGTAGCCGAGGCAAGGCGACAGAAAGGCCGGTCCCAGGCTGAGAGCCGGCCAGCCCGCCGCCACGGCGAAGACCACCCGCGAGCCGGCCGCCGAACCCGCCCGATCACAGACGCGAAGGCCAGGCGGCCCCGGAGGCACCCGTTAGCGGCCAAATGAGTCCTTCCTTCAGGAAGGAGAAGCTGGGTGGAACCACGGTGCGCCCCCGTCCCAACAGGACCGGGGGCGTTTTGTTTGGGGGCAAGGAACATGGAACCGGGAAACAGGCGCACCGCCAGAGGACAACCGGCCGTGCCTACCGGCAGGCAGGCGCAGCCACCGAGCTTCGCCCTCCTCGCCATGCGGGCCTGGATGTGGCTCGTGCCCATCGCCATGCTGGCGGCCGCGGCCGTCTTCGGGGCCATCGCGGCGCTGGACGGACGCTGGGCGCTGTTCGTGGTCATGCTGTTCATGGGCGCGCTAGGTCTGACGCTGCTGGTAGTGCACTGGTGGCTGATGTACCGCTTCGGCGGACGCGGGCCGTGAGCCGGGCGGGGCGTCCGCGTCAGGGCTGGGGCCCTGACCCACGAGAAGCTGCATGGTCAGGGGGTGAGCGATGAAGCTGGTGAAGCGCTGGCTGGGGCTGGAGATCGTGTTCGTCCACGCGGGCCACGGGCTGCTCTTCGCGGCCGCCTTCGCCGTCGTCGCCTCGCAGGCGCCGTGGTGGTCTTTGCTGCTGGCCCTGCCGCTGGTCCTCTTCTCCGCCCTCTTCTGGCTGTACGAATCCGCGTTTGTGCTGCCGACCGCCGCCCGCCTCCTGCGCGGGGACGCAAACGGAACGAAGACCGGCGCCGGCGAGGCGCCATAGTGTAGTGTCTCAAGAATGGCTTTACAGCGGCGCATCTTTGAAAAAAGAGACGGTACACCAGGGGTTCGGGCGCGCCATCGTCCCTCGCTCGCAGGTCTGCCCCACCCCAGATCCCTTCGCGAAGCTGCGCAGAGCCACGTGGCAGATGTCGTCGCGCTCAGGATGACAACACGGATGGGGTCGCGCTCAACGTACCACGGGATACAGTCACGCTATTTGCGAGACACTACACTAGGCAGGGAGGGCCACCATGACGGACCAAGTTACGATTCTCGTAGGCACCAAAAAGGGCGCCTTCATCTACACCAGCGACTCGCGCCGGGGGAAGTGGGAGATATCGGATCCCATCCTGCCCGGCTGGACGTTCTACCACCTGTCCGCGGACACGCGCTGCGACCCGCCGCGCCTCTACGCCGCCGCCAACCACTGGGCGTGGGGGCGCTCCGTGGCGAAGAGCACGGACCTGGGGGAGACGTGGGACTACCGCAGCGAGAACCTGGCCTTCCCGCCGGACATGAGGAGCCCGAACCCGGGCCCCGGGCCCGGCGGGACGCCCGGCGAGTGGCAGAGCACGCCGCCCGGCGTCATCGGCAACGTCTGGAACGTGACGCCGGGACACGAGAGTGAGCCCGGCGTCGTGTTCGCCGGATTAACCGCCACCCGAACCGCCGGTACTGGACGGGCACCGGCGGCGGGGACTCCTGCATCCACTCCGTACACGTGCACCCGGCCGACCCCAGGCGCATCTTTCTCTGCGTCGGCGCGGGCGGGTCTTACGAATCGAAGGACGGCGGCGAGACGTGGCAGCTGTTCACTCACAACGCGATCGTGACGAACCCGATGGCGCAGAAGCTGATGGCAGAGATCGCATCGCAGTTTCCGGCGGACATTTCCGGGCTGCCGCCCGGCAGGGACCCGGCCGCGATCGACGAACTACACAGGATGCGGCTGGACCCGAAGAACCCCGACCGGATATGGGGGCAGGCGCACATGGGCGTCTTCCGCTCGGACGACGCCGGCGCCACCTGGGAGGATGTCACCGTGGGCCTGCCCTCGTTTCACGGCTTCCCCATCGCCGTCACTCACCGGCAGCCGGACGCCGTCTTCGTAGTGCCGCTGGACTACGGGCAGGACAACTTCCGCGTGGCGCCCGGCCAGTTCGCCGTCTACCGGACGCGGGATTCCGGCAAGAGCTGGGAGCGCCTGACGGACGGCCTGCCGGGCCCCCATGACTACCAGAGCGTGTACCGCGAGGGGCTGGACACGGACGGCCTGGACCCTGAGGGGGTGTATGCGGGCACGAGCAACGGCGAGGTGTACTACGGCCGCGAGGGCGGGGAGCGCTGGCAGCGCCTGCCGGGGACGCTGCCGCCGGTGCTGTCGGTCACGGCGGCGGTGGTGTAGGAGCCGGGCCGTGGGCGCCATGCAATCCACGATGCCGGCTGGCAGCGGCATACGAGGCCTCCACAGCCGGCTTCCCTTCGCCTGCGCGGCGTCTGCCTCCACCCCCACCCCCGGTTGCGGGCACCTGAAGGTACCCGCCTACGAGGGCGTGCAGATCCTGACCCCTGCGCGCTTTCTGGCCATCATCCACTCGCGCGACGTTTGACAGCGCCAGCGCCGTCCCGCGCACGGAACGCCGCCTGCGGGCGAATGCCATTCGCCCCTACGCCCCGCGCCTGGGCGCAGCACCCGCCGGCGCGCCGCCTGCCGGCTTCCTACCTCCCGCTCCCTTTGCGTTTCCTGACCAAACACGCTAACCTTGATGCATACCCCGCCCCCGTATCAGCCGCGCCGCCATGAAGACCGCCGTCTACCTGGATCACGCCGCCACTACCCGCCTTCATCCGAAGGCGCTGGAGGCGATGCTGCCGTTCCTCCGCGACGCCTACGGCAACCCTTCCGGGAACTATGCGCTGGGGCGGCAGGCGGCCCGCGCGATCGACGAGGCGCGCAGCACCGTCGCCGGCGTTCTCAACTGCCGGCCGCAGGAGACCGTCTTCACCGGGCCGGGCACGGAGTCCATCAACGCAGCGGTCAAGGGCGTGGCCTTCGCCCAGCGGCAGGCCGGCCTGGGCAACCACATCGTCACCACCACCCTCGAGCACCACGCCGTCCTGCACTCCTGCGAGTACCTGGAGGAGTTCGGCTTCGAGATCACCTACGTGCCGGTGGACGCCTACGGCATGGTGGACCCGGACGGCGTCGCGCGCGCCGTGAACGAGCGCACGGTGCTCGTGAGCGTGATGCTGGCGAACAACGAGATCGGGACGGTCCAGCCCATCGCCCGGATCGTGGAGGCCGTGCGCGAGCGAGCAAAGTCCCTGCCGGGCGCACGCCGGCGCGTGCCGGTGCATACGGACGCGGTGCAGGGCGCCAACGCCCTGGATCTGGATGTGGCGAAGCTGGGCGTAGACCTGCTCAGCCTCTCCGCCCACAAGTTCAGCGGACCCAAGGGCGCCGGCGTCCTCTACGTAAAGCGCGGCACACCCTTCCTCTCGCAGCTCAGCGGCGGCGGCCAGGAGCGCCAGCGCCGCGCCGGCACGGAGAACGTCGCCTCCATCGCGGCCACCGCGGTCGCCCTGCGCGAGGCGCAGCAGGGCCGCGAGAGCTATCGCGCGGTCTGCGGCGCCCTCACCCGCAGGCTGGCCGAGGGCGTGCTGCGGGCCGTCCCCGCCGCCACCTTCAACGGCCACCGGGAGCAGCGCCTGCCCAACAACGCCCACTTCAGCTTCGAGGGCGCCGAATCGGACGGCATCCTGTCCGCGCTCGATAAGCTGGGCATCGCGGCCAGCGCCGGCAGCGCCTGCAACTCCGCGACGTGGGAGCCCTCGCACGTCCTCGTCGCCATCGGCATGCCCCTGCGCCGCGCCGCCGGCGCGCTCCGCCTCACGGCCGGCCCGGAGAACACAGAGGAGGAGATCGACTACGTCCTCTCCGTCCTCCCCGGCGCCGTCGCCGAATCCCGCGCCAGCGCCCGTCACGGCCTCTCCGCCAAGTAGGGCAGCCGACAGCGGGTGGTCTGTGGTGCCCACACAGGTTGTTTACGGCGAGATGAGCCTCGCCAGCGGCGCCCGGCTTCCACCCGGCCCCACCGTTCCGCAATCGACATGCCGTGCGTCCCACCCACCCCCTCCTGAGGCGGGCAGGCGCCCGGGAGGTTATCTGGGGGACACCCCCAGACCCCCGACAGGGGCGGAGCCTGTCCTGAGCGCAGCCGAAGGGCCCCCTGTACCCCCCCGTGCTGCGCGAGGGGGCAGCCTGGCGCGGCACCGCTGGGCGGCACCTGTCAACAACGTCCGTGGGAACTACAGCTAGTGTAGTGTCTCAAGAACAGCCTTACCACGGCGCACCCTTGAAGTGAGAGACGTACACGAGGGGATCGGGCGCGCCATCGTCCCTCGCTCGCAGGTCTGCCCCACCCCAGATCCCTTCGCGAAGCTGGGCAGAGCCACGTGGCAGATGTCGTCGCGCTCGGGATGACAACACGGGATGGGGCCGCGCCTGCCTACCGCAGGCAGGCTCAACGTACCACGGGATACAGTCAAGGTATTTTGGAGACGGTGCACTAGTCTGTGCTATCATGCTGCCAAGAACGCGTACAGAACGCGCACAGGAGGATACCGGGGCATGGGTTCAGATGCCAGCGGCCGGGCGGGACCAGGCGGCGGGTGGCCATCCCAAGCTCGGCCCGGGCCAACGGCCGAAGCGGCGCCCGACCAGGGCATTGATGTTGTCCGCGACATCTGGGCGCCCGATGCGACCGGCGAGCGGCGCCGCGGCGTCGTCGTCAGGCTCCCCGCCTGGGATCCCGCCGCAGCGCCTTCGCTGGACCGCCTCCAGGCCCATTTCCGCATCGTTATCCTGGAGCGCCCCTCCCCACCCCTGGGCCCGCTCCCGCGCTGCACTGTCGTCTGCATCCCGGCGCAGCCAGCGGCGCCTCCCCGGCGCGTGGCGGAGCCCGCAGCCGCCTACGGTCGCTCGCCGGCAGCTTTCGATAGCGATCTCCTCGCCCGCGGGCGCCTTGAGGCGGCCTGCGAGATAGGCGTCACGGCCGCGCAGGCCTTCGCCGGGGGCGAACAACGCTTCGAGCTCCTGGGACGGGAGTTGCTGTACGCACAGGACCTCGCCGATACCATCGACTACCTGGCTCTCGCCCTCGCCGCGCCCAGCCCGCCGCGCACTTCTGACCGGCTGCAGGTACAGGAGGGCATGCGGGAACTCCTCGGGCGCTCGCAGAAGGCGGGCCTCGGTCCCGGCGGCGAGCCCCCCGAGGCGGCGCAGTCCGCCTTCGAGCGCATTTCCGAACTCGCGAACGAGAGCGACGCCCGCGCCTTTCTCCTCTGCGCCAGCCGCCTCTACGAGCCGCGGACGGCGCTCCTGGACGACGTCTATCTCCTGCGCGCGCTGGCGGAGCGTCCGGCGCAGGCCTTCGCAGTCCTCGATATGCAGTCGGCCCTGGCCGCGGCGGTCCTGCCGCCCGGTGGTTCCGACCTGACGGTGGACCACGCCATCGTCGCCGAGCAGTTGCGCTTCGCCAGCCTGGTCCCCGAACCGCAGCGCCTGGACACGGCGAAGATGGCCTTCGAGCACTTCTGGACCCGGTACCGCAAGGCTTACGCCGCGCACCACACGGCCTACTGGCAGGAGACGGCGAAGCTGCATTCGCGGTTGCAGGCGGTCACCGGCTACGCCCGCGCGCTGGCTCGCCTCAACTCCCTCCTGGAGCTCGGCCCGCCCACCGGCGAGGCCACGCTGGCCGAATACGAAGATTTGCTCTCTCGCAGCGCCGCCTGCGAGCTGCCGCCTGATCCGGGCGAATCGGCTTTCTGCCCCGGCTGCCGCGTCCGGCTGGGCGAGCCGCCGCCGCGTGAGGCCGCGGAGGAGACGCTGGACCGCATTCAGCGCGCGCTCCAGCGCCAGATGGCCCGCCTCTCCTCCGTCGCCGTGCGCCAGATTCTGGAACGCAGCGGCGACGCCCGCGTAGAGCGCTTCCTGAAGGTCGTCCAGGCCACCCAGATCTCGTCCCTCGCCGATATCATGGACGACGAGATGGTGGGCTACCTCCGCCGGTTCCTGGTGGAGGCGCGCATCGGCGCCGTGCTGGAGCCCATCTTCGCGGGCCTGCAGCAGGGCGTGGTCCCGGACGACCAGGAGGCCCGCGAGGCCCTGGTGGAGATGGCCCACGTCATCCAGCGCGCCTTTCGGGGGGCGCAGCGCTCGCTCCCGCCCGCCCTGCCTACCGGCAGGCAGGCCCGGCCGCAGAAGAGGCGCACAGAGGGCAGCCGCCGCGGAGCGCCCGGGGGCGGCAGCGACATAGGCTAAAATGGCGGCGTGTCCCCTTCCAAAGGCTCAGGGCAGGCTGCAGAGCGCTGGCTGATCGCGGGGCTTGGCAACCCGGGCCCGGCCTACGCTCACAACCGCCACAACGTGGGCTACTGGTGCGTTAACCGGCTGGCCCGCCTCCACGGCATCAACCTCAAGACGCGGCGGCTGGCGGCGCTGGGCGAGGGCACCATCGGCGCCACCCCGGTGCTCCTCCTCAAGCCGCGCACCTTCGTCAACCACAGCGGCCAGGCCGTCGCCGCCGCTCTCCGCCACTCGGGCATCGCGCCGGAGCGGCTCGTCGTCGTCTACGACGACCTGGACCTGCCGGCCGGCAGGCTGCGGCTGAAGGCCCAGGGCAGCCACGGAGGCCATAACGGCCTCCGGTCCATCATCGGCGCCATCGCCGGCAGCGGCTTCCCCCGCGTGCGCATCGGCATCGGCCGCCCCCACGTGGCCGGCGAGCCCGCCTGGGACCCGGACGTCGTCGCCGGCTGGGTGCTGAGCGACCCCGGCCCGGTGGAAGCGAAGGCCCTGCACGAGGCCATCGGCCGCGCGGCGGAGGCCATCGAGCTGCTGCTGAACGAAGGCGTGGAGACGGCGATGAACCGGTACAACCGGTAGGTGGACACGCCCCCCGGCCTGGCGTGGATGTTGGTGCGACGGGTGGCGCTGTAGGGCGCAGCACCCACCGCCCCGCCCCCCGGCCCCGAGCGGCGCCCCTACGGCGTGGTACACAGGCGCGGGTGTTTGTGCGACGGGTAGCGCTGTGGGCGCGGCACCCACCTCCCCGCCCCCCATCCCCGAGCGGCGCCCCTACCGTGTGGTACGCGGGCGCGGGTGTTTGTGCGACGGGTAGCGCTGTGGGTGCGGCACCCACCCGCCCTGCCCCCCGGCCCCGAGCGGCGCCCCTACCGTGTGGTACGCGGGTGTTTGTGCGACGGGTGGCGCTGTGGGCGCGGCACCCCACGCCCTGCCCCCCGGCCCCGAGCGGCGCCCCTACCGTCGTGGTACGCGGGCGCGGGTGTTTGTGCGACGGGTGGCGCTGAGGCGCGGCACCCACCGCCCCGCCCCCGTCCCCGAGCGGCGCCCCTACCGTGTGGTACGCGGGTGTTTGTGCGACGGGTAGCGCTGTGGGCGCGGCACCCACCGCCGTACCCCCGTCCCCGAGCGGGGTGCGGGCGAATGCCATTCGCCCCTACGCCCAATGTCCGTGGGAACCACGGCAGGCGCGCGCCTCTGCTACAATTCTTGCCAGCAGGGGCCCCGAACGCTTCGGGGCCCCTAAAGGCGTTGTCTTTCGGCATGCGAACATGGATCTGAGCGGACTGCTATCGGTCATCGAAGGGGAGCCGGGCGTGCGGCTGCTGCAGGAGAGCCTGGGCCGGCCCACCGGGGACCAGACCATCGGCGTGCCGGACGCCGCGAAACCGGCCGCCCTGGCCGCGGCCGTGCGCCGTTGGGCCGGCCCCGTCCTCATCGTCACCTCGCGCCCGGACCGGGCCGAGGCCCTCGCCGACGACCTCGCCGCCTGGCTGGGGCCCGACGCCGCCCCCCGCGTGCTCCTTTTCCCGGCGCGCGACGCCGTCCCTTACGAGCGCCTGGCCCCGCCCCTGGAGACCGTGCGAGACCGCCTGCGGGCCGTCCTCTCCCTGGCGCGGGGGGAGCAGCGCATCATCGTCGCCTCCGCCCTCGCTGTGGCGCAGCGGACGCTCTCGCCCCGGGACGTGCGCGAGGCGACGCGCACGCTGCGGGCCGGCGGCCGGCTGGAGATGGAGGCCTTCCTGCGCGACCTGGCCGGGATGGGTTACACGCTGCAGCCGCTGGTCCAGGAGGCCGGCGAGACCAGCCGCCGCGGCGGCATCATCGATGTCTTCCCGCCCTGCTCGGAGCTCCCCGTCCGCATCGAGCTGGTGGGCAGCGAGATCGAAAGCCTGCGCCTCTTCGACCCCGCGACTCAGCGCTCCGCCGGGGCCGTGGAGGAACTGGAGATTACGGCGGCGCAGGAGCTTTTCCCGGCCGGCCTGGAGGCGGAGATCGAGGCGCTGGCCCGCGCGGACTGCTCCCGCTGCCCGCCGGCGGTGCGCGAGCGCTTCCAGGAAGAGGTCTCCATGCTGCGCGCAGGCCTGCCCTTCCGCGACCGGCATTGCTACGTGCCCTTGCTGGCGCCGGCCCCGCTGCTGGACCACCTGGCGGACGGCGCCCTGCTGGTCCTGGACGAGGAGCCGGACCTGGAGGCGGCCGTGCAGGAGGCCGAGGAGCAGGCGGAGGCGGCGCGCGCCGAGCTGGAGGGCCGCGGCGAGATCCCCCTGGGCCTGCCTTCCCCGCTTGAGACGTGGCCCCGCCTGCGCGAGGCGATCGGGTCCGCCTCAGGCGGATCGATCCGCCTGGCGCGCTGGGCCACCGAGGAGCACTCCGGCGCCTTGCGGCTGCCGTTCGGCGCGCCTGCCGCCTACGGAGGCCAATTGCGCAAGCTGGTCTCGGAGACGGTGACGGAGGCCCGCGCCGGACGCCGCACCGTCATCGTCTCGCAGCAAGCACAGCGCCTCGCAGAGCTCTTCCAGGAGCAGGGCCAGCCGGCGGCGGTCGCCTCCGGCGTCGTCGCGCAGGCGCCGCTCGTCGCCCTCGTCCAGGGCTCTCTGCCGGAGGGCTGGCGGCTCTCCGCAGACGGCGTGGAACTGACGCTGCTGACCGACACCGAGATCTTCGGCTTCGCCAAGCAGCGCCGCGGCCCGCCCCGCCGCGCCATCAACCGCGAGGCGTTCCTGGCCGAGCTGACCGAGGGTAGCTACGTGGTGCACATAGATCACGGCATTGGCCGCTTCGCCGGGCTGGTGCGCATGTCCGTGGACGGTCATGAGCGCGAGTACCTGGAGGTGCGCTACGCCGAGGGGGATAAACTCTTCGTCCCCACCGACCAGCTGGACCGCGTCTCCCGTTACATCGGCCCTTCGGACCGGGAGCCGCACCTGACGCGCCTGGGCAGCGGCGAATGGCAGCGCGCCAAGCAGCGGGTGCGCGGCGCCGTCGCGCTGCTGGCCCGCGACCTGCTGCAGCTTTACGCCGCCCGCGAGGCGTTGCCCGGCCACGCCTTCCCGCCGGACGCGCCCTGGCAGATGGAGCTGGAGGCCTCCTTCCCCTACGTCGAGACGGCGGACCAGACCGCCGCCATTGCCGCCGTCAAGCGCGACATGGAGACGCCGCGCCCCATGGACCGCCTGGTCTGCGGCGACGTGGGCTACGGCAAGACGGAGATCGCCGTGCGCGCCGCCTTCAAGGCCGCCCTGGACGGGCGGCAGGCCGCTGTGCTGGTGCCCACCACCGTCCTGGCCCAGCAGCACTACGAGACCTTCCGCGAGCGCCTGGCGGCCTTCCCCGTGCGCGTGGACGTGCTCTCCCGCTTTCGTTCGGACGCCGAGCAGCGCGAGATCGTGGAGGCGCTGGCCGCCGGCACGATCGATATCGTCATCGGCACCCACCGCCTGCTGCAGAAGGACGTCAGCTTCAAGGACCTGGGCCTGGCCGTGATCGACGAGGAGCAGCGGTTCGGCGTGGCCCACAAGGAGCACCTGAAGAAGATGCGGCGGGAGGTGGACGTCCTCACGCTGTCCGCCACGCCCATCCCGCGCACGCTGTACATGGCCCTGGGCGGCATCCGCGATATGTCCACCATGGAGACGCCGCCGGAGGAGCGCCTGCCGATCAAGACCTACGTCTCCGAGTTCGACGACCATCTCGTCCGCGAGGCCATCCTGCGGGAGCTGGAGCGCGGCGGCCAGGTCTACTTCGTGCACAACCGCGTGCACAACATCGAGATGATCGCCGCCAAGCTGCGAGACGCCGTCCCGGAGGCGACGATCGGCATCGGCCACGGCCAGATGGACGAGCACGAGCTGGAGCGGGCGATGGGCGAGTTCACGCACGGCCGCACGGACGTGCTGGTCTGCACCACGATCATCGAGTCCGGGCTGGACATCCCGAACGTCAACACCATCGTCATCAACCAGGCGGACAGGCTGGGCCTGGGCCAGCTCTACCAGTTGCGCGGACGCGTGGGCCGGGGCGCCCACCGCGCCTACGCCTATCTCCTGTACGATCGCCGGGCGCGGCTGACGGAGACCGCGCGGCAGCGCCTGCAGACGATCTTCGAGGCCACGGAGCTGGGCGCGGGCTTCCAGATCGCCCTGCGCGACCTGGAGATCCGCGGGGCCGGCAACCTCCTGGGCGCGGAGCAGAGCGGCTACATGGCGGCCGTCGGGTTCGATCTTTACGTCAAGCTGCTCTCCGGCGCGGTGGAGCGCATGCGCGCGCTGCTGCGGGGCGAGCTGCCGCCGCCCGACCGGGAAGGCCCCGAGCTGACCATTGACCTGCCGCTTTCCGCCCACCTGCCGCCGTCGTACGTGCCGGACATCAACCAGCGGCTGGCCCTCTACCAGCGCCTGGCCGCCACGCGGGACCCGGAGGAGGTGAGCGCCCTGGGCCAGGAGATGGTGGACCGCTTCGGCGCACCGCCGCCGCTGGCCCGCAACCTGCTGTACGTCGTGGCTCTGCGCGCCCTGGGCAAGCAGGCGGGAGTGCAGTCGATTGCGTCCGAAGATGGGTCCGCCGTGGTCCGCGCGAGGGAGGGCGAAACGCTGCCGCGGGAGCCCCTGTCGGAGATCGTCGCCCGGGGCGTGGAGGTGGGCCGCAGCACGCTGCGGGTGGAGCTGAGCGAGGGCTGGCGGGAGCGCCTGCGCCGCACATTAGAGCAGCTGGCGGCTCTCAACGTCACTGGCGAGGCGCTGGAAGCGCACTCTGCCTCCTAGAGGTAGCGCGGCGTCGCATTCTGGCACAAGGTGCCCCTTCCGTGTCTGGCAATCGGCTTGCAGTTTGGTTGACAGGCACCCCTGCCAGCGGTTAGCCTAAGTCCTCGTGAAGGAATTCACGCGGGCCCGGGCAGGGGATCGCCTCGGCGACCGGGCCTCGCAAGCCCTGAACGGTACGATAACCCGCCTTGACCGCATACATGTGCTGGCGGTGGTCCTGGCGTTAGGGCTCACCGCCTTCCTGGCCATAGAGCCCACCCAGAACTGGCTGCTGCTGCTCCTCGCCGGCCTGGCCGGCCTGGGCACAGACGGGATCGTGCGGACCCATCCCAAGGCGCAGTTCAAGCGTCTGGATGACACCGCGCTCTTCCTCTTCGTGCCGGTCCTCTTCACGCTAGGCCTTGGCCTCATGCTCGAAGACGTGGCCCGCGGCCACTGGACCATCGCCGCCGGCCTTCTCTCAGCCGGCCCCTACTGGGCGATTCTCCACGCGGAGTATGCGTCCGTGGACCGCAAGGCGCCCCACTTCCAGCTGACGCGGTTGGTCCTCAACGTGGCCACGTACGTCATCGCCTTCCTCTTCTTCGCCACGATCTACGACTTCGAACTCAGCCTGGTGACGACATCCTTCGCCGCCGGCATCGTGAGCATCCTCCTGGCCATCGAGGTCCTGCGCGAGGAGGGCATGGAGACCGGCCGCACCATCCTCTACGCCCTGGCCATTGGGGTCTTGCTGGCGGAGGCCGCCTGGGCCACGCATTTCTTGCCGCTGGAGGGCAGCGCGGCCGCCGTGTTCCTGCTCCTGGCGCTGTACCTGATGACCGGCATGATGCACAACTATCTGGCCAACCGCCTGACCCTGCGCACGGCCAGCGAGTTCACCCTCGTCGCGCTGGCCGGCGTCCTCATCATCGCCCTCAACGGCGTCTCCTTCTAACAGGGCGCTGAAGACCGAAGTCTCGTCCCACCCCTTCCGTCATTCTGACCGGGAGGGAAGAATCGCGCTAGTAATCTACAATTTTGGTGCCTTTGTGTCTTCGTGGTGAGAGCCAGAGATAACCACGAAGGCACTAAGACACAAAGGGTTCCTAATGCTCTAGTGCTGTATATCTGCAAGCTTGGTGCCTTTGTGTCTTCGTGGTGAGAACTCCCACGGATAAACACTAAGGCACTAAGACACAAAGGGTTGCTTATGTTAAGTCTGAAGGACTCAGGCGTCGCTCAGGGCGGGCCTCTGCACTCTCCTCATTTCAGCACCCTGCTAACCCATCCCGCCACTGCCCCGGGCCCGTCGACGGGGCCGCCGGCAGACACACGCCGTTCCTTGCTGGCCTGTGAACGGGCGTGCTAGCATGAGACACGTCGGGGCGTAGCGCAGTCCGGTAGCGCACTTGAATGGGGTTCAAGAGGTCGCCGGTTCGAATCCGGCCGCCCCGACCACGCTTGTCTTCCACCAGGAAAGCGATGGATCAACCTCAGAGACCAGTGTCTCAGCACACCAACAGCCTGGGACAGCCAGTCGGCGCCCCGGTACCCGGCTGGGTCGCGAGACCGCGGCCATCCCGCTCGCCGATGGAGGGTCGACTCTGCCGGCTGGAACCGCTGCAGGCGAGCCGCCACGCGGCGGCGTTGCACGAAGCATACTCAGCCGACCGCGATGGCCGAAATTGGACGTACCTTCCGTACGGTCCGTTCGCCTCGACTGAAGAGTACGCAGCGTGGGTGCGCTCCGTCGAGAGAAGCGAGGACCCGCTATTCTTCGCGATTGTGCACCTGGGCTCGGGGCGTCCCGCCGGCGTTGCGAGCTACCTTCGCGCCGACCCGGCGATGGGTTGTATCGAGGTGGGGCATCTCAGCTACTCGCCGGCCCTGCAGCGTACAACGGCAGCTACCGAGGCAATGTACCTGATGATGCGCCGCGCGTTCGATGAGCTGGGCTACCGGCGGTACGAGTGGAAGTGTAACTCTCTCAATGCTCCATCCTGGAACGCGGCCGAGCGCCTGGGATTCCGCTACGAGGGCACCTTCCGCCAACACTGGGTGCAGAATGGCCGCAACCGGGATAACGCATGGTTCTCCATCCTTGACGGGGAATGGCCGACTGTACGGTCGGCACTGGAGGCGTGGCTCGATCCCTCCAACCTCGGTGAGTCGGGCCAGCAACTGCGTACGCTGCGGGAGTTCATGCGAGAAGCCAGGGCCTAGGGCAGGCGCCACAGCGCGGGACGGTCCGTGATTGGGACTGACCGCACAGTGAGCTGCACTCCCCGGTTTTTCAGCACTCTGCTAACAGCTAAGAGCTACTCAGGAGCTACTGGTAAATGATCACGTCCGGCGTAAGCTTGAGCACGTCGTCTTCGCTCATCAGGTCGGGGTCCTGCTGGAAGAACAGCTTGATGCCCGCGTACTCCGCCGGCAGCGCGAACCACCCGTACTTCACCTGCTTGATCTCCGCCGGACCGAAGCCGTCCATGTCCACCACCAGGCGGATGCGCGGATAGTCTTCGATCAGCTCCGGCCGGGTCAGCATCTCGTGCAGGAACTGGTGCACGATGATGATCTTGTCCGGCAGGCCGTTGTCCTCCACCAGCTGCTGCACCAGCCGCTGCGCCGCGTTTACGTCCTCGGCGTCCAGCGAGCCGATCTCCTGGCCCGGCACCTCGCCCTCGGCCATGGCGAACTCGGGGTCCAGCGCCAGGTGCACGTGCCGCCGCCCGAGGTATGGCAGCACCTTTCGCACCTCGCTCGCCACGTCGCTGCGGCCTATCTGGAGGTCCAGGAAGATCAGCATCCCTTCCCGGCACGCCAGGTCTATGTATTCGTTCAGCGTCTTGTCGTCCACGTACAGCAGGTAGAGCCCCTGGCGGCCCGGCTGCTCCTGAGCCGTGGCGTAGACCAGGTGCAGAGCGGGCTGCACACCCCGGACGCCGTTCAGCGCGTCGTATGTCCGGGCGTGCGCCTGCAGCCGCTCCACCAGCTGCGCGGGCTCCAGCTCGCCCAGTATGCCCATGTCCGGCGTGTAGGGATTGCCGTAGTAGGAGAGCACCTGGTTCGCGGCCAGGAACTCGCCGTCCAGCGCCGGCCCACAGCCGTCCGGCTGCTGCACTGCCGGCGAGGGCCGTTCCTGTGGGTGCGTCCCGGTCTGGACGGACGCGAGGAGGGGGCCCGCGGAGGGCGCCGGGGTACCGGCCCGGGCGGCCGGGCCGGCGGGGGTGGCGCCCGAGTTGAACGGCCACGCCACCACGAGAAAGAGCACCACCGCGCCCGCCGCCAGTATTCCCGCCTCGATGGCTATCAGTCTTCGTTTTGACATCTGAGCGATCCGCAGGGGTCATTATAGTCGCCGGGTCAAGCCGGAACGAATGCGCCCCCGCGCACGCCCTTGCCAACCCGCGGCGGATGCCACAGACTACCAGCCAGCACTTGAGCGCGCCCTCCGCCTAAGGCGGACGACCGGGAGGAGCAGAGCATGGGCCCCAACGGCAAGGTGGCACTCGTGACCGGCGCCGGCTCCGGCATCGGCCGGGCGACGGCGCTGGCTCTGGCGGGGGCGGGCGCCTCTGTGGTGATCGCGGACGTGGATGACGCCGGCGGCGCGGAGACCGTGCGCATGGTGGAGGGGAACGGCGGCAAAGCGGCCTTCGTTCACACCGACGTGACCCGCTCCGAGGACCTGGAGCGCATGGTCGCCTTCGCCGAGGAGCGGTTCGGCGCGCTGCACATCGTCCACAACAACGCCGGCATCTCCACACCGCCACCGCGCTTCCCCGCTGCGCCCCTGGACTCCTGGGAGAAGACCGTGATGATAGACCTCTGGGCCGTGATCGCCGGCACCCAGGCGGCCGTGCCCGCCATCAAGCGCGGCGGCGGCGGCGTCATCATCAACACGGCCTCGCTCGCGGGCCTCATCGCCTACCTGCCGGACCCCATCTACGCCGCCGCCAAGCACGGCGTCGTCGGCTTCACCCGCTCTCTCGCCTTCCTCAAGGACGAAGCCAACATCCGCGTCAACTGCGTCTGCCCCGGCGTCGTCAACACGCCCATGATCCGCAAAGGCGCCGCATCCCTGGGCCCTGAAGCCCTCGCCCAGGTCGAGGAGACGCTGTCCCGTATGCCCCTCATGACGCCCGAAACCATCGCCAACGCGGTCCTCACTCTGATCACTGACGACCGCCTGAACGGCCAGGCGCTGTCCGTAATCTACGGCCGCGAACCCCGCCTAATCGACCCGCCGGTCAGCTTCGGGCACGACCCGGCTCAGGGGCGCTGACCGGCCGGGAGGCCCCGCGGGGGTGCTTCGTGATCACGCGCAAGCTGATAGACCTTGCCGTCGGCCAGGCGGAGGGCTGTCCTCGCATCGGAGAGCCGGTACCGGTCTTGCCGTAGGGGCGCCCTTGCTGCGCGGCCCATGGCGCCGGTGTATCATGGGCGGGTAACCGCGGTGGGCCGCCGGGAGGTCTGTATGACTGGCACCAGCCGCCTTGCCCTCGTCTTCGCCCTCGCAGCGCTCGCCCTGCTGTATGGGGGTGCCGCGCCGGGCCCCGCCACGGCAGGCACCATCCTCACCGTGAACACGACCGACGCCGCGGCGGACGGCGCCTGCGATGCGCATTGCTCTCTGGCAGACGCCCTCGCCGCGGCCGGCGGCGGCGACACCGTCGCCTTCGACATACCGCCCTCGGACCCCGGTTACGACGCCGGCCTCGGCGTCTGGACCATCCACCCTCCGTCGCCGTTCACAGTAAGGGAAGGGCTCACGGTAGACGGGACGACGCAGGCCGCGAACCAGGGCGACACCAACCCCCTGGGACCGGAGGTCGAGGTGGACGGTTCCAGCCACGAGGCGGCCTACAATTGCTTCCGCCTGCGCAGCGAATCCGTCCTGCGCGGCCTGGTCGTCAACCGTTGCGGCTCCTACGGCGTCTGGGTGGAGGGCTCCGGCATCCGCGTGGCCGGCAATTACATCGGCACGGACCCCACGGGCACAGAGGACGCGGGCGCCGCGCTGGACGGCGTGCTGGTGATCCGCGCGCAGGACAACATCATCGGCGGCGCGGCACCCGGGGACCGCAACATCATCTCCGGGAACCGCACGGGCGTGCGCATCTCCGACGCCACCTCAGAAGGAAACCAGATTGCGGGCAACTACATCGGCACGGACCGCGCGGGCGGCGCCGCGCTGGGCAACGAGTTCTACGGCGTGAACATCCACGCCGGCGCCCACGATAACGAGGTCGGGCCCGGCAACGTCATCTCCGGCAACCTCTGGGGCCTTTACTTCTCGGAAGGCCCCAGCGACAACACAGTCCACGACAACTACGTGGGCTCTGACGCCTCGGGCGCCGCGCCGCTGCCCAACACCGGCCTGGGCGTCATGCTCAGCGGCGGCGCTGCCGGCAACACCATCGGGCCCGGCAACGTCGTCGCCTACAACGCGCGCGACGGCGTCTGGGTGGAGGGCGCGGACGTACTGGGCAACACGGTGACCCGCAACTCCATCTTCGCCAACGGTACGGTGAACCACCTGGGCATCAACAACTTGAGCGGCGGCAACCTGGAGCTGGCCGCGCCCTCGATCGCCTCCGCTTCGCCGCCTGTCGGCACCGCCTGCGCCGGCTGCACCGTGGAGCTGTTTTCCGACGGCGAGGACGAGGGCCGCGTATACGAGGGGACGGCGACGGCCGATGGCACGGGCAACTGGACGCTGAACCCATCCGTATCCGGGCCCAACCTCACGGCCACCGCCACAGACGCCGCCGGCAACACCTCCGAGTTCTCGGCGCCGTTCGCCCTGCCGGCCGCCCCCTACATCTGGGGCGACGCGGACTGCAACAACAGCCTGGCCATCGGCGACGCCCAGAAGATCGCCCGCAAGCTGATCGACCTCGCGATCACGCAGACCCCGCCGTGCTTCGAGCTGGGCGCGGACGTGACCGTTGACGGAGCGCCGCGCCGCTGGGCAGACGCCGACTGCAACGGCGCCCTGGCCATCGGGGATGCGCAGAAGATCGCGCGCAAGCTGATCGACCTCGCGGTGACGCAGGAAGCGGGCTGCCCGCGGATCGGAGACACGGTGGCGGTGCTGTCGTAGGGGGCGGTTCGGCTATCTCACGTCCCGGCGCGTTAGGCGCTCAGCCTGACACCAGGTGAGCGGTCTCCGGACCGAGAGGCTGAAGGGACAGACGGCTCAGCCAAGGCGGTACACCTGAGCGGTTAGCTGCCCCTGGGTGCTGTCGCCCTGACGGAGGAAGGGCCTGTCCGGGTACTGGGTCAGGGAACATTCGTGACACGGGACCAGGAGACAACGCCGGCCACGCGTTGGGCCGGCGGGGAGCGTGATGGTGTGTCCCGGAAGGCTGTTGGGGTTGGATCCCAGATCCGGTGGACAGATCCTTCCTTCGTCAGGATGACAGATGCCCTACTTCGCCAGCGTCATGGTCTCGTTCCCCCGGCCTGGTACCGAGAGCGGCGCCTCTCGCAGCCCCATAACGCGCTCGCGGGGCAGGCTCTCAGCCTGACGCGCCCCTACGGCCCCTATCCCCGCAGCTCGGGTATCGAAGATGCGTCCGCCACGGCGAGGCCGCGCTTGCCCAACAGCACCGCCTGCTGGCCGATCATCTCGAAGCCGGGGCCGACGGTGCCGCCGCCCAGGAAGCGCTTGTACATGTTCTCCAGGATCACGCCCAGCTTGAAGTGCGCCAGCACCGTGTAGAAGTCCAGCCCGGCCAGGCTCGTGCCGCTCTTCTGCTCGTAAAGCGCCGCCGCCTCGTCCCAGGTGGGGAAGCCGGGCAGCGTCATGACGGCCGTGCCGCCGATGTTCAGCTGGGCGCTCGTGGGGTTGCCCCAGTACATCTGCAGCAGCCCCAGGTCCGCCAGCGAATCGCCCAGCGTGCACATCTCCCAGTCCAGGACGGCGATGATATGGCCCCGCTCGTCCAGGATGGCGTTGTCCAGGCGGTAGTCCCCGTGCACGATGCCCGGCTTGCGCTCCGGCGGAATGGCCTTCTGCAGACGGCGCGCCAGCTCGTCCAGGTCCGGCGTCTCCCGGTAGCGGATCTCCTGCAGCTGCTGGCTGAAGCGCCTGACCTGCCGCTCCAGGTAGCCCTGGGGCTTCCCGAAGTCCGCCAGGCCGATCTCCGCGGGCACGAACGAATGCAGCCGCACCAGCACGTCTATGATCTCTTCGCCGATGCGCCGCCGGTCGTCCTCGGTGAACCGCTTCGCCACCTGGGCGGAGTCCACCGCGATGAACCCGTCCACGTACTCCATCACGTAGAACTGCGCGCCGATGACCTCCGGGTCAGTGCACAGCGCGTACGTCTTCGGCACGGGGAAGCCCGTGGGCCACAGCGCCGAGATCACGCGGAACTCGCGCCCCATGTCGTGCGCCGTCGCCTGCACGTGCGAGAGCGGCGGCCGCCGCACCACCCAGGACTTGCCGCCGACGGCCACGCGGTAGGTGATGTTGGACCGCCCGTGGCCGATGACCTGCGCCGTCAGCGCGCTCACCGGGTCCACGTGCTCGCGGAACCAGGGGAGGATGTGCTCCAGGTCCAGTCCGGGCGGGCTATCGATGGTGGTCATCGGGGTTTTTCGGTTCTCGGTCGTCTGAGACGGGGTTGGTCTGAAATCACGCGCTCAGGCACCCGCCTTTCGGCGAGATTGTTGAGGATATCTCCCACGCGCTTCCGCGCGAAGAGAGAGAATTCGTTGTTCTCCACGACGTTCTTCCCGGCTGTGTTGCAGCGTGGAACACTGCCGTATCTATCCCGGAATACCAGCAAGAGAGCACGCTCAAGTTTATGCCAAGTCCGGACGTGCTGCCGCACACCGCAGGTGACGATTCTTACGTGAAAGCTCTTCACTCCGTGCAGGCGCAAGATGGTCTTAGAACGAAATGCTGCACTCCCCGCGACTCGGCTTACCCCCTTCCTTGTTGTGCCAATATAGACGATCGGCGACCCGCCTTTGGGGTACTTGATCTTCTTGCTAGCGCATACTACATAGACAAGCTTGCTATGCTTGATTGAGATGCGGTTGACTTCCATGGCCGGTTCCCGCTTCAGAGATATTCGCAAGCGATGCAAGCTCATGTGACGACCGTTGTCCTCATTGTTCTATGTGACGCGCGGGACCCCGGCACGGAACCCTGAACCTCAACCCTGAAACTTCCCTGTTGCCGTGCATTGTACGCGCAAACCACATAAACTTGGGCGCACCAGCAAGCAACGAAAGAAGGTGCCCCAATGCCCATCGATTTTAATCTTGCGCCCGAGGTCGAGGAGGTCCGCCAGCGCGTCCGCAAGTTCATGGACGAAGAGGTGCGGCCCGTCGAGCTGAAGTTACGACAGGACGATGCCGACCGCAACACCTACGTCCGCGCCATCGTCGAGCTGCGCCAGAAGGCGCGCGCGCAGGGGCTGTGGAACCCCCACCTGCCGGCGGAGTGGAGCGGCATGGGCCTGGGGCCTGTGGCGATGGCGTTCGTCTCTGCCGAGGCCGGCCGTACCGGCATCGGCCCGTTCGCGATCAACGCGCAGGCGCCGGACGAGGGCAACATGCACACCCTCCTGCACTGGGGCACGCCGGAACAGAAGGAGAAGTACCTGCGCCCCCTGGCGGAGGGCGTGGCCCGCTCCGCCTTTTCGATGACCGAGCCGGAGGTGGCGGGCTCTGACCCCACGCTGATACAGACGATGGCGGTGAAGGACGGCGACGACTGGGTGATCAACGGCCACAAGTGGTTCGCTTCCGGCGCCCACGGGGCCAAGTTCGCCATCCTCATCGCCTGCACGGACCCGCAGGCGGACCCGCCGCAGGCCCGCAACAGCGCCTTCCTGATCGACATGCCGGCGGAAGGGTTCGAGATCGTGCGGGACGTGGAGACGATGGCGGGGATGGGCAACCACCCGGAGCTGCGCCTGACGAACGTGCGTGTGCCCAACGACGCCCTGCTGGGCGGCCGGGGCGACGGCCACCGCCTGGGGCAGTACCGCCTGGGCCCCGCGCGGCTGGCCCACTGCATGCGCTGGATAGGCCAGGCGGAGGTGGCGCTGGAGATGCTGGTGGACCGCGCGCTGAAGCGCTACGCCCACGGCTCCTACCTGGCGGAGAAGCAGGCGATCCAGTGGATGATGGCCGATTCCGCGCTAGAGATCTACACCGGCAAGCTGATGGTTCTGCACGCCGCTTACAAGATCGAGAAGGGGCTGCCCTTCCGCCAGGAGGTATCCATGGCGAAGGTGCACGTGGCCAACACGCTGTGGCGGGTGATAGACCGCGCCATCCAGGTGCACGGCGCGCTGGGCATCTCCAAGGACACGCCGCTGGAGGGGATGATGCGCAGCGCGCGCTTCGCCCGCCTGGCGGACGGCGCGGACGAGGTGCACATGCAGACGATCGCGCGGAACGTGATCGGCGCGTACAAGGAGAGCGGGACGACGCGGGCGGCCACGGGGGAGCTGCTGTAGGGGCGGGGGAAGGAAGGGGGAAGGGGGAAGGGGGAAGGGGCGGCCACATCGCCCTGCGCGCCGAGGCTAGCCCGGTGGAGCATGGGCTGGCGACGACGGAGCCGGGGGAGGCGGTGGAACTTAAAGTAGAGCGGGCATAGTAGATGCCGGGAGCCAACTCAACATGACCGCTGCTAAGAATCCGCGGGGACAACCAACGAGTGCTGGCGGGCAAGAGCTTCCTCCCACGTCGCGATTCGTACTGAATGCCGACGCTGAGGCGAAAATTCGGGACGCCGCGCGAGATGCGCTGAACACGTCATTCGCAAGGCTGACTGAGGAGCGGGTCCTTCCTCGCTCGCGATACCGCCCCTGGATCTGGATGGCGCGAGACTACTTCGGACACGCGGTGGAGGGAAGTGGAGGGGCGCTTGCCGAGGCACTCGAGGCAGCGCTGCCAGGGCGGTTCGAGACGCAGAGCGCCCACTCCATTGACTACCCATGGAACTATGCATCTGCGCTGTTGGAGGCCGCGGTTGCGGCGGCAACGCTTGCTGGCGAGCCCTACGAGGTCGCAAGCCCTTCGGTGCAGACGACTATTGACGAACTCATCGAAAAGGTGCAGGCCATACCGCGATCGACGGTTCTCAGGCTGGTGGCAGACGTCGATGTGGAACACTCGCCGGTCTCGAAGGGGTATCACGACCCCCTCGGGGAAACAATTGAGGTTGCTGGCGTCCGTGTGATCCGGGTCGAGAACGAGCCGGAACAATTCATCGAGCGGGAGCTACCGTCCGCTGGATATGAGGTAGAGCGGTCACGGGTCGTCGTGTACCCCGGCCCAGTATCACTACTTGCCGCAACCGTCGAGTTAATGGCGGACTACGAAACGCGGGTGAACGAGGCGCGTCGCCTAGTGGATCATCTCATCGCAGCTATACGACTCGCGACCGGGTCGACAGCTCGCGCCGTCATTGACATCGAGGGCGATCCGGATCGAGTTCAGCGGATACGTCCGTCCATCACGCCGCTCCCTTCTTCGTGGTTCCGCTTCGTGTACAGGCCTGTGACGCTCGCGAAGACAGATGTGCCAGGGTTACTGCACCTTGTATCGCTCATCGGCTCGTGGGGCGAGCAAGGGGATTGGATGCCAGTCCGCATAGCGATGGGCCGACTCAATCGATCACTCGATGGCCAGACGCCCGGCATCGTGGATCAGGTAATTGATCTAGCGATCGGGATGGAGGCGGCCCTGGCAGGCACCGACCGGACCGACATTGGCCTGCGCTTGAGGACAAGGGCAGCCGACATTCTGGCGACGGACGCTGACCCGCCGGAAGCGATCTACCGCGATGTGAAGACACTCTACGACTTGCGGTCAACGTTCGTCCACGGTGGAAGTCTCGCCGCGAAGAAGGCTGATAAGGCGATCAAGAGCGTGACTGGCACCGCGGAAACGAGTTCGCCTGCGGAGCAATACCTGCTCGCTCTCGACAGATGGCGCGACGTGCTGCGTCGTGCAATTCTCGCCCGGATTGCTCTTACGACGGCCGCAGTGCCTTGGACCGAAGGTGAGAGCCGGCTGGACGTCGACGCGTTCTTGCTCCGAGAGAACAATCGCGACGCTTGGAGGGAGCACATCCGGGCCTTCTGGGCAGCGCGCAGCCTCCCGGACGCCCAAAATCGAGCCCCTGCAGCCAGCCTCACCTTTGGAGCCGCGTCCGATGCTTCGACGGACGCTGGCCGCACGGCGTAGATTGCCTCTCCGGCACCCTCGGAGAGTGTTATACTAACTTTGTGACAAGCATCACAAAGTCTCGCCCCCGGGTGGTTATCGTCGGCGCGGGGTTCGGCGGGCTGCGCTGCGCGCGCGGACTGGCGGGCGCGGCGGTGGACGTCACGCTCCTGGACCAGCACAACTACCACACGTTCATCCCGCTCCTCTACCAGGTCGCCACGGCGGGCCTGGAGCCGGAGTCCATCGCCCAGCCCATCCGCCGCATCGTGCGCGCGCCCAACATCCGCTTCCGCCTGGCGAAGGTCAGCGGCGTGGACCTCGACCGCCGTCAGGTCAACACCGACGGTGGCGACTTCCCTTACGACTACCTCGTGCTGGCCGCAGGCAGCGTGACGAACTACTTCGGGCTGGAGTCCGTCGCCCGCTGGACCGCTCCCCTGCGGGACCTGGATGACGCCGAGCGCGCCCGCGACCAGGTGCTGGCGGCCTTCGAGGGCGCCGCGCTGGCGGCGGACCGGCAGGCGCGCGCCGTCCTCATGACGATCGTAGTGGCCGGCGGCGGGCCCACCGGCGTGGAGACGGCGGGCGCGCTGGCCGAGCTGCGCCGCCACGTCCTCCCGCGCGACTACCCGGAGCTGGACATCGGCCTGGCCCGCATCGTCCTCCTGGAAGCCGGCGGCCGCCTGCTCCCCGGCATGCACGCGCGCACGGCGGCGAAGGCCCTGGAGACGCTGCGGAGGATGGGAGTGGACGTGCGCCTGAACTGTGCCGTGGCCGCCGCCGACGGCAAGGGGGTGACGCTGAGCAGCGGCGAGCGCATAGCGGCGGGCGCCGTGATCTGGGTGGCCGGACTGCGCGCCTCGCCGGTGTCGGAGGCGCTGGCCGCCGCAAGGGGAGCCGCCGCCCGCCTGATCGTCCGCGACACCCTGCAGGCGCCGGGCCATCCGGAGGTCTACGGCATCGGCGATATGGCGCACGTGGGCGGCCCGGACCGCCCTCCGCATCCCATGCTCGCGCCCGTCGCCATCCAGCAGGGGCAGCTCGCGGCGGAGAACATCCTCCGCCACGCGGCGGGGCGGCGGCCTCAGCGCTTCAAATACCGCGATCGCGGGACGATGGTGACCATCGGGCGTCAGGCGGCCGTGGCCAGCGTCTACGGGCTGCGCTTCAGCGGCTTCATCGCCTGGGTAATGTGGCTCACGGTCCACATCATCTGGCTCATCGGCTTCCGCAACCGCGCGCTCGTGCTCATCAACTGGGCCTGGAACTACGTTACGTACGATCGCGGGGTGCGCCTGATCCGGCGCCGGCGCGGCTGACGTCCGCCCGGCCCAGGGCCTCGGCGTCGCCTTCCGTTTCAGCTTCATCGCGACCTCATTGCGACGAGCCCGCGATTAGCGTCCGCCGGTGCGAGGAGCCGGCGAAGGAGAAGGGACAGGTGACGGAAGCGCCGAGGGCAGACGCTGGGCACCCCACGTCTCGGCCAACTCGCGGAGGATGGGATCCCGCAACGCGTCCGCCTCCGGCACTTGGCGCGGCACTCCGTCCGCAATGAAGTAATGGAGACGCTGCTCGATACATCCCGCGGGGCAGTCGCCCCAGGCATCCCGGAATACCACGTACCACGCATCAACCTCCTGGCGGATCGCAATGTCCGTGCTGTCACCGACCAAGGAGTCCGGTCCGGCATATCGCACGACGAGGATGTCCTTATATGCATGAATCGCGGCGGGGATGTTGACCAGTGAGTCGAGACAAAGGTATACCGAAGCACCTTCCTCATATCGGTGGGGAAAGATAAGTCCCCTGAGCCCCAGACGCTCATTTAGCAAGTCCATATCTTCACGGCCAAACGAAATCGGCGGCCAGGAATGGGCATCCCAGATCGCGGGATCGAGCGTGTCGGCAAAGGTATTGTCAAGGCCGAGCCCAATATGGCTGGGAACGTAGGGAGGCCGCGCAAGAACCTGGGGCAGTTCCGGGAAGGCGGCGCGTATCTGGCCCAAGACCCCGTCTATTTCCCCGGACAGGTCTGCGAACTGATCGCTGTCCAAGAGCAGGGCGCCGTGCTCGTTGTACAGGATCCTGTAGGCGAGGCTCGTCCCGTCCACCCGTTGTGCGGCAGGAGAACACTCCGGTGGAAGAGCGAACGGGGTAGGGGACGCCACGCTGGCCGGCGTAGGGGTGGGTGTCGGACTCTCCTGCTCCTCTGTCCTGGCGCAGGCCACTGCCAGTGCTGCCACGGCGGCCGGCATCAGGACGCTCCAGCCTGAACGCCTGACTAACCGGACTATCCGTTGGCGCATAGCGCCGACCCCATGGCTGTCGCTCACGCACTCAGGCCAGCGCACTTCGCTCTTCCCCCGGTGGTCCGGCCCGCAACGCCTTCAGGTCCGCGGCGGCCGCCCGGCCCAGGGCCTCGGCGTCGCTGCAGACCTCTACCATCAGGAACCCCTCCCCTATGCGCTTGCGGGCCGTGGCCACGTTGCCCCCGTGGTAGCCCGGCACCACCTGGTGACGCCGGCAGGCCTCCAGCAAGCGCTCCAGCGCCTGGACGAAGGCGGGCTCCTCGTGGTCCGAGGCCGGCGCCAGCCCCAGCGAGATGCTGAGATCGGCGGGGCCGACGTACGCCGCGTCGATGCCGGGCACGGCCAGGATCTGGTCCACGTTCTCGATGGCCTCCCGCGTCTCGATCATCACTATGCAGGCGATCTCTTCGTCCGCGCGGGAGAAGTACTCGCGGCCGTAGAAGCGCGCCAGCGTCGGGCCATAGCTGCGGACGCCCCGCGGCGCGTAGCGACAGGCCGCGGCGGCCGCCTCCGCCTGCGCCGGCGTGTTCACCATGGGGACGATGATCCCGTAGGCGCCGGCGTCCAGCGCCTTCATGATGATGCCGTGCTCGTTCCAGGGCACGCGCACCAGCGGCGCCGTCTCCGTGGCGGAGATCGCCTGCAGCATGGGCACCGCGTCGCGGTAGTCGATCACGCCGTGCTGCATGTCGATGCAGGCCCAGTCGAAGCCGGCGTGCGCGAAGATCTGCGCGGAGAAGCTGGACGGCACGGTCAGCCAGCCACCCAGGGCCGGCTCTCCCCGCCGCCACAGGCGCTTCATCCGGTTCTCACGCATGGCGGCAGCATTATATCTCCTGGCGGCGACAAAAGGACGGGAGGCCGGCAACATACCGGCCTCCCGTCGCCTAGAGGGGCGATCTCGCTATTGGATTGTCGACGGGTCAGGCATGCCCTCGTGGCCGCCCTCGCCGAAGGGACCGGGGCCGTGTTCCCCGCCGAAGCGCGGGCCGCCGGGCCCGAATGGGCCCCCGTCCGTGCCGGGCTTGAAGTTGATGATGTCGTCAATGTTGTCGCTCAGCCGCTGGTAGGCCTCATCGGCCCGCTCCTGCGTGATCTTGTCCTCGGCCACCTTCGCGTCCAGGCCGGTCTTGACCTCGGCCAGAAGCGCGGGCTTGAAGTCGTCCACGCTCATCCCGTGGGCCTGCGCCACCTCCGCCAGGCTCTTGCCGGAGCGCAGCTCATCGCCCAGTTGTCCGGGCTCCAGGTTCAGGACCTTGCCCGCCGCCTCGCCGACGATCATCGGGCCGCCGCGGTGGTGGCCCGGCCCGCGGTGATGCGGAGGCGGCGGCAGGAGGATATCGTTCTCCTGGATGCGCTGCTTGATTTCGGCCGCCCGCTCAGCCGTGACGTTCCCCGCGGCCGCCGCGTCGTCCACCAGCGAGAGGTTGGCGTTCAACATGGCGGTCCGCAGCTGGTCTTCGCTGACTCCCAGTTCCGCCGCCAGCTTGGCGATATAGCTATCGAGGGGCCTCTCCCCCGCTGCCGCCGGCGAAGGCGTACCTTCCTGCGCCCCCACGCCCACCACAGCCACAGCGCCGATGGCGACCATGAGGAGCGCCGCCGTTGCCAGAAGTGCTTTCTTCATCTTCCCTGCTCCTTTCTGTCCTGGTTCAGCCTCCATGCTAGGAGCCGGTTCTTAAGCCTCGGTGAGAGCGGGATTAAAGTTTCTTAAGAATAGAGCAATCCGTCCATGTCGGTTTCCACCGACACCACGGGGTATGAAAATGCTTCCTCCGCCGTGCTGGTTAGTCCCGTTGCGGGTGTTTGCCCCGCCCCAGATGCCTTCGCGAAGGAAGTCGTTTGGTCGAAGAGTGTGGTCGGCGCTCAGCATGACAGCGTAGGGACCATTTTCGGGGCAATAGAGCAACAAAGAAACCTTTGTGTCTTAGTGTCTTAGTGGTTATCCCTGGGAGTTCTCACCACTAAGACACAAAGGCACCAAAGCAATAGAGAACCCTTTGTGTCTTAGTGCCTTCGTGTTTATCCCGGGGAGTTCTCGCCACGAAGACACGAAGGCACCAATAGAAGAATATCATCGCTTTAACGTTTCTTTAATCCGGCGGTCTTAAGATGAGCACGGATTCGCCATGTACATTCTCGTAGTGGAAGACGAACGCCGGCTGGCGCAGCTCGTGGCCCGGGTCCTGGCCGAGGAAGGCCACACCGTCGATACCGCCTACGACGGCGAGGATGGCCTGGCGATGGCGCTCGAGGCCTCCCATGACGTCATCATTCTGGACGTCATGCTCCCGGCGATGGACGGCCTGGAGGTCTGCCAGTCGCTGCGCCGCAGCAAGGTGGACACGCCGATCTTGCTGCTGACGGCGCTGGACAGCGTGGAGGACCGTGTGCGCGGCCTGGACGCCGGCGCGGACGACTACCTGCCCAAGCCCTTCGCCTTCCAGGAGCTGCTGGCCCGCGTGCGCGCCCTGGGCCGCCGCAAGGTGCAGGCCCGCGAGCCGTCCGAGCTGCGCGTGGACGACCTCTCGCTGGACCTGCGCCGCCGCCGCGCCGAGCGCACGGGCAGGGTGATTGAGCTGAGCCCGAAGGAGTTCAGCCTGCTGGAGTTCCTCATGCGCAACGAGGGCCGCGTCGTCACCCGCACCCAGATCCTGGACCACCTCTGGGGCTACGACTACGAGACGGACTCCAACCTGGTGGACGTCTACGTGGCCTACCTGCGGCGCAAGGTGGACCGCGGTCACAACCGCAGGCTAATCCGCACGGTCCGCGGCGTGGGCTACGCCCTCGGAGACTGACGTTGTTCAGCAAGGCCCGCTGGGGCCTCACCCTGTGGTTCGCCGGCGCTCTCGCCCTCATCCTCGCCGTCATCGGCGTCACCGTCTATGCCGTCGCCCGCAACTCGCTCTACGACCAGGTGGACAGCGGCCTGGAATCGCGGGCCCACCGCGACCTGCGCCCCATCGGCGACCAGATCGTCCAGCGCATCGGGCTGGGCGCCCCCATCGGCGATATCACCATCGGCCCCGCCTTTACCGTCGGCGGCTACTTCTACGCGATGGTGGCGGACGACGGGCTGATCGTGGCCAGCTCCCCCAACGTGGGGCCGGAAGGCCTGGCGCAGATGAGCGACCTTCAGGGCGCGCTCAGCGGCGGCCCCCGGTTCGTCGATACGCATTCGTCGGAGGGCGACGACCTGCGCGTCTACCTGCTGCCACTGGCCGGGCCGCGGGGCCGGCTCTTCGTGCTGGAGATCGGCCGCAGCACGGAGCCGGAGCGTCAGGCGCTGAACCGCCTGGTCCTGGTCCTGGCGGGAGGCGGCGCCGGCGGCCTGCTCCTCGCGCTCGCCGGCGGCTTCCTCGTCGCCGGACGCGCCCTGCGCCCCATCCAGGTCTCTATGGAGCGCCAGCGCCGCTTCATCGCGGACGCCTCGCATGAGCTGCGCACTCCCCTCGCCCTGATCCGCGCCAACGCCGAGATCATGGGGCGCGAACAGCGGGAGGCCGCGGGAGACGGCGGCCCCTCCGCAGACGATATCATCCAGGAGACGGACCGCCTGAGCAACCTCGTCACCCAGATGCTGAAGCTAGCCCGCGCCGACGCCGGCGAGGCGCCCGTCCTCACGGAGCTCGTGGACGTGTCCGAGACCGCCTCCGAGGCCGTCCGCCAGATGCGCCTGCTGGCGGCGCCCAGGCAGATCAACCTCCAGCTCCACGCCGGCGGGCCGGCCCCCGTTCACGGCGACGAAACGCTGGTGCGGGAGCTGCTGAATATCCTCCTGGACAACTCCATCAAGTACAGCGATGAGGGCGCCTCTGTCACGGTTGACGTGGAGCGCGGCGGCGGCAGGGTGTTCCTGCGGGTTCGCGACACGGGCCGGGGAATTGCGGCGGAAGCGCTGCCGCACATCTTCGAGCGCTTCTACCGGGCGGACAAGGCGCGCTCGCGGGAGATGGGCGGCACGGGCCTGGGGCTGGCCATCGCGAAGTGGATCGTGGACGCGCACCGGGGGACGATCAGCATCGAGAGCGCGGTGGGCCGCGGGACGGTGGTTACGGTGGAGCTGCCGGGGGCGCGTTCAGGCTCGGCTTGAGCGCGACCGCTCCGGCGCCCCAGACCAGAGCCAGGCCAGGTCCGTGCGGCTGATGCCCATGAGCATGCCGTGCAGCGCGGACGGGTGGATGAAGAGCCCGCCCTCCGGTTCCTCCGGCTGCGGCGTGTAGCGGGCGCCGCGCTCCTCCAGCCGCCGCTGGATGGCGCCCACGTCCGGCGCCTCCGCGTAGCACATGTAGATGGACGGCCCCCGCCGCGCGAAGTACCGCCCCATGGCCAGCGAGGGCTCCGTGATCTGCGTCAGCTCAATGCGGTCCAGCCGCTGGGGCGGGCCGAACAGGGTGAGCGTGCCCACGTAGCCCCAGCGCTCGCTGTTGAGCTTATGGAACCGCGAGCTGTCCAGCCCGAAGGCGCGCGCGTAGAAGGCCGCCGCCTCCTGGTGGTCGGCGACGATGTTCGTCACCTCGTACAGCCGCGAGATGAGCCCCGCCGGCTGCCGGTCCCGAGACTGCGAGATGACGGTGCGCATCCCGCGCGTCTGGCCGGGGTCGATGAACAACTGGCCCGCCTCTTCCACGAACTGCAGTCCGGCACCCTCCAGGCGGCCGGAGAGAGACGCCGGGTCGGGCGTGGAGAAGCCGGCGGCGAAGATGCCCTCGCCCCACCTGTCCAGGTGCTGGGCCAGGGCGCCCTCGCCCGCCGGCTCCAGTAGTTCGAACTCGCTCTCCCCGGCCTGCACCACCGTGCGGCTGGCCGCGTATAGCCGGAGCCGATCCTCGCGGACCACCTGCGCGCCCAAGATGTCGCGGAAGGTCTGTGCGGCCGCCGCGCGGTCGCGCACCGCCAACTGCACCCGGTCTACGCGCTCCAGCATCGTAGCCTCCCCGTGGCTTTGGGCCGGGGATGGAGTGCCCGGGAAGGTTAGCTCTTCCCGATGCGGGTGATCTTGGTCCCGCAGACCGGGCAAAGGCCCTGTGTGGCGGGCCGGCCGTTCTTGAGGGTCACCTTCGTAGCGTTCTTGATCTCCCGCTTGGTCCGGCACTTCAAGCAATAACCTTCCATGAGACTCCTTTCCGCTGCAAACGGATACGCTTATGCTTACCCTTCCCGTTGCCGCTTAGCATAGCGTGGAGAAGGGCTGAGTCAAGGCCACTGGGGCGCAATTTGTTCACAACTACGCGCCAGCCGGCACAGCCAATCCTGCGAAGCGGGCGGCGAACCTGCCTTTTCATGCCGCCCGCCGTCACTTATGATGAGGCCTGCGCACGATATTCGCGCCGAACAACTGGAGGGAAAATCAGATGACTGCGGACGATACCGTCCTCCTGGAAATCGCCGATCACGTGGCCACGGTGACCCTGAACCGTCCGGAGAAGCTGAACGCCCTCAACCCGGAGCTGCTGGACGCGCTGCCGGGCGTCCTGGAGCGCGTGGCCGGCGACCCGCAGGTCCGCTGCGTCATTCTGACCGGCGCGGGCCGCGGCTTCTGCGCCGGCGGCGACATCTCCGCCATGGCCGCCGGGGTGATCACCGAAAACCCGGTGGAGCGGCTGCGGCGCCAGGAGGAGTCCTCCCGCCTGCTGCACGAGATGCCCAAGCCCACCATCGCCATGATCAACGGCCCCGCCGCCGGCGCCGGCCTGAGCCTTGCCCTCTGCTGCGACCTGCGCATCGCGGCCGAGAGCGCCCGCCTGGGCACCGCCTTCGCCCGCGTCGGCTTCTCCGGCGATTTCGGCGGCACCTGGATGCTCCAGCGCCTCCTGGGCCCGGCGAAGGCGCGCGAGCTCTACTTCACGGCCGGGATGCTGGACGCCCGCGAGGCCGAGCGCCTGGGCATCGTCAACCGCGCTGTCCGGGACGACGGTCTGCGCGACGAGACCATGGCCCTGGCCCAGCGCATCGCCGCCGGCCCGCCCATCGCGCTCGCCCGCATGAAGCAGAACATGAACCTCGCCCTCGTGTCCGACTTTACGACCCTGCTCCACGCCGAGGCCGAGGGCATGATCATGACCGGGATGACCCGCGACCACAGGGAGGCCGCCCGCGCCTTCCTGGAGAAGCGCGAGCCGACCTTCGAGGGCCGCTAGGCCGTGCCCAGCGTCATGTGGTTGGCATCTGCGGCCGGGGGGAGGCCGCCCGCGCTCCCCCTCAGCCGGCGCCTAGGTGTGGTTCCCACAGAGGTTGTTGACAGTCAACGAAGGCAGAGAGGGCATTCGCTTGTATCGCGGCGACCTCCTCCGCTCGCCCTACGAGTGCCTCAGGGCGAGCGGGAAGGGAGTTGGCCGTAATCCGCAGGCAGCCAAATGGCCGCGACCCGCTCATCGTGAGGTACTCGTACCATGAGCGGCTGCCGAACACCCCCCGCCTGGGGCGGGCGGCCTCTTCAGGACGGTTCCCTGTAAACAACGTCCGCGGGAACTACACCTAGGGCGTATGCCAATGCGCCCGGCGCTCCTGCTGCTCATCGTCCCCGGACTGGCGCTGCTGGCGGCGTGCGGCGGCAGCGGCGGATCGGCAGAAGGCGGTTACGCGGACGGGTACGCGGATGGCCTGGAGCAGGCCTGCGAGCACCCGGAGACTGCGGACGTCGCGATCGTAGAGGAGACCGACCCGTACAGACAGGGCTACGGCCAGGGCTACCGCGCGGCGCAGCTCCTGGTGACCGGCTACCGCCTCGCCGCCCGCAGCCAATCCGAGCGCGAGACGCCGCCGCCGGACCCCTGCGCGCGCCCCCGCGGCGGCGATTCCCAGGCACCCGCGCCCTGATAGCGAGGAGAGTGGCTCAGGACAGCGGTGGCCGCGTTGGACGTGGCGGCGTGAGTGGCGGCGCGCCGGCGGACGGCTCCTGCACGGAGTCTGCGGGGCCTGAAGGCCCTGCGCTACATCTCGATCGCCGGCTAATGTGGTGTCTCTAACACAGCTTTGCTACGGCGCACCTGTGAAGAGAGCGTTCGATACCACGGGAATGCAGTCAAGGTATTTTGGAGACGGTACACCAGGGGTTCGGGCGCGCCATCGTAGGGCGCAGCACACGCCAGTCCGTACTGTCTGAGCCGCATCGTCTTGACCTGATGAAGTCGTGATATCCGGCCGCTGCCGCGTGTGCTGCGCCCCTACACTCGCAGGTCTGCCCCACCCCAGATCCCTTCGCGAAGCTGCGCAGAGCCACGTGGCAGATGTCGTCGCGCTCAGGATGACAGCCGGGATGACGCGGCGCTCCAACGCCATCCAGATCGCGGAAGATCGTTCGATACCACGGGGATACAGTCAAGGCATGTTAGAGACGGTACACTAATGCCGGTTCAGCTCGTCCACCAGCTGGCGCAGCCGCCCGAAGCTGGACTGGTTGAACTCCAGCGCCAGCCGCACGCACCCCAGCGCATCGTTGCCCGCCACCTCTGCGGCGCTGGGCGGCACCGGCTGGAGCGAGGGCGTCTTCAGGATGTCCGCAAACTCCAGCGCCAGCCGGTCCAGCTCCGCCGCCGGCGGCAGGCGCAGCAGGCGCAGTACAAGCGTCCCGTCCACATAGCGCTGCGACTGGTAGTTCCGGTGGAAGCTGACGATCTCCTCCACCGCCGCCTCTATAGTCTCGCACCGCCGCATCAGGAAGAGGTCTTCCCTGGAGACCAGTTCGCGCGCCACCAGGTGGTGGTTGATGAACTCCAGCCAGTCCGCCCAGTAGGTCCCGCCCGGCGGCTCCAGCAGCACTATTGGGTGCAGGTCTGTCTTGCCCGTCTGCATCAGCGTCAGCAGTTCAAACGCCTCGTCCAGCGTCCCAAAACCGCCGGGGAACAGCGCGAACCCGTCGGACTCCTTCAGGAACGTCACCTTGCGGGTGAAGAAGTACTTGAAGTTGATGAGCTTGGCGTCGCCCTCGATGAACATGTTGGGCTCGGACTCCAGGGGCAGGCGAATCGCCGCCCCAAAGCTGCGCTCGGCGCCCGCGCCCTCGTGGCCGGCGGCCATGATCCCCGGTCCGGCGCCCGTGATCACCATCCAGTTGCGCTCCGCGATCGCCTTCGCGAAGCGGCGCGTGTAGTCGTAGACCGGGTCTTCGGGGACGGTCCGCGCGGAGCCGAAGATGGTGACCTTGCGGAAGTTGCGGTATCCCTTGAACACCTTGAACGAGTACGCGAACTCCTTGAGCGCCGCGTTCACCAGCTTCATCTCGCCCCGGTGCGAGCGGTCACGGGTGAGGCGGAAGCAGGTGGTGATCATCTCCTGCAGGAGATCCGCGTCCGCCGTAAAGCCGCTGGCCTCTATCAGCTCGGCGATCTTCACGTCCAGCGCCTGGTCGCCGGTGCGGTACCGGCGCTTGGGAACCCTGATCTGGTCAACCATTTCGCAGGACAAGTGTAGCACCGGCAGCCGCGAGCGCCACGCAGGGCGCGGCCGCATCGCGTGCCGTTTACCCCGCACCGGTGTACGCGCCCGGCGTTAAGATGTTGGCGTGGCCAGGACCATCCTGCACGCAGACCTCGACGCTTTCTACGCCTCCGTAGAGCAGCTGGACCGGCCGGAGCTGCGGGGCAGGCCCGTCGTCGTCGGCGGCCCGCCGGAGGCCCGCGGCGTGGTCGCGGCCGCCTCCTACGAGGCCCGCCGCTTCGGCATCCACTCCGCCATGCCCATGAGCCGCGCCCTGCGCCTCTGCCCGCAGGCCGTGCGCGTCTCCCCGCGCTTCGGCCGTTACGGCGAAGTCTCCCGCCAGGTGATGTCCGTCTTCCGGGCCGTCACACCGCTAGTGGAGCCGCTCTCCCTGGACGAGGCGTTCCTGGACGTCACCGCGCAGGTGCGCCGTTACGGCGGCGCGGAAGCCCTGGCACGCCGCCTGAAGCGCCGCGTGAAGGAGCGCACCGGCCTCACTGTCTCGGTAGGCGCGGGCACGAACAAGACCGTCGCCAAGATCGCCTCCGACATGCAGAAGCCGGACGGGCTGGTGATCGTGGCGCCCGGGGCCGAGGAGGCGTTCCTGGCGCCGCTGCCCGCGCGCGCCCTCTGGGGCGTCGGCCCCAGGGCCGAGAGCGTCCTCGCCGCGGCCGGGTTGCACACGATCGGCGACATCGCCGGCGCGCGGCCGCAGCAGCTGGAGGCGCTCTTCGGCGCCCGCGGCCTGGCAGTCCAAGAGATGGCACGGGGGCGGGATGACCGCGCCGTGGAGACGGAGCACGAGCGCAAGTCCGTGGGCGCGGAGACCACCTTCCCGCGCGACCTGGCGGACGGCCCGGAGCTGCGGGAGCAGCTGGCGCGCCTGGCGAATGAGGTCGCCGAGCGGCTGTCGCAGGGCGGGTCTCGCGCCAGGACAGTGGTGTTGAAGCTGCGCTACGCGGACTTCCACACGATCACGCGCCAGACCACCCGCCCGGAGCCCACAGACGACGCGGAGGAGATTGAGAGCGCCGCCGCGGGCCTGCTGGACGCCGTGGTACAGCCGGGCGATAAGTTCCGGCTGCTGGGGATACACGGCGCGAAGCTGGGGGAGGGACAGCCGGACCAGCTATCGCTGTGGAGCGCCGCCGGCGAGGCGGGACGAACCCCGGCGCCGCGGCGTGATTGAGGGTGTGGCGGTTTAGCGCGAGCGGGGACCGCCAGCGGTGCTCGTGCGACGGGTGGCGCTGTGGGCGCGGCACCCCCCACCCTACCCCCATCCCCGAGCGGGGTGCGGGCGAATGCCATTCGCCCCTACGGCGGCCCGTGTTCAACCCGACGCTGATGCTCGTGCGACGGGTGGCGCTGAGGGCGCGGCACCCCACGCCCTGCCCCCATCCCCGAGCGGGGTGCGGGCGAATGCCATTCGCCTCTACGGCGGCCCGTGTTCAACCCGACGCGGATGCTCGTGCGACGGGTGGCGCTGTGGGCGCGGCACCCCACGCCCTGCCCCCCTCCCCGAGCGGGGTGCGGGCGAATGCCATTCGCCCCTACGGCGGCCCGTGTTCAGCCCGACGCGGATGTTCCGTGCGACGGGTGGCGCTGAGGGTGCGGCACCCACCACGCTACCCCCGTCCCCGCGCGGGGTGCGGGCGAATGCCATTCGCCCCTACGGCGGCCCGTGTTCGCCCGACGCGGATGTTCCGTGCGACGGGTGGCGCTGTGGGCGCGGCACCCCACGCCCTACCCCCATCCCCGAGCGGCGGCCCTACGGCGTGGGTCCGCTCCTTCGGGCTAGCGGTGCTCGCCCGAGCCCTGGAGCTGGTGCGGCAGGTCCAGGCGATGGCCGTCGGCGTGGTGGCCGTCTTCCGGGTGCGGATCGCCGCGCACCGTGACCGTGTCCAAGAACACCGTCACTATCGTCGGGTCCCATTGGCCGCCGGCGCCGTCGCGCAGGATCGCCTCCGCCTCATCGAAACGCATCGCCTTGCGGTACGGGCGGTCCGTGGTCATCGCGTCGAACGCGTCGACCACCGCCACTATGCGCGCGCCCTGCGGCACACGCTCGCCGCTCAGGCCGTCCGGGTAGCCCTTGCCGTCCCAGCGCTCGTGGTGATGGTAGACGATGGGGTATGCGTTCATCAGAAAGCCCACGCGCTTGCAGATCTGGCCGCCGGAGTAGCAGTGCTGCTTGACGACGGCGTATTCCTCCGGCGTCAGCTTGTCCGCCTTCTTGAGAATGGAGTCCGGGACGACGATCTTGCCCATATCGTGCAGGGCGGCGCCCAGGCGCACGATCTCTATGTCGCGCGGGGGCAGCGCCAGCCTGGCCGCCGTGAGGGCGGCGTGCTCCGCCAGGCGGCGGCAGTGGTCGCCCGTGTAGGGATCGCGGCTCTCGATGGCCTCGGTCAGCGCCAGCGCGGTGTCGAAAGCGAACCGCGCCAGCGATTCGCGCTGCCGCACGCTGCGGATGGCGAGTTCCGTCTGCCCGGCCAGGCGCTCCAGCCGCGTCAGCTCTTCCGGCGTGAACTCGCGCTCGTCCGCGTAGCAGACGACGAGCGCGCCGAACGTCTCCTGGTCCAGCTCCACCGGCGCCGCGGCGGCGGAGGCGAAGCCCACTACCGCCGCGAAGTCCTTCAACCGCTCATAGCGCGGGTCTCTAAACACGTTCTGGGAAGCGGCCACGCGCTTGTGCAGGATGGCCCAGCCGTCCACGCCCTCTCCGTAGGGCGCGCCGTTCGGGAAGAAGCGCGCGAACACCTCGTCCGTGAAGCCCACCGGCAGGAAGGGCCGCAGACCGGTTGTGCCCACGGGCACCATGATCATGCACGCCTTCGCCCCGCAGACCTCCGCCACTCTGCGCGTAATCTCCTCCACCACCGCCGTCTCGTCGCTGCCCGAGATGATCGTCGTGTGGATGGCGGAGAGCGTTTCCAGCTCCTGCTCCCGCTTGTCGTTGCGCGCCCGCACCTCGAGCAGGTGCTGCTCCGTAAAGTCCAGTTGCGAGCGCTGCTCCTGGATGCTGGACCACTGGTTCAGGCTGACGGCCAGGAACAGGTACACCGCGGGCCAGCCGGTCCAGAGCACCGGCAGGACCGAATCGTCCACCCGCACGCCGAACAGCGCCATAGCCGGGCTGCTGAAGAACGATGCCAGCCCCGCGACGACGAGCGCCACCGACAACGGATAACGATAGGCGACGAAGATGATGGGCACGAAGAACAGGGTGCTGAAGGCGCTGGGCAGCTGGCCATCGATGACGACCAGTCCGCCGACGCCGGCGGTAGCGGTGAAGGCGGCCGCTCTTTCCAGGGCGCTGAACACGTTGTGCTTTGGCAAATTCATCACAGCCGGCGGCCTCGGCTCCCCTCTGGAGCTGTCTGAGGCCTCCCACAATAGGTCAGACGGGGGACGCCAACCGGCGTTACACGTTATGCCATGTCCGGACAAGAAAAAGTTCAGGATTGGTTTAGAAATCGGTATCAACCGACCATTGAATAGCCGCCGTTCACGCTCAGCACCTGCCCGGTGATCCACTCCGCCCGCTCCGAGGCCAGGAACGCCACGGCGTTAGCGATGTCCGACGGCTGGCCCAGCCGGTTCAACCCCTTCGCCAGCGGGTAGCCCCGCCTGATCTGGTCCCCCTGCGCATCTATCCAGGCGCGCGTGGCGTCCGTCTCGGTCGTTGCCGGCGAGATACAGTTGACGGTGACGCAGAAGCGCCCCACCTCCTTCGCCAGGGCCTTGCTGAACCCGATCACCCCCGCCTTCGCCATCGAATACGGCACCAGCCGCGGCTCCCCCACCCGCCCGGCGTCCGAGATGATGCTGACGACCCGGCCCCAGCGGCGCTCGCTCATGCCCTCGATCACCGCCCGCGCGCAGTTGAGCACGCCGTAGGTGATCAGCCCCATGGTCCGGTCCCACTGCTCGCGGTCGCTGCCGCTGAACAGGCCGCCGGTGGAGGGAACGGCGTCCTGGGCCGTCACCGCCGGTATGCCCGCGTTGTTGACCAGGATATCGATCTGCCCCCACTCGGAGAGCACCCGCTCCACCATCCCCCTGACGCTGGCGGCGTCGGTTACGTCGGCCGCTGCGCCCATGGCCGCGCCGCCCGCCTTGCGTACAGCCTGGGCGCCTTCCTCCGCCCGTTCCGGGAAGAGGTCATTGACGGCCACCCGCACGCCCTCCTCGGCCAGCGTCTGGCAGATGCGCAAGCCGATGCCCCGTCCGGCGCCCGTCACCAGCGCCACGCGGTCTTTGATTCCCAGGTCCATGGTTCAACCTCCTCGAATACGGCTTTCCGGAGCCATAGCTTAGCAGGCCGGCGACAAGCACGAGAGAGGGCGCACGGGCCGGGCAGGGGGAAGAGCGAGCCTAGCTGTAGTTGCCACACAGGTTGTTGACGGCGAGATGAGTGTCGCAAGCGGCGTCGGCCCCCAACCCGGCTCCACTATTCCGCAATAGAGATGCCGTGCATCCCACCCGCCCACCCGGGAGGTAAATCCGGGGGACACCCCCAGACCCCCGACAGGGGCTCCGCCCCCTGTACCCCCGTGTTGCGCTAGAAGGCAGCTTGGCTCGGCATCGCTTGGCGACACCCGTAAGCAATGCCGTGGGAACTGCGGCTTAGCCGCAGAGCGGACCCGTGCCGCCCCTCTGCGCCGCTGCTCCTGTGCTCCGCTATAATCCACGCGTGAGCAGCGAGCAGCTCGCCGTTAACGGCGGCCCGAAGGTGCGCGAGCGGGCGTTCCCGCCGTGGCCCGCCCTGGGCGATGACGACGTCGCCGCCGTCGCCGATGTCCTGCGCTCCGGCAAGCTGACGCAGCTCACCGGGGGCGCCGTGGCCGCCTTCGAGGAGGCGTTCGCCGCCTGGCACGGCGTGCGCCACTGCGTCGCCGCCAGCTCCGGCACCACCGCCATCCACGCCGCCCTCGCCGCCCTGGGCGTTGGCCCCGGCGACGAGGTCATCGTCCCCGCGCATACGTTCATCGCCTCGGCGACGCCGGTGCTGCACCAGGGCGCGACGCCCGTCTTCGCGGACGTGGACGAGCGCACGTACTGCGTCTCGCCGGCGAGCGTCGCCGGGCGCATCACGCCGCGCACGAAGGCGATCATCGCCGTCCACCTGAACGGGCATCCCGCGGACCTCGACGCCCTGATCGCCCTGGCTGGGCCCCGCGGCATCGACGTTGTGGAGGACGCGGCCCAGGCCCACGGCGCCCTGTACAAGGGCCGCAAGGTGGGCACGGCCGGCCGCCTTGGCTGCTTCAGCTTCTGGGAGGACAAGATCATCACCACCGGCGGCGAGGGCGGCTGCGTGATCACGGACGACGACGCCCTGGCCGAGCGCCTGCGCCGCCTGCGCCACCACGGCGAGGGGCCGGTGCAGGGCGACCCTTCGAGACGCCCCTTCGGGGCTCCTCAGGGTGAGCGGAGTTACTTCCACCTGGAGCTGGGCTACAACTACCGGATGACGTCGATGCAGGCGGCGACGGGGCTTGTGCAGCTGCGGCGGCTGGACGAGTACCTGCAGGCGCGCCGCCGCAACGCCGCGTACCTGAGCGAGCGCCTGGGCGAGCTCGACGCTATCGAGCCGCCGTTCGTCGCGGACTACGCCGTCCACAGCTATTACAAGTACATCTGCCGCCTGCCGTCCGGATTAGGACTGGACATCGCGGACTTCGTGCGCGCCGTGGCCGCCGAGGGGGTACCCATCTCCCGCCGCTACCCGACGCCACTGCCGCAGCAGCCCGTCTTCCGGGAGTCTGGCCTGGGCGGCGACCCCTGCCCCAGCGCCGAACGCCTGGCCGGCGAGCTGTTCACGCTGCTGGTCCACCCCACGGTGACGACGGCGGACCTGGACGACGTGGTGGCGGCGATAAGGAAAGTTCGTCAGCGAATGGGGAGCGAATAAGCGAATGGACATTCCCGGCAAGGAGCAACGACCAGAGATGCGCGTCGATGGACCCCACCAAGAGCTCACCTACGCGATCATCGGGTGCGCCATGCGAGTGCACAACGCGCTCGGCCCCGGCCTCAAGGAGATTCACTATCACCGCGCGCTATCCACGGAGTTGGAGAAGGCCAGGCTGACCTACGAAGAGGAGAAGCCTGTGCACATCGAGATCAACGGCTCGTTTGCGGGGCTTCTGTACATCGATCACCTTGTCGAGGATCAGGTGATTGTGGAGGAGAAGGCGTTATCACACCTGTTGACGGATGAAGAGGCGGCGCAGGTCATTACATACCTGGCGGCGACGGGCCGTCGGGTTGGTCTCCTCGTGAACTTCGGGCGCTCGCGGCTTGGGTACAGGCGGATCTTGCCGCCGAAGAAGCTCGATGAGTGGCAGGACCGAATACGCCGCTATCTCTGGAACCCGCCCCGACCATGATTCGCTTATTCGCTCTTCATTCGCTGACGATCAGCCGCGCACCCACCGTGACGACGGCGGACCTGGACGACGTGGTGGCGGCGATAAGGAAAGTGCTGCTCTCGTGACTGAGCCGCACAGCGAATTCCACCCCGTCACCGCGAACCGCTGGCCGGACCTGGACCGCCTCTTCAGCGCCAGCGGGTAGGGGCAGGTCTGCGTAGGGGCAGGTCTGAGACCTGCCCCTACGGCGCACCTTCGCCCACACCGGCGCCCCGCGCCTTCGCTTGCATTCCGCCGCCGCCCGCGCCAACATCTGCGTATGGAGACTCCCCCCGCGAGCGGCGGCGCCCGTTCGCCCGCCCCGGCAGCGGCGGCCGGAGACGTTGAGGCGCCCGCGCCCCCGCCGGAGGCCACTCGCCTGAGCCAGACCTTCCGCGCGCTGCGGCACCGCAATTACCGCCTCTACTACATTGGCCAGAGCATCTCCCTCTCCGGCACCTGGATGCAGACCATCGCGCAGTCGTGGCTCGTGATCCAGCTCACGGACTCCAAGGCCGCGCTGGGCACTGTGATCACGCTCCAGTTCCTGCCCATCACCTTGTTCGTCCTCGTCGCGGGCGTCATCGCGGACCGGGTGCCCAAGCGCGCGTTCATCGTGGGCACCATGTCGCTGGCGGCGGTACAGGCGCTCCTGCTCAGCATCCTGGTCTGGTCGGGGCAGGTTCAGCTCTGGCACGTCTATGTGCTCGCCGCCATGCTCGGCCTCGCCAACGCCTTCGAGCAGCCCACCAGGCAGGCCTTCGTGGTGGAGATGGTAGGGAAGGGAGACCTGCTCAACGCCATCGCCCTCAACTCCGGCATGTTCAACGGCGCCCGCCTGGTGGGGCCGGCCATCGGCGGCGTGGTGATCGCCCTCTTCGGGGTCAAGATCGCCTTCCTCTTCAACGCCATCAGCTTCCTGCCGGTCATCGCCAGCCTGCTGATGATGGACCCGAAGCGGTTCCACGTGGAGGACAGGCAGCAGGCAGGCCCGATCAGCCCGCTGGCGGAGCTGAAGGAAGGCATCAGCTTCGCCCTGCGCACGCCGGCCACGCTGCTCATCGTCATCCTCATCGCCACGCTCGGCACGTTCGGCTACAACTTCATCGTCGTTCTACCGCTGCTGGCCAAGTACGTCCTGAACGGCGGCGCCGAGGAGCTGGGTTTCCTGACCGCCGCCCTCGGCCTGGGCGCCCTGATCTCCGCCCTGCTGCTGGCCAGCCGCCAGTCGCCCACGCGCTTCATGCTCTTTCTGGGCGCCTTCGCTTTCGCCGCCCTCCTGGCCACCGTCGCCGTCAGCCAGTGGTTCCTGCTCTCGCTGCCCCTGCTCTTCCTGCTCGGGCTGGCGAACACGGCCTTCGCGGCCACCGCCAACACCTCCCTGCAGGTCGCGACGCCGGATCACCTGCGCGGCCGGGTGATGTCGCTCTGGATGCTCCTGGTGGCCGGCTCCACGCCCATCGGGGCCGTCATGACGGGCTTCCTGGCCGAACACCTGGGCGTCCGGGAGGCGATAGGCATCAACGCCGGCGCCTGCATGCTGGGCGTCACCCTGGGCCTCCTCTACTACGCCACGCATCACCGGCAGGTGGCGCAGACCGCGGACGCCTCCGTGCTGCGGACAGTGGAGGCGTAACCGCTGTGAGCCTGCAAGTCCATCCCCTGACCCCTGAGCTTTGGGCGGACCTGGAGCGGCTGTTCGGCCCCCGTGGCGCCTACGGCGGCTGCTGGTGCATGTGGTTCCGCCTGACGCGCAAGGAGAACGCCGCGAACGGCGGGCGCGAGAACAGGGCCGCCATGAAACGCCTCGTCGACGAACGCCGCGAGCCGGGCCTGATCGCCTACGTGGACACCCGGCCCGCGGGCTGGGTGTCCCTGGGCCCCCGCAGCGACTTCGCCCACCTGGAGCGCTCCCGCACCTTCAAGCGCGTGGACGACCGGCCGGTGTGGTCAATCGTCTGTTTCGTCATCGATAAGCAGCACCGGCGCCGCGGCCTCATGGCGCAGCTCCTCGGGGCGGCCATCGCATACGCCCGCGAGCACGGCGCCCCCGCCCTCGAGGCCTACCCGATCGAGCCCGCCGGTGACCTCAGCGGGTACAAGGGCTACACCGGGATCGCCTCTGTCTTCCGCCGCGCAGGGTTCAGCGCCGCCGCCCGCGCGGCGAACGGCCGTCCCATCATGCGCCTAGAGCTGGGGGCGGGACGCTGATTCGCACCGGGCGGCGGGATGCGGAAGTGGGATACGTGTTCAGCCCGACGCGGAGGTCCGTGCGACGGGTGGCGCTGAGGGCGCGGCACCCACCGCCCTACCCCATCCCCGAGCGGGGTGCGGGCGAATGCCATTCGCCCCTACGGCGGCCCGTGTGCAGCCAGACGCGGATGTCCGTGCAAGGGGTGGCACCACCGGCACAAACGGCCTCCCGCTGCTATCATAGGTCCGAGGTCCGCTAGATGAGCGCCGAGCCTGAGCCCGCAGCCACCCCCCTGCCCCTTGCCGTCGCGGCCGTCGAGGACCTGCGCCTTGCCCACCGCGAGCTCCTCCGCGTCGTCGATTCCCTCTCCGACGACGGCTGGGAGCGTCCCGTCCCCTACGGCGAGTGGACGGTCAAAGACCTCGTCGCGCACGCCATCGGCGATATGTCGCCTTCCGGGCCGGGGCTCATCCTGGCCGGCGTCCTGACGCCCCAGTTCATCGCCGATACCTCAAGCTCCTTCGACCTGCGCGCCCGCAACCGCTCCCTCGTGGAGGAACGCCGGCGCTATACGAAGGAGGACCTGCGCCAGCTCCTCTTCGAGGCCCACGACGCCATGATCGCCGCCACGCTCAAGCTGGACGAACGCCACCTGCCCGTCCTGGCCTACACCGTACCCATGGGACCCGGGTACGATCTCCGGGTGGAGGACTGGCTCTGGCACGGCTACCACGACCGCCAGCACGCCGACGACATCCGCCGCGCGCTGGAAGTCGATTACACGCCCGCACAGCTAGCCTTCCTGCCCGAGGTCGAGGACAGGCTGCGGATGTTCGTGCGCACTCAGGACGGCTTTCTGCGGGCGGTCTACTCCGTGGCGGACGACGCCTGGGACGAGGAGGCGCCGGCGTGTCCCGGCTGGACCTACGGCGACATCCTCGCCCACGTCGCTGCCAACGAGACCCGCCTCCAGGTGCGGCTGCGTGCCGCCCGGGGCGAGGCCAGCCGTGCGGAGCTGGACGCCGTGAACGATGTCGACGCCTGGAACCACGCCGCGGTGACGGCCCGCCGCGGCCGCTCCCCGGCGGCACTGGCCGGCGAGTTCCTGGCCGGCCGCCACGCCACCCTGCAGGAGCTGGCCGGCTTCCGGCCCCCGCAGCTGTCCGGAACAGTGGCCCTGGCCGGCGGCGAAGAAGTACCCGTCCTCGATTTCATCGACCGCATCAGCAGGCACACGTCGGTGCACGCCGGGCAGCTGGTCCCCGCCAGCAGCGCGCGGAGGCCGCAGACGCCCTGAGTCCGGCGGGCCGGCCCTCTGCCTGGGCTTAGCTGTAGTTCCCACGCAGGTTATTGACGGCGAGAGGGCTGCCGCAGGCCACGCCTGGCTGCCGCCGCCCCCCACCCTTCGGCAATAGGGATGCTGTGCGTCCCACCCACCCGCCCGGGATGTAAATCTGGGGGACACCCCCAGACCCCCGACAGGGGGCTTCGCCTCCTGTACCCCTGTGTTGCGCGGTAAGGCAGCCTGGCGCGGCGCCACTTAGCGGTATCTGTAAGCAACGTCAGTGGGAACAACACCTAGCCGCCGAACGCGCGCCGGTACCTGAGAGCTGTAGCCCGTTAGCCCGGGCGCTAATAGAATGAGCGCTGGTTAGACAGCCGCCGAGCGGCTGCAGAGCGGAACAGGCGAGGCAGGAAATGCGATGTCAATCCTCGTAGGCTCACACACCAGGCTGCTGGTGCAGGGCATCACCGGGCGCGAGGGCGCCTTCCAGACGCAACGCTGCATCGAGTACGGCACCAGCGTCGTCGCCGGCGTCACGCCGGGGCGCGGCGGCGAGACGGCGGAGGGCGTACCCGTCTTCGATACCGTCGCCGAAGCCGTCGCGAAGACGGAGGCCAACTGTTCCCTTATCTTCGTGCCGGCCCCCTTCGCCGCCGACGCCGTCCTGGAGGCCGCCTACGCGGAGGTGCCCGTCATCATCTGCATCACGGAGGGCGTGCCGACGATGGACATGGTGCGCGTGCGGCGCTTCCTGCGCGGCTCGGCGATAACGTTGATCGGGCCCAACTGTCCGGGCGTGATCACCCCCGGGCAGGCGCGCGCCGGGATCATGCCCGCCAACGTCTTCGCCCCGGGCAACGTCGGCGTCATCTCGCGCTCCGGGACGCTTGTCTATGAGGCCGTGGCGCAGCTCACGGCGCGCGGCATCGGCCAGAGCACCTGCGTGGGGGTCGGCGGCGACCCCGTCATCGGCACCACGCAGGTGCAGGCGCTGCGCCTGTTCAACGAGGACCCGGGCACCGCCGCCGTCGTCCTCATCGGCGAGATCGGCGGCGTGGCGGAGCAGCAGTCCGCCGAGTTCATCGTGAGCGAGATGAAGAAGCCCGTCATCGCCTTCATCGCCGGCGCCACGGCCCCGCCCGGGCGCCGCATGGGCCACGCCGGGGCCATCATCGCCGGCGCCGCCGGCACCGCCGGGGCCAAGAAGGAGGCGCTGCGGGCGGCCGGCGCGACGATCGTCGATTCCCCGGCGGAGATCGGCGCGGTCACGGAGCAGATCCTGCGGTCGGCTCAGGTGCGATAGTGGCGAATGCGTTGATAATCGGTAAAATTCCCTGCCGGTAAAGGCCGTTGCCATTGCGATCGTCACGCGCTTGCCTTAGAGTAGCAACATGACTCTTTGGCGAACGGGAGGCAATTCGGTGGTGAAGAATATTATTCTCCTCTCCGCGATAGCGGCGTTAATCCTGCTCCTGGGCATCTCAGGGCGGGAGCAGGCCAGCGCCAGCGCGGGTGGCGACGCGAAGGTGGCATCTGCGCTGGGCGTGGCACGGGTGGGCGGCGAGGACGTGTTGGTCGAAGTCTTCGTGGCGGTAGCGCCCGGGGCGAGCGCCAGGGACGTCGCCGAACACGCGCTGGACGAGCAGGGTGCGCGGCCGCTGGAGCAGGGGGACCTCGAGTCTGCCGCTTATACCACGACCGGCCTGGTCTGGGACCAGTTCTCCGATGCGGTGGCCGGCAATGATTTTGTTGTGCAGAACTACAATCCCAGCAAAGACCCAACGGGTGGGGCTGCATTAGCGGCCCTTCAAAACACGCACGCCACGTGGACGAACGTGCCCTCCTCTTCGTTCACATTCAGCTACGGGGGCACGACCAGCCGTTGCCCGTCTTTGGTGAGGGAATGTCCAGGGCCTCAGTTCTATGACGGCAGGAACGATGTGGGCTGGCTGAGGATTTCGGGTTGCTGCACGCTGGGAGTTACCTGGTACAGCACAACTCGGGACGAGGCCGATAAGGCATTGAACACGAGCTTCAAGTGGTCCACGAGCCTTCCCACTCCCAGCGGCCGGTTTGATGTGGAGACCGTCTTTCTGCACGAGAACGGGCACGTGGCCGGTCTGGGGCATTCGGCTGATCCTAGTGCCGTGATGTACGCCAGCTATAACGGCGTGAAACGCACGCTTGGCGCTGACGACGTCGCTGGCATCTCGGCTCTGTACCCATAGCGACGGTGCGGCCGCGGCGGCGGGTTGCTGGGTCCCTGAAGCGCCCATATACTGGGATTTGGAATTGACCCATGTCCTATAAGATTCTCGATACCTGCATCGGCTGTACGGCCTGCACGAAGCGCTGCCCCACGGACGCCATCTCCGGCGTCCGCAACGGCATGCACATCATCGACCCGGAGCTCTGCATCGACTGCGGGGCCTGCGGCGTGGTCTGCCCGGTGGAGTGCATCGCCGACGAGTTCGGGGACATCGGCAAGGGCTTCCCGCGGCGCGAGTGGCCCAAGGCGATCGTCATCGAGGACAACTGCATCGGCTCCGGCTGCGAGCTTTGCATCGCCATCTGTCCGTTCGACGCGCTGGAGCTGGATGTCTCCGGTAAGCAGGTAGGCGACTTCTTCGGCGTGGCCAAGGTGATCGAGAAGCGCTGCACGGGCTGCCGCCTGTGCGAGGAGTCGTGCGGCTGGAACGCCATCTACATCGACCCGCCGCGGGAGGCCCTCAAGAAGCGTCTCTACGAGCCGATTGAGCTGGCGGAAGTCAGCTCGCCCGCCGCCTGAGGGCATGCGGCAAGCGGTCCATCCAGGTCGTAGGGGCGACGGCTTGTCCTCGCCTCCGGGGGATGGAGGGATTGGCGCGCCGGTGCGTTTGCTATACTGATTCTGGCCATCGCGGAGGGATCGCATAGTGGCCGAGTGCGCCCGCCTGCTAAGCGGGTAGGGGTTGTTAAGGCCCCTCGTGGGTTCGAATCCCACTCCCTCCGCCAGCGCCCCCTCCTCCCGCCCACCCCGCAGAGCAGTGGAGCAATGGAGCATTGGAGCATGAGGGGTGGCTGCTTTGTTGCTCCATCGTTTCACTGCCCTATATGTCAAACGCGTCCAGGAGCGCCTGGCCGATGATCACCAGCAGGATCACGCGTATGGTTTTCCCTATCCCCACGGCCAGCAGGAAACGCCAGAAGTTCATGCGCACTGCGCCCGCCGTAATGCCTGCGAACTCGAAGAACGGGTTGGGCACGCCGGCCAGCACCAGCAGCGTGGCGAAGCCGTAATGCGCCATCAACCAGTCCACCCGCCTGGCCACGCGGTGCATTAGCCGCCCCAGCCTGCCGCCGACGGGCACGGGCCGCTCTTCCGCCATGCCGCGCACCACGGCCCCCGCCATGTACGCAGTTGATTCCGCTATCGTCATGCCGGACGCACCGGCGACGATCACTCCGAACGGGTTCAGGGACCGCGATCCGGCTACGATCAGCCCCTGGCCGGCCGCGGTCAGTCCGGGCACGGGCACAAACCCGGTGGCGGTGCCGAGGAAGTTCGCCAGGAAGATGCCTGCGTAGCCGAAGCCCTCCAGGTCGTCCTGGCTGACCAGGTCCAGCGCGAACGGGATGGCCGTGCCCGCCGCCAGCGCCACGACGACGGCCGCCACGACGCCGATGACGAGCCCCCGGGGCACCTTCTCCGTGGGCAGCCACGAGGGCATGTCCAGGACAATCCGCCGCGGCGGCGGTTCCGGCAGCCCGCCGTCCTCGCCCGTGCGCACCTTGACGACCTCTTCCGCCATTCTCCTCAGTATATCGCCGCCCTCATCATGTTCGTGCGACGGGTGGCGCTGAGGGCGCGGCACCCCACGCCCTACCACCCGTCCCCGAGCGGGGTGCGGGCGAATGCCATTCGCCCCTACGGCCCGTGTGCAGCCAGACGCGGATGTCCGTGCGACGGGTGGCGCTGAGGGCGCGGCACCCCACGCCCTGCCCCCATCCCCGAGCAGGGTGCGGGCGAATGCCATTCGCCCCTACGGCCCGTGTGCAGCCAGACGCGGATGTCCGTGCGGCGGGTGGCGCTGTGGGCGCGGCACCAGGGCTCCGCCCCTCGCGTGCGAGTGTCTGCCCCGCCCCAGATGCCCCTTCGACTCCGCTCAGGACAGGCTTCGCGAAGCTGCCGTGTCCCGCGACAGGCCGTGGGTGCCGCTCAGCATGACAGGAAAGCACCCTGCTGAGAGCCTGACCACCTGGATGGGCCGGCGGCGTCGGCCCCGCCCGCGCCCCGTGTCAGGCTAAGAGCCTGACCCCCCGGATGGGTCTCCCTGGCCCGCTGACCCGTTGACCCCCATGCCCCGGCCCCATGCTAATATCTGGCCATGCCCGCGCCGGTCTTCCCGCACGCCGCCGTGGCCTCGCCGCACTACCTGGCGTCCTCCGCCGGGCTGGCCGTCCTCACGTCCGGCGGCAACGCCGCCGATGCGGCCGTGGCCATGAACCTCGTCCTCGCCGTCGTCTATCCCCACATGTGCGGCCTGGGCGGAGACCTCTTCGCCATGGTCTGGGCGGAGGGCGACGCTGCGGCCGGGCCCCCGGCAGGGCCGGCGGGCCTCAACTCCAGCGGCCGTCTGCCCGCCGCCGCCCGGCTCCAGGGCGATTCCGTGCCCCGCACGGGCGTCGGCTCGGTCACGGTCCCCGGCGCCGTCGCCGGCTGGCTCGCCCTGCTCGAACGCTACGGCAGCCGCCCGATCGGCGAGCTCGCCCGCCCGGCCGTCCGCCTGGCGCGGGAGGGCTGCCCGCGCGCCCCCGGCCTGGCGCGCATCACGAAACTCATGGTCCAGCTCCTGGCGCGCGACCAGGAGGCGTCCCGCGTCTTCCTCGCCGACGGGCCGCTCGTCCAGCCGCAGCTCGCGGACACCATCGAGCGCATCGAGGAGTTCTACACGGGGCCCGTTGCCCGCAACGCGCCTGCCCCCTTCACGCCGGAGGACTTCGCCGCCCACCGCGCGGAGTGGGTGGCCCCGCTGAGCACGACGTGGCGCGCCCTCCAGGTCTGGGAGATGCCGCCGAACAGCCGCGGCCATCTGGCCCTGGAGGCCCTGGACCGCCTGGAGCCCCTTGACGGCCTCTCGCCGGACGGCGCCGAGTTCCACCAGCGGCTCCTGCGCGCGCTGCGGCCGGCCGCCGCCGACGGAGACACGATCTATCTCTGCGCCCGGGACGAGGGCGGGATGGCGGTGAGCCTCAGTCAGAGCCTCTACCAGGCGTTCGGCTCCGGCGTCATGGTGCCGGGCGCCGGCGTGCTCCTGCAGAACCGGGCCGCCTACTTCAAGCCACACGAGTACCGCGGCGGCGAACGCCCCGTGCACACCCTGGCCCCGGCTATGGCTCTGGCGGACGGCCGCCCGCGCCTGATCTTCGGCACGATGGGCGGCGACGCGCAGATCCAGGTGCACCTGCAGCTGCTGGCCCGAGTCTTCGCAGCCGGCCAGGAGCTGGGCGAGGCCGTGGCCGCTCCCCGCTGGCGCCTGGGCGAAGGCGCACAGCTGCTGGCCGAGGCGGGTCTGCCGGACATCGGCGCTCAGCCCATGCCAATCGCCGACTGGGCCGGCCATGCTCACGCCATCCTCGTGGAGGAGGATCAGCTCACAGCGGCATTCGACCCACGTTCGGACGGCGCCGCCCTGGGGTACTGACACCGCCCTGCTCCACCGCCCCGAGCAATGGAGCATTGGGCGTTGGAGCAATAGAGCATTGGAGCATTGGAGCAATAAAGCGGTACCTCTCCCTCCCGGCCCGCTGTGCTATCATGGCCCCGTTTCCTTATCCAGAGGGCGCGCCGCACAGTGACAGACATTCAGCACCGCACCATCCACACGAACGGCATTAGCATGCACATCGCCGAAGCCGGCGAAGGGCCGCTCGTCGTCCTCATCCACGGTTTCCCGGAGCTGTGGTACTCCTGGCGGCACCAGCTCCCGGCGCTTGCCGCCGCCGGCTACCACGCTGTGGCGCCGGACGTCCGCGGCTGCGGTGGGACCGACGCGCCGCCGGAGATCGAGGCCTACAGTCTGCGCGAGATGACGGCGGACATGGCGGGCCTCCTGGACGCCCTGGGCGAGGAGCAGGCGGTCGTCGCCGGGCACGACTGGGGGGCGCCCATCGCCTGGCACTGCGCGCTGCTGTACCCGGACCGCTTCCGGGCTGTCGCCGCCCTCAGCGTGCCGTTCGTTCGCCGCAGCCCGGCGCCGCCGACGCAGATGTTCAAGGCCATCTTTCGGGACAAGTTCTTCTACATGCTCTACTTCCAGGAGCCCGGCGTGGCCGAGGCGGAGTTCGAGACGGACGTCCGCCGCTCGTTGCGCATCTTCATGTACGCAGCCTCGGGCGACGCGCCCCGGGGGCTGGGGCTGATGGGCAAGCCAAAGGACGCCAGGCTCTTTGACGGCATGCCGGACCCAGGCGAGAAGCTGCCCGCCTGGCTCAGCGAAGAGGATCTGGACGCCTATACCGAGGCGTTGCAGCGCAGCGGCTTCCGCGGCCCGCTGAACCGCTATCGCAACATGGACCGCGACTGGGAGGAGCTGGCTGAGCTGGCCGGCGCGCAGATCAAACAGCCGGCGCTGTTCATCGGCGGCGACCGCGACCCGGTGCTGCGGTTCACGCCCAGCGACGCGATGAAGGCCACGGCCCCCAACCTGCGGAAGATCGTGATGCTCCCAGGCTGCGGCCACTGGACGCAGCAGGAGCGCCCCGCAGAGGTGAACCGGGAGCTGATCGAGTTCCTGAACGGCCTCTAGTTTCCGCGAAAGTCGTCACCACGAAGGCACAAAGACACTAACAGGGTGCTGAAAAACGAGTTCTCGCCCCACCCCCCACCCCACCCAAAGAAAAAATTGAATCTGGGGGACACCCCCAGACCCCCGTCAAAGGGGCTCCGCCCCTCTGCACTCCCCGTTTTTCATCACCCTGCTAAGGGTTGTGCGGCTGATTCCGTTCCACATGACCCAGTAGCCGACAATCGATGTGTCTTAGTGCCTTAGTGCCTTCGTGGTTTCTCGTGGAGCCCCCCAGATATCCCTCTCCATCTGTGGCCAACCACGGGGCGGGGCCCAAGCGCCGTGCTAAAATCGAACGCGCCATGCGCTACCACATCTGGACCGAGGGCTGCCAGATGAACGAGGCCGATTCGCAGAAGCTGGCGGCCGGGCTCGCCAAGCTGGGCTGGGAGCCCGCCGCCGGGCCCGACGAGGCGGACCTCGCCGTCGTCAACACCTGCGTCGTCCGGCAGAAGGCGGAGGACCGCGCCGCCGGCTACCTGGGCCGGCTCCGCCGTCTGAAGGACGCCCGCCGGAACGGCTTCCAGATCGCCGTCATGGGCTGCCTGGTCGGCCCGCGCACCGACGGCCTGCGCGCCCGCTTCCCCTACGTGGACGTCTGGGCGCGTCCCCAGGACTTCGAGGTCATCATCCGTCACCTCGTGCCGGACTCCGACCTGGGCGGCGAGTTCTGGCCGGACACGTTCCCGGAGCCGAAAGGGCCCACCGCCTTCGTCCCCATCATCCACGGCTGCAACAAGTTCTGCACCTACTGCATCGTCCCCTACCGCCGCGGGCGCGAGAAATCCCGCGCGATCGAGGACATCGCCCGCGAAGTGCGCTCCCTGTGCGCGCGCGGCGTCCGCGAAGTGACGCTGCTGGGCCAGACGGTCGAGGCGTACGGCAAGGACCTGCCGGCCGGCGACGACGCCCGCCGGACCGACCTCGCCGATCTCTTCGCGGCGGTCCACGAGACTCCCGGCCTGGCGCGCGTGCGCTTCCTCACCTCCTACCCGCGCGACATGACGGACCGCATCATCCGCGCCGCCGGCGAGCTACCGAAGGTCTGCGAGCACTTCAACATCCCGGTGCAGGCCGGCGATAACGAAGTCCTGGCCCGCATGCGCCGCGGCTACACGGTAGAGGAGTACCTGGACTGCGTGGAGCGCATCCGGCGCTACGTTCCGGGCGCCTCGCTGAGCACGGACGTGATCGCCGGCTTCTGCGGCGAGACGGAGGAGCAGTTCCAGCGCACCGTAGACCTCCTGGAGCAGGTGCGCTTCGACAAGGTCCACGTGGCGGCTTACTCGCCGCGGCCAGGCACAATCGCCTGGCGGCACATGGAGGACGACGTGCCGCAGGAGGAGAAGATGCGCCGCCTCCACGCCGTCGAGGCCCTGCAGGAGCGCATCGCCTCGGAGATCAACCGGCAGTTGGTGGGAGCTGTGCAGGAAGTGCTCGTCGAGGGCTGGACCGCCGGGCCGGACGGCGAGACCGTTTTCACGGGCCGCAACCGTGGCAATAAGCTCGTGCACTTCCGGGCGACGGCCGGGACGCAGGCCAGCAACGGCGCAGCCAACGGCCACCGGCCGGCGCCCGTCAGCGGCGACCTCGTGGACGTGCGCATCACCCGCAGCACCGCCTGGTCCTTACAGGGCGAGCGCGTCCCGGCCGGCGCCGCCGTCAGCGCTTAGGCCCGCGCATGGCCAGGCCAGCCCGCGGCGCCGGCGCCGCAGACGCCGCTCCCTCTGCCCGCCAGGTCGCCGTCCTCGTCGTCATCTTCACCGTGGAGTCCGGCAGCCTGCAGGTCCTCCTGGTCCGGCGCAGCGCCGAGCCGTTCAAGGACTTCTGGTCCCTTCCCGGCGGTCTCCTGCCGGCGGGCGAGTCGCTGGTGCACGCGGCAGTGCGCAGGCTGGACGTGGAGACCGGCGTCACGGACGTCTTCCTGGAGCAGCTGTACACGTTCTCCGACCTGGACGACACAGGCTCCATCGCCGTGGCCTACTTTGCCCTTGTAGACCGCGGCAGCGCCCACCTGGCCGGACGCTCCGAGTGGCAGCCGGCCTGGTTCGGCATGGACGGGCTGCCTCCCCTGGCGTTCAAGAACGAACGCGTCATCGACTACGCTTTCGAGCGCCTGCGGGCCAAGCTGGACTACTCCAACGTCGCTTACTCGCTGCTGCCGGCAGAGTTCACTCTCTCCCACCTGCAGGCCACTTACGAGGCCATCCTCGCGCGCCCGCTGGACAAGCGGAACTTCCGCAAACGCATCCTGTCCGTGGGGATCATCGAGCCCACGGGCCGCCGCGCGGGCGAAGGACGCCACCGTCCCGCCCAGCTTTACCGCTTCCGGGAGCGCCGCCAGGTGGTGTTCTGAGGGAGGACAATAGCGGCGAGCACATCAACGTTGCCCTGAAATGCGGCTGAGCCGCTGCCGCCGGCTTACCTGATACAATGGCCGAGTCCTGCTCTTTCCGGACACTTACGGGCCGTTCGTTAGCGAGGAGATATCTGATGAAGTTGCGCTTCTTTGTGTTGTTCGGCGTTGTCCTGCTGGCCCTCAGCCTGGCGGGTGCCTGCGGCGGCGGCGGCGGCGAACTTAGCCTCCAGGCCTACTTCCAGCGCCTGGGCGACATCTCCAAGCGCGTCGATGACCGCGACCAGGAGCTGACCACCAACTTCCCGAACGCCTTTTCCGATCCTGAGCAGACCCGCGGCTACTACGACGACTTCCTGCCGACCGCCGACCAGGCACTGAGCGACATCAAGAAGCTGGATCCCCCGGACGAGGCACAGGCGGCGCACGATGAGTTCGCCGCCGCGCTCGACGACTTCGTGAAGAGCCTCAAGACTGTCCGCGAAGGCCTGGACGACGTGGAGTCCGGAGATGACCTCCAGACCTTCTTCGACGACCGCAGCGACGAGATCAGCCCCAAATCGGACCGCTTCCAGTTGGCCTGTTCCGGCCTGCAGGACCTGGCCGGCCAGAACAAGATCGAAGTGGACCTCCAGTGCGACGACGAAGACCAGAGCGACGGCGGCGGGACGTCCCTGGACGAGTACTTCCAGAGCCTGGACGCCATTTTCGAAGAGGCTGACCAGCAGATCGACGACCTTCAGCAGGAACTCGACGACGCGATCGCGATCAGCGGCAACGTCGATGACCAGTTGCAGGCCCTGGACGACTTTCTCGCCGCCAGCATCGAGACGACCGAGAACGCCATCGACGGCATCACTGCGCTAGAGGCGCCCAGCGACGCCGCAGACAGCGAGGCCCGCTTCGTATTCGCGGCGCGCGACACCGTCCTCGCCGCTGATGAGCTCCGCGACCAGCTCAGGGACGTGACCACCCAGGACGAGCTGGACAGCCTGGTGGCAGACTTCGATGCCACGTTCACGGCCATCACCAACGAGGCAGACGCCGCCTGCGCCGACCTGCAGGACCTGGCCGACGGGAACAATGTGGACGTGGACCTGAACTGCGAGGACTAGCTGTATTTCGCACGGACGTTGTTTACGAGGGAGCGTCCTGAAGAAGCCGTGACATCCCGCCTCCAAGACATACATAGTGTCATATTGACACCTTCTGCCCCGGCTGATACCCTGTAGCCGAAGGGAAAGTGTCTAACATACACTAACTGGAAGCGGAGCGCCCATGGTCACGAAGACGCGAGAAGACCTCCCCCCCGTCACCGAGGAGACCGTCCTTAACGAAGCCAACGCCTGCCTGACGGACCGCCCCCTGGACACGAAGCCCCTGGCGGAGGAGCGCGCCTTCGCCTTCTGGCAGAAGGACGTCCCGGAGGGATACTGGCGCCTGGACGGCCCCGCGCTCAAGGTCCGCATCGCGGAGGCCCGCGCGAAGCTGGGGACGCGCTGCGTGGTCCTGGGCCACCACTACCAGCGCGAGGACATCATCCAATTCGCGGACTACAAGGGCGACTCCTTCAACCTGGCGCGCTGGGCCGCCGAGCGACCCGAGGCCGAGTTCATCGTCTTCTGCGGCGTTCACTTCATGGCCGAGTCCGCCGCCATCCTCTCGCAGCCGCACCAGAAAGTGGTCCTGCCCAACATGTCGGCCGGCTGCTCCATGGCCGACATGGCAGATCCCGAGGATGCCTACGCCTGCTGGGACGAGCTGCAGGAGGCCGGGATCAGGAAGGTCGTACCGGTCACCTACATGAATTCCGCCGCGGCGCTCAAGGCCTTCTGCGGCAGGAACGGCGGCATCGTCTGCACCTCCTCCAACGCCCCGAAGGTGTACGACTGGGCGTTCGAGCGGGGCGGGAAGGTGCTCTTCTTCCCGGACCAGCACCTGGGCCGCAACACGGGCGTTAAGAAGGGCATCGGCCTGGACGAGATGGCGGTCTGGGACTACACGCTCCCCTACGGCTCCCTGGGCGGCAACACGCTGGAGCAGCTGGAGCGCGCGAAGGTCATCCTCTGGAAGGGGCACTGCTCCGTCCATAGCCGCTTCAGCGTGTCCCAGATCGAGAAGGCGCGGCGCGAGCACCCCGGCGTCCAGGTCATCGTCCACCCGGAATGCCTCATGGAGGTGGTCCAGGCCGCCGACATGGACGGCTCCACGGAGTTCATCTCGAAGACAATCACCAACGCCCCGCCCGGCTCCATCTGGGCCGTGGGCACGGAGATCAACCTCGTCTCGCGCCTGGCGCGGGAGAACCCGGACAAGACCGTCTTCTGCCTGGACCCCGTCGTCTGCCCCTGCGCCACCATGTTCCGCATCCACCCGGCGTACCTGGCGTGGGCGCTGGACGAGCTGGCGGCAGGGCGCATCGTGAACCGGGTGGTGGTGGACGCGGAGACGGCCCGCTACGCGCGCATCGCGCTGGAGCGCATGCTGGCGGTGCGGTGAGCGTCCCGCGCTCTTGCAGCCACTGTTGGTTCCGAGTCTCGTCCGCCACGATCAGAGCCAGTCTCGCCCCCCAGATTCCCCTTCGGCTGCGCTCAGGGCAGGCTTCGCGAAGCTACGTATCAGCCGCGCTCGGGCGTCATCTCGCTCAGAATGACAAGCGAAGTGCCCGGCGCTGATGGCTGACCGCTACGACTACGTCATCACGGACAATGCCGCGCCCTGTGTGGATCGCGATCCTCGTCCGCCGCGATCAAGTCCAGCCTCACCCCCCAGATTCCCCTTCGGCTGCGCTCAGGGCAGGCTTCGCGAAGCTACGTGTCGACCGCGCTCAGGCGTCATCTCGCTCAGAATGACAGGCGAAGTGCCCGGTGCCGGAGGCTGACCGCTGATGGCTGACCGCTACGACTACGTCATCACCGACAATACCGTGTCCTACCTGGATCGCTATCCTCGTCCGCCACGATCGGGGCCAGTCTCGCCCCCCAGATTCCCCTTCGGCTGCGCTCAGGGCAGGCTTCGCGAAGCTACGTGTCGACCGCGCTCAGGCGTCATCCCGCTCAGAATGACAAGCCCACAACCCAGCGCCGCGGGCTGACCGCTGATGGCTGACCGCTACGACTACGTCGTCATCGGCTCCGGCATCGCCGGGCTGTATGCCGCCATCCTCGCGCGCGAGCACGGACAATGCCGCGCTCTGCGTGGATCGCTATCCTCGTCCGCCACGATCGGAGCCAGTCTCGCCCCCCAGATTCCCCTTCGGCTGCGCTCAGGGCAGGCTTCGCGAAGCTACGTGTCGACCGCGCTCAGGCGTCATCTCGCTCAGAATGACAAGCCCACAACCCGGGCCGGAGGCTGACCGCTGATGGCTGACCGCTACGACTACGTCATCATCGGCTCCGGCATCGCGGGGCTGTATGCGGCCATCCTGGCGCGGGAGCACGGCTCCGTGCTGGTGCTGACGAAGGGCAGCATCGACGACTGCAACACCCGCTGGGCCCAGGGCGGCATCGCCGCGCCCGTCGGCCCGGGCGACTCGCCGGAGAAGCACCTGCGCGACACGATCGAGGCCGGCGCCGGGCTGGTGGACGAAGAGGCCGCGCGCGTCCTCACCGCCGAGGCGGCGGACCGCATCGACGACCTCGTGCGCCTGGGCGTCCCCTTCGACACCGTGCACGGCGAGATCGCCCTCGCCCGCGAAGGCGCCCACTCCTTGCCGCGCGTCCTCCACGCGGGCGGCGACGCCACCGGGGCCCACATCGAGCTCACGCTCTCCTCGGTCGCCCGCCTGGAAGGCATCACCGTCCTGGAATACACGATTGCCACGGAGATTCTGGTGGAGGGGCCAGGCGGGGACCACGAGCCGCGTAGGGGCGGTTCGCGAACCGCCCCTACGGCGTCCGCCTGCGACAACCATCGGCGCGCGGCCGGCGTTCGCGCCCTGGACACCCGCACCGGCCAGGCGACCGAATACGCCTGCCGTAACCTGATCCTCGCCACCGGCGGCGCGGGCCAGCTATATCGCGTGTCCACCAACCCCCAGGTGGCCACCGGCGACGGCATCGCCCTCGCCTACCGGGCGGGCGCGGAGATCACGGACATGGAGTTCTTCCAGTTCCACCCCACGGCCCTGCGTCTGACCGGGGTGCAGCCGTTCCTGATCTCGGAGGCGGTGCGCGGCGAGGGCGGCATCCTGCGCGACGAGGGCGGCGAGCGCTTCATGCCCGCGTGCCACCCGCAGGCCGAGCTGGCCCCCCGCGACATCGTCGCCCGCGCCATCCTGGACCGCATGCAGCGGACGGGCGCGGACCACGTCCTGCTGGACGTCACCCACCTGGACCCACACCTGGTGGTCGCGCGCTTCCCCCAGATCTACCGCTTCTGCCTGGACGCCGGCCTCGATATCACGCAGCGGCCGATCCCCGTCTCGCCCGCCGCCCACTACACCATGGGCGGCGTGCGCACCAATACCTGGGGCGAGACCACCATGCGCGGCCTCTACGCCTGCGGGGAGTGCGCCTGCACGGGCGTGCACGGCGCCAACCGCCTCGCCTCGAACTCGCTGCTGGAGACCGTCGTCTTCGCCAAGCGCGTCGTGCGGCGCACCCTCGTCCAGACGGACGCCCGTCCGGGCGAGTCGCCCGCAACGACCGCCCCGCTCGCGCCGGACGCCATCGACCTGAGCGAGCCGGCGCCCGGCGAAGCGGCGCCGCTGACCCGCGAGGCGCTGCAGGACCTTACGTGGCGCGATGTCGGCATCGTCCGCGACGCCGCCTCCCTGACCCGGGCGACGGCCACCCTCGGCGCGTGGCAGACCACCCTGGCGCAGCCGCACGACAGGCCCTCGCAGGAACTGGCGGACCTCCTGCTCTGCGCCCGCCTGGTCACCGAGGCGGCGCTGCGGCGCGAAGAGTCCCGCGGCGCGCACTACCGCACGGACTTCCCGGAGCCACGCGAAGAATGGCGGCGCCACCTGACCTTCCGCCGGGCCTCGATCCGGCCCGCATAGGCCCCGCCTGGTCACGCCGGCCGGGACAGCCTGAGCCGATTTACCCAGTCCGAAATAGGCCTCCTGACTCATTCGGCGCTCCTCCGCAGGTCTTACCGTCTTATCCAACAACTGTAAGGTCTGGTGCGCTAATCGGGCCTGTAAGAAACGGAGGTCTGTCATGATCAAGCAGGTTGCCCTGCTCTTTGGAGCGCTGGCTGTGCTCCTTCTCGCAACCGGGGTCTACTTCTGGAGCGACGCCTCATCGCACCGTTCCACCGCCGAGCCGGACGGCGATGACGCGCGCGCTGTGCTGCGTAACGCATCAGGCGAGCAGGTGGGTGTGGTCAAGTTCTCGCAGGAGGACGACGGGGTTCACGTAAAGGTGGCGCTCGACGCCCCGCTGGCGACCCTCTCCGCCGGGTACCACGGGTTCCACGTCCATGCGACGGGCACCTGCACGGCGGATCCGTCTCTGGCGGACAGCACCTGGTTCACCTCAGCCGGTGGCCACTACAAGGACGCCGACGCGGCCCACGCCTATCACGGCGCGCACAACGGCGACCTGCCGATCGTTCTCGTCAACGATGACGGCGCCGGTCGTGGCATTGCCGAGGCGCGCTTCGTCACTGACCGGTTCGACGTCGCCGACATCGCCGGCCGAGGACTGATCGTCCACAAGGTGGCCGACAACTACCGCAACATCCCCCTGGGCACTACCGATGTGCGGTGGTACATCCCGAACACGGACGTCGTTACCGACCCCGCGACCGCTACCGGTTTTACGGCGGCTACCGGCAACGCGGGCTCACGGATGGCCTGCGGAGTTATCCAGGACTAGACCCGTGCGAGCACGGGCGGAGCGAACCGGACAGAAGATCGCTCCGCCCGTGACGTCGCCCGGGAAGGTCTATAATCAATCCACCATGACAACTGGAAGCATCGTGAACCGCCGGAACCTCCTGGCCGCCGGCGGCGCCTTGCTCGTCGTGGCGGTGTTTGCGACGGCGATTCTTGGGGGCCCGGACCTCATCGGGCCTCTCATCATGCTCGCCGTCCTGGCGGGCATCGTCCGCCTGAGTTCGGGATGGCTGTCCAGGCGGATGGCCCGGCTGCGATTAGGCATCGCGTGGAAGATCCTCGGAACCATTTCAATCATGGGCGCTCTGATGATCGCGATCACCCTCGTCAACATTGGGGCCATGGACTACATGCACACGGAATTGCACGAGATCGAGGATGTTGGGGGTCAACGGCCGTCCCAGGTCCTGAACGCAGTGTACGACCTTGAGCAGACGCAGCACGGCACCTTCTTCTCCAACGCGCCGCTCCTCTCGATCCTCGGCGCAATCATCGCATTCGTCCTTGGGATCGCCATCGCCGTGTCGGTGATCACACCGGTGCGGCGGATGGCGGAGGGGATGCGCCGTATCGCCTCCGGTGACTTCTCGCAGCCAGTCGAGGTGGAAAATCGCGACGAGCTCGGTGACCTCGCCCACCGCATCAATGAGACCGCAGCTCAGCTCGCTTTGCTCCAGGACTCAGCGATAGCGGCGGAGAGGGCCAGGGCGCTGAAAGAGCAGATTATCCATGTGACGTTCGCCCAAGAGGAGGAACGCGGGCGGATCTCGAGGGAGCTCCACGACGGCCTCGGCCCGTCGCTCGCCGCCGCCGTCAACCGGCTGCGAGTCGCTCAGCGAATGATCAAGAACGACCCGCGCCAGGCCGAAAAAGAGCTGGAGGAGATCACGGTAACCCTCAAGACAAACATCCAGGATATCCGTGATCTCATTCACGACCTGCGCCCGATGGCGCTGGACCAACTCGGCCTACAGGGCGCCATGCAGCAACAGCTCGATCGTTTCGAGAAGCAGACGGGTGTCCGCCCTGCGGCCGGTATCGACCCTGAGATCGAGCTCAATTCTCTCTCAGAATTGACGGTGTTCCGGGTCTTGCAGGAGTGCCTCGGCAACATCCAGAAGCACGCCCGTGCCGCATCGGTCGAAGTGCTTCTGCGCCGCAATGGCGAGGGCTGCTGGCTTTCCATCAGCGATGATGGCCGCGGCTTCGATTCGGCGTCCGCTACGAACGGAGGCAGCGAGGGAGTGGGGCTCATCGGAATGTGTGAGAGGGCTGAACTGGTTGGAGGGAATCTCTCCGTTGATAGCGGGCCCGGCAGGGGCACCTGCGTAAAACTAACCATTCCGGCACGGCAAGCTGATCGCCTGGAAACGGAGGAAGAGCTTGGAGCGCATCCGAGTATTGCTCGCTGACGATCACACACTCTTCCGCAAGGGCATCCGCAACATGCTCGAGGAGATGCCGGACGTAGAGGTGGTGGGCGAAGCGGCGACCGGACGGGAGGCGGTGGACAAGGCCTGCGCACTGGTTCCAGACGTGATCCTGATGGACATCAAGATGCCGGAGATAACGGGCATCGAGGCCACCAGGCAGGTCCTTCAGGAGAACCCGCACATCGGGATCATCCTCGTGACGATGTACGACGACCCGGAGTCCGCTTTCGCCGGTATGCGTGCGGGAGCGCGTGGCTACGTGCTGAAGGAGGCCGAACCGGAAGAACTGCGCCGGGCCGTGGAAGCCGCGCAGCGCGGCGAAGTGATGCTCTGCCCGATCATCGCGTCGAAGGTCCTCGAACACTTCCGCACCGAGCCCTGGCCGGCAGCGCAGCCGCTGCCCTACGAGCATCTCACACGGCGGGAGCTGGAGGTCCTGCAGTCGGCGGCGGATGGCCTGACGAACAAGGAGATCGCGGAGCGGCTATTCATCACTGAGAAGACAGTCAAGAACCATATCTCGAACATCTTCTCCAAGCTCAACGTCAATGACAGGACGCAGGCGGTCCTCTATGCGCTTCGCCAGGGCCTCGTGAGCGTTGCCCCGGCGGAAAATGCGTAGCCGTCTCTGTTGATTTGTGGACGCTGTGGACAAACCGATTGACGCCTTCGCGCGCCCCGGCGACAATGCCTTCAGCTTCCCGACCGGGTCGCAGCGACTCGAGAGGAAGGGACTCATGAGGCAAGCCCTCGGGCGTCCGGAGCCTCGGCAAAGGACGAACGGGGCAGGCCCGGGAGACCTGGAATCCCGCAGTGGTGTGGCCCAATCCCGGGAAGCTATTATTTTGCCCTCTGATAGGCTCGGCTGACCGTGGCGATGTCTGAGCCTGTCCTCCGCACCATCGGTCTCAGCAAGCGCTATGGCCGCCGTCTCGCCCTGAGCGATCTCACCCTGGATATCCCCCGCGGTACTGTCTACGGCTTCCTGGGCCCCAACGGCGCGGGCAAGACCACGGCCATCAACCTGGTCCTTGGCCTGATCGCGCCGACCGCCGGCCACGTCGAGCTGTTCGGGCTTGACACCCGCACGCACCTGACGGAAGCCTTGCGCCGCACCGGCTCGCTCCTCGAGGGGTCGCAGGCATACCCAGATCTCTCCGCCCGCGACAACCTGCGTATCTGGGCCGCGCTCTCCGGCGGCGCCACCCGCGAGCGTATCGCGTCGGTTCTCGAGACAGTCGACCTGGCCGCCCGCGCGGGCGATAAGGTCCGGAGCTACTCGCTCGGCATGCGCCAGCGCCTCGCTCTGGCTGCCGCGCTGTTGCACGACCCGGAGTTCCTGGTCCTCGACGAGCCCACCAACGGCCTCGATCCGGCCGGCATCCGCGAGGTGCGCGAGCTGCTCCGCAGCCTGGCCGCCGACGGGAGGACGGTCTTCGTATCGAGCCACCTGCTGAGCGAGGTCGAGCAGATGTGCGACGAGGTCGCGATCATCAAGGAGGGCCGCCTTATCGCCCACGGCGCGGTCGCCGACCTGACCCACCGCAGCGGCGTGCTCGAGCTGCGCGTCACGGACACCGAGAAGGCGCTCGCGGCGCTCCAGGCACTCGACTGGGTGCCTAGCGTCACGGCCGACGGCCGGGACGGGCTTGTAGTGGAAGCACCGCCCGAACGCGCGTGGGAGCTGAGCCGCGCCCTCGCCGAACAGCGGGTCTATATCTCGGAGATGCGCCCGCGCGAAAGCACGCTCGAGGACTTCTTCCTGGAAGTGACCGGCGAGGAGGAGAAGAGTGGGTAGCCTCCTCGCCGCTGAGCTGCTCAAGGTGCGCAAGCGCTGGTTGCCGTACGGGCTGGTGCTCTTCATGATCGGCGGCGCGGCGATTGTCATCTGGGTCGGCGGGTACGCGGAGTGGCACGACCAGAACGATCTCCAATACAGGCAGACCAGCCTCCACACATTCGCTTTCCCCTGGTCGATCCCTTCGCTCCTGGACTCGGGGCAGTTCTGGGGCGCCCTATTCGTGGGAATACTCGTGTCGTCAGTCGTGGCCACTGAGTACAACTGGGGCACCGTCAGACAGGCGCTCATTCGCGGTCAATCTCGCACCCAGTACCTGGCGGTGAAGTTGGCCGGGCTCGTCCTCGTGTCCGCCCTCTCCCTTCTCCTGGCGCTGGCAGCCGGTCTCGGCTTTTCTCTCCTCGCCACGTCTTTCGCTGACCAGCCCATCACACTCGATGTGCCGGACGGGCCTTCGGCGCCCGAGGTCGCGCTCATGATCCTGCGCGCGGGCTACGCCGTCATACCTTACGGGATGCTCGCCTTCTGTCTGGCCGTCGTCGGTCGCTCCACGGCGATCGGCGCGGCAGGGGTCATGGCCTACATCATCGCTGAATCGATCACGCTCGCCATCTTCAACGAAAGCGGCACCTTCCTCCATGACCTGCGCGACCTGTTCCCGGGCCACTACGCGCAGGCCCTCATGGGCGCCAACCGCATCGGTACCGGCGAATACAACCACATCGCCTTCCGCGAGCTGCCCGTCCCGAGCGAGCTGCCCGACCCCAACGTGGCCGCGCTCGTCCTGGCCCTGTACAGTCTCGCCTTCCTCGCTATCGCGGTCTACGTCTTCCGCCGCCGCGACCTCCGCGCGTAGGCGTCAGCTATCGTCACTCTGCATCCAAGAGCAGGCCTCCTCCCTCCACCCATCACCCACCGCCCATCACCCGCTAACCCCCCGCCCCCTTGACCCGCTGACCCCTTGGCCCTCACGATCTCTGTATGAAGCCTCCCGGACCAGAACCCGACCCCGTTCTCGTCCTGAAGCTCGTCGCCGCCGCTCTCGCTGAAGACCGCGCCGGTAACGACATCACAACCGCCGCTCTCGTCCCGCCGGACCAGCGCGGATACGCGACCATCATCGCCAAAGCCGAAGGCGTGCTCGCCGGACTGCCCGTCGCCCGCGCGACGTTCGCCGCCGTCGACGCCGCTCTCTCCTGGCGCCCCGAACGCGCGGACGGCGATCCCCTCTCCCCCGGCGACGCTGTTGCCCGCGTCGAGGGCGCCCTCGCCTCGATCCTGCGGGCGGAGCGCGTTGCCCTCAACTTTCTCAGTCACCTCAGCGGCGTCGCCACCGCGGCGCATCAGGTGGTGCGCGCCATTGAGGGTACCGGCTGCCGCCTGCGAGACACGCGCAAGACCATCCCTGGCCTGCGCGTGCTCCAGAAGTACGCCGTGCGCACGGGCGGCGGCACGAACCACCGGCTGGACCTGGCCGGCGGCGTGCTCATCAAGGACAACCATCTGGCCGCCCTGCGCGCCCGGGGCCTGGGCATTCCCGACGCCGTGCGCTTGGCCCGGCAGGCGAACCCGGGCGCGAAGATCGAGATCGAGGTGACGGACCTGGAGATGGCCCGCGCGGCGCTGGCTGCGGGCGCGGACGAGCTGCTGCTGGACAACATGGCCCTGCCGCTGATGCGGGATGCCGTGCGCCTGGCCGCAGCGCACGATCCGCGCCCGCTCCTGGAGGCCTCAGGCGGCATCACCATCGAGAACGCCCGCCGCGTCGCCGAGACCGGCGTCGATTTCATCTCGATGGGCGCGATCACGCACTCGGCGCAGGCGCTGGACATGAGCCTGGAGGTGGAGGTGGGCGGCTAACTCGTCCGCCGCGGCCGCTCGAACGTCTCGCTGTCCAGCACTATCGTCACCGGCCCCTCGTTCACCAGCTCCACCCGCATCCTGGCCCCGAAGCGCCCGGTCTGCGTGGTGATTCCCAGCGCGCGCAGCTTCTCCGCGAACAGCTCCACCAGGGGCTCGGCGGTCTGCGGGGGCGCCGCGCGGGTGAAGCTGGGCCGCCGCCCTCGGCGCGCGTCCGCCAGCAGCGTGAACTGGCTCACCACCAGCGCCTCGCCGCCGACGTCGGGCAACGCGAGGTTGAACCGCCCCTCTTCGTCCGAGAACACCCGCATCTCCGCGCACTTCTGGGCCAGCCGCTGCGCCTCCCGCTCGCCGTCGCCGTCCGCCACCCCCACGAGCAGGAGCAAGCCCCTGCCGATGGCCGCGACGGCCTCGCCCTCGACGGTGACGGAGGCGCGGCTGACCCGCTGCAGCACGACTCGCATACCCGCATTGTGGCTGGGACGGAGGGAAGGAGGAAGAGGGAATGGAGGTTGGAGGTTAGAGGTTGGAGGTTGGAGGTTAGAGGTTGGAGGTTGGAGGTTGGAGGTTGGAGGTTGGAGGTTGGAGGTTGGAGGTTGGAGGTTAGCTATTCCGCCTTTGCCGCCTCCACCTTCGTCTCGGCCGGGGGCTGGGGGGCGTCAGCGTGCGAGGGTCCGTCCTTGGCCGCAGCGGAGTCGCTCGGGGCGCTGCCGTTGCCGCTGCTGCCGCCCTTGCGGTTGTCCGTGCTGTAAAAGCCGCTGCCCTTGAAGATGACGGCAGGCAGGCTGATGCGGCGGCGGGCCGGCGCGCTGCACGTCAGGCAGCGCTGGCGGCTGGGCGCGTCGAACCCCTCTGTTCGCTCGTAGTTATGACCCTTGCTGCACCTGTATTCATAGACAGGCAAGGCTACCGACCTCCCATAGTGGAAAAACCGCCCGCCCGGGCAGCTCTGGCTCTAATATAGCAGACGCTAAGGGGAATGGCCAACGGGAACCGAGACGGGACCCGCATTTCCCATTTGCCGTCTCCGTTTGCTATACTCAGCGTTTGGACATCCCAAAGGAGAGTTATTTGGCTGCAGCTGTATCCATGAAGTCCCTGCTGGAAGCGGGCGTGCACTTCGGGCACCAGACCCGGCGCTGGAACCCGAAGATGCGCAAGTTCATCTTTACCGAGCGTAACGGCATCCACATCCTGGACCTCCAGCAGACGGTCCAGCGGCTGGAAGCCTCCTGTGCTTTCGTCCGGGATCTCGTCGCGGACGGCGCCACCATCCTCTTCGTCGGCACCAAGCGGCAGGCGCAGGAGGCGGTGGAGACGGAGGCGCGCCGCTGCGGCATGCCCTACGTGACGACGCGCTGGCTGGGGGGCACGCTGACCAATTTCCACAGCATCCAGGGCCGCATCGACCACCTCGTCCGCCTCGAGGACGCCCGCGCCCGCGGCGAGCTTGACTACCTGGCCAAGAAGGAGCGCCTGAAGGTGGAGGAGGAAATCACCCGCCTCAACCGCTACCTGGGCGGCATCAAGGAGATGACAGCGCTCCCCGGCGCGGTCTACATCGTCGATACTACCAAGGAGGGCATCGCCGTCGCGGAGGCCCTGCGCATGGGCACGGCCATCGTCTCCCTCGTGGACACCAACTGCAACCCGGACGTCATCGACTTCCCGATCCCCTCGAACGACGACGCCATCCGCGCCATCAAGCTGATCACGGCCCGAATCGCCGACTCCGTGCTCGAGGGCCTCACCGCCCGCGAGTACGCGCAGCAGGCCGCGCTGGAGGCGGAAGACGTCGAAGTGAGCGCGTACACGCAGACCGGGTACGTCGCCACGCCGGACGAGCCCTCACCCGCCGAAGTGCAGGCCCGCCACGAGGCCGCGGAGGCTGAGGCGGCAGAGGCCGTGGCAGCCGCCGAGGCCGTGACCGCTGCCGCTGCCGCCGAAGCCGAGGCTGCCGCCGCCACCGAGGCCGCCGCCACCGAGGCTGCCGCCGCCGCGCAGTCGGACGAGACCGCGGCCGAGGCGCCGTCCGCCGAGGCCGAGGCGCCGGCAACGGCAGAGCCCGCGCCCGAGCCCGCCGGCGAGCCCGCAGACCAGACCGAATCCCCCTAGACCAGGAGCGAACCCTAAATGGCCATGGCTATTACTGCAGACGACGTTAAGAGGCTGCGCGAGGAGACCGGCGCCGGCATGCTCGATTGCAAGAACGCGCTCGAGAAAGCCGCCGGCGACTTCGAAAAGGCGAAGGGTATCCTGCGCAAGAAGGGATTCGACACCGCGATGAAGCGCGCCGAGCGCGTCACCGCGGACGGCACCATCGAAACCTACATGCACCACAACAAGCGCCTGGCGGCCATGGTCGAGATCAACTGCGAGACCGACTTCGTGGCGCGCACGGACGACTTCAAGACGCTGGCGCAGCAGGTGGCGCTGCACATCGCCGGCGCCAACCCGCTGTACGTGACTCAGGACGAAGTGCCGGCGGACTGCAAAGAGGACCCGAAGGAAGTGGTGCTCCTGCTCCAGCCCTTCGTCCAGGACGAGTCGCGCACCGTTGGGGACCTGGTGAACGAGACCATCGCCAGGACCGGCGAGAACATCCGCATCCGCCGCTTCGCCCGCTTCGAACTCGGCCGCTGAGCGGCGGGGCGTAAGCCTCTAGCGGACCCCGCGGCCCTGCTAGCTGTAGTTCCCGCCAAGGTTGTCCACGGCGGCGCCCGGCTCCCACCCGGCCCCACCGTTCCGCAATCGCGATGCCGTGCGTCCCACCCACCCGCCCGGGATGTTATCTGGGGGACACCCCCAGACCCCGACATGGGGCTCCGCCCCCTGTACCCCCGTGCTACGCAGGGAGGCAGCTTGGCGCGGCACCACTTAGCGGTATCTGCAAACGACGTCCGTGGGAACTGCGCTTAGCGCTTGAGCACGATCACGTTCACGCCGCCGATGCCGGCGTTGTGCATGAGGGCCGTCCGGGCGCCCTCCACCTGCCGGGGCCCGGCCAGGCCGCGCAGTTGCAACGTCAGCTCCGTGATCATGGCCCCGCCAGTGGCGCCGATGGGATGGCCGCGGGACAGCAGGCCGCCGTCCGTGTTGATGGGGATGCGGCCCGTGATCTCCGTGTTGCCCTCCCAGACGAAGGGTCCGCCCTCTCCCACCGGACAGAACCCCAGCTCCTCGGCCAGGAAGACCTCGCCGGGGCTGAACGCGTCGTGCACCTGGGCCACGTCCACGTCGCGGGGGCCCAGCCCCGCCTTGTCGTAGGCCTTGCGCGCCAGCACGGCGTTCGGGCCCTCGGACAGCTCCGGCTCGCCGCGCACGTACTGGGGCGTGCCGCCCACCCAGGTGTCCAGGAAGACGGGGTGCGCCGTGTGCTGCTGCGCCCGTTTCTCTGACGCCAGGACCACGGCAGAGGCCCCGTCCGTCGTCGGCGAGCACTCGTAGAGCGTGATGGGGTCCGCGATCATGCGGGAGTTGAGGATGTCCTCCAGGTTGAGGGCCTTCTGGTACTGCGCGTTGGGGTTGAGCGCGCCGTTGCGGTGCGACTTCTCCGAGACACGGGCGAAGTGTTCTCGCTTCGTGCCGTGGAGGTGCATGTGCCGCTGCGCCCACATGGCGTAGAGGGCGGGCATGAGGTTGATGCCCATGGATTCGTTGTAGCCGCCCTCGCGCCCGCCGACGCCCGAGAGCAGCCCCCGGTCCATCTTCTCGACGCCGATCACCATCGCCAGGTCGTAGATGCCGGTGGAGATGGCGTCGGCGGCCAGCATGGCGGCGCGGGAGGAGCTGGCGCAGGCCAGTTCGACGTTAGTAATGGGGATGCCGGTCATGCCCACCTGTCCGAAGGTGCGCAGCCCGGCGGCGACGCCCTGGTTCACGTGCGCGCAGAACCCCGCCTGGACGTCCTTGTACGGGACGCCGGCGTCCTTTAGCGCCGCCAGCGCGGCCACCCGCGCCATGTCGCCGATGCTCTTGTCCGGGTGCCGCCCGAAGGGGTGAAGGCCGACGCCCAGGATGACTACTCGGTTGGCCATGTGGTTCCTCCTGAGGAGAATGCGAACGGGATCTGGCGGTGAACGTCCCGAGCGGGCGTGGTCCCCTCCCCAGATCCTTCGCGAAGATACGCTGGCGCCACGAGACGGACGGATTTGCGCTCAGGATGACAAGACGAATTGCCCATTGCTGCTTGCCGATTGCCCATGTTACGCCGGGCGGAACTTGAACGTCATGACCTCGGCGCCTTCCGCGTTCACGGAGGCCTTCTCCACCACGAGCTCCAGCTCCAGGCCGATCTGCACGGACTCAGGGTCGATGCCGGTGAGCACGGTGGGGATGATCACACCCTCGGGCAGCTTCACCTGGGCGATGACGTAGGGCGCGGTGACGAGGGCGCCGGGCAGCGACATGCGGGCGATAGTGAAGGTGTAGAGCGTACCGCGGCGGCTGAGGGCGATGGAGTCCAGGCCCTCGTGGTAGCAGTTGAGGCAGATGGAGCGCGGCGGGTAGAACACATCGCCGCACTGGGGGCAGCGGCAGCCCTCCAGCGCGGGCTCCTCGCCTTCGGTCAGGCGCAGGTGGGCGCCGCGCATGGGCACGCGCTTGGGCGTCGTTGATGTCTCAGGCAAGCGATGGCTCCTTCCCTTGGACCACAAAGACACTAAGACACAAAGATAGCAGGATGGAACTTGGAACTTGGAACTTGGAGGATGGTTCCGCCCGCCCGTTGGGCTTAGTTCCCAGTTCCCAGTTGTAGGTTCCCAGTTCCATTTTTGTGTCTTCGTGGTACTTTTCAAGCGCCTCGCGGCGGCTACACGGAAAGCACGTGGGCCGTCGTCGCCGCTGCCTCGCCGCGCACCATGCCGCCACCGTTGTGGGTAAGGCCGGCCCTGGCGCCCTGCACCTGCCGGTCTCCCGCCTCGCCCCGCAGCTGCAGCCAGATCTCGAAGGCCTGGGAGACGCCGGTCGCGCCCACGGGATGCCCCTTGGCGATGAGGCCGCCGCTGGTGTTGACCGGCAGCCGCCCGCCGATCTCTGTGACGCCTTCATCGATCAGCCGGCCGCCCTCTCCCCTGGCGCAGAGTCCCAGCTCTTCGTAGAGCAGCAGTTCGGCCGGGGCCGAGGCGTCGTGCACTTCCATAACGTCGATGTCGTCCATCGTCATGCCCGCCATCGCCAGCGCGCGCCCGGCCGCCCGCGCCCCGGTGCCGCCGTCCTCGGACGGCGAGTCGGAGCCGCTGACGAGCGCGGAGCCGCGTATCCAGACGGGCTTCGTGGTGTAGCGGCGGACGACGTCTTCGCTCACGAGTACCGCGGCCGCGGCGCCGTCGCCGACGGGAGCGCACATGAGCCGGGTGAGCGGCTCAGCGACGGGCGGAGACTCCAGGATCTCCTCGAGGGTGTAGCGCTCGCGATACTGGGCGTGGGGGTTGAGGCTGCCGTTGTTGTGGTTCTTGACGGCGATGCGGGCGAACTGTTCCTTCGTGGTGCCGTAGCGGGACATGTGCGCGCGGGCGCCGGCGGCGTAGATATCCATGAAGACGCTGCGGCTCTTGCCCGCCCCGCTCTCTGCGCCCGCTTTCTGCTCCGACGGCGGCTTGAGCTGCTCCATGATGGTGCGCAACTGCTCGACATCCACGCCGGCCCCGAAGGCACCCATCATCCGCCCCTTGTCTTCGGAGTACATCTTCTCCACACCCAGGGCCAGCGCCACGTCGTACATGCCGGAGGCGACGTAGAGCCACGCCACCTGGAGGGCGGTGGACGAGCTGGCGCAGGCGTTCTCCGTGTTGACCATGGGGATCTTGTCGATGCCCATGGCACGCAGGATGACCTGGGCGCGGATGCACTCCTGCCCGGTGATGAGGCCGGCGGCGGCGTTGCCCACGACGGCTATCTGGAGGGCGCTCTTGTCCACGCCGGCGGCGGCCAGCGCCGAGGACACCGCCTCGTGGCTCAACTCCTTGAGCCCGCGGTCCAGGTATTTGCCGAAGCGCGTCATGCCGGCGCCGATGATGGCTACGTCTCTCATCTCTCCTCCTGGCCAGGGTCAGGCGCTGAGATCAGCATACCCGAGTGCTGTAGCACCTGCGCCTCTCCACTGTACTGTGTCCCGGAGGCTGTGCGTCCCGCCCACCCCCTCCTGAGGCGGGCAGGCGCCCGGTAGGGTAGTGGGGGGACACCCCCCACGCCCCCCGGCAGGGGTTGGCGCCCCCTGCACTGCGCCGTTCTGCCAGGGGGACCACCGTGGCCGTGTCTTTGGTTCCTTGCTAGTTTGAACCACAAAGACACTAAGACACTAACAGGGTGCTGAGAAACGAGTTCTCGCCTCACCCCCCACCCCACCCAAAGAACAAATTGAATCTGGGGGACACCCCCAGACCCCCGGCAAAGGGGCTCCGTCCCTCTGCACTCCCCGTTTTTCATCACCCTGCTAAGTCTCGGTACCAAGATTTTTCCCATAGAAACACTTTGTGTCTTTGTGCCTTTGTGGTCATTCCACGCGACCGGCGCTTATGCAACCCACCCTCAGGTCACCCGGCGCGGAGGCCGGTGGCGGCGTCCACAGTCATCCACTTGCCGCGGCTGGTGCTGAAGCCGCCGGGGTCTATCTCCGCGCGGATGATGTTCAGCTCTTCCTCGCTGGGAGCTTTCATGCGCTCCAGCTTATCGGCGATAAGCGGCTCGAACTCCATCTCCGCCAGCACGCCTTCCAGCGTGGCCCACGGCGCCAGGCCGATGAGCCGCATCTGGCGCGTCTCATCATCGAAGCCGAACATGGCGTCCTCCGTGATCACCCGGTAGGGCCCCGTGCCCGACGGCAGGCCCACGCGCTCGCGGGCACCGGGCGTCCCGTCCAGGTAGCCGGGGGAGGACATGAAGTCCAGCTTGTGGACGAACTTCCGCTTCTGCTGCTTGGTCATGATCAGCGTGCGCCAGCACTGGGAGGCGATCTCGTTAGCGCCGCCCGGGCCGCCGAAGCGCCGCTCCGGGTGGTCATAAGTGCCGCCGATGAAGGTGGAGTTGAAGTTGCCGAACTGATCGATCTGGAGGGCAGCCAGGAGGCCGTAGTCCATGAAGCCCAGGGCGGCGTGCGCGTCCACCATGTTCATGCTGGTCCAGGCCACCGCCCGGTAGTGGGAGCGGCTGGCGCCCAGCATCATGCGCGGCAGCGGGAAGATGGGGTTGGGCGCGACGGCCCCTTCCTCCACCACGTAGCCGACGCCGGGCGCGCGCAGGCGCTTGGCCAGGAGGAGGGCGAAGAGCGGCGCCCCCGCCATCTGCACGAAGTAGAGCTTGTCCTCTTCGATGATGTGGGCAATGTGGCAGATGGTGGCCTCTATGTCCGTGAAACTGAGGGTGCCTTCCGCCTTGCCCACGGCCGGTTCACTCATAATAGCCCTCGCGCACTGTCTCAGATTGTCGCATCATCGCCAGCTTCTGCTCGCCCACCCTCTTCTCCAGCATCTCCTCGTGCGAGGCCATGCTGTGCACCCACTTCTCCAGGTACTCGTCGGTCTTATTCTGGACCTGCGCGGCGGCGAATTCCAGCCAGTGCTCCAGGTCAGCGCCGTAGAGCCCGGGGGTGCTGCCGGGGTAGGAGCCAAAGGGCGCGTGCACGACGGCGTCCACGAAGTAGTACGGTATGGTCGTGCGCTGCGGCTGCCGGCGGATCTCCTCGGGCTCGATGATCTCCTCCGTGGAGATGATGACCTTCTTGGAGCACATCGCCATCTCCAGGGGGGACACTCCCGCGCCGAACACCCTGGCGTTGCCGTGGACGTCGCACTGGTGGACATGGACGAGCGCCACGTCCGGGTAGAGCGCCGGCACCAGGCAGACGCGCCGGCCGGTGTAGGGGTCCTCGGTCAGCTTGGCCCCGGACTGCTCGAAGGTGTCGGTGCCCCCCAGGTAGCGCATCGGCAGGTAGGGGACGCCCAGAGACCCGGCCAGCAGGCGGTAGGCCAGCGCGCCGTTGCTCCACTCGATGAGCTTGAGCCGCCCCTCCTTCACCGCCCTATTGATGACGGGCCCTGATTCCATCCAGCCCACGTCCACGCGGCTCACGCAGCCGCCCGCCACCAGCAGGCTCACGTCCGTCCAGGTGAACTTGGCCGCCAGCCAGAGGTCGCGCTTGCGCTGGCGGATGATCTCGCGGAAGAGCGAGGCCGGGCCGCGGACGGCGATGTTCTGGTCATAGGCTACGTAGTCGCCGTCGGACACGTAGCGGGAGACGGCCTCCTGCGCGGTGATAACCTTGTTGACCAGGCGCCTCTCCTTGTGGTCGCGCACATAGGCCCGGAACCCGTCGGGGTCAGGCGGCAGGAACTCTCCCTTCCCGGAGGCGATGACCGTCAACTCCGGGCCTCCTTAGGAGCCACCGTCCGCCGGCGCCGGGTCCGGGGCGGGGAAGGCGATGATGCGCCGCTCCAGTTTCAGCGCATTCTCCAGGTACTTCAGCTCGGCGTCGCGCCAGGGGAGCGGGGCGGGCGCCTGGAGCATGCCCGCGGCCACCAGCTCCTTCTCCACGGCGGGGTCACGCTCAAACGCGCGCCCATACTCCATCTCGTGGAAAAGGTTGTCAAAGGGCGCCTTCACGGTCTGACCGCCCGCCTCCCAGGACTCCGCCGGATAGCCTACCGCCATCAGGCAAACGGGAACGGCCGTGTCCGGGAGCTTGAGCAGCTTGCCCACCTGCTCCAAGCGGGGGCTGCTCATGGGGCAGACGCCCAGGCCCTCGTCGTAGGCGATGAGCATAGCCTGGCAGACGGCGAGGCCGAGGTCCATGAAGGCGAGCGGAGAGACGGCCATCTGCTGCCAGGCGGCGCCGAAGACGGGTTTCAGCAGGCGGTCAATTTCGGCCTTGGTCTCGTCCACGTCGGTGCCGATGCGGCGGGTGTCGGCCAGGTTCTTCAGGTCCTGCACCCACTTGGTGATCTCGTAGGCGGAGGTGTCATGGTACCAGAGGATGAAGCACGGCGCCGTCTGCATCTGCTGGTAGCCCAGCGGCGGCGTGATGGTCTTGATCAGTTGCGCGGAGGCCTGGTCCTTCCAGATGACGATGCCGCGCGCCGAATTGACGTTGCCCACGCAGGAGGCGCGCCGTGCCGCCTCCAGCATCTTCTCTATCTTCTGGCGCTCCACCGGCCGGTGTGGCAGGAAGAAACGGATGGCGCGTCTGCGCCCGATGACCTGTTTGAACTCCATGATCGGCCTCCTCAGATTAGGTGCGGTCCAGGATGCGCCTGACCCCGGCCAGCGAGAGGACGTCGTTGCTGCCGTCTTCGATCAGCGAGGCGCGGGCGTCGCGGAAGAGCTTCTCGATGACCATGCCTTTGGCCAGGCCCATGCCGCCGTGCAGCTGGAGGGCGTCGCTGGCTACCTCGAAGGCGGCTTGCGTGCAGAAGACCTTCGAGGCCACGGAATATTCCGGGGCGGGCGGGAGCGTCGTGGCGTTATAGACCACGGCCGCGCGGGAGAGGGCGCGGGCGCACTCCACCTTGGTGAACATGTCCATCAGCTTCAACTGCACGGCCTGATGCTCGCAGATGGGCTTGCCGCCCTGGACGCGCTGGCGGGCGTAGCTCAGCCCCTCCTCGAAGGCGGCGCGGGTCACGCCCGTGAAGGTGGCGCCCATGCCGGCGTTGGCGGCGGCGAGAATCATCTCGCCCATCATAGCGTAGCCTTCGGGCGGCACGAGCATGTAGCTCTTCGGTATGCGCACGTTGTCGAAGAAGATTTCGCCCTGGTTCAGCGCCCGCTGACCCAGCTTGTTCAGCGGCTTGCCCCTGGTGACGCCGGGCAGGTTGAGGGGCACGAAGGCGATGCCGGCGGTTGTGGAGGAGCGGCTGCGGTCCAGCCCCATGTGCACCATGGCGTGGGTGGCGATGGTGCCGTTGGAAACCCAGGAGGACTTCTGGCCGCGGATCACCCAATCGTCGCCGTCCGGTTCCGCCTGGAGCTCGAAGGCCACATCGGAGGGGGTCTCCTTGAGCCCGTTGCCCATGAACACGGCATCCGAGCCGTGGTGGGGCTCTGTGACGGCCCAGCAGCCGATGTAGCGGGCCTCGCGGTCCTGCGAGAAGGGGACGACGAACTCGCGGATCAGCTCCTGGTTGCCGCTGCGGGAGGCGAAGAAGAAGGGCATGGCGGTGACGCCCAGGGAGACGGAGAGGTCGCAGGCGCCCCAGCCCATCTCTTCGCTATAGATGTGCTGAGCCAGCGGTGACAGGCCCACGCCGCCCAGCTCTTCGGGCAGACCGCGGGTGTGGTAGCCCAGCCCGTAGATCTGCTTGAAGACGCCCCAGAGGGGAGAGCCGGACGCGATGACGTCTTCCGGCTCCATCCTGTCCAGCTCCATCGCCGCCGGTCGGATGACCTCGGCGGCGAAGCGGTGGACCTGCTCCTTGAGCGCCGCTTCGTCAGATGTGAGCTGCTTGTTGAGGTCCAGGTATGTGGTGGTCATGGCCATCTCCTGTGCAATGGGCGGCCCTGACCCGCATTGTGCGCATGACGCGCGGCCTTAGCTATAGGGCATTCGCCGGTTTTTTTGTCGGGATTTGCCCCACCACCCGCGGCACCGGCGCGCACCCGGCCAGTAGCAGGGTGCTGAAAAACGAGTTCTCGTCCCACCCCCCAACCCACCCAAAGAAGAAATTGAATCTGGGGGACACCCCCAGACCCCTGGCAAAGGGGCTCCGCCCCTCTGCACTTCCCGTTTTCAGCACCCTGGTAGTCCCCGGCGTTGCGACCGCGCCGGGGCGGCTTGACCACCCCCTGAGCCGGGGCGAAACTAGGGCATGCCGGACCAGTCCCAGAAGCGTTAGACGTGCCGCCTTAATGCTGCAACCCCAACTCGCCACTTTGCGCGACGTGTGCGCCGAGCCTTACGGGCTCTGGCTGGACAGCGCCATGCTCCACCCGCACTTCGGCCGGCAGTCCTTCTGGGCCGCGGACCCCATGACCGTGCTGCGGTCATGGGGGGGCCAGGTTCACGTAGAGCGGCGCCGCGGCCCCAGCGAGCGCTTCCAGGGCGACCCCTTCGAGGTGCTCCGCTCTCTGCTGGCGGAGCACGCGCGCTACTCCGCCGGAGCCGCGGCCGGCTATCTGGGATACGGCCTGAAGCGTCACATCGAGCGGCTCTCCGACACGGTTGCAGACGACCTGGGGTTGCCGGAGTGCCACCTGGCGTTCTACGAGCGCCTTCACCCTTTCGACCCGCGGCCGCTGGCGCCCCGCGCGCCGGCGCCCGGGCTGCCGCTTCAGTTCGCGGGGCTGCGGTCGGGCTTCAGTCGCAGTTCCTACGAGTCAGCGGTCGGGCGGGCGCTCGAATACATCCGGGCGGGCGACATCTACCAGGTCAACCTCTCTCAGCGCTTCGAGGCGCCGTGCCCGGAGGACCCCTTCGATGTCTACCTGCGCCTGCGGGCCCAGTCCCCGGCGCCCTTTGCCGCCTTCCTGCGCTACAGGGACAGCGCCGTCCTCTCCTCCTCGCCGGAGCGCTTCCTCAGCTACCGGCCGGCGGACCGCCTGGTGGAGACACGGCCCATCAAGGGAACCCGGCCGCGAGGCGCCCGGCCGCAAGACGACCGCAGCCTGGCGGCGGACTTGCTGGCCAGCGAGAAGGACCGGGCGGAGAACGTCATGATCGTGGACCTGGAGCGCAACGACCTGGGCCGCGTGGCGGAGACCGGCAGCGTCCGCGTCACCGGCCTGTTCGAGCTGGAGACGTACGCCACGGTCCACCACCTCACCTCCACGGTGCAGGCGCGCCTGGGCGCCGACCGCGACCTGGTGGACCTGTTGCGGGCCACGTTCCCGGGAGGCTCCATCACCGGCGCGCCCAAGATCCGCGCCATGGAGATCATCGACGAACTGGAGCCGGTGGCCCGCGGCGTCTACTCCGGCAGCATTGGCTATGTAACATTCGGCGGCGAGATGGACGTCAACATCGCCATCCGCACGATGGTCGTCAAGCCGGGCACGGCCTACTTCCACGTGGGCGGCGGCATCGTGGCCGATTCCGACCCGGCGCAGGAGTTCGAGGAGACGTTACACAAGGGCGCGGCTATGGCCCGCGTGCTGGTGGGCGAAGGACGTTCATGAGCGTCAACGAGGGCTGGATGTACGTGAACGGCGCCCTGGTGACGGCGGACGACGCCAGGGTGCCGGCCGCGGACGAGGGGCTGGCACATGGGCGGGGCGTGTTCGAGACGTTCCGGGCGCGGCAGGGCTCCGTCTACCGCCTGGACCGCCACCTGGCGCGGCTGAGGGCCGACGCCGAGGAGCTGGCCATCGCTTTCCCGCCGGAGCTGCGCGAACTCGAGGCCATGGTCCGCGAACTCGTGCGCCATAACGGGATTTTGGACGCTCGCGTCCGTCTTACGCTTACCGCAGGCCCTCCCGGCGGGCGGCCCTCGGTCGTGATGCTGGCCCGCGCGGCCACGGACTATCCGGACGAGCTGTATGACCGCGGCATGTCCGCGCTTATCGCCCCCGTCAGAAGGAACGAGACCTCACCGCTCAGCCGTATCAAGTCGCTGAACTGCCTGGACAACGTTATGTCACGCGAGTGGGCGCGCGCGGCAGGCGCAGACACGGCGCTCCTGCTCAACACGCGCAGCTTCCTGGCGGAGGGAAGCACCAGCAACGTCTTCCTGGTGCTGTCGGGTGCGCTGGCGACGCCGCCGCTGGCAGACGGCGCTCTGGGCGGCGTCACCCGCGAGGCCGTGATGGAGCTGGCGGCGGGCGCGGGCGTCAAGGTCAGTGAAGCCTCGCTGACGCCGGAGGACCTGCAGCGAGCGGACGAGGCGTTCCTGACCGGTGCGGTCATGGGAGTGATGCCGCTCACTGCCGTGGACCGCTCACCTGTTGGTCCCGGGGAGCCCGGGAAACTGACGCTACGCCTGCGCGCCCTCTACGGCGACGCCGCAGCGCGCCCGTCCTGACGCCGCTCGGGCTTGCCCGCCGGTTGCTCGGTTCGGGGTTATATACTTGACACGGGAGCTCATAGCCAGCTGGTCTGACTGTCATCCCATTCCTTAATCACCGGCGATTTCCCCGCATGCATCTGCAACCAGTAGGATTTTGTCAGCGGTCGAGAATTGTCGGCTGTGATCTCCACTGTCAAACGATATTGGTCGCCGTGAAAAAGGTGTCCCACCTTACCCGCAGTCGTGGTTAATTCAGGAACGGTGTTAATACACCTAGCAATCGATGCACGTTCCATGCTCTGGATGTCGATGGCGTCAACACTAGAGCCCCGTCCACTCCAGGTGAAGAAATATGTGTGGCCCACATAGAAACTGTCACGACCCCAACTCTCTTTAACTTCCCCAGCACTCTTATCGGTCCAGGCGAAGTAGTGCTCTAGCTCTCTCAACTTAACCCGACAATTGCGCAGTGGCCTATTTTCGTCGATGGCCGCCACGTCCAAGTAGGCGACCACCTCCGAGACCGTATTTCCTCCGCCTACGGGGTTTCTGCCCGCAGCCTGGTTTGGAGTAACACCAATCAGTAGAGGTCTTTGCTCCTCAAGCGCCAACAGCTTTTCATTAATGGCTCGATACTGCCGATAGCCGCCCTCGACTGCCATCGCCACTAGAATGAACAGCAACCCGATGAGCCAAGTATGCCAAGAGAAACTCCCAGTGACCGCGCTAAGAGCGGGGCCATCATCCCAGAACTCCCCACGCATGAAGTCGTAAAAGCCGAGCCCCGCGTAGGCCAACAGTATCAGCCCCCAGAGCCATTGGAATAGCCCGCGCAGATACCGCCATCGGTCAGTGGTTGGCATGCAGGCAGTGTACCAGTCGTGTGGGGGTTCGTCCGCATCAAGTATACAGCCCCCGGTTGCTTGTCGGGATTTGCCCTACAGACCGCCCGGTGTGCGGGAGCGCCCCACAAGGATCGTGCGGTGCCCGACAGACAGGCGCGCGCACGCCGCCGAAAATGGGCGCGTCGGAACCATCGGGCCCGCCACGGGAGGAACCGCCATGGTCAGCGCGCGCGAGAAGAAGAACGGCACACCCGCATCCTCGGAGGACGCCTACCGCGGCATGTGGCAGTGGGACAAGACGTTCTGGGCCACACACTGCGTGGACTGCTACCCCGGCAACTGCCCTTATCGCGTCTACGTCAAGGACGGCAAGGTGCTCATGGAAGAGCAGGCGGGCACGTTCCCGGTGATCCAGGAGGGCGTCCCGGACCTGAACCCCATGGGCTGCCAGAAGGGCGCCGCCTGGAGCCGCATGCTCAATTCGCCGGAGCGCGTGCTGCACCCGCTGAAGCGCGCGGGCAAGCGCGGCAGCGGCAAGTGGAAGCAGGTCTCATGGGACGAGGTGACGACGGAGATAGCGGACCACATCCTGGACGCGCTGGTGGAAGTGGGGCCGGAGTCCGTGATCAAGGAGGGCACGCCCGGCGAAGGCGGCCTGCTCTCGAGCTTCCCCTTCAGCCGCCTGCTGGACATGTTCGGCGGCATCGGCACGGACGTCAACGCCGTGATCAACGACTTCTCCACCGGCATCTACATGACGTACGGCAAGTTCGACCCCGCCAGCAGCATCGACGACCTGTTCCACGCGGAGTTCGTGATGTACACGCACATAAATCCCGTGTACACGCAGATCGCCGGCTACCACTACACGACGGAGGCGCGCTATAAGGGCGCGGAGGTGGTGCTGGTGGCGCCGGACTGCAGCCCGTCCCACCTGCACGCGGACTACTACGTGCCCATCAAGCCCGGCACGGACGCCGCGCTGGGGCTGGCTATGGCGCAGGTGATCATCGCGGAAGGGCTGCACGACGCCCAGTTCGTGAAGGAACAGACGGACCTGGGCCTGCTCGTGCGCCTGGACACGCGCCGCTTCCTGGCGGCGTCCGACCTGCAGGACGGCGGCCGCACGGACCAGTTCTACTTCTTCGACACGCGCTCAGGGCAGGTGCGCGAGGCGCCGCTGACGACGCTGGACCTGGGCGACATGGACCCCGCGCTGGAGGGGTCGTACCCGGCGGAGCTGAAGGACGGCTCGCGCGTGGATGTCGTGCCGGTCTTCGAGCTGCTGAAGGAGCGGCTGGAGGAGTACACGCCGGAGAAGGCCTCCGCGATGTGCGGGGTGAGCCCGGACGTGGTGCGCATGCTGGCCCGCAAGATCGCGACGAAGCGGGGGACGATCTTCAGCGGCGGGACCTCGTTCAAGTACTACCACGGGGACCTGATGGTGCGCTCATACCTGCTGGTGCTGGGGCTGACCGGGAACTGGGGCAAGAAGGGCACCGGCCCGGGCGAGTGGTCTGTGGCGGGGTTCGACGGGCCCTTCATCTTCTTCGGCAAGCAGAAGGAGGGGCTGGAGGAGACGCGCCGCATCCTCGCCATGCGCGAGGCGGCGATGAGCATCATGCGCAACCAGGACCCCACGCGCACGGAGGAGATGGCCCACATAGAGTTCATGCGCGCGATGGCGGGACAGCAGGGGATGGTGCCGCCGGTCTTCCTCTGGTACTACCACTGCGGCTACCGCGACAACTGGAACCGGCGCGAATGGAACGACCCGACGATGCAGCGCGAGTTCGACGAGTACTTCGACGAGGCGATGAACAAGGGCTGGTGGCGCGGCCTGAACCGGCCGGGGCCGGAGACGCCGCCGCGGGTGTACTTCGAGGTGGGCGGCAACGTGCTGCGGCGCACCAGGGGCGGCCAGAACCAGCTGCTGCCGCACTTCTGGCCGAAGCTCAAGTGCATCGTCACTGTGGACTGGCGCATGAACACCACGGGCATGTTCTCCGACTACTTTCTGCCGGTGGCGCACCACTACGAGAAGATCGCATTCATGTTCCCCACGCCGCACCTCATGAACCTCACCTTCTCCGATAAGGCTGTGGAGCCGCCGCCGGACGTGAGGACCGAGGTGGAGATCGCCCTCATGCTGGCGGAGAAGCTGGAGGAGCGGGCGAAGGCGCGGGGCATCACCGAGGTGCGCGACGGGCGCGGCGGCGTCCGCCGCCTGGACGACATCGTGGACCGCTACACCATCGGCGGGGCGTTCCGCGAGGGCGAGAAGATCGCGCGGGAGTGGGTGCAGGACAGCGTGGAGGCCGGGAACTTCGAGGAGGGGTTCAGCCTGGACGTCCTGCGGGAGAAGGGCTACCAGCGCTTCAAGAGCTGGGGCATCGGCGCCATGGCCCACAGCCAGGCGTCTGACGTTCCGACGAACGAGACCCATACGGCCTTCCGCTGGCACGTGGAGAAGAAGGTGCCGTACCCCACGCTGACCCGGCGGGCGCAGTTCTACATCGACCACGAGTGGTACCGCGAGGCGGGCGAGGAGCTGCCCTGCCACAAGGACAACCCGGCCCAGGGCGGCGACTACCCGTTCGTGATGACCAGCGGCCACAACCGCTGGAGCATCCATTCCATGAACATCGTCAACCGCGTGCTGCTGGAGACGCACCGCGGCCGGCCGCACGTGCTGCTGAACACCGACGACGCCGAGCGCCTGGGCATCCGCGACGAGGAAGAGGTGGAGATCACCAACGACATGGGGACGTTCATCTCCCCGGTGAAGCTATCGCCGTCGGTGCGGCCCGGGCAGGTTGTCAGCTACAACGGCTGGGAGCCGTACCAGTACCGCACCTGGAAGGGCGCGTCCGACCTGGAGACGGGCATGGTGAAGTGGCTGCACTTCGTGGGCGATTACGGGCACCTGCGCTACTGGCCGCTGCAGTGGCAGCCGGTGCCCTTTGACCGCGGCATCCGGGTGAACGTCTCGAAGATAGACTGATCGCCAGCGCCCGGCGCGTCCCTACCTGAGGCGCCCAGCACCCTACGCCCGCGCACGGCGAGTTTTGCCAGACGCGTACGATCTGCTAAGCTACGGTTGCGATTATTTGCACATACTAACCGGGTGAGCATGGTCTTAGAAAGGAGAACGGTTAGAGGATGAATCTGGTGAACGGCAAGCTCCACCTCGCCGCACTGGCGGCGATTGCCGCTCTCACGCTCCCTCTCGTCGCGATTGCCTGCGGCGGAGGCGATGACGGGGAGGGAACCGGCGGCACCCCCACTGGTGGCGCCGAGACGACGTTTGACCTGGCGATGGGTGACAACTTCTTCGAACTGGCTGGCGAGAAGAATCCGACGATCGCCATTCCCGCGGGCGAGGAGATCACCATCAATCTTTCCAACGGAGGGGTGGCGATCCACAACATGCGCTTCCCCGGCGATGACAACGACTACGACACTGGTGATGACGCCGCGTCCGACCCCGCGCTCGTGACCGGCGGCCAGGAAGCGACCCTGGCCTTCACAGCGCCGGCGAAAGCGGGAACGTACGACTACAGGTGCGATTTCCACCCCACGGATATGCTGGGGAAATTCAAGGTCGAATAAAGGCTGAAGCGGGATTCGTCCTGGGGCGCTCCGGATCAACCGGAGCGCTCTTCCTTTATCCGAGATGGGGGTTGGCGAAGGACTGGACAGTGGCCAGTGCGAGCTGAGTCGCGAGGGCCGCCAGGAACGACGGGACTGCGGCCCCGAGCCATGTGGCCATCGGGCAAAACCCCACACCCCGTACTGTGTATGCCTGACAGACGCAACTTGCGGCTTTTTTCACAATGTGGCTGAGACTGGAAAGGTCGCATTTGATGCTCCGAGTAACCAAAAAGGCAGATTACGCGGTGCGCCTGATGGTGGAAGTGGCGTGCCATTCCGGGAGGGCCATGACCACCGCCGAGATCGCCGAACGCCAGGACATCCCCTACCAGTTCCTGCGCAAGGTGGCCAGGACCCTAGCGAACGGGGGGCTGCTTGTCAGCGAGAGGGGAGGCAGAGGCGGCCTTGCCCTGGCCCGTGCGCCGGAAGACATCTCCGTGCTGGATATCCTGCGGGCGCTTGGCCTGCCCCCGATCAACGACTGTTCCGTAGACCCGGACAACTGCCCGCGCCGCGAGATCTGCGCCGTCTTTCCCGTCTGGTTCGAGGCACAGAGAGAGATTGAGCGTGTGCTGGGCGCGGCGCGCCTGTCAAAACTGGTGCGCGCGCACCGTGCGCTGCTGGTGCGAGCGGCGACTGCTGAGACCGGCCAACCGGCCCTAGAAAGAGACTACAAAGGTCCCATTCCCATCCGCCAAATGGCACATGCAAGAGGAAGTGGAAACCGGCTAGAGTCGGTAACGGACAGGCCACATCTAAGGAGGCGCAAGCCATGAATAGACGGTTCTACCTCAAGGCGCTCGGCGCAATGGTCCTGCTGGTCGGCGGCTTACTTGCGATCGGCGCCGCCTGTGGTGGGGATGATAAGGGGGGGACGGGAAACGGGGGCAGCGGGAACGCGGACCTGGACGCGATCGCCCAGGAACGCGGCCTGACGCCGGAGGACATGAAGCACGCGCTCCAGGCGTATGTCCCGCCCGGTCAATACGATCCCTACATCATGATCGCCTCCGGCGGTCAATCCGGCCAAGTCCTGGTGATCGGCGTGCCGTCCATGCGTCTTTTGAAGGTTATCGCTGCGTTCACGCCGGAGCCCTGGCAGGGATATGGCTACGGCGCCGACTGGGGCAACACCGTTCTGGCGGAGGGTAACCCAAGCATCCCTGAGGGGACCGAGCTCACGTGGGGCGATACCCACCACCCTGCCATCAGCGAAACGGGTGGTGAGTACGACGGCCGCTGGGCCTACATCAACGACCGCGCGAACGGCCGCATGGCGATGATCGACCTTACCGACTTCCGCACCAAGCAGATTGTCGCGGTCCCGAATGCGGAGACATCGCACGGTGGCATGTTCGTGACGCCAGACTCTGAGTACGTGCACATCTCCTCCAAGTTCCCGATGCCCTGGCCGGCTGGTTCCTACGCCGACCTGAGCGAGTACCAGGAGAAGTACCGGGGTGTCTCGGCCTGGATGAAGATCGACCAGGCGACCGGAAGGGTCAATCTGGACGACAGCTTCGAGATCGAACTCCCGCCATACAACCAGGACCTCGCTGACTCCGGGAAGTTGGTGAGCGCCGGCTGGGCGTTCATCGGTTCCTGGAACACCGAGATGGCTACGGGTGGGCTGGGTCCGGACGGCAAGCCGAACCCGCTGGAAGCCGGAGCCTCCCAGAACAACTTCGACTACCTCCACGTCATTAACTGGGAAAAGGCCGCAGAGGTTGCCAAGACCAAGGGCGTGGACACGAACGGCGTGAAGATGATCAACATCCAGACTGCGGTAGAGGAAGGGCTGCTGTACCTCATACCGGAGCCGAAGAGCCCCCACGGCGCGGATGTCGATCCCTCGGGGCGATACATCGTGGTCGGCGGAAAGCTCGACCCGAACGTGACCATCTACGACTTCAACAAGATCCAGGACGCCATCGCGGCCGAAGACTTCGAAGGCACTGACTCGTTTGGCATCCCTATTCTCAATTTCGATTCGGTGATGGCGGGACAGGTCGAAGTGGGTGCGGGTCCGCTGCACACGCAGTTCGACAGCCAGGGCCACGGCTACACCAGCATGTTCCTGGCCAACGGCATCGCCAAGTTCACGCTGGGCGAGGACGTCGTCAAGACGGATGAAGCGCCCTTCACGCTCATCGAGACAATCCCAACCAACTACAACATCGGTCACCTCGTTACGGCTGAAGGTGACACCGTCAGCCCTGACGACAACTACATGGTGGCACTCAACAAGTGGTCCATCGACCGTTACGCCCCGCAAGGTCCGCTGCACCCGCAGAACTTCCAGCTGATCGATCTCAAGGGCGGGAAGGGGCCGATGGAGTTGATCTCTGATACTCCGATCGGCTTAGGCGAGCCGCATTACGTTCAGATCATCAAGGCGGACAAGCTCCATGCCATCGATCTGTATAAGCCCGGCACTGACGTGCTCACCATGCAACGCAGCGAGTTTGCCATCGACGCCGGACAGGAGAAGGTGGAGCGAAACGGGACGACGGTCGAGGTCTGGATGTCGGCAACGCGCAGCCACTACACCCCGGACATCCTCCGTGTGAAGGAAGGTGACACCGTCAAGCTGCACATCACCAACACCGAGCAGACCCGTGACGCGACGCACGGCTTCGCGATCGCGAACTACAACATGCAGGCCAGTCTCGACCCCGGTGAGACGTCAAACTTCGAGTTCATAGCGGACAAACCCGGGGCGTGGAACTTCTACTGCACGGAATTCTGCTCTGCGCTGCATCTAGAAATGGCAGGCTGGTTCCTTGTCGAGCCGCAGTAACGATTGAGGTGGGCTTCCTCCCGCGCGTCCCTCGGGGCGCGCGGGAGGAAGCGCGGTGGCTAGAAAGGGTGTCGGCAAAATGAAAACGAAGCTACTCGGGAAGCCGGAATTGGCCTGGCTCATCAGCGCCATCCTGGCCTGCGGATTACTCGCGGCCACGCTTCTCGTGCCCCTTTGGAAGATGGAGCTTGTGGCGCCCCAGTACCCGGCCGGACTCACTATGAAGGCCTACGGTTACAAGTTCGCGGATGACCCGGACACCTACTACGACGATGTGCGCGAGATCAACGGCCTGAACCACTACATAGGGATGAAGCCCATCGAGGAAGTAACCGAGATGAAGCTGTTTATCCCCGGAGTCGTCGCGACGATCCTCGGCACAATCGCCGTCTCATTTGTTGGCTGGAAACGAGGCTGGTTCCGGACGCTGATCGTGGCGGGATTCTGGTTCATGCCACTCTTCTTCGTCGCTGATCTCCAGTACTGGCTGTACAATTACGGCCACACGATGGATGAGAAGGCTGCATTGAACATGGGGGCGTTCACCCCCACGGTGTGGGGAACGACGAAGGTCTGGAACTTCCACTCTGAGACGGGTTTTGAGATCGGCTTCTACTTGATGGTCGCGGCTGCGCTGGCCATCACCTTCCTGCCGTTGGCCATCCGCCGTGTACAGGGCCGGGTGGTCGCGGCGCGTACACCGGTCGCGAGCGGCGCGGCTTCTCCGCAAGCTGCGCAGAGGGCTTAGGGCGGGAGGAAGTGCGTGGCCAGAATGCTTCTCGCCGGAGTACTCCTCTTGGGCCTCGCGCTGGCCGCGGGCCGGGGCGCAGACGCTGACGTCCACGGTCAGACACCGGGACAGTCGCTCCAGGCGGCGATCGATGCCGCCACCCCCGGCGACACTATAACCGTCACCGGTGGCGTCTACCGCGAGCGCATCGTCATCGACAAGCCGCTGACGCTTACCGGCGCCGGCGGGCCCGTTATCGACGGCGACGGCGGGGGCGACGTCGTGACGATCACGGGTAGCGACGTCACCTTCTCAGGCTTCGAGATTCGGGGCAGCGGCACGGCCGTCTCACGAGAGCCCGCAGCGATCAAGATCAAGGACGCGCACATGCCCACGGTCCGGTCTAACGTGATCAAGGACTCCCTGTATGGCATCCACATGACGGGGAGCCACCACGCCACGATCGCCTTCAACGAGATCGACCCCGGCGAGAACGTGGCCATCGGGCGGCGAGGTCACGGCATCTACATGTGGGAGGTGTCCGGAGCGGCAATCCACGGCAATACCATCCGGCGGGCTGCTGACGGCATCCACCTTGAGTTCTCCGACGACAACGGGATCGCTCAGAATACTGTGGAGGACAGCCGGTACGCGATCCACTTCATGTCCTCGGACAACAACCGGATCATCGGTAACACGTTCCGCAACAACCTCGCTGGCGCTGTTCTGATGTTCTCGCACGAGCTACTGGTGAAGGACAACGAACTTTCGAACAACCGACGGGGCGCCTCCGGGACCGGGATCCTGCTGAAGGACGCCGACAACGTCTTCGTGGAAGGCAATACCCTTCTGCGGAACAAGTACGGGATGACGGTTGAAGGCACGCCAAACTCTGCTGGGGCCACGGCCACGTTCCTGCGCAACACCTTCGCGCTCAACGACACCGGCATCGGGATGTTCTCGAACGCGCCGATCACCTTCGTGGAGAACGCGATGATCGAGAACACCGTGCAGGTGCAGGCGATGAGCGGCGCGCTCGGAGGGCGCCTCGATGCTCAGCACGGGACGTCTATGACAACCTCGACGGGCTCCGGCACCACCAGCCACGATGGCCACTCCGGGCAGGACGACGCACCGACGGAGCCGACACCTTCGGTGAGTTCCCGCCCGGAGTCGGCCGTGTGGACGCTCAGCGGCCGTGGCAACTACTGGAGCGACTATAGCGGTTACGACGCGGACGGCGACGGCGTGGGCGACCGCCCGTACCGGCCGCTGCCGCCGTTCGCCGGCGCCCTGGACGCGGACGGCACGCTAAGGCTGTTCCAGCACACTCTCGCCCAGCAGGCGATTGACATGGCAGCGGACATGTTCCCGGTGTATCGGTACGACGCCGTCATCCAGGACAGCGGGCCGCTGATGAGATCTCCCGGTCCGGCACTGCCGGACGACCAGGGGCTGAACCAGGAGCTGCTAGTCGTCAGCGCCCTGCTGCTTATACTCGCCGGCGCAGTCCTTGTCACCGCACTGGACATCGACCCGGTTACGATTCTCCGCTTCCGCCGCCGGCGGGTGGCAGGGGCTAGAGGGTAGGACCCGATGAGCGATAAGACCGTGATGGTCAGCGTCAAAGGCCTGACCAAGAGATACGGCAAAGTGAGGGCGCTGGATGGTCTCACATTCACGCTGGGCGCGGGCGAGATCGTGGCGTTGCTGGGGCCCAACGGCGCCGGCAAGACGACCACCTTCAAGTGCCTGCTGGGCGTGACGGGCTTCGATGGGAGTGTTGAAGTCAACGGCGTGTCGGCCGCGAAACGCGGAAAGGAAGTGCGCCGCCAAATCGGATACCTGCCGCAGACTCCAGCCTTCGATTCCGGCGATACGTGCGAGGAAGTGCTTCAGTTCCTGGCGGACGTAAAAGGCAGCGACCCGGTGCGGGCCGGCGAATTGCTGCAGCAAGTTCACCTGACCGAGCAGCGCGGCGTGGAGGCCGGCCGTCTCTCCGGCGGCATGAGGCAGCGTCTCGCGCTGGCGGCTGCGCTCCTGTCTGACCCGCCGCTCCTCCTGCTAGACGAACCCACAGCGAATCTCGACGCAGAAAACCGGCGCGAGTTCCTCGACCTCATCGTCGAGCTACGGAATGAGGGTCGAACTGTCATCCTCTCCACGCACTTCGTGGACAGGCTTGGCGAGATTGCCGACAGAGTGATTGTGCTCCAGCAAGGGAGGCTCGCGCTGGACGCGACGATGGAGGAGCTCCGGCGAGCCAAGCAGCCAGGGCGCTGGTACACGGTGAACGTCAACGGCACTGAGCCCGATGTGTTGCTTGACGCTCTCAAGGGCATCGGCATTGGGGCTGAACGTGTAACTCCGGTCAAGACTCATTTCGAAGATATGCTGGCGGCCGCCCTGGCGGCCGGCTCCCAGGAAGAGGAGGAGCCGAAATGAACGCCGTGGCAGCGATCATGAAGAAGGAAGTGAGAGACGCCGTCAGCAGCCGTTGGCTGGTCCTCTACGGCGCGGCGTTCGCCTTGCTTGCGCTGGGCCTCTCGTATCTCGGCCAGCGCAACCTCGGCAGTGTTGGTTTCGAGAACTTCAGCCGGACGACGGCGAGCATCCTGAACCTCTGCCTGATGCTGGCGCCGCTGATCGCGCTCTCGCTGGGCGCCGGGAGCGTCGCGGGAGAGCGCGACCGCGGCAACCTGACCTATCTGCTGTCGCAACCGCTGAACCGCTGGGAGCTGCTCGTTGGTAAGTACGCCGGGCTCGTGACCGCGATAAGCGTGGCTACCATCGCGGGGTTTGGCCTGGCCGGGCTCGCCATCGCGAGCTTCGCGCATTCGCTGGACGTCACCACGTACGTCCTGCTGCTGGTCCTGGTGATCGCGCTTGTGGCGGTGATGACGGGCCTGGGCGTCGTCGCGTCGGTGGTGTCGGCGAACCGCGTCCAGGCGTTGGGCATCGCCATGCTGGTGTGGTTCTTTGCGGTCCTGTTCTTCGACCTGGTGCTGATCGGCATGGTCTCCAGCACGTCGCTCGGCGGCGCGGGGCTGCTGGCCGCGGTAATGCTGAACCCTGTAGAGATCGTGCGTATCCTGGCCATCATCCACCTGGAGCCCGATCTGCAGGTGCTGGGGCCGTTCGGGTCGTACGTTCTCGAGACGCTGGGCACCACGGGGGCCACGGCCATCCTGTCGGCCGCATTGGCCGCCTGGGTGGCGGTCCCGCTGGCCGCCGGCATCTGGCTGTTCCACTCGCGTGACGACTAGATGTAGTGTCTCAAGAACACCTTTACCACGGCGCACCCTGGAAGTGAGAGACCGTACACGAGGGGTTCAGGCGCGCCATCGTAGGGCGCAGCACCCGCCAGGCCCGCCGTCTGAGCCGCACCGTCTTGACCTGATGAGGGCGTGATATCCGACCGCTGCCGCGTGTGCTGCGCCCCTACACGCTGCCCCACCCCAGATCCCTCGCGAAGCTGCGCAGAGCCACGTGGCACATGTCGTCGCGCTCGGGATGACAGGACGGGACGGGGCCGCGCTCAACGTACCACGGGATACAGTCAAGGTGTTTTGACGACACCACACTAGCACCCCGTTGCAGAAAACCGCGTCAGAATCACTGACCAGTTAGCTGGTGACAAAGTCTCAGGCCAAAGACAGGCTGCGGGCGGCTTCTTGACGCCGGCACCGGCCTTCGCGGAAGATGTGGCGCGATGGCCGAGGCGAGCGTCAACGGGATCACCATCAACTACGAGGCGGCGGGCGACGGCCCGGCCGTCTTCCTCAGCCATGGCTATTCCGCCACGGGCCGCATGTGGCGTCCACAGCAGAAGGCGCTGGCGGAGGCGGGCTACCGGATCATCACCTGGGACATGCGGGGCCACGGCCAGACGGACAGCCCTGACGACCCGGGCCAGTACTCCGAGGCGCTAACGATCGCCGACATGCTCGGCCTGCTAGACCTGCTGACGGTGGACCGGGCCGTCGTCGGCGGCCTGTCGCTCGGCGGCTTCATGTCGCTGGCGTTCTACCGGGCGCACCCGCAGCGCGTGCGCGCCCTTGTGCTGTGCGATACCGGGCCGGGCTACCGCAACCCGGAGGCGCGCGCAGGCTGGAACCGGGCCGCCGAGAGGCGCGCGCGCGACCTGGAAGAGCGGGGCCTGGCGGCGCTCGGCGGCGGCACGGAGGTGCGGGCCACGGGGCGCTACCACCGCTCGGCCCAGGGGCTGGCCCACGCCGCCCGCGGCATGCTGGCCCAGTTCGACGCCCGCGTGATCGACTCGCTGCCGGACGTGAAGGCGCCGACGCTGATCATCGTCGGCGAGAAGGACGAGCCGTTCCGCGGCGCCAGCGATTACATGGCGGCGAAGATCGCGGGCGCCCGGCTGGAGGTCATCCCGGACGCCGGGCACGCCGCCAACCTGGACCAGCCCGAGGCGTTCAACCGCGTCCTCCTGAGCTTCCTGGGCTCGCTGCCCGCCTGAGCGCGGGACCCGGGCGTCTCCCCCAGATTGGCGGGTCGCGCACCGGGGTCCATCATGCACAGCCTGGCCGCTCGCTCCTTGACAAGCTGGTACGGGCGAGATTTAAATGGGCATCCACAGGGGGTGCCTTATGCGGACGGGCTTGTCCGCGGCCTCACGGGGCATCGCGAGCCCCGCCATTACTGACCGCTGTCGCGGCGGCCGTGTTCATTTGCGCGCCGCCGCTGCCGCAGACGCCCACTCCAGCCTCGCTTGCGGCCGGGAAGGCCCTGCGCTACGTCCTCGCCGTGCTGGACCAGATCGAGTCCAACACCCGCCGGGGGGGACGGCCGTGATCAGCGTCGCCCTCAAGAACCTGCTGGCGGAGAAAGTGCCCATGTAGTGGTAGACGGGCGAAAGCGACGGCGGAGTTGCCGCTGGCCGGCGGCGTGGAGGTCTGCCAGGACACCACGGCCCAGGCCATCATCCTGCTCGCGGTCGTCGTCCAGATGGACTCCACCACCGCCATCCCACCCGGCCGGCGGGGTGCCGTGGACGGCTGGGGGAACCTCCCGCTGGAGCTGGGCCAGCCGTCCGTAGGGTCGCGGCTCATGCCCGCCTCACGCGGGTCGAACCACACGCCCTGCCCTACGGCAGCCTGTCCACAGCCTTTTTCACCAGGTCCTTGGCAAGTTCGAATTCATCCTCGTCACCCCCCGAAATCACGTCTACGCTGACTTCATACTTCCCGTTCAGCACGGTGATACCGAAGAGCGGCCGCGCGTCGTACGCGCGGTCACCAATGCCTTCGATCTCGGGATAATCGTTGTTATCGATGGCTAGCTGAAAGACATCCCCTGCCTGCTCGGCGCTGTCCCACACGACCACGGCCACGTGGACCAGATCGAAGTCTGCCGACCGGTACGTACAACCGAACACCGGCGGGGTGTTTTGACTCTCACCATCGCCCACACTCTTGCCCACTGCCGCCTCAACCTCCTCCCGGGTGATCAGCGCGCAGGCATCGATCGCGGCCGCCGAGCCGCCGTTGCCGGGCGGCTCCGCCGTCGCCGCCGCAGTCCTTTCCGCGCCCGTCGGTCCGGCCTCTCTGGTTGTCGTTGGCTCCGGGCCATCGCCGCCCGTCTCGGCCTCTTCGTCATCGCCACCGCACGCCGCCGCCAGCGCGAGCATGACGAGAACCGTCACAACGGCCGCGGACATTATCACCCACCTGCGCCTGAGTTTCCGGCTGTTGTCCATCTCACGCACCTCCGATCTGATCCACGAGTTCCCCCCCCATCATGGCCTCTTTTGCCTCCCAGCAAAAGTGCCTGCCCCTGCCGGACCTCCATCTCTGAGTGAATCTGTGGCCCTCGTACAAAGTCAGCCGCGTCACGTCGCCCCCTTTCGGTAACCCTACTTTTGAGGCAACGCTTTTCGTTCGGTAACCGAACTTATGAGGCAGATCGGGCTGTTGTCCGCCGCGCCGCACGCGAGTACCCTTGAGCCGACTACCCCACCAGGAGGCGCCATGCCCGACGACGAGCTAATCCCCACCGAGGAACGCATCTACGGCTGGATCCAGGAGATCTTCCGGCAGGGCGTACGGCGCCCCGGTTACCCGGCGGACCGCTGGGCCGAGCAGTTCTGCCTGCAGCGCTTCCGTGACCTGGGCCTGCAGAACGTGCGCCTGGAGCCGGTAGAGCTGCCCTACTGGGAACCGCGCCGGCGCTCCCTTAGCGTCTGGGCGGACGGCCGCGGCGCCGTCCAGATGCTGGAGCTGCCCTGCTTCCCGCTGCCACATTCCGCACCGGCGCAGGCCGTCGAGGCCGCCCTCGTCCCGTTCGATCCACAGTCGCCGGAAGGGGTGAAGGGCGCCATCGCCCTCTATGACGTGCCGCTGATGCGCTCGCGTCACGCCACGCTGGCGGGCCTGGCCACGTGGTGCTACGACCCCGGCGCCACTTTCGCCGAGTCCACTCAGGTGCTGCCCTTCGGCCGCGAGGTCCAGCTGGTGATGGAGCCGGCGATCGCCGCCGGCGCCGCCGCCTTCGTGGGCGCCCTCGCCGGTTACCCCGGCGACTCGCACGATTACTACGTGCCGTACGACGCCGTGGCCCGCCCCATTCCCGGCGTCTGGATCAGCGGCAGCGGGGCCGCGCGGCTGCGGGAACTGCTCGCCGCCGGGCCGGCACGGGCGCGGCTCAGCGTGGACAGCGACCGGCGCACCGCCGTCACGCACAACGTCGTGGGCGAGCTGCCGGGGGCGGACGAAGAGCTGGTGATTATCGGCTCGCACCATGACGGGCCGTGGTCCTCTGCCGTAGAGGACGGTTCCGGCATCTCCCTGGTGCTGGCGCAAGCGGAGTACTGGTCGCGGCTGCCCCGGGAGCGGCGTCCGCACCGGCTGGTCTTCCTGCTGAACTGCGGTCACATGGCCGGCGGCGCCGGGGCGCGCGCCTTCATCGCCGGGCACCGGCCGGAGCTGGAGCGCACCGTGCTGGAGGTGCACCTGGAACACGCGGCAGCCGAATACGTGGAGGCGGACGGGCGCCTGCAGCCCAGCGGCCACCCGGAGGCACGCTGGTGGTTCACCAGCCGCATTCCGGAGCTGGAGACCGCGGTGCGAGCGGCGATCGAAGGTGAGGACATCCGGCGGTCGCTGGTGCTCCCACCCACCGCCTTCGGCCCGCGCCCGACGACGGACGGCGGCGACTTCCACCTGGCGGGCGTGCCCATCGTCAACTTCCTGACGGCGCCGTTCTACCTCTTCGATTCCATGGATACCCTGGACAAGATCCACCGCCCCAGCCTGGTCCCGGTCACCCGCGCCGCCGTGCGCATCATCGAGTCCACGGCCGGGAAGACGGCGCGGGGCCTGCGGGAGGCGCCGGCGGCGCGCTAGCGGCACGGGGGATGACGTCGCGCCGGCGGCCGGCGTCTGGAGGGCTCAGGCTGAAGCCTGACCCGCCATCAGCGCTCCCGATAACAGGCTGCTGGGTTTGTCCCGCCCAACGGCGGCCTAGCTGTAGTTCCCACGGACGTTGTTTACAGGGAACCGCCCTGAAGAGGCCGCCCGCCTCAGGCGGGGAGTGTTCGGCAGCCGCTCATGGTACGAGTACCTCACCATGAGCGGGTCGGGGCCCTTAGGCTGGCTGTGGATTCGGGCCAACCCCCTTCCCGCTCGCCCTGAGGCACTCGTAGGGCGAGCGGAGCGACCACGCCGCGATACAAGCGACTGCCCTCGCTGCCTTCGTTGACCGTAAACAACGTCCGCGGGAACTACAACTAGCGCGCTGTCCAGCCGCCGTCCACGACCAGATAGGCGCCCGTCATGAAGGAGGAGTCATCGCTCGCCAGGAACAGCGCCGCCCGGGCAATCTCTTCCGGCTGCCCCAGCCGGCCCAGCGGCGTGTTCTGGACCGCCCAGTCCAGCAGCGGCTGCGCATCCTTCAGGGGACCGATCAGCGGCGTGTCTATCCACCCGGGGCAGATCGCGTTCACGCGCACGCGGTGGGGTGCGCCGTCCAGCCCGAACTGCCTGGTCAGGCCCACCACGGCGTGCTTGGCGGCGATGTAGGGATAGCCAAAGCCGCCCGGGAAGCCCGGCGCGGTGGCGCCGACCAGGCCGGCCATGGAGGCCATGTTGACGATGGCGCCGCCGCCCTGCCGCTGCATCTGCGCCAGCGCATGCAGACAGCCGTAGAACACCCCCGACTGGTTGACGGCGACGATCTGGTCCCAAGAGTACTGGGGCCCGCCGATGCCCGCGTTGTTCACGATCACGTCGAGTCGGCCCCAGGCCTCCACCGTCGCCTGGATCGCCGCCTGCACGTCTGCCTCGCGCGAGGTGTCGGTGCGGATCGCGCGCGCCTCGCCGCCCGCGTCCTCGATCTGCGCGGCCACAGCGCGCGCGCCCTCTTCGTTGATGTCAGACGCCATCACGCTGGCGCCCTCCCGGCCGAACAGCACGGCGATGGCGCGCCCGATGCCGGAGGCGGCGCCGGTGACGAGCGTGGTCCTTCCTTCAAGCTTCATGGCGGGGCACCTCCTTGTGCGCAATGGTCAGGGGTCAAGGGTCAGGGGTCAAGGGTCGGGGGTCAGGGGTCAAGGGTCGGGGGTCAGCGTCAAGGGTCGGGGGTCAGGGGTCAGGGGCTGGGGGCAATGGGCAAGGGCCAAGGGCGATGCGTGGCGCGCCCTCGCCATCGCCCCGCCTTGCCGCTTGAGGTACGCCATGGCGATAATGGGGTGAGACCCCAACACCGCTACCCAGGAAAGAGGCGCCCCATGAGCAAGCTCGCAGACCGCATTCGCAGGGCCAGCCGGCCGCAGCCCGCGCCGCTGGGTTTCGCGGCCGCTGCGGCCCGCAAGGCTGCCCCCACGATGCTCAGCCTGGTCCGCCTCTCCGCGGACGAAGCGGGCAAGGCCGGAGAGGCCGCCGCCAGGGGGGCCGACGCGGTGATCATCGAGGCCATAGACCCCAGGAAGCTGAAGGAGCAGGCGGCGAAGGCGAACAGCGCCGCCCTGGGGGTGAGGCCGCACAAGGCAGTGCGCCAGGCCGTGGCGTCGCTCAGGGAGGCGGGCGCCGACTTCGCCGTCGTGGACACTGAATCCGCGCTGGCGGAGTCGCTCCTTGAGGAGAGCATGGGCTACGTGCTCGCCCTCCCGGCAAACGCCGAAGACACGACCCTGCGCCTGCTGGGCGACCTCGGCCTCGACGCTCTGCTCGTCCAGGCGCCCGCGGAGCCGGTCACGGTGGAGCGGCTGCTGGAGCTGCGGCGCATCGCCGTGCTGAGCAGGACGCCGCTGCTGGCCGAGATTCCCGCGGACGCCGACGCCTCTCTGCTCCAGGTGCTGCGCGATTCGGGAGTGGCAGGGGTGGTCATCGAAGGCTCGGCGCTGGGCAAGCTCGAAGCGCTGCGGGAGCGCATCGCCGCGCTGCCGCCGCGGGGCCGCAAGCGGCAGGAGCACACGGACGCCGTAGTGCCCGCGCAGGCGGCGCAGGCCGCCTACGACGAAGACGAGGACGACGAGGACTGAGCGCGCCGACCGGGCGCCACCTGAGTCCGCTACTCCCCGGCTTCCGGCTTCCACCTTTCTAAGCCCCGGCGCGCCACTATAACCTTGACGTAGGGGTTAAGTCCGCCTATACTGCGATTCAAGCAACGGGCTGCCAGTATATATTCCCCCCAAGGAGCGTGCGGTGTCTGAAAGCGAAGCCTATCTACAGATTGGCGAAGTGGCGGAACGCACCGGCGTCACCCAGCGGACGCTGCGCTTCTATGAGGAGAAGGGCCTCCTGAAGCCGCCCAGCCGCATGGACGGCGGCTTCCGCCTGTACTCAGAGGACGACGTCAAGCGCGTGAAGCAGATCCGCCGCCTGCAGGACCTGCTGGGGATCAGCCTGGCGGACATTAAGGACATGGTGGACGCGGGCGAAATCCTGCGCGAGCTGAAGGCGCAGTATCGCCCGGAGGCGGGCATTGCGGAGAAGAAGCGTCAACTGGAGCGGGCCATCGAAGTCGTCCACGCGCAGTACGCCATCGTGAAGCAGAAGACTGAGCAGATGGCGGAGATGAAGGCGCAGCTGGAAGAACGCTTGAAGACGTTCGAGCGCTGGAGGAAGGAACTGGAGCAGCTGGACGAGAAGGCGGCCGTCGCCCTCAGCTGACTAAAACACGGCCCGCGCACCGTCCGCCCCTCGCGCTGCGGGGGGCGTTTCGTTTTCCCCGCGCCGGGCAGGTGCGAGACGTGCCCCGTACGGCCTCCTCTCTAGTGTAGTGTCTCAAGAATAGCTTTACAGCGGCGCACCTTTGAAGAAAGAGACGGTACACTGGGGGTCCGGGCGGGCCATCGCCCCTCGCTCGCAGGTCTGCCCCACCCCAGATCCCTTCGCGAAGCTGCGCAGGGCCACGTGGCAGATGTCGTCGCGCTCAGGATGACAACACGGGATGGGGGTCGCGCTCAACGTACCACGGGATACAGTCAAGCTATTTGCGAGAGACTACACTAGTGATCCTGGGGGCCGCCGGCAGCCCCGCCGCCGGGCGGCGGACGGTGCAGCCAGAAGCCCACGCGCCGGCGTACCAGGTAGCCGATGAGCGCGATAACCGCCGCGCCCCCGGCGGCACCCACCGTCAACAGGGAGAGCAGCAGTATGTCCGGTCCATCGTCGCTCTCGCCCGCGCTCCCGCCTCCGGGAGAAGCCGTGGGGCTGGCGGCCGCGCTGCGCACCGGGCTGGCGGCCGCGCTGCGCGCCGGGGTGGCCGTGGACTGGCCGGTGGCCGCGGGGCCGGCGGTGGTCACGGGGGAAGGGGCAACCGTAGCGCCCCCTGTGAGACAGGCCGGCGGCGTCTTCTTCGGTACCGGCTGGCCGCCCGGATCAACCGTGAACTGCAGGGTGCCCTCGGCCGGCTCCAGCGTGTCGGGGTTCGTCAGGCGCCACTTAAACGTCCACTCGCCGGCCGTCTCGCCGCCCGCGGACCCGGGGTAGACGGCGACGCCGAAGCCGTCCAACTGAAATACGATCTGCAGCCCCATGCCGAGCTGGTCCGGCCTCAACATCTCGAACTTGAAGTCGCCGCCCTTGTCCAGGTCCCGGATGTTGACGGGCTGAGCGAAGCACATCTGGATAAAGACGGCCGGCTCCGCGAGCACGTCCCCGTCCTGCAGGGACATGTACGTGACCGTGGGGGCCTGCGCCTGCGCGCTGGGCGGTTGACTGGCGCCGGCGACCGCCACGAGCAGGAGAACGGCGAGCCCCAGGACAAGCGTGAGAAAGCGCATGATTTCCCTCTTCTTCAGGTTCACGCAGGAATGTATCACAAGGCGGCGTCAGGGCGAAGACCAATGCCTGCGCCGGGGAAGGCGGTAGGCGCGCCCGCAGGGGCGCCTGCGATGCGGTGGCGCCTCTACCGGCAGCCGGGCGCCGACGGTATAATGCTAAGACACATTCGCGATTAGGCGCAGCTATGGCAAAACCCGATCAGGGCAGAGGGAACACCGGCGATCACGCGCGGCCGTTGCGCTATCGCCGCATCGTCGCCAAGTTCGGCACCAACGTCCTCACCGCAGGCACCGACAAGCTTGACGTGGAGGTGATGTCGGCGCTCGCCGGCCAGGTGGCGCGGCTGCACCAGCGCGGGGCGGAGGTCATCATCGTTACCTCCGGCGCCATCGCCGCCGGGCGCCACCGCCTTGGCATCCGCAAAGACCGCAAGGACATGCCCTTCCGCCAGGTCCTGGCCGCCGTGGGCCAGAGCGACCTGATGCAGGCCTACCAGGAGCTGTTCGCCCGGCACGGCATCACCGTGGCGCAGACCCTGCTCACGCGCCGCGACCTGGCGGACAGGCAGGGGTACCTGAACGCCCGCAACACCCTGCTGGCCATGCTGGAGCTGCGCGTCGCCCCCATCATCAACGAGAACGACGTGGTGGCCATCGACGAGATCGAGGGCGCCAAGATCGGCGACAACGATAACCTCTCGGCGCTCGTCGCCAACCTCGTGGATGCGGACTTACTGGTGCTTCTCACGGACACCGGCGGGCTGCACACGGCCGATCCCCGGCTGGACCCGGCGGCGGAGCTGATCCCGCGCGTGGACCGCATAGACGCGCGCATCAGGGCGCTGGCGCGGGACACCTCCAGCGAGTCCGGCGTGGGCGGCATGGCCACGAAGCTGCAGGCGGCGAAGCTGGCCACCGCCGGCGGCACGGACATGATCATCGCCGCCGGCAAGGAGCCGGAAATCCTGGTCCGGCTGGCGGCGGGCGAGACGGTGGGTACGCTGTTTCCGGCCGCCGTGGACCGCATGGAGAGCCGCAAACGCTGGATGCTGGCGGGCCTGTCCATCAAGGGCAGCATCATCGTGGACGGCGGCGCCGCGAAGGTCCTGCGCGAGGACAAGCGCAGCCTGCTGCCGGCCGGTGTCAGGGACGTGGAAGGGACGTTCCAGCGCGGGCAGGCCGTCTGCGTCATCGACCCCGAGGGCAACCGCATCGCCTGCGGCATCGCCAACTACAGCTCGGAAGAGGTGCTGCGCATCCGCGGGCTGCGCACAGACAAGATCGAGGAGGTGCTGGGGCACCACTACGGCGGCGAGGTGCTGCACCGGAACAACCTGGTGCTGCTGTGACGAGCGACGAGGAACTGGGAACTAGCGACTACCAAGTCCAATGACCCTGAAGCGTAGCGCGGCCATCACCGGCATCGGCGAGATGCGGCCGTCACGGTCGCCGGACGGCAAGAGCACGCTCGGCATCTGGACCGAGGTCGCGCGCGAGGCGATCCTGGACGCCGGGCTCACCACGCCGGAGATCGACGGCCTGCTGGTGGCGCCGCCCATCACCGAGCAGGCGGCGATGTGGCCCTCCATCCTGGGCGAGTACCTGAACATCCACCCGGGGTACGGCAACGTCGTGGACCTGGGAGGCGCGTCTGCCTGCGGCATGGTCTGGCGGGCCGCCGCGGCCATCCAGTCCGGCCTCTGCCGGGCCGTGCTCTGCGTCACGGGCGAGGCGTCAGACGTGGAGACGTTCTACGCGCCGCGGGCGCCGCGGGCGCGGCGGCCGGTGCAGCAGCTCCCCTACCGGGAGTTCGAAGTGCCATACGGCCCCATGGGCGTCAACTCCGGCTACGCGCTCATCGCCATGCGGCACATGCACGAGCACGGGACGACCGGGCGACAGCTGGCGAAGATCGCCGTGGACCAGCGCACCAACGCCTGCGCCAACCCGGACGCCCTTTACTACGGCAAGCAGATCACCGTGGACGACGTGCTGGCGTCGCCGCTGGTGGTGGACCCGCTGCACCTGCTGGAGATCGTGCGGCCGTGCACCGGCGGGGCGGCCATCGTCGTCGTTGCGCCTGACCTGGCCGGGGCAGCGCCGCGGGCGCCCGTCTGGCTGCTGGGCGCCGCCGAGGCCTCCCGCGGCATCATGCTCTCGCAGTTCGATACCATCACCACCTCGCCGATCGCTATCTGCGCACCGCGCGCGCTGGAGATGGCCGGCGTGGCGCACGGCGACATCGACCTCATTTCGGTTTACGACTGCTACACCATCACCGTGCTGATCACCCTGGAGGACGCCGGCTTCTGCCCGAAGGGCAAGGGCGGGCCCTTCGTGGAGGAGCACGACCTGACCTATGCCGGGGACCTGCCGCTGAACACGCACGGGGGGCAGCTGTCCTTCGGGCAGCCCGGGCTGGCCGGCGGGATGTCCCACGTGACAGAGGCCGTGCGCCAACTGCAGGGGCGCGCCGGGAAGCGCCAGGTGCGCGATTGCGAGCTGGCCTTCGTGAACGGCAACGGCGGCATCATGAGCGAGCAGGTGTCGCTGGTGTTGGGGACATAGGGACGGGACAGGGCACAGGGTCAAGGGTCAAGGGTCAAGGGGTCAGCGATGAGCGAAGCGCCTCCAGAATATCGGAAGCCTATCCCGGCGCCGTCCGCGGTCTCGCGGCCGTTCTGGGAGGGGCTGCGGGCGCGCGAGGTGCGATTGCCGCGATGCCTGGAGTGCCGGCGCTACGTCTTCTACCCGCGGCGCCTGTGCCCCTTCTGCCTCTGCGAGCGTCTGGAGTGGGTGAGGGCAAGCGGGCGCGGCACGGTGTATTCGTATACGGTAGTGCGCCGGGCGATGAACCCGGCGTTCCAGGAGGACGTGCCGTACCTATTCGCCATAGTGGAGCTGGAAGAGGGCGTGCGCGTCACGGCGAACATCGTGCGCTGCCGGCCGGAGGACGCCAGGGTAGACATGCCGGTCAAAGCCTCTTACCATGACATCACGGCTGAGATCACGCTCCTCAAGTTCCAGCCAGCATAGAGCAGAGAAACGCCAAGGGGCAGGGGCTGCGCTTCTGTCCCCTGAAACTTGTCCCATCGGAGGTTGAATGGGGTCTGTTGTAAAGAAGCGGCGCAAGAAGATAAGCAAGCACAAGCACCGCAAGATGCTGAAGAAGACCCGCTGGCAGCGCCGGCACGGGTAAGCGGGAGCCGGCGCTGCAGTTAGTGCGTCGCCGGAGTCAGGCGTGACCACCACCACAAACGAACTGCAGACCAAGGGCGAGGCCGCGAAGAGGGCCTCGCGCGAGCTGGCGCGCGCCTCCACCGCAGTAAAGAACCGCGCCCTCCTCGCCGTTGCCGACGCCCTGCTGGACCGCGCGGACGATGTCCTGCGCGCCAACGGGCACGACGTGCAGGGCGGGCAGGAGGCGGGCCTGTCGCCGGCCGTCATCGACCGCCTCACCCTCTCTCGCGGCAAGATCGAGGGCATCGCCGGCGACGTCCGCACCGTCGCCGGGCTGCCGGATCCCGTGGGCGAGATGATCGACATGCGGACGCTGCCCAACGGCCTGCAGGTCGGGCGGCGCCGGGTGCCCCTAGGGGTCATCGCTGCCATCTTCGAGAGCCGCCCCAACGTCACCGTGGATATCGCCTCTCTCTCCCTCAAGTCCGGCAACGCCTGTATCCTGCGCGGCGGCAAGGAGGCCATCCACTCCAACCGCGCGCTGGCCGCCGTTATCCGCGAGGCGATAGGCGCCGCGGGCGTGCCGCAAGAGGCCGTACAACTGATCGAGAACACGGACCGCGCGCTGATCAGCGAGATGCTGAAGATGAAGCAGTACATCGATCTGGTCGTGCCCCGCGGCGGCGCGGAGCTCATCCGCTTCGTGGCGGAGAACGCGACGATGCCCGTGCTGACAGGGGGCATCGGCGTCTGCCACACTTATGTTGATAAGGCAGCCGACCTGGCGAAGGCGGTCCCCATCGTCCACAACGCCAAGACCCGCCGCTATAGCATCTGCAACGCGCTGGACACCCTGCTCGTCCACGAGCAGATCGCCCCGCAGGCGCTGCCGGAGATCGCCCGCGCCTGGAGCGAGGCCGGCGTCGAAATGCGCTGCGACGAGCGGGCGCTGCGCATCCTGACCCAGGCGGAGGTCCCAGGGCTTAACGCAAAGCCGGCGGCCCCGGACGACTTCGGCAGGGAGTTCCTGGCGCTGGTGGCGGCCGTGAAGGTGGTGGACTCTCTCGACGACGCCCTGGAGCATATCTACACCTACGGCACCGGCCACTCCGAGGCGATCATCACGGAGGACTACTCCGCCGCCATGCGCTTCCTGGACGAGGTGGACTCGGCCGTCGTCTACGTCAACGCCAGCACGCAGTTCACGGACGGCGGGCAGTTCGGCCTGGGCGCCGAGATCATCGACTCCACCCAGAAGACGATCGCGCGCGGGCCGGTGGGGTTGCGGGAGATCACCACGTACAAGTGGATCGTCTTCGGCAACGGACAGATCAGGCCCGCCTGACCCCCTCGCGTTCAGGACGGCCCGGCTGATACGGCGCCAGATGCGCCCTGGTGCCTGCGGGTTTCAACCGGCACTGCGACACGCTATCCTTATCACGTGATCCCGTCCCCCCGGTCCTTCTTGCCCTGCCATCGCCCGCCGGCCACGGTTGCCCTGGGCGCCGTAGCGGCTGGCTTCAACCAGCAGAGTGCGAACCATCACCTCTGCCCGAAGGGAGGCTTCCTTGAGCGGTTACCAGTTTGATCGCGAGTGCCGCACAGCGCAGTCCGAAAGCTACATCATTGAGCTGGACGACGACGAGATCGGCCGCATCGACATCCACTACTCGCCCTCCGTCGCCTACGGTACGCTGTGCGTCGCGGAGAGCCTTACCGAGGAGGACACGCGCGGCCTGATCAGTGAAATCGACGAACGGCTCGTGCTCACCACGGACCCCTTCCGGGAGGACTTCGTCGTGACCGTCTGGGCGGGCCGCGAAGCCGCCGTCTACTCAGACGAGGACTTCGAGGGCGAAGACGACGAGGACGACGAGGACGAAGACGAGGAGATGGAGGGCAACGGCCACCGGCGGGGTTGAGCGGCCGCCGGCGCTCGGCCGCCGGGGTCACCGCACGCTCAACGTTCTCGGCAGAAAGAGAGTTCGCTCTTGATCATCGATGCCTGGATGCAACACCCCACTCTCCGCCATTTGCGGCACGAAATGTTCGACTCGCTCCGCAGGTGGATGCGGATGGAGGTTCCCACGCAAGAGCTTCCCCTGGAGATGACGGTCGCAGCGATGGACGCCGGCGGCGTTGACATCGGCCTGATATGCGCCTGGTACGCCCCGGACGGCGACCTGATCACCAACGAAGAGGTGCATGCGTTCGTGGAGCGGTACCCGAAGAGGTTCATCGGAATCGCCTCCGCCAATATCGCCCGTCCGGTCACGGCGGTGCGCGAAATCCGCCGGTGCGTACGGGAACTCGGGTTCAAGGGCGTGCGGGTCATCCCCTGGCTCTGGAACCTTCCACCGGACGATCGCCGCTACTACCCCATCTACGCCGAATGTGTCGAACTGGGAGTACCCTTCTGTCTCCAAACCGGCCATACCGGCCCACTGCGGCCCTCCGAACCCGGCCGGCCGATTCCTTATCTCGACAATGTCGCCCTCGAGTTTCCCGAACTGAAGATAGTGGCCGGGCATATCGGCTACCCGTGGACGGCGGAGATGATCTCCCTCGCGACGAAGTACGAAAACGTGTACATCGATACGTCTGCCTACACAGTGCGCAGGTTTCCGAGGGAGTTGGCCGACTACATGCGTGGCAACGGCCGCAAGAAGGTGATGTTCGGAACGAACTACCCGATGCTCACCCCCCAGAGGTGCCTCGAAGGTCTCGACGACCTGGGACTCGACGACGAAGCCAAGCGAATGTTCCTCTACGAAAACGCCGCCCGCGTGTTCGACATCGGCGAGCGGTAAGAGCGGCGGGGCTCATGGAGGGCCCGGGCCTGGTGGGACGGCTCTTGGGCGTCTTCCGCCGCAACTAGCCCCTGCGGCGGCTCACGCAAACGCCGGCCGGCGGGGATCGTGTCGGCTGCCCCCGCTGACACACGATGAGCGCTGGATGGTTTCAAGGACGCGACCAGACTGCGATAACGCAGTAAGGAAGACACGGTGAGGTGATCCAGGTCAAGCTGGGTGACCGATCAGGCGCGGCCGACGGAATCGACCTTGCCCGCGAGGATATCCCGGTTGAGCGTCTTCGTCTCTTCCGAGGGCGCGGCTCCGATCTCGCGGCGAAGCGCAACGCGGAAGGTCTTATATTGGCGGTGGGCCTTCTGGCGACTACCAGCCTGGGCGTAGAGACGCATCATCAACCGATTAGCGTCCTCATCCAGAGGGTCGGCCTGGAGCAGACGTTGGAGACGTTCGGCCGCCAGTTCGAGTTTTCCCGCCGCCGCGTACAGCTGGCTCAGCTCCATCAGTAGCTCATTATGTAGATCCCGCAGCTCCCGGCGCGGCCCCTCGGTCCATTCCTCGTAGCCATCCTCCACTAGCAAGTCGCCCCC
>JAUSFE010000038.1 GCA_030649945.1 Dehalococcoidia bacterium | reverse complement strand
GATACGAAGAAGCCTTGAGGAGCAGGTTCATGGCTCTCGTCCACGAGGACTCCATCTGGATAAGGGCGTGTGCTGGGCGATGCGTTGACCTCCAGGGCCGGCGGAGGCCGTTCGGTAACCGGGATTTATGAGGCATCACGGGATGCCCAGAACGGACTTTACAGGCCCGGCGGGCTGCGCTATAATCCGGTTGCAAGGTCGCACAAGGCTACGGCTGAGGGCACGCGCCCCCAGTCCTCTTTTTTTACGCCTGCCCGTAAGGAGTTGACGTTCAAGATGGTGAGCAAGCCCGTCCCCCTTACCAAAGAGGGTCTAGACAAGCTACAGAAGGAGCTTGACTACCTTCTCAGCACCGGCCGGGCGGAGGTTGCGCAGCGCATTCACGACGACAAGGAGCTGGTGGGCGCCCAGAACACGCCGGAATACGAGGACGCCCGCAACGCGCAGGCGTTCGTGGAGGGCCGCATCCTGGAGCTGGAGACCACGATCCAGAACGCCGTTATCATTCAGGAGCAACACGATCACCAGCGCGTAGGCCTGGGCTCCACGGTGACGATCATCAACCACAAGGGCAAGCGCGAGCACTACACGATTGTGGGCTCCGCCGAGGCCGACCCGAAGGCCGGCAAGGTCAGCAACGAGTCGCCCGTGGGCCAGGCCCTGCTGGGCAAGGCCCTGAACGCCGAGGTGCAGATCAACGCCCCGGCCGGCGTCCTGCGCTGGTCCATCGTCAAGATCGACTAGCGACTGAAGGACGGCAAAGTTAAAATCAGGCGGGGCTTGCAGGCCCCGCCGATTGCTTTTTAAGGGGGGCCGCTTCCAGTGGGCGAAGACGAAATCATTGCCCTGCGCAAGGAGAAGCTGGCGCGCCTGCGCGCCGCCGGCATTGATCCCTATCCCGCGCGCTTCCACCGCCTGCACACCGCCCGCGAGGCCATCGAGCTGCTGGAGAGCGCGACGGCAGGGGGTCCGGCGGTGACCGTGGCCGGGCGCATCACGGCGCTGCGCAACATGGGCAAGGCGTCCTTCCTGGACCTGCGCGACGGCTCCGGCCGCATCCAGGTCTACCTGAAGCAGGAGACGCTGGGCCCGCAGGCATACGAGCTGCTGCGCGAGCTGGACCTGGGCGACTTCCTGGGCGTGACCGGCGCCATGTTCCGCACGAAGACCGGCGAGCCCACGGTGGAGGCGCAGGAGTACACCGTGCTGGCCAAGGCCCTGCGGCCGCCGCCGGAGAAGTGGCACGGCCTCCAGGACGTGGAGGTGCGCTACCGCCAACGCTACCTGGACCTGATGGCGAATCCCCAGGCGCGGGAGACCTTCGTCGCGCGGTCGCGCGTGGTGGCGGCCGTGCGCCGCTTCCTGGACGCCCGCGGCTACCTGGAAGTGGAGACGCCGGTATTGCACGGCACGCCCGGCGGGGCCGCCGCCCGCCCCTTCGTCACCTACCACAACGCGCTTGACCGCCAGTTCTACCTGCGCATAGCCCTGGAGCTGCACCTGAAGCGCCTGATCATCGGCGGCTTTGACCGTGTCTACGAAATAGGCCGCATCTTCCGCAACGAGGGCGTCTCCACCAAGTACAACCCGGAGTTCACGATGCTGGAGTCCTACGAGGCATACGCGGACTACAACCGGCTGATGGACATGGTGGAAGAGATGGTCTCGTCCATCGCCCCGGAGGTGGCCGGCGACACTCGCGTCCCCTACGGCGATACGGTGATCGACTTCGCGCCGCCCTGGCCGCGCATCCCCCTGCGCGACGCCATCCTCGAGCGCACGGGCATCGACTTCGAGGCGCACCCGGACGCGGAGTCGCTGCGGCGGGCGACGGCGCAGAGCGGCGTTCACGTCGAAGAGCACTGGGGCCGCGGCAAGCTGATTGACGAGCTGCTGACGGCCCACGTGGAGCCGCACCTCCTGCAGCCGGCGTTCCTCATCGATTACCCCATCGAACTGTCGCCGCTGGCCAAGCGCAAGCCCGGCGCGCCGCACCTGGTGGAGCGCTTCGAGTTCTTCATCTGCGGCCGCGAGGTGGGCAACGCCTACACGGAGCTGAACGACCCCGTGGACCAGCGTGAGCGCTTCGTCGAGCAGGCGCGTCTGCGGGCCGCCGGCGATGAAGAGGCGGAGGTGGTGGACGAAGACTTCCTGGTGGCGCTGGAGCACGGCCTGCCGCCCACCGCCGGCCTTGGCATCGGGATTGACCGCCTGGTCATGGCGCTCACCGGCGCCACGTCCATCCGCGAGGTGATCCTCTTTCCAGCCCTGCGCGAGAAGGAGGGGCCATGAGCGGCCCCTCCCGTCGTTGCCTCGAACATTTCAGGCAGCCTTCAGGAGAGCGAACCTTGCGGCGGGTCCACCGCGGGTGCGCGGGGCAGGCGTCGCCAGCCGTGGGGCGCCGACCGCCTGACGCTGCACCCGATCCTCCCCGCCAGATCCCTTCGCGAAGATGCTGGGTGACTCGCTGCGGGCCTCATCTCGCTCAGGATGACAGGATGGGGGCGCCCACAACACGCGCCACCGCCGCGAGGGGCTGATGGGACCCCCTTTCCGCGCCGTCGTCTTCGACCTGGACGGCGTGCTCTGGGACGGCGAGCCGATCTACCACGAGGCGTTCAACATCGTGCTGGCGCCCTACGGCCGGCGGGTGACGTCCGAGGACTATGTGCACATCATCGGGCACTCGGTGGAATCGGCCTGGGACTGGGTGATCAGGCACTTCCAGCTCGTGACGCCGCCTGCGGAGCTCTACGGCGCCTACGATGATGCGGTCCTGAACCTGCTGGCGAAGCCCATCGAGGCGCTGCCCGGGGCGCGGGCGCTGATCCGGGAGCTGCGCCGGCGGCGGATCCCGGTGGGCCTGGCGTCCGCTTCGCTGCGGCAATGGGTGGAGGCGACCATCCGCGGCCTGGGCCTGGAGGACGCCTTCGACGCCGTCGTCTCGGCCAGCGAGGTGAAGCACGCCAAGCCGGCGCCGGACCTGTACCTGGAGGCCGCCCGCCGGCTGGGCGTTCCGCCGGGGGAGTGCCTGGCCGTCGAGGATACGGGGGCGGGAATCGCCGCCGCGAAGGCCGCGGGCATGTTCGCCGTGCAACTGCGCGCCGCCTCCACCGCCCTCCCTCACCTGGCGGAAGCCGACCTCGTGATCGAGGCCTACGCGCAGTTCGACCTGCGGCTGCTCTCCCCCGGTCATCCTGAGCCAGGCCAAGAAGCTGTCCAGGAAAGGCCTCTGCGCAATCAAGGGGCGAGCCGGGACGTTAGTCCATGACAGGCGACGTGCAACATCCCGACCCCCGACCACAGACGAAGGCTCTCGGCGGACAGACCCTTCCCTCCGCTCAGGGTGACACTCCGCTTCCCGCCGAAGTCCGGGAGGTCGTCGAACGGCTCATCGCCACGCTGGGCGACGATCTCAGCGCCATCCTCTGGCACGGCTCCTACGCGCGCGGCGAGGCCAAGCCCGACTCCGACCACGACCTGATCATCATCCTCAAGCGCATCGACGACGGCGTGCTCCTGCGGGCGCGAGAGGTCTTCAGCGGCCGCGAGAACTGGTCCACCTTCGTGCAGTCGGAGGAAGAGCTACGCCAGTATCCCGCCGACGGCCGCCTCCAGTTCCACTTCGGTATCCAGCCTCTCTACGGCGACATCGACCCGCCGCCGTTCACCCGCGAGCAGGTGGTCAACGACCTGCGAGTCCTCGCGCGCGACATCCGCTTCGAGTGCCGCTATCGCCTCCTGCACAAGGAGCCCGGCTACGGCCTGGATCCCCACTACCGCAACTTCCTCCGCTCCCGCAACGCCCGCATGCTGGGCTACGCCGCCAAGTGGGCCGTCCTGGCGATGAAGGCCCGCGAGCTGTTGGAGGGCCGGCCCTACCCCAACACCCGCGTCGAGCTCCGCTCCCGACTCTCGGCGGCGGACGAGCTGGCAATCGTCGACATCGTCGATCGCTGGTCAGAGCTGAAACCGAAGTACGAGGAAGACCCGACGCCGCTGGCGCTGATGCTGGATGCCTTCGCCCGCAGCCTGGCAGCCTGGCTGGAGGCCGCCGCTCCAACCGCCAACCGTCAACCGCGGCCTGCTCCTCCGTAATGCGCCGCCACTTCACCGCCACCGGGTTTGTCGTCGAGGGGTCGCGGACGCTGCTGCACTGGCACAAGCGGCTGGGGCAGTGGATGCCGCCGGGCGGGCACATCGAGCCGGACGAGGACCCCGTGCAGGCCGTCCTGCGGGAGATCCGGGAGGAGACGGGCCTGGCCTGCGAGGTGATCGCGGCCACCGGCCCGCTGCCGTTCGCCTACCCGGAGCAGTTGCCGCCGCCCTACACCATCCTGGTGGAGGACATCCCCGGCCCGGGCGAGCCACACAGGCACATCGACTTCATCTACTTCTGCCGCCCGCAGGACGGCGGCGATCACCACGCGGTGGACGACCCCACGCTGCGCTGGGTGGACGCGGCGGAGCTGCGGGACAACGGCCCGCTGGATGTGGGAGCCGGCGGCGTATCGGCCCCGGTGCCGGAAGACGTGCGCCAGCTGGCGCTGATCGCCATCGAGGCGGCGGGGCGCTCCGGTTCGCTCTGAGGGATGGCAAGGGGCGCTGCTCCGACGCCGGCGGAGACCGAGGGAGCGAAGCCTAACGCGTGCGTGGATGACGCCCGCTCGCCTGTCACAGGTGCCGGGCGAGCTCCCGCAGGCGGGTCCAATTCCCCTTGATCAGCGCCTCCTTCTTGGCCCGCGACCAGCCTTTTAACTGCCGCTCGCGCTCGAGCGCCTCCAGCCTCGTGGGAAACTCGTCGGCGAATACGAGGTGGAGCGGCCTGCGCTTTCGGGTGTACGGGCTTACCTTCCCCCAATTGTGCTCGGCGATGCGTTTCTCCAGGTCATCGGTATGTCCGATGTAGTACGAGGCGTCCGCACAGCGAAGGATGTACAGCCAGAATGACATCTCATTCCCCTTTCGCGCTTCGGCTTCGATTCCTCAGCCTTCGCTGGCGCCTATGATGGTCCTTCGATTCCTCAGGACGAACGGATGATTGGCACTGGCCGTTTGACCCCTGACCCGCTGACCCCCTTTGACCCGCTGACCCGCTGACGCTTATCGTTATCCCATGCTCTCCATCCAACTGATCCGAGAGAACCCGGACCTCGTCCGGCGCGCGCTCCAGCGGCGGCACACCGAGGCGCCGCTGGACGAGGCGCTCGCCCTGGACGCGCGCTGGCGCTCGGTCCTGGCGGAGGTCGAGTCGCTGCGGGCGGAACGCAACGCGCTCTCGAAGGAGATCGGCGGGCTGTCGCGCCTGGCGAAGGGGGCCGGCCTGCCTACCGGACAGGCGGGCACGAAGGAGGCCAAGCACGCTGAGCACAGGCGCAGCGACCTGATGGCGCGCTCGTCGTTCGCCGGCGAGCGGCTGGACGCGCTCGAGGACGCTCTCAAGGAGCTGGACGGCCAGCTGCGGCGCGTCCTGCTGGAGATCCCCAACATCCCTGCGGACGACGTCCCCGACGGCGCGGACGAGTCCGGCAACGTGGTGGTGCGGCAGTCCGGCGAGCCGGCAGCGCCGGGCTTTCAGTCGAAACCGCACTGGGAGCTGGGCGAGTCGCTGGGCATCATCGACTTCGAGCGCGGCGCGAAGCTGGCGGGCAGCCGCTTTTACGTCCTCATGGGCGCCGGCGCGCGCCTGGAGCGGGCGCTCATCGCCTGGATGCTGGACTTCCACACCGCCCGCGGCTACCGCGAGGTCTATCCGCCGGCGATGATCAAGGAGGAGGCCCTCTGGGCAGGCGGCTGGCTGCCGAAGTTCGCCGATAACATGTACCACGACGCCGAGGAAGACTACTGGTGGATCCCCACGGCGGAGGTGGCGCTGACCAACATGCACCGCGACGAGATCCTGGAGCCGGGCTCGCTGCCCATCAGCTACGTCGCCGGCACACCCTGCTTTCGCCGCGAGAAGATGTCCGCCGGCCGCGACGTGCGCGGCATCAAGCGCGTGCACCAGTTCCACAAGGTGGAGATGTACAAGTTCGTGGAGCCGGAACAGTCGGAGCAGGCGCTGGCGGACATGGTGGCGCAGGCGGAGGCGCTGGCGGGCGAGCTGGGCATCGCGCGCCGCGTGGTCGAGCTCTGCGGCGGGGACCTGGGCTTCAACGCGGCGCGGGCGTTCGACATCGAGCTGTGGGCGCCGGGCTGTGGCGAGTGGCTGGAGGTCTCCACCTGCTCCAACTGCACCGACTTTCAGGCCCGCCGCGCCAACATCCGCTTCCGCCGCGAGAAGGGCACCCGGCCCGAGCACCCGCACACGCTGAACGGCTCCGGCCTGGGCCTCCCCCGCACGATGATCGCTGTGCTGGAGAACTACCAGCAGGCGGACGGCTCCGTGCTGGTGCCGGACGTGCTCCGCCCCTACATGGGCGGCATGGAGCGGATCGTTTCCGGCGCCGGCGAGGGGCGTCAACAAGTAGACCAGACCTCACCGGAAATGTAACCGGGCCGTGGCGCCACGCGGGGGCGCGGCGAGCAGCGCCCCTACGTGCGGAATCCGTTTATCCGTTCGCCATCCGTTGTGAAATCGGGCGGGGTCAGGTCGGGCGCAGCGAGCCGCGCCCCTACAATCCGTCTATCCGTTTGGAATCCGCTGTGAAACTACTTCTGGTGGCCCAGCGCTCTCGCCTGGTCCGGTGGGCCATTCCCGTTGCCGTGGGACTTGCCCTGGCCGTGGTCCTGCGACTCCGGCTTGTGCGACGCCGACACCAGTTGCCCCACATTCTTGGGGCCGGCCTCCAGAGCGGCCAGTTGCTCATTGGTTAGTGACTTCATCAGCTTTCCGAAGGCGAAATGGCGGTGGCCGTTCTCGTCCGTCAGTTGCGCCAGCAGGTCGTTCACGCTCATCCCTTTCGCCTTGGCGATGGAGTACAGCTTGAACAGCGCCCCGAAGCCCATGCCCTGCTGGTGCAGCGACTTCACCTCTTCCTGGCTGGCGCCGAAGGCATCGGCGATGACCTGCGCCACGTCCTGTTCACCCACGCCTTCGTCGCCGTCATCAACGTCCCCATCGTCGATGTCTTCAACGTCCCCATCGTCAACGTCAAAGTCCGCGATGTTCGCCTCTTCAGCGTCGTGGAGGTCCCCGTCGTCAACGCCGTCCTCCTCCAGCTCGCCCTCGGCCTCGTCGGCGTCCGGGCCCTCCTCCGACTGGCCCGCCGACGCCGCAGGCGGCCCGTGATCCTCCGCATCTGTAGACGGCAGGCTCGACACGTTGCTCGTCGAGTTCCCCCGCGCCAGAGCGGACAGCCCGCTCACCGCCAGCACCCCGACCAACCCTAGAACGAATACGCTCAGCAGTATCTTCTTCGCCATTGCATCACCTCACGGTTTGCCTGTACGACAGATGATACCCCCTCTGCCAAGCGGCCGGCCAGCGTCCCCGGGTGAGTAGTCGGTGTATCATAACTTCGCCATGCGCATCCTGGCCGTAGACGTGGGCACGGGCACGCAGGACATCCTCGTCTTCGACTCCCAGCAGCCGGTGGAGAACGCCCTGCAGATGATCATGCCCTCGCCCACGCAGATAGCCGCCGGGCGCATCCGGCGGGCCACGGCCGCGGCCCGGCCCGTGCTGCTCACGGGCGTCACGGCGGGCGGCGGTCCCTGTCACTGGGCGCTGGAGGAGCACCTGCGCTGCGGCCTGCCCGCCTATGCCACGCCCGAGGCCGCCGCCACCTTCGACGATGACCTGGAGAGCGTGCAGCGCATGGGCGTGACGCTGGTCTCCGAGGACGAGACGCGAGGCCTGGACGCGGAGCGCGTCCCCCTGCGGGACCTCGATCTCGACGCCATCCGCACGGCGCTCTCGGCTTTCGACGTCGATCCGTCCTGCGACGGCCTCGCGCTGGGCTGCCTGGACCACGGCGCGGCGCCGAGCGGCTACTCGGACCGGCTGTTTCGCTTCGATCACCTCCGCCGCGTCGCCGGGGCCCGCAATGACCTGCGCGCCTTCGCCTTCCTGCCGGAAGAGCTGCCGGAGTACCTCACCCGCGCCCGCTCTCTCGTCGCCTGCGCGTCCGCCTCAGGCGGACCGACCGTGTTCCTGGACACCGGCCCGGCGGCGGCCCTGGGCGCGCTGCAGGACCCGCCGGTGGGCCGCGAGGAGGAGCAGGTGGTGCTGAACCTGGGCAACATGCACGCGCTGGCCTTCCACCTGCGCGGCACGGAGATCATCTCGCTATACGAACACCACACGGGCGAGATCACGGCGGCGCAGATCGAGGACTTCACCGAGCGGCTGATCGCCGGCAGCCTCCCGCACGAGGACGTCTTCAACAGCAAAGGCCACGGCGTGTTCTACGCGGCCTACACAGATCGCGCCGTAGTGGCAGGTTTGAAACCTGCCCCTACGCCCGATGCAGGGGCCCGTCCCCTCGTCGCCGTCACCGGCCCCCAGCGGGGTAAGCTGCGGGGCAGCCGCCTCAACCCATACTTCGCGGTCCCGCACGGCGACATGATGGTCTCCGGCTGCTTCGGCCTGCTCTGGGGCTTCGCGGAGAAGCATCCGCAGCACCGGGACGAGATCCTCTCAGCGCTTGGCATCAGCGCCGCGCCGGTGGGGTAGCGGTCCGCGATCAAGCAATCAGGCAATCAGCGGTCAGCAATCAGCGGTCAGCTATCAGCGGTCAGCTATCAGCGGTCAGCGGTCAGCGGTCAGCGGTCAGCGAATGTACCAAAGCACAATCAAGTGTAGAGTCCCCGTTTGATTGCTTGCCTGCTTGATTGCAGCCCTGTTTGACAACTCTTCGCGCCTGCCGGATGATTTGGGCACGAAGTAGAAGGAGGAACAGATGCCCAGCCCGCAACTGCAGACCATCATCCAGATGCTCAAGTCGGTCCCGGCCCGGGACGACGTGCCCATCGCCGAGATCCGCGCCGGCTTCGAGCAGCTCGCCACCTTCTTCCCCACCGCCGCCGACGTGAAGTGCGAGCGCGTAGACGTGGACGGCATCCCGGCGGAGTGGGTGGCGGCTCCGGGCGCCTCGGGGGACCACGCGGTGCTGTGGCTGCACGGCGGCGGCTACGTCCTGGGCTCCCTCAACACCCACCGCGACCTCGCGGCCCGCGTCTCCCGCGCCACCGGGGCGCGCACGCTGCTGATCGATTACCGCCTGGCGCCGGAACACATCTTCCCGGCCGCCGTGGAGGACGCGACGAAGGCGTATCGCTGGCTCCTGGCGCAGGGCATCGACCCGCAGCGCATCGTCATCGCCGGCGACTCCGCGGGCGGCGGCCTCACCGTGGCCACGCTCGTGAGCTTGCGCGACGCCGGCGACCCGCTGCCGGCGGCGGCCGTCTGCGTCTCGCCGTGGACGGACCTGGAGGGCACCGGCGAATCCATGGCGACGAAGGCGGACGTGGACCCGATGGTGCAGAAGGAGCCGCTGCTGAAGATGGCGAAGGTGTACGCAGGCGAGGCAGACCTGCGCCATCCGCTGGTCTCTCCTATCTACGCCGACCTGTCCGGGCTGCCCCCCATGCTCATCCACGTGGGGACCGCCGAGACGCTGCTGGACGACTCCACCCGGCTGGCGCAGCGCGCGCAGGCGGCGGGGGTGGAGGTGACGCTGGAGCCGTGGGAGGAGATGATCCACGTCTGGCACATCTTCGCGGCGATGCTGCCCGAGGGCCAGCAGGCCATCGACGGCATCGGCCGCTGGGTGCGCGGGAGGATTGGCTCGCCGGCCGTCAGCGCCGGCGTCGCGGCCGTTTAGCCCCGGCGAGCACGGCGCCGTGCGGGCTGCATGAGGCGCGCCATTCAGGTGCGGTACGCCGCAGGGCGCAGCATTTCGGAATCCGAATCGGTACCCGGTAGAGGACTCATGTCGTGGGCGCGGCGTTCGGGCGCGTACGAGGCCCTCGCCAGAAATAGGCGCGTGATTCGGGTGCGATGTGCCGCAGGGCGCAGCATTTCGGAATGCGAATCGGTAACCCGGTAGAGGACCCATATCGTGAGCGCAGCGTTATAGCGCATACGGCGCATGCTGCGCCCCTACGACGACGCGGCTGTCAGAAGTAGTTGACCGTGATGCCGCCGTCGATCACGAACGCCGTCCCCGTCGTCCAGGAGGACTCATCGGACGCCAGGTAGAGGGCGGCGTAGACGACGTCCTCCGCGCGGCCGAAGCGGCCCAGCGGGATGCGGTTCAGGCGCTTCAGCTTCTCTTCCTCGTTGGGAAAGAGCCCCTCCAGCAGGGGCGTCAGGATGGGCCCCGGGCAGATGGCGTTGGCCCGCACGCCCCGGGGGCCGTACTGCACCGCCAGGGAGCGCGTGAGGGAGATCACCGCGCCCTTGCTGGCGGTGTAGGCGTCCTGGGGCACGGTGCAACCCATGAGCGCCACAAAGGACGCGACGTTGATCACGGAGCCGCCGCCGGCTTTCGCCAGCTCCGGGATCCCGAACTTGCAGCAGTTCCAGACGCCCTTCAGGTTCACGTCCAGCACGCGCTGCAGCACGCTCTCCTCCGTCTCGATGACGGAAGTATCGTCGTCCGGGAAGATGCCGGCGTTGTTGTAGAGCACGTTCAGCTTCCCGAACGCCTTCACACCCGCCTCTACCACGGCCCGCACACTGTCCGCGGAGCCCACGTCGGCCGGGACGCCGATGATCGACCCCCCGCCGCCCTGCACCAGCGCGACGGTCTCGTTGAGCGCGTCCACGCTGACGTCGCAGGCGACGATCTGCGCGGCCTCGCTGGCGAACACCTGGCACGCCAGGCGGCCCATGCCGCTGCCGGCGCCGGTGATGAGCACTGTCTTGCCGTCAAGACGCATGCGGTTACCCCTCCTGTTCCCTAACACCGCTGGAACAATAGAACATTTGAACAATAGTGTCTAAAGAACAGCTTAGCCACGGCGCGCCCGCGAAGTGAGACACAGCACACGAGGGGTTCGCGCGCGCCATCGTAGGGCGCAGCACACGCCAGTCCCCGCCGTCTGAGCCGCATCGTCTTGACCTGATGAAGGCGTGATATCCGGCCGCTGCCGCGTGTGCTGCGCCCCTACGCTCGCAGGTCTGCCCCACCCCAGATCCCTCGCGAAGCTGCGCAGAGCCACGTGGCAGATGCCGTCGCGCTCGGGATGACAGACGGGATGGCGCCGCGCCTGCCTACCGCAGGCAGGCGCGGCGTACCACGGGATACAGTCAAGGTATCTTGGAGACGGTACACTGGTTTGCTCCACTGCTCTAATGCTCCATTGTTCTATGCCTACACCATCTCGAAGTAGCGGCGGCGCTCCCAGTCCGTGACCGCGCGGCGCGCCTTCTCCACCTCCCACTCGCGGAAGGCGACGTACTGATCCACGAACTCGTCGCCGAAGCAGCGGCGCGCCAGCTCACTGCCGCGGAACCGCTCCAGCGCCTCCGGCAGCGCCTGCGGGAGGAGATCGGCGTCGGCGGCCTTGTAGGCGCTGCCCTTCACCATCGGCGGCGGCGCCAGGCGCTCCTCGATGCCGTACAGCCCGCCCGCCACCGACGCGGCGAACGCGAGGTACGGGTTGAGGTCCGCGCCCGGCACCCGGTTCTCGATGCGAATGGCGCCGGGGCTGCCCGTGATCACGCGGAGCGCCACCGTGCGGTTGTCCAGGCCCCAGGTCAGGTTCGTGGGCGCCCAGGTGCCGCGCACGTAGCGCTTGTAGGAGTTCACGTTGGGAGCGTACATGAGCATGAATTCCGGCAGCGTCGCCAGCAGCCCCGCCGCGTAGCGCTCCAGCGTCTCCGACATGCCGTGCGGCCGGGAGGCGTCCCAGAACACGCTCTCCTGGCCGCCAGCGGACCACAGGCTCTGGTGCAGGTGCCCGCCGCAGCCGTCCACGTCGTCGGCGTACTTGGCCATGAACGTGGGCGTCACACCCATCTGGCCGCTGATCTCCTTGGCGGCGCTCTTGTAGAGCATAGCGCGGTCCGCCGCCGCCAGCGCGTCCGTGTAGCGCAGGTTGATCTCGTACATGCCGGCGCCGTGCTCCCGGTTGTAAGCCTCCACCGGAATGCCGTACTCGTTCAGCATCCGGCAGACGTAGCCGATGACCGGCTCGTCCAGCGAGGCGTGGTGGATGCTGTAGCAGTTAAGCCCCGGGCTCAGCGGCCGCAGCCCATGGTAGCCCTTTTCGCGCAGGCTCTCCTGGTCCTCGCGGAAGAAGCGCACCTCCAGCTCCGCGGCCATCTGGGCGCGGAACCCGGCGGCTTCGGCCTGGGCCAGCACGCGCTTCAGCACGGACCGCGGCGCTATGGGCAGCGGCTCGCCGTGCTCCGTGTAGAAGTCGCAGATGACGCTGGCGCTGCCCTCCTCCCACGGGCAGACCGCGAACGTGTCCAGGTCCGGCCGCATGATGACATCGCCAAAGCCGATGTCCCAGTTGGAGTACGGCAGCGAGCCGATGACCTCGTCCTGGATGTCCCAGCCGAAGACGACGTCGCACTGGGGGAAGCCGCCGGCGGCCGCGGCCAGGAACTGCTCCGCGCTCACCCTCTTCCCCCGGTAGACGCCGTCCAGGTCCGCCCCGCCGATCTTCACGGTGCGCACGCTGTGCCCTTCGATCACTCGCCCTACGGCTTCGATGTCCACGGCTGTCCCTCCGCCCGCGGTCTCTTGGTTGCCTGCCGGCAGGCCCGGCCGCCGGTAGGCAGGATTGTACACCGGCGCGAGGCGTAGGGCACACCCGCCTGAGGCGGGCGCCGGTGGGCAGCCGGCGCCACCCCGGCCGGCGCAGCGCCGTCACGGCCATGCGCGAGCGTTTCCCGGTGTAGGGCGAACCCGCACAGCGCATGGGGAAGCTGCCCGACAGACAGGCGCGGCGCTTGTGCGGAGAATCACGAGTGAGATACAAAGCGTCCCATTTCTATGCTTGGACTCACCCGGAAAGCCGACTACGGCCTGCGCCTGATGCTGGAGGTCGCCTCAGCGCAGAGAGGCGCCGTGCGCACAGCGCAGGTGGCGCGGCGCCAGCAGATACCATACCAGTTCCTGCGCAAGGTGGCGCAAACGCTGGTGGCCAGCGGCCTGCTGGCAAGCGCGCGCGGCCCGCGCGGCGGCCTCTCCCTGGCCCGGCCCGCCCAGGACATCTCCGTCCTGGACATCGTGAGCGCCTTTGATGCCCCGGCCCTGAACCGCTGCACCGTGGACCCCCCCACCTGCGACCGGCGCGACTGCTGCGCCGTCTTCCCCGTATGGGCCCGGGCGCAGGCGCAGGTGGAGCGCGTCCTCAGCGGCGCCCTCCTCTCGCAACTCGCGCTGGACCAGACGGCGCGCTCCCGGGCGGCGTCTCGCCGTCCGGCCGGGAGGCACTGAGATGTCCTTTCTGACGCGTCGCGACTTCCTGAAGCTGTCCGCCGGCGGTCTGGCCGCCGCGGCCGCCGCCGGCGCCCTGGACCTGGCCTTCCTGGAGGAAGCGCCGGACATCCCCAACCCGCTGGACTCCTACCCGGACCGCGATTGGGAGAAGGTCTACCTTGACCAGTACCACTACGACGACAGCTTCACCTTCATCTGCGCCCCCAACGACACCCACAACTGCCGCCTGCGCGCCTTCGTGCGCAACGGCATCATCACCCGCATGGAGCAGGCCTACGACACCCAGGACGTGGGCGACCTCTACGGCAACAAGCTGAGCCCCATCTGGAACCCCCGCGGCTGCCTGAAGGGCATGACGTACGTGCGCCGCATCTACGGCCCCTACCGCGTGAAGGAGCCGGTGATCCGCAAGGGCTGGAAGGAGTGGGCGGACGCCGGCTTCCCCGCCGGGGAGGACGGGCTGCCGGCCCGGCAGTACTTCCAGCGCGGCGAGGACCAGTGGCTGCAGGTGTCCTGGGACGAGGCGAACGGCTACATCGCCCGCGGCCTCCTCCACGTCGCCGACAAGTACGCCGGCGAGGACGGCGCCCGCCTGCTGGAGGCGCAGGGCTACCCGGCGCCGATGATCGAGGCCACGCACGGCGCCGGCACCCAGGTGCTCAAGATCAGGCCGGGCATGTCGCTGCACGGGGCGCTGCGTCTACAGGCGCTCAAGCGCTTCTCCAACATGCTGGCCCTGTACGACGCTGCGCAGCGCGGCGTGGAGCCCGGCGAGGCCCTGGGGGCGCGCTCCTGGACCAACTACGACTGGCACGGCGACCTGCCGCCCGGCCATCCCATGGTCACCGGCGTGCAGACCCACGACGACGACCACAACAACTTCCGCCACACGAAGCTCTTCATCATGCAGGGCGTCAACTTCGTCGAGAACAAGATGGCGGACGCCCACTGGTGGACAGAGGTGATGGAGCGCGGAGGCAAGATCGTCGTCATCGCGCCCGAATACAGCCCGGCCTCCACCAAGGCGGATTACTGGATCAGCCTCCGGCCGGGCACGGACCCGGCGCTGATCCTGGGCGTCACCAACATCCTCATCCAGGAAGAGCTGTACGACGGGCAGTTCGTCAAGCGCTTCACGGACTTCCCGCTGCTCGTGCGCCTGGACACGCTCAAGCTCCTGCGCGCCTCGGACATCGTCCCCGGTTACAAGAATGCCGAACTGAAGGGCTACAGCGCGACGACCCAGAAGATCGACCCCAAACTGCGCGAGAAGTGGGGCGACTTCGCGGTCTGGGACGCCGCCGCGGGCGCGCCGCACGTCATTACGCGCGAGCACGTGGGCGACGAGCTGGACGTGGACCCGGCGCTGGAGGGCGCTTTCACCGTGCGCACGGTGGACGGGGCCTCCGTGCAGGTAAAGACGGTCTTCCAGCTCTACAAGGAGCTGTGTGCGGAGTATGACCTGGAGACCACGGCGGAGATCACCGGCGCCTCCAAAGAGCTGATGCAGCGCCTGGCGCACGACCTGGCGACGGCCAAGCCCGCCTGCGTGCACACAGGCGAAGGCATCAACCACTACTTCCACTGCGATATCACCACGCGCGGGAACTTCCTCTGGATGGCGCTGACGGGGAACATCGGCAAGCCCGGCAGCGGCGTCGGCCACTGGGCGGGCAACTACAAGTTCTCCGTCTTCAACGGCCTGCCCGCCTTCAACACGGAAGACCCCTTCCAGATGAACCTGGACGCGGACGCCGACGGCCAGGAGATCGCGGTCAAGAAGCACTACAAGCCGGAGAACCCCTGCTACTGGAACTACGAGGAGCGGCCGCTCATCGCCGCGGGGCGCGTGTTCACCGGCAAGACGCATATGCCCACCCCCACAAAGGTGGAGTGGACCGCCAACGTCAACCTCCTGAACAACGCCAAGTGGGCCTACCACATGGCCCGTAACGTTGACCCAAAGGTCGAGATGATTGTGATCAACGAGATGGAGTGGACCGGCAGCTGCGAGTTCGGGGACATCGTCCTGCCGGCGCAGAGCTGGGCGGAGCTTAGCCAGCCGGAGATGACCGCCTCCTGCTCCAACCCCTTCCTCCAGACCTGGCGCGGCGGCATAGACCCGCTGTACAACTCCCGCAACGATGCGGAGATCATGGCCGGGGTCGCCGAGAGGATCAGCGAGATCACCGGCGACCGGCGTTACCGCGATTTCTTCAAGTTCATCCTGGAGGACAAAGCGGAGGTCTATCTCCAGCGCATCCTGGACGCGGGCAGCACTACGCGCGGCTACCGGATCAGGGACCTGCTCGCGCAGGACCGCGCCTCGCTGATGCTGTTCCGCACTTACCCGCGCATTCCCGGCTGGGAGCAGATCAACGAATCGAAACCCTTCTACAACAAGACCGGCCGCATGGAGTTCTACCGCGACGAGGACGAGTTCATCGAGTACGGCGAGAACCTCATCGTCCACCGCGAGCCGGTGGAGGCCACGCCGTACCTGCCCAACGTGATCGTCGCCGCCCACGAGGCCATCCGGCCCGTGGACTACGGCATCTCGCTGGCGTCCATCGATGCGGACGAGCGCTCTGTGCGCAACGTCAAGATGGCCTGGGCGCAGGCAAAGACCACGAAGAACCCGCTCTGGGAGCAGGGATACCGCTTCTATTGCCTGACCCCGAAGTCCCGCCACGCGAACCACTCGTCCTGGGCGGTCACGGACTGGAACTTCATCTGGAACAACAACTACGGCGACCCCTACCGGCGCGACAAGCGCATGCCGGGCGTGGGCGAGCACCAGATCCAGATGCACCCGGACGACGCGGGCGAGCTGGGCATAGAGGACGGCGACTACGTCTACGTGGACGCCAACCCGGAGGACCGCCCCTATAAGGGCTGGAAGGAAGACGACCCCTTCTACCACGTGGCCCGCCTGATGCTGCGGGTGAAGTTCAACCCCGCCTACCCGCGCGGCGTGACGATGATGAAGCACTCCGCCTTCATGGCCACCCCCGGCTCCGTGCGCGCCCACGAGAGCCGCGCGGACGGCCGCGCCCTGGCGGAGGGCACCGGCTACCAGGCCAGCTTCCGCTACGGCTCTCAGCAGAGCATCACCCGCGGCTGGCTCCAGCCCACGATGATGACGGACTCGCTGGTGCGCAAGAACGTCGTGGGCCAGACGATCGGCGAGGGCTATGAGGAGGACGTCCACTCCCCAAATACCTGCCCCAAGGAGACACTGGTGCGCATTGTCAAGGCCGAGGACGGCGGCCTCGGCGGCAAGGGGCGCTGGCAGCCGGCGGAGTCCGGCTTCTGCCCTGGGAACGAGAGCGATTTCATGAACCGCTACCTGGCCGGCGACCTGATCGAGACCGATTAGCGATGGCCGATAAGCAACTGGAAGAGGACGACCCGTTCGCGATCGTGGGCGTCAGGCTGCCCGAGGTGATGGACGACGAGGCGCTGACGACGATGGCCTGCTGCTTCGTGGAGGAGCTGGCCCGCCTCGGCTTCGGGCGCGAGCGGCTCCTCACGGTGTTCCGCAACCCCTTCTACACGGGGCCGCACACCGTGTACCGGCTGAAGGGCGAGGCGTTCGTGCGGGCGCTCGCGGACCAGATTCCCGCCCGCGCGGGGGAGCGCCGCCGTGGCTAAGGTCCACAACTGGCAGTTGGGGCGGGAGATGAGCTACCCGTACGAAGCGCCGCAGGGGCCGCGCCGCCAGTTCGCCGCCGTCTTCAACATCAACCGCTGCATCGGCTGCCAGACCTGCACCATGGCCTGCAAGTCCACCTGGACGTTTTCCCAGGGCCAGGAGTACATGTGGTGGAACAACGTGGAGTCCAAGCCCTACGGCGGCTATCCGCAGCACTGGGACATGAAGATCCTGAGCCTCCTGGAAGAGGCGAACCCCGGCGGCCAGAAGTGGGACAGCTCGGTGAAGGAAGCGGATACGGCGCCTTACGGCGTCTACAACGGCGCGACGATCTTTGAGGCCGCGGAGAACACGAAGGCCGGCCAGCCGGCCATCGGCTACATCCCGACGGACCTGGAGTGGAGCGCGCCCAACATCCACGAGGACACGGCGATACGCTTCCAGGCCGGCGCCACGCTGCCCGAGCACCCCACGTGGTTCTTCTACCTGCAGCGCATCTGCAACCACTGCTCTTACCCCGCCTGCCTGGCGGCCTGTCCCCGCCAGGCGATCTACAAGCGCGAGGAGGACGGCATCGTCCTCCTGGACCAGGCCCGCTGCCGGGGCTACCGCAAGTGCGTGGAGGCCTGCCCCTACAAGAAGACGATGTACCGCGGCAACACCCGCGTCTCCGAGAAGTGCATCGCCTGCTACCCGCGCCTTGAGGGCGGCGACCCGCTGACGGGCGGAGAGCCGATGGTCACCCGCTGCATCAGCACCTGCGTGGGCAAGATCCGCCTCCAGGGCTGGATCGACGACGAGAAGAGCCCGCTGAACTTCCTGGTGCACAAGGAGAGGGTGGCGCTGCCGCTCTACCCGCAGTTCGGCACCCAGCCCAACGTCTACTACATCCCGCCGCGCTGGGTGCCGCGGCCGTACCTGCGCCAGATGTTCGGCCCCGGCGTCGAGGAAGCGATCGCAAAGTACGCCAACCCCTCGCACGAGCTGCTCGGCGTCCTCCAGCTGTTCGGCGCCACCCAGAAGCTCATCGCGTCCTACGAGATCACGGCGGACGAGGCGATAGGCTTCAACGCTGGCGGCCGCGAGATCGTGCGGGTGCCGATCGTCGAGCCGGTGATCGTGCGGCCGCCGGAGAGGCTGAACATCACGTGAGCGCGAAGGTATCGAAGGGGCAGGCGATGCGGGCGGCCCTGGCCCGCGCCCAGGCGTACGGTCTGCTGGCAGGCGCCTTTGGCCGGCCGGACGCCGCGTTCGAGGCGGATGTCACCGAGGGTGGCTTTGGCGGGGCGCTGGCGGAGGCGCTGGCGGCCCTGGGTCACCAGGAGCTCGCCGCCGCGGCCGCCGGCGCCGGCGGCGAACCGGAAGGCCTGCTGGCCGCCGAGTTTGCCCGCCTGTTCAACCCTTCCGTGCACGCCAACTGTCCGCCCTACGGGACGGAGTACACGGGCGCTCACGTGTTCATGCGAGCGCAGCATCTGGCGGACGTCGCCGGCTTCTACCGCGCGTTCGGCCTGCGTGTCGCCGCCGACTTCCGCGAGCGGCCGGACCACATCGCGACGGAGCTGGAGTTCATGCAGGTGCTGGCGCTGAAGGAAGCGCTCGCCCTGGCGAGGAGGGAACGCGCGCACGCGGGAATCTGCCGCCGCGCCCAGGCCCGTTTCCTGCGCGAGCACCTGGGGCGCTGGCTGGCGCCGTACTGCCAGCGGCTCGCCGCCCTGGATGCCGCGGGCTTCTACGCCCGCGTGGCCGGCCTGGCCAGGGACTTCGCGGCGAAGGACTCGGCTCGGCTGGGCGTGGAGCCCCAGATCGGTATCGCGCCGCCGGTTACGGAGCCGGTCTCCGAAGGCGACTCGCCTGGGCGAGAGCTGGAGGTCGCCTGTCCAACACCGGGAGGTGAGGCGGATGACCCGCGTTAGTCCGCGGGTCGCCGGGCTCGCCCTGCTGGCCGGCGTACTCATACTCGCTGCCGCGCTGACCCAGCTCGACCTGCGCCTGGCCAGCTCACAGGCCGTCACCCTCGCCGCCAAGGAGGCAGACGGCGACGTCCCGCTGGACGATCCGGTCGCCCGCGTGTGGGACAGCGCCGAGCCGGTGGAGATACCCCTCAGCGCCCAGAACGTCGCGACGCCGCAGGGAGGCGGCAGCATCCGCGCCGTCACCGTCCGCGCCCTGAACGACGGCGACCGCATCTTCTTCCGGCTGGAGTGGGCGGACGCAACGCAGGACGTATCGGCTTTCGCGCCGCAGGACTTCCGCGACGCGGCGGCCATCCAGTTCCCGGCCAGCGGCGTCGCCACCCTGCCCTCGTTCTGCATGGGCCAGGCCGACGGCGGCGTGAACATCTGGCAATGGAAGGCCGACTGGCAGGCCGATATCGACCGCGGCTTCGTGAACGTGCCTGAGGCCTACCCTAACGCCGTCAGCGACGACTATCCGTTCAAGGACGAGGAGCTGTTCTATCCCGGCCGGGCCGCCGGCAACCTCCTTTCCCAAACGGAACGGAAGACGCCGGTGGAGAACCTGGTGGCGGCGGGCTTCGGCACGCTCACGACCGCCGAAGAGCAGCCGGTCGCGGGGAAGGGCATCTGGCAGAACGGTAAGTGGTACGTCCTGTTCGCGCGGGAGATGAAAGCGGGCGGAGACTACACGCCCTTCAAGCCGGGGCAGACGACCAACGTGGCGTTCGCCGTCTGGGACGGGGCGTCAGGCGAGCGCGACGGACTGAAGTCCGTCTCGCAGTTCGCCGACCTGAAGGTGGAGGGCGTCGCACGGGCGGAGGGCAAGAGCGGCGCCGTCGTCTGGGTGTTCGTCATGGCCGGCGTCGTTATCGTCTTCATGGGCCTGGCCTACGCGCGCCTCCGCGCCGGTCAGCGGGAGCAGTAGCGTGCAGAAGAGCGCCGCCGCCGCGTCCCCGGCGAACGCCGCGCTGACCGTGGAGTCGCTGGCGCCGTACGCGCTCTGGACGCTGCTGGCGGCCGGCCTGGGCGAGCTGTTCCTGTACCGCATGCTCAGCCGCGTCGGCGTGCACATCCCCAAGGAAGGGCTTGTGCTCGACGTCTACAGCTCCCTGGTGCGGACAGGTTCGTTCGCGTTCAACGTCTCGTCCGTCGCCGTCTTCCTGGCGCTGGGCCTGCTGGCCTACGCCTGCGCGCGGCGATGGGGCGGCCGGCGGCCGCTGCGGGCGG
>JAUSFE010000032.1 GCA_030649945.1 Dehalococcoidia bacterium | reverse complement strand
CAAGAAGTAGGGTTACCGAAAGTATTCAGATTAGTCGTCGAGCTGATCGGTCAACGTGGAGAACAATTTTGAGGGATTGGAGTCCCTCCTGAAGGTGCGCCAGATACGAAGAAGCCTTGAGGAGCAGGTTCATGGCTCTCTTCCACGAGGACCCCATCTGGATAATGGCGTGTGCTGGGCGATGCGTTGACCTCCAGGGCCGGCGGAGGCCGTTCGGTAACCGGGATTTATGAGGCATCACGAGGGGCAAAGGGGTTGTAGCGGCGCGCCTTCAGGCCGCCACGGGGGGCGGCGAACGGCTGCCGCGGGGGAAGCGGGCCGGCATGTCAGCGGATGGGGAACGGATTAACGGACCGGCGCCCATCCGCTAATCCGCTGAATATCCGCTGACAGGTTCATCCGCTCGCGCCCATACTCCACGATCCCCTGCTACCATTATCTTGTGAAGAACGCCCGCCACCCCCTCTCCCTCTACATCCACATCCCCTTCTGCACCCTGAAGTGCGCCTACTGCGACTTCAACTCCTACGCCAAGCTGGAGGACCTGATCCCCCCCTTCGTCGAGGCCCTCATCGCCGAGATGCGGCTCTGGTCGCCCGTCGTGCAGAGCCGCCCCGTGCCGACGGTGTTCTTCGGCGGCGGCACCCCCAGCCTGACGCCGCTGCCGGAGCTGGCGCGCATCATGGCCGCCCTGCGCGACTGCTTCGCGCTGGAGCCGGAGGCCGAGATTACCCTCGAGGCCAACCCCGGCACGGTGAACCGCGATTACCTGCGCGGCCTGGCCGATCTCGGCGTCAACCGCATCAGCTTCGGCGTCCAGTCGTTCGACGACGGCGAGCTGAAGGCGCTGGACCGTATTCACACAGCGGCCGACGCCCTGCGGTGCTACCGCTGGGCGCGCGAGGCCGGCTTCCAGCGCGTCAATCTGGACCTGATCTACGGCCTGCCCTTCGACTCGCCCTCCGCTTCGCGACGGGCGGCTCAGGGTGAGCGGGTGATGATGGAGCGCTGGCAGGCCACCCTCGAGCAGGCGATTGCCCTGGGGCCCGAGCACCTCTCGCTGTACGCCCTCACCGTGGAGGAGGGGACGAAGCTGGCGCACGACATTGAGCGTGGGCGCGCCCCGGCCCCGGACGGCGACCTGCAGGCGGCGATGTACGAGTGGTCGGGGGAACGGCTGGCGCGGGCCGGCTACCGGCAGTACGAGATCTCGAACTGGTGCCGTCCCGGCGAGGAGTGCCGCCACAACCTGGTGTACTGGCGCAACGGCCAGTGGCTGGGCCTGGGTCCCGGCGCGCACTCGCACCTGGGGAGGAAGGAGGAAGGCGGAAGGGGGAAGGAGGGAGTGACGTATCGCTTCGCCGATGTCTACTCGCCCCGCCAGTACATCGAGCGCGTGCGCGAGACCGCCGCCGCGGGCATCGACGCGGGCGGGGCGGCGCCCGCTCTGCTGGCGTCGATGCGCCAGGTCACGTTCGTCGACCCTCAGCCGGCGGAGCTGCAGATGGCGGACACGGCCATCCTGGCCCTGCGCCTGAACGAAGGGCTGAGCGTGGACGCCTTCGCCCGCCGCTTCGGCCGCTCGCCGGACGATGTCTACGGCGCCGTTTTCGCTGAGATGACGGCGCTCGGCCTGCTGGAGCGCGCCGGCGGCCACCCCGACGGGTGCTCCGGCGAGCGCATCCGGCTCACGGACCGCGGGCGCTACCTGGCGAACGAGGTGTTCGTGCGCCTGCTGCCGGATCAACCGCTGTAGGGGCGCAGCAACGAGTGCTCCACGAAGCGGCACCCATCGCCCGCGTCACGTTGACGTGAGATCGCAGACTTATCGTTGCTGCGCCCCTACAGGCCGTGCGCGCCCTTGACCGCCGCGAGTAGCGCCCCGATGTCCGGCGCCCGCATCCCCGGCCCCACCCCCAGCGGGTCGGCCGCGAACTCGTTCCCTAGCAGCGCATCGAAGCACGCGCGGACGGACCACGACAGCGCGGTCAGGTCGTATCCGCCCTCCAGGGCGAACACGGTGCGCCCGCCGCACAGCTCATCCGTCAGGTCCCGCAACAGAGCCGCGATCTGGTAGTAGCCGTTCGTGCTCAGCAGCTCCTGCGCCAGCGGGTCCGCGAAGTGCGCGTCGAAGCCGGCGGAGACCAGGATCAGCTGCGGGCGGAAACGGCGCACGAGCGGCGCGCAGACGTCGCGGTAGCAGCGCAGGTACTCCGCGTCCGCGCAGCCGGCCGGCAGCGGGACGTTCACAATGTTGCCGGCGCCGGTCTCCCGCCAATCGCCCGTGCCGGGATAGAAGGGGTGCTCATGCGTGGAGAAGTACAGCACCCGCGGCTCGCTGTAGAACGCGTCCTGCGTGCCGTTGCCGTGGTGCACGTCGAAGTCGATGATCGCCACGCGCTCCAGCCCGCGCCGCGCGAGGGCGTGGGCGGCCGCGATCGCTACATTGTTGAACAGGCAGAAGCCCATGGCGTGCCGCGGCGTAGCGTGGTGCCCCGGCGGCCGCACCAGGCAGAAGGCCGAGCGCGCGCCGCCGTCCAGCACCGCGTCCGTGGCCGCCAGAACACCACCGGCAGACCTCAGCGCGGCCTCGTACGAGCGCGGCACGACGTACGTATCGGCGTCCAGCCAGTGGCTGCTCTCGGTGTTCAGCGCCGCCGCCCGCACCTGCTCTACCAGGCGCTCATCGTGGACCAGCCGCAGGTCCGCGAGCGTGGCGTCCCGCGCCTCGATGCGCCGCACCTGGGCGAGCACGCCGGACTCCTCCAGATGCGACATAATCGCCAGCAGCCGCGCCGGCGACTCCGGGTGGCCCGGGACGTCGTGCGCCAGGTAGAGGGGGTCGTAGACGTAGCCGACCGGGGGCATCGCGCGACGTATGTTAGCAGAGGCGAGAGCGTAGATATAGAATCGAGACGCAGGACAAGAGAGCGAGGGTCGCGAGCAATTGAGCATGGGAGCATTAGAGCACTGCGGATACCGGCGGACGCTCCATTGCTCCAATGCTCTATTGCTCCGGGGCGGGGTCCTCGGGGCCGAGCCGCCATGTACGTAATCGGCACCGCCGGCCACGTGGACCACGGGAAGTCCGCACTGGTGCTGGCGCTCACGGGGATCGACCCGGACCGCCTGCGCGAGGAGAAGGAGCGGGGACTGACCATCGACCTCGGCTTCGCCTGGCTGGGGCTCCCTGGTGGCGGCGAGGTCAGCATCGTGGACGTACCCGGCCACGAGCGCTTCATCAAGAACATGCTGGCCGGCGTCGGCGGCATCGACCTCGCACTGCTGGTCATCGCCGCGGACGAGGGCGTGATGCCGCAGACACGGGAGCACCTGGCCATCATCGACCTGCTGGGCATCGCCCACGGCGTCGTCGCGCTCACCAAGGCGGACCTCGTGGAGCCGGACCTGCTGGAGCTGGCGCGGGCCGACGCGGAGGAGGTCATCCTCGGCACCACCCTGGAAGGCGCGCCCGTCATCGCCTGCTCCGCAGTCACCCGCGAAGGCCTCGACGAGCTGGTCGCCGCGCTGGAGGCACAGCTGGCGCTGGCCCCCGCCGGCCGCGACATCGGCCGGCCGCGGCTGCCCCTGGACCGCGCCTTCACCATGCCCGGCTTCGGCACCGTGGTCACCGGCACGCTGATCGACGGCTCGCTGCGAACCGGCCAGGAGGTAGAGGTCCTGCCGGGCGGCCTGCGTTCGCGGGTGCGCGGCCTTCAGTCTCACGGGCGGAAAGTGGAGAGCGCGCAGCCCGGGCGGCGCACGGCGGTGAACCTGGCGGGCCTGGCAGTGGAGGAGCTGAGCCGCGGGATGGTGGTGACGACGCCCGGCTGGCTGCGCCCTGCCACCTCGCTGGACGTCCGCCTGCGCGCCGTCGGCTACCTGCAGCGGCCGGTGCGCCACAACCTGTCCGTCACGGTCCACACCGGCTCTGCCGAAGTTGAGGGTAAGGTGCTCCTGCTGGACCGCGATGAGCTGCCGCCGGGCGAGACCGCCTGGGCGCAGATCCGCCTGGCCGCGCCCCTGGCCGCCATCAAGGGCGACCGCTTCATCATCCGCGACCCCAACGACACCCTCGGCGGCGGCCGCATCATCGACACGCAGGCCGGGCGGCACCGCCGGTTCCATTCCCCAACGCTCGCCGCGCTGGAAGCGCTCGAAAAGGGCTCGCCGGAAGAGCTGGTCGCCACAGCCATCGGCCGCCTGGAGCCGGTGGAGGCCGGCGGGTTCCTGAAGCAGGCCGCCATGGAAGAAACGCTGGCGCGGGAGACCCTGCGCACGCTGATCGAAACCGGCGAGCTGGTGAGCCTGAACGGCGGCGGGCTGACCGGGACGTCCATTCTCTACACAAAGCGCGGTTTTGAGGCGCTGACCGCGCGCGCGGGGGACGCCCTGGCGGCCTACCACCGGCAATCGCCGCTGCGCCGCGGCATGCCCCGCGAGGAGCTGCGCAACCGCCTGGGCCTGCCGCCCCGCGTCTTCGAGAAGGCACTCGCCCGCTGGGTAGCGCTCGGCGGGATGGCGGAGGTGGGCGGCGCCGTGGCGTTGCCGGGCCATGAGCCCGCGCTCAGCGCCGAGCAGGAGGCGCGCGCTCAGGCCTTCCTCTCTGCCCTGCGCGCCACGCCCTTCTCCCCGGCCACCGATAAGCTGGTGGGCGAGGAGTTGCTCGCCTACCTCGAGGACCGCGGCGACATCGTCCGCGTGGGCGACGGCGTCATCTTCGCCGCCGGCGCCTACCGCGAGATGGTAGACCGCGTGACGGCGCACCTGCGTGAGCGGAAGACCGTGACGCTGGCGCAGGTGCGCGATATGTTCGGCACCAGCCGCAAGTACGCGCAGGCCCTGCTGGAACACCTGGACGCCAAGCGCATCACCCGCCGCACCGGCGACGAGCGAGTGCTACGCTAGCTGCCGCGGGCCAGCAGGCCACCCACACCCCGCCCCGGTTGGACAGAGCTAAAGCTCTATCCCTACGGCGACGGGACTGGCTGCACCCCGCTCAGGCTATACTGCACACGAGCCGCAAAGGAGGCCGGCCGCCGCACGGCGCGCTGAAGGAGTGCAATCCATGAGCCGCAAGAGCATCGGCGCCTATGACCTGCGCGAACGCGTGGCAGCGTATGACGCTGACATGGAGCTTATGCACCCCAACCGCCCGAAGATGGTCCAGATCGCCCTCGAAGTCCTGCCGTTCGATCGCGACGCCGCCTTGAGCGCGCTGGACCTGGGCGTGGGCACGGGATACTTCACGACCAGGTTCCTGGAGACGTTTCCGCAGTCGAAGGTGTGCGCAGTGGACGGCGCAGAGGGCATGGTGGAGCTGGCAAGAGCCCGGCTGGGGAAGCGGGCCGCGAGCGTCGATTTCCGGATCGGTGATTTCCGCGAGTTGCCGAAGCTGCTGGCCGGCGCCGAGGGCTTCGACGTCATCTACTCATCATATGCGCTCCATCACCTCACCCACGAGGAGAAGCGCGCCGTCGCCGCAGAGGCCGCTGCGCTGCTGCGCCCGGGGGGCTGGTTCATGAACGCAGACATCGTGGCCGCGGAGGCCCCCGCCGTGGAGCGGCGAATCCAGGACATCCGGGTGCACGGCATCATCGAGCGGGCACGAGGCCTCGATCCGCGCTTCGCTGATCACGCGGCCACACGCCGCTTCCTGGACGAGATGGAGGCGAACGAGGGCGACCAGCCGCTGACCCTGCAGGAAGACCTGACGCTGTTGCGTAACGCCGGCCTACGCGACGTGGCTGTCTTCTGGCTGGAATACCGGGAAGCTGTCACGGGCGGCCGCGCGTAGGGGACGCAGGGCATAGGCGCGGCTTCCGGTTGCGGACTTAGTGCCACTCGCCCCTACCGCCGTCACCTGAGCCGGGGCCGTTGAGCCCGCCGCCCCACCAGATCCTGCCTGCGGACAGGATGACAAAGCGCAATAGCCGCGGGCCTGTACACTCCAGGGGCGGACCGGCGCGTCTGCCCCCAGCGGCCCGCCGCTATCCCGGCGCTTCCGCCGGGACCCGGCGCCCGGGCACGAGCCGGCGGTAGACGCGCGCCAGGTCGCCGTCCTCCCACGCCACCAGGATCTGGCTGGCGATGAAGATGGAGCTGTACGTCCCGGCGATGATGCCCAGCAGCAGCGTCAGCAGCAGCACGTCGATAGACCCAGCGCCCAGAAGCATCAGGGCGAGGAGCGCGAGCACTACAGTCGTCGAGGTGTTGATAGAGCGCGCCACGGTTTCCGTCAGGCTCGTGTTCACCACCTCGTCGAAGGGCACCTCCGGGTTGTGCGCCACGTTCTCCCGGATGCGGTCGAACACAACGATCGTATCGTGCACGCTGAAGCCGATGACGGTGAGCAGGCCGGTGATGAACATGCTGCTGATCTCGGTATCGAACACCTTCCCGAAGATGGAGAAGGCGCCCAGAATGAAGAGACCATCGTGCAGCGCCGCCACCACGGCCGCGATGCCGTACCGGTACGCCTTCGGCACGTTGCGGAAGGACCACGATATGTACACCAGGATAGCGATGGCGGCGAAGGCGATGGCTATGGCCGCGTCCCGCCCGATCTCCCGCGACACGATCTCCGAGACCTGGTTGAAGTTCTTGGTGGTGAACGCCCCCAGCTCGTTCTGGAGCTGCCCCTCCAGCTGGTCGCGTTCAGAGGGCGGCGCCGGGCCGATGGGCGGGCCGGAGGCCCCCTTCAGCTCCGCGATGCGGACGATGAAATCGCCGCCGCTGGTCTTCTGCACCCGCGCCTCCGGGTGCCCCACGTCCGAGAAGGCCTTGCGCACCTGGCCCTGGTCTACGTCCTTGTTATCGAACGTGATGGTGAACGTGGCCCCGCTGCTGAACTCGATGCCCGGCTTGAGGGCCGGGGGCACCGCCAGCGAGACCACGCCGGGCACGAGGATGGCCGCTGATAGCACGAAGTAGAAGCCGCGACGCTTCACGAAATCGAACACGAACGGCCGCGCCGGCCGCTCCTGCCCGCCAGGCCTCACCCTGAGGTCCGGCGCGAACAGCCAGAGGTTCCGCGCCACGGGCGTGCCCACCAGCAGCCGCAGGAACGTGCGCGTGACGATGATGGCGGAGAACATGCTGATCAGCACGCCGACGAACAGCGTTAGCGCGAACCCCTGCACCAGTTGCGCACCGAAACGGTCGCCGAACCAGTACAGGATGCCGGAGGTGATCAACGTGGAGACGTTGCTATCGCGGATGGAGGACCAGGCGCGGTCGAACCCGTGCTCGACGGCGGAGGCGAGGTTGCGGCCGGCGCGCAACTCCTCCTTCATGCGTTCGAAGACAAGGATATTGGCGTCCACCGCCATCCCAATCGAGAGCACGAACCCGGCGATGCCCGCCAGCGTGATTGTGACCGGGCCGATGATGGGGCCCAGCTTGAAGATCATCATCACCGTGGAGATGTAAGTGAGCAGCGCCACAGACGCCAGCACGCCCGGCAGCCGGTAGTACAGGATCATGAACGCCATCACGGCCAGCACGCCGATGATGCCCGCCTGCACGGCGCGCACCAGCGTATTTTCGCCGAGCGTGGCGTCAACCTCTGTGGTCTGGATGGTCTTGAGCGGCACCGGCAGGGCGCCCGCGTTGAGCTGGATGGCCAGCGTCTTCCCCTCATCCAGGGTGAGGCCCTCGATCACGGTGTTGCCGCCGCTGATCTTCTGCTGCACGATGGGGGCGCTGATCAGGTCCTGGTCCAGGAAGATGCCCAGCGGCAGCCCCTGGAGCCGCTCCGTGACCTGCTCGAAGAGCAGCCCGCCTTCGCCTGTGAAGTCTATCCGGACTACGGGCTGGGGCACCACGTCCACCGCCGCGCCGTTGGGCTTGATGAACCTTCCCGTCATTACCCGGGACTGGCCCTGGCTGTCCCTGGCCGCGGCCGGCAGCCAGACCACCTCGCCGAATTGTCCCCCGGGTCCCGTACACTGCTCGATTTTCTTCCCCTGGTCGTCAACGGCCTCGCGAGCGGCATCGCGCCCGACGCTGAACTCCGTCCCCTGGGGGTCCACGCACACGATCTGGCCGGCGTCGTCGCGCTTGGGCTCCTTGAACTCCAGGAGCGCGGTCTTGCCGATGAGCTCTGCCGCCTGGTCCGGCGCGATGCCGGGCAGCTGGATGGCCAGCCGGTTCTTGCCCTCTCGCGTCACCTCTGTCTCGGACACGCCGAAGGCGTTCACGCGGCGCTCGATGATGTCCTTGGCGCCCTCCATCGCCTGGTCCACGTCTGTTCCCGCGGGCAGTGCGGAGGTGTCTGCCTCCGTGAGCACGTAGCTGCCGCCCTTCAAGTCCAGCCCCAGACGCATGGCGTCGCGGCCCACGTCCAGGACCGGCCCGGTTGGGTAATCGATGAAGTCCGGCAGGTAGCGCTTCGGCCAGCCCGGCCAGACCACGAGAATTGAGAACACCGTCAGGACCGAGATCAGCCCCAGGATTATCAGGTTAGTGCGGTCACGCATCGGGCATATCCTTACGCTCTCTCAACAGCTCCCGCCGCGCCTGCCGTCTCGCCGCGGTCCGCCGCCACGCTCGTTACGCGCTGGACGATGGCCGAGGCCACCGCCCGCACCTCGATGCCTCCGAGGTCCAGTATCAGCTCCGTGGGTCCCTGCTCCTCCGGCACGCGCACCTCTTTGATCGTCGCGATGAACCCCGCCTGGGTCAGGACCTCATCGCCGACGCGCAGGCGGGCCAGCTCCTGCCGCTGCTTCTTCTGGTGCTGCTGCACGGGCCGCAGGAACGCCAGGTAGAAGAGCACCGCGATCGTCACGGGATAGGCGATGGCCAGGATCAGGACAGGCATGACCAATACAGGTTAGCGGATTTCTCGGTTAGGCGGTATCACTCCGCCCACCCCCTCCGCCCATCCCCCGGTCGCGCACTCACGGTGGCCACTTCACTCAGCGCGCAACCGCTCCATCTCCCGCCGCGCGAACGCCAGCGCCTCCTCCCGCGTGCTCACCTCGCCTGCCGCCTGGGCCTCGCGCACCTGCTCCAGCAGCCGGCCCACCAGCGGCCCCGGCGCCAGCCCCAGCTCCCGCATCAGTTCATCGCCGCGCAGGAGCCGTGGCGGCGATACGACCTCGGGCGCCTGGAAGCGCTGCGTCAGCACGTAGGCTATCAGCGCCACGTGCCGCCGGAAGGCCTCCACCTTCACCCGCGGCCCCACCGCCCCCAGGTGGTCGGCCAGCGACAGGAACAGCGTATCGATACCGGCGTCTCCAGTGTCACGGAAGAAGCGGTAGATGGCCCGGCGCGTGGGCGGCCCCTGCTGCGCCATCTGCAGCGGCCGCATGTGCGCCTCGATCATCGCCCGCACCAACGCCACCTCGCGCGCCGAGAAGCGCAGCCGCTGCAGGAGCCGGACGGCGATCTCCGCGCCGGCGTCCGCGTGACCGAAAAAGCGCATGCGTCCCGTCCCGTCGAACGTCCTGGTCTGCGGCTTGCCGATGTCGTGCAGCAGGCAGCCGAGCTTTAGCACCGCGCAGCGCGCGGTGCCCATCACCACCTCCCGCCGGAAGTACTCCCGCGCCTCCGGCCACCACGCCAGGCCGGACCACAGCTCGCGCCACAGCCTGCGGCCTCCGCCTGAGGCGGACGGTGGCTCCTCCTCCGCCAGCAGCAGGTCCATGCTCTGCACCGTCGCAAAGCTGTGGTTGAGGACATCCCAGTAATGCTCCTTCGGCTGCTCGCAACCGCGCGCGGCGGCCATCTCCGGGAAGATATGGTCAAACAACCCGAGGTCATCAAGGAGGCGCAGGCCGGCCGCGGCCCGGGGCGTGCCGAGGATGCGCATCAGCTCGTCCCGCTGCCGCTCCGGCGCCGAGCGCGTTACCAGCGCCGCGTGCCGCCGGATGAGCTCCGCGGTCTGCGGCGCGACACGAAAGTCCACCTGCGTGGCGATGCGCGCCCCCCGCAGCAGGCGCAGGGGGTCCGCCAGTAGCGCCGCCTCCTCCGTCAGGCGCACGGTACGAGACTGCAAGTCCGCCAGGCCGCCGGTGGGGTCTATGATTGCCGCGCGGCCGGTAACGGCTTCTCCCAGCGCAGCGGCCAGCGCGTCGATCGTGTAGTCGCGCCGCCGCAGGTCCTCCGCGATCTCGCCGCGAATGGGCAGGAGGTCGATGTGCAGCTCCTCCGCGGGCAGAAGGACGCGTGCCAGCCGCTTCTCTGCGTCCAGCACGAAGTAGTGGCCTTCCAGAGCGGCGGCCAGATCCGGCCCGACCACCAGCGGATCGGCGCCGATGGAGAGATCGATGTCGTGGATGCGCTGCCCCAGAAGCGCGTCGCGCAGGAAGCCGCCCGTCGCGTAGGCGGTGATGTCGCGGCCCGCGAAGAACGTCGCCAGGCGGGCCAGCAGCGCCCGGCAGCGCGAGTCCAGGGGGAAAGCCTCTTCCCCGCTCACGGTCCCTCCGTCCGCCCCTCCATCCGCGGCGGCTAGCTGCGCGCCCCGCCTGAGGCGGACGGCCGCTCTTCCGGCTCCAGCTTCACGAGCGCATCCAGGCTGGGCAGGTGGTCAATGTACAGGATGCCGTTGACGTGGTCGATCTCGTGCTCCAGGGCCTGCGCCAGCAGGTCATCGCGGGCCTTGATCCGCACCTCCTTGCCGGAGGGGTCCAGCCCTTTCGCCACGACCGTCAGCGAGCGCGTGAGCTCCGCGCGATAGCCGGGGACCGAGAGACACCCCTCCTCCACGGTGCGCTCGCCGCTCCTCTTCACGATCTCCGGGTTGATGAGCGCGAACGGCTCCTCTTCCGGCAGCCCGATCACGATCACCCGCAGTGACACGCCGATCTGCGGCGCCGCCAGGCCCACGCCGTTCGCCGCATGCATACTCTCGATCATGTCCGCGATGAGTGCGTGGAGGGAGGCGTCCATCCCTTCGCCTGCGCCCAGGGCGGGCCTGGGGACGCGTTTCGCCTTCTGGCGGAGCACCGGGTTGGGCAGAAAGACTATAGGATGAACGGCCAAGTGCAACTCCCTTACTGAAATCCAGCGGCCATTCTATCGTACCAGACCGGCGGCGACGCGGTGCCCGCGGGCGCAGCGGCCGCGCTTGCCGGCGGCGTGGCGTTCACCGCCGCCGGCTGGTACGCCTGGAGGCGGCGCGCGCGCTAAAGCAGCGACATCGGGCCCACGTCCACGGCCCGCCGCCGGCGGTACAGCCACAGTGACGGACACCGTCAGCCCGGACATTCAGGCCGCCGAGGTCCCGCCGGGCCTCCCGGATACATATCCCGATTAGCCTTTGGACAGCCCGAACCGCCGTGTCGCGGCCACTCTGCGCATGATCTCGCTGGCACCGACAGTCTCTCTGGAGGACTTCGTAGCGCTGGCCAACAGAACGCAGGCCCAGATTGATCCGCCCCCTTCCCCTAAAGCAGCGACACCGGGTCCACGTCCGCCGTCCAGCCGCGGGGCAGCGCCGTGTCGCGCAGGACGGCTGCGGGGTCGTTCCCGCGCAGCACCACGTTCCAGCGCCAGCGGCCGCGCAGGCGGGGCACGAAGGCCGGCGACGGCCCCAGCACGTCCAGGTTCGCCAGCCCCAGACGGTCGCGCTCCACCTTCAGCCGCCGCGCCATCATCGCCGCCTGCCCCTGCGCGTAGGCCGCGCCCGTGTGCGCGTACGTCAGCCGCACCAGCCGCCCGAACGGCGGGTACCCCAGCCGCCGCCGGAACTCGATCTCCCGCCGGTAAAGGGCGTGGTAGTCGTGGGCCGCCGCAGCCTCAATGGCGTAGTGGTCCGGCGTGTACGTCTGGATGATCACCCGGCCGCCCTTCGGCCCGCGGCCCGCGCGCCCCGCCACCTGCTCCAGCAGCTGGAACGCGCGCTCGCCGGCGCGGAAGTCCGGCAGGTGCAAGGCGATGTCCGCCGAGATCACCCCTACCAGCGTCACGAGGGGGATGTCCAGCCCCTTGGCGATCATCTGCGTGCCGATGAGGATGTCGGCCTCGTGTGACAGGAAGCGCGCCAGGATCGCCTCGTGCGCGTCCCGCCCGCGCGTGACGTCGCGGTCCCAGCGCAGCGTGCGCGCGCCCCGAAAGGCGAGCCGGGCCTCCTCCTCCACGCGCTCGGTGCCCAGCCCCACCTGGCGAATGCGCCCGCCGCCGCACTGCGGGCAGGCGGCCGGCAGCGGCCGCCGGCGGCGGCAGTAGTGGCAGACCAGCGCAGCCTCCGGCAGGTGGTAGGTGAGCGCGACGGCGCACTGGCGGCACTCCGGCACGTGGCCGCAGTCCCGGCACTGCACGAACGCCGCCGTGCCGCGGCGGTTCAGGAACAGCATCACCTGCTCCCCCGCGTCCAGCGCCCGGCGCACAGCGCCTGCCAGCGAGCGGCTGAAGATGCTGCGGTTGCCGGCCTTCAGCTCCGAGCGCAAGTCCACCACCTCCACCTCCGGCAGCGGCCCCGGCGTCACGGCGCCGTCCGCCGGCAGCAGCCTTTGCGGCAGCTCCAGCAGCCGGTACGACCCATCCTGGGCGCGGAAGTGGCTCTCCACGTCCGGCGTCGCCGAGCCCAGCACAAGCACGGCGCCCGTCAGCTGGCACAGCTCTTCCGCCGCCCGGCGCGCGTGGTAGCGCGGCGAGCCCTCCTGCTGCTTGTACGTCCACTCGTGCTCTTCGTCGATGATCACGAGCCCGAGGTCCGGCTGCGGCGCGAACAGCGCCCCCCGCGGGCCGATGACGACCGCATAGCGGCCGTCCCGCACCTCGTGCCACATGTCGAAGTGCTCTCCCAGGGGCAGTTCGCTGTGCATGACCGCCACCTGCCCGGGGAAGCGCTCCCCGAAGCGGCGCACAGTCTGCGGCGTCAGCGATATCTCCGGCACCAGGACGATGGCGCGTTTGCCCAGCGTCACCGCCCGCTCCAGCGCCGCCAGGTACACCTCCGTCTTCCCGCTCCCAGTCACGCCGTGCAGCAGGAACACCGAGTCCCCGCTGGGGGGGTCAGGCTTCAGCCTGACAGCCTCCGGCGCTCCGCCCTCTCTCCCATGGGTCAGGGCCCCAGCCCTGACCTCCAGCGCCGCGCAGATGGCCTCCACCGCCGCCCGCTGGTCCGCCATCAGCGCCGACGGCGGCCGCTGCGCATAGGCCCGGCCGGACAGCGGATCGCGTACCACCGTCACGTCCTCCACGGCGGCCCAGCCTTCCGCCTGCAGGTCGCGCAGGACCGCGGGCGTGAGCCCCAGCGCCCGCGCCCGCGCCCGCGGCAGCGCCCCTTCGTCCGCCAGGCGCTCCAGCACGACGGCCCGCCGCAGCGCCAGCGACGAAGCGTCCCCGCGCAGCCGCCGCACCTCCGCTCTCACCTCCTCTTCCGGCCGCAGGAGGCGAACGTGGGGGACGACCTTCGGCGTGACCGCGGGGCGCGCCAGGCGGTACGAGCGCTCGATGAGCCCCGTCCGCAGCAACGAGCCGGCGGCAGCCTGCACGCCGCGCATCTTCAGGCCTCGGCGCAGCTCCTCGCTCTCCACCTCACCGCGTTCGAGCACGTACTCCAGCACCCGCCGCTGGCTCTCCGGCAGCGCCACCTCACCGTGGCTCAGGGCCCCGGTCCTTTCTGTTTCACCGTGGCTCAGGCCCCCGGCTCTTTCTGCTTCATCGTGGCTCAGGGCCCCGGCTCCTTTTGTTTCACCGTGGCTCAGGGCCCCAGCCCTGAGCGCAACGTCCTTCCCCCGCTCCGTCGCCCGCAGCAGCGCCAGCGGCCGCCGCTTGAAGCCCGCCGGCAGCATCAGCGAGACGCAGTCGAAGAGCGGCGCCAGATAGTAATCGCTCAGCAGGCGGGCCAGCGCGAGGTGCGCCGGCGAGAGCATGGGCTGCGGGTCGATGAGCGCCTCGATGTCCCGCACAGCCCGGAAGCCCGCCTCCTCCGTCACCTCCATCACGATGCCCTGCAGTGTGCGTGCGCCGAAGGGGACATACACCGCCTGGCCCGGGACGACCGAAAGGGGCGCCGGGATGCGGTACGTGAACGTCTGCCGCAGGGGCGCGGCGGCGTTGACCGCTACTTCGGCGTAAGGCATCTCGGGGCCAGTATAAGACGTATATGGAAGAGCTCTGATGGGCGCGCTTCAGCCGAGGATGCCCAGTTGCCGTTCCCACAGACGCCGGTGACGATCGACTAGGGCAGAGAGGGCATTCGCCTGTATCGCGACGTCGTCCGCCGCTCGCCCTACGAGCGCCTCAGGGCGAGCGGGAAGGGGTGTTGGCGCGAACCCACCTCCAGCCAAGAGGCCCCGTCCCGCTCATGGTGAGGTACTCGTACCATGAGTGAAGCGACGACGCTGGGATCGGGGCGCACATGCGCGGCGATGAAGACGAAGAGCGCGACAATCAACATCCCCGCCACGAGCCCGGGAACGAAAAACGCCCCGCCGCTGCGGGGCGCGGGACGGGCGTTACCTGCGCTATTCTTTGGGTTCGCCCTCGCCCTCAGGCGCGGCCTCAGTCGCCGCTTCCTCTGGCTCCGCCGCCTCCGGCTCCGGTTCCGCGACTTCTTCCGTGACCACGTCTTCCGCCGCCTCCGGGGCCTCCTCGGCCTCGGCGCCGGCCTCTCCCTCCTCGGAGACCTCCGCCATCACGTCTTCCTGCTCTTCCTCCTCTTCCTCCGGCGGCTCGGCCATGGGTACGCCGCGTCCCAACGTCAGCGCCTCGAAGCGGGCGCGGGAGCCCGGCTTGATGCGGGCTGCCTTGCCCACGCGGTCGCGCAAGTAGTACAGCTTGGCCCGCCGCACGCGGCCCACGCGCACCACCTCCACCTTGTCCACCAGCGGCGAGTGGTAAGGGAATACGCGCTCGATGCCGACGCCGTGGCTCACGCGGCGCACCGTAAAGGTGGAGTTGATCCCGCCCCGGCGGATGCGAATGACCACCCCTTCGAACATTTGGATGCGCTCGCGGTCGCCCTCCACCACCTTTGCGTGCACACGCACGCTATCGCCGGGGCGGAAGTCCGGGATGTTCGGGTTTGGCTTCAGTTCTACGAATGAGCTGGCGTCCATGACAACATTGCCAGTCTAGCGGGGCGGCCGCCTACGGGCAACCCATCGACGCGAGGCACGGGACGCGAGACACGGGGGAGGGGCGGGGCACTATCCACCATCCACTATCCCACGCCCTGCTCCTCCAGCCACTCCCTGTCTTCCTTACTTAATGCAATCCTCTCCAGCAGGTCCGGCCGCCGCTGAGCCGTCAGCAGCAGGTTCCGCCGCCGCCGCCACTTGTCCACCTCGCTATGGTGGCCCGAGAGCAGCACCTCCGGCACCTCCCAGCCGCGGAACTCTGGTGGACGAGTGTAGTGCGGAGACTCAAGCAGGGTGTCCGCGAACGACTCCTGCTCGGCCGACTCTGAGCAGCCGAGCGCTCCCGGTAGCTGTCGGACCACCGCATCCACCACAACCATCGCCGGCAGCTCCCCGCCGGACAGCACGTAGTCGCCGATGCTGATCTCGTCCGTCGCCAGGTGCTCGTGTATCCGCGCGTCCACGCCTTCGTAGTGCCCGCAGAGGAGGAGCAGCCGCTGCCCGCGCGCCAGCTCCAGCGCCACCCCGTGGCCGAACCGCCGGCCGATGGGGGTGAGCAGAATGATGGGCCCGCGCTCCGGCGCCAGCTCCAGCACCGCCTCCGCCGCCGCGAACACCGGCTCCGGCTTCAGCACCATGCCCGGGCCACCGCCGTAGGGATAGTCGTCCGCCACCTTGTGCCGCCCCTTCGCCCACTGCCGGATGTCGTGCACGTGGATCTCGACGACGCCGGCGTCCACCGCCCGCTTGATGATGGACTCCTCAAACGGGCCGCGGAACATGCCCGGAAACAGCGTCAGGATATCGATGCGCATGGCTCCCCATAGGTTACAGCACGCGGCGGCACATCGGCGCAGCGCGCTGGTAGAGCATCTGCCTTCCCAAGCGGAGGGTCGCGGGTTCGAGCCCCATCGCCCGCTCCACATACGATTTCATTGCCTGGGAGGCCGTTAGGGGCGTCGTTTTCGAGAAGTCAGATGGTTTCGCGCTCACATTCTGTATCTATCACGCTGCACATCTGACTTAACGCAGATACGAATTCGAGGCCATCTGATATACACGCAGATGGCCTGCGCTCCGCACAGACCATGGTTGTACAATTCGCGTCATGGAACGCGAAGTCCGCTATTGCACGACGAAGGATGGCGTACGCATCGCGTATTGCGTCGAGGGCGAGGGGCCGCCATTGGTGATTGCGCCATACCTCCTTGAGTCGTTCTCTCTGCACAACCTCTACCCGGGCTTCGCCGACTTCATGCGTGAAGCCGCGTCCGGGCATACCGCAATCCGCTATGACTCCCGAGGTACGGGGCTCTCGCAGAGGGTGCTGAAGGCGCTGCTCGGCGCGCTCGGGTTCGAGTACGTGAAGGTCGTGTTCGAAGAGCCGCCCAAGACGTGAACCCGGAGCAGCTGCGCGACCTCGGCTTCCAGCTGGAGGGCCGTGCACCAGGGGGCGAGTCAGGCGGCGCATGGTTCGCGATCGCTGCCGATGGCGCGCGCGTCGTCCTGAAGTGGTTCGCCGACGAGGGCGTGGCCGACCGCTACGCGGTGCTCCTCCCCGCGCTCGACGTGCTGCGTTCGCGTGGCGTGCCTGTTCCCGAGTACCCGTTCGTGCGCGCCGTCGACGGGTGGACGCTCTCCGCGCAGCAGGTGCTGCCGGGACGATCGTTCCCGATCGCGCCGCCCCCGCTGGTCGACCGGATGATCGAGTGCGTCGGCGCCGCCGCCGGCATCGTCGGCGCTCCGCAACCGGCACCAGCGCTGCAGGGGTGGGGCGAGTTCGTGATCCACACCCTCACGGTCGGCGAGGACGGGGCGCAGCACGACTCGCTCCGAGCGCACTCCGATCGCGCCCGTCGCATCATGGACTTCGTCGAGTCGGTCGGCGCCGACGCCGAGCCGTCATGGTTCCCGACGAGCGGGCTCGTCCACCTCGACCTGCACACCGACAACGTGCTCGCCCTCGATGACGGCACGCTCACCGGGATCGTCGACTGGGAGGGTGCGTGCGCGGGCGATCACCGCTTCGACCTCGTGGCATACGCGTTCGACCTCGACGGTCACGGCCAGCAGATCTGGGACCGGGTCGAACCGCTCGTCGAGCCGCACATCCTGCGGGCGTACGTTGCGCACATGGCGCTCCGGCGTACGGACTGGGCGATCCGCCACCACCCTGAGGACGTACCCCGGCAGCTGGACCGAGCCGAGCGCCTGCTCGACCGCTACGGCGCCTAGCGCCTCTGCTCCGGAAAGGGCTTTCTCTTTGCGGACCGCGGTGACTTTGTCGCGAAGGGTTTCGAGGAGCCTGTACGTATCTCTGAGGTGAGTTGGCGGAGCTAACAGTCAGATGGCTTGACGGACGGACAGGGCTCCAGGCAAGCTTCAATCAGATGCTCAGCACGTCCTGAGTCAGATGCCCAAAACGCCTCATTTTAGAGCGGAATTTGCCCGGTCGCATACGGCCCGGCAAGAAATCCGACCCACTCTGCCTTCCAAGCAGAGTGCCTGCCCGCCGTGGCGGGGTCGCGGGTTCGATCCCCGTCTCCCGCTCCAGATACGATTTCTAGCGACACCGGCGTTCGAGAACGCCGCGTCTTCCTCTAGTCAGCTGGCTTCGCGTCAGTCCGTCGTATCTGTGTTCGCCCCGCCCGGCGAGTCCACGTCCACGAGCACGGCCAGCACGCGCCGGTCCTCGCGCAGCACCTTGATCGTGCGCACCATCTCCTGTGCACGCACCTGCACCCCGATCTGGCGGGTAATCTCGAGAATCGCGACGCGGGGCGGTTGCACCAGGGGCCGTCGATTAGCTGCGGTAGAATGAGCACGCGCTACAGCATAGCTGACGATCCGGTCGCAATCAGAATCGAGGTGCCCGCCATGCTCCGGCCCATCTCCCCGAACATCTCCTACGTCACCCACGAAAGCGACATCCTCAAGGGCAACCCGCTCGGCGATCCGCACATCCGCCGCTTCCCCGTGTACCTCCCGCCCGGCTACGAGGAGTCGCCCGACAAGCGATACCCAGTCATCTTCGGACTCATGGGCTTCACCGGCGGCGGCATCATGTTCCTGAACCGCCGCTTTCTCACGCCCGGAATGGACGCCGACCTCGATGACCTCATCGATGGTGGCATGCCCGGCGTCATCTACGTGTTCCCGGACTGCATCACGAGCCTCGGCGGCAGCCAGTACGTGAACTCGTCGGCCGTCGGGCGCTACCAGGACTACATCGTGCAGGAGCTCGTGCCGCTTATCGACTCGCGGTATCGCACCAGCGGCCTCCGTGGCTGCATCGGCGGCTCAAGCGGCGGGATCGGGTCGTTCACCCTCGCCGCGCTCTACCCGGACGTCTTCCAGGCCTTCGCCGACCACTCCGGCGACAGCGCCTTCGAGATTAGCATCCTGCACGACATTCCGGCCTTCGTCCAGGCCATCGCCAAGTATGACTACGACGTCGCCTCTTTCGTGAAGCAGATCCCGGACATCCAACCCAGGGATGACGGCTTCAACATGATACTGAACTTCGTGGCTATGTCCGCCTGCTACGCCCCCAACCCCGAGGCGCCAATGGGATTCGAACTACCCTTCGACGTCCGCACGGGCAAGCTCTTCCCCGAAATCTGGGCGAAGTTCCTCCCCCACGACCCCGTCAACATGGTCGAGCCCTACGCCGACAACCTCCGCAAGCTCCGCTACCGCTTCGTCGACTGCGGCACCAAAGACCAGTTCCACCTCTACCTCGGCTCCCGCCAGCTCCACGAACAGCTCGACGCCCACAACATCGACCACATCTACGAGGAGTACGACTCCGACCACTTCCTCCTCCGCCGCGAGCAGGAGAGGAAGACGATCCCGCAGATGGTGGCGGCGCTGCAGGAGGAGTAGCCAGTAGCAAGCAGCCCCCGTAGCTATCTGAAGGTCTGGAGCGTGCAGTCACCGTAGAACACCTAACTGCACAGCCAGCGCACAAAAGTGCGCGGCTCCCCACTTTCCCCCACGTCGCGCCCGGGGGCGACCACACGGGGTCGCCCCTACGCGGGGCCGTGGTTCGTCGGCTCGCCGCGCAGCAGCTCCAGCGCGTGCGGCAGCACCGGCAGGATGACCGATAGGTTCTCCCGCACGCCCCGCGGGCTGCCCGGCAGGTTCACGATCAGGGTCTTCCCCCGCACGCCGGCGGTGGCGCGGCTAATCATGGACATCGGCGTGTGCTTCGCCCCCTCGGCGCGCATCGCCTCCGCAATTCCCGGCACCTCGTAGTCGATCACCGCCCTGGTCGCCTGCGGCGTCACGTCGCGCGGGCCCAGGCCCGTCCCGCCCGTCGTCACGATCAGGTCGAGCCCGGCGTCCGCCCACTGCGCCAGGCGGGCGCTGATCTGAACCGCTTCGTCGGGGATGATCTCGTAGCGTTCGATGGTCGCGTCGAGGGGTCCCAGCAGCTCGCGGATGGCCGCGCCGGAGGTGTCCTCGCGCTCGCCCCGGGCGCCCATGTCGGAGATGGTGAGGATGCCGGCGCGGAAGGTCATGCGGCGGGCAAAATGGGGGAAATGTGGAAAAACAATTGTGTAAGCACTTGACAACTGGATGGCCGGTGGTATGATTTCCCACGAAGTGGCAGGAAGTGGGGAATCCTCGCCATCCCGGGCCTTCGGTCCGCTCCGGCGCTCTGCCAGAGCAGGCCGATTCTAACACAAACGTCCCCCCGAGCAGAAGGGCGAGCGGCTGGTCGTGGACTTCAGAGGAACTTACGAATTCACGCTCGATAACAGGGGCAGGGTTTCCATCCCTGCCCGCTACCGGCATGAGTTCGCCGATAAGGTCATCCTGGCCATGGGCCAGGACGGCTGCGTGGAGGTCTACACGGAGGACGGCTTCAACCAGATGTCTAACCACGTGGCAGCAGAACCCCCCACCACACCCGACGGCCGGCAGGCGCGGCGGGAGTTCTATGCCCAATCTTTCGACACCGAGCTGGACCGCCAGGGCCGCATCCTGGTGCCGCCCAGGTTCCGGGAGAAGGCGGCGCTCAACGGCGCCGTCGTGATCGCCGGGCGCAAGGAATGCCTGGAGATCTGGCACCCGGCACGCCTGGAGCGGCTGCTGCGGGGCGGCTCCTCCTCCACAGAACAGGCGCCGGAAGGATAGGGACAGGTGGTTGCAATCTTGTCCCCCCAAGAGGCCCTTTCCCACGCTCCTGTCCTGACGGAGGAGGTAATCGAGCACCTGGCGGTCCAGCCCGGCGGACGCTACGTAGACTGCACCACGGGGGCCGGCGGCCACGCCCGTGCCATCCTGGAGGCGGCGTCCCCCGGCGGCCTGCTGCTGGCGCTGGACGCCGACGCCCGCGCCCTGGCGGTGGCCCGAGACAACCTCTCCCGCTTTGGCGACTCGGTGATGCTCGTCGAGGCCAACTTCCGCGAGCTGGCCCTGGTCTGCCTCCGCCACAGCTTCGTGCCCGTCCACGGCATCCTCTTCGACCTCGGGCTCTCTTCGCTGCAGCTGGCCGACGCCGAGCGGGGCTTCAGCTTCCAGGCGGAAGCCCCGCTGGACATGCGTTTCAGCGCCGCGCAGCAGCTGACCGCCGGCGATATCGTGAACCACTACGGCGAGCGCGAGCTGGCAGACCTGATCTGGCGCTTCGGCGAAGAGCCGGCCAGCAGACGCATCGCCCGCGCCATCGTCCGCTCCCGTCCTATCAGCACGACCACCGACCTGGCGTCCCTCGTCGCCCGCGCCGTGCGGGGGCCACGGGCGCGCATCCACCCGGCCACGCGCACTTTCCAGGCCCTGCGCATCGCCGTCAACGACGAGCTGGCCGCGCTTGAGTCTGCCCTGGAGCAGGCGCGCGATGTTCTGGGCCCGGGCGGGCGCCTTGTCGTCATCTCCTTCCACTCGCTGGAGGACCGCATCGTCAAGCAGTTCTTCCGGCGCGAAAGCCGGGACTGCATCTGCCCGCCGGAGTATCCGGCCTGCAGTTGCGGGCACCGCGCCACGCTGCGCGTGGTGACCCGCAGGTCCGTCACTCCGCGCCCCGCTGAGGTCGCGGCCAACCCCCGCAGCCGCAGCGCGCGCCTGCGAGCGGCCGAAAAGCTGGCGCCGCCCGCGGACAGGCGGGAGGAGGCGTAATGGCCACGGCGCACAAGACCGGCGCCCGCTCCGCCCTGGGCGGCCTCCTCCACTCGCCCAGCCTGCCCGTCCTGCTCACCTTCGCCGCTATGGCCATCGGCCTGGCCGCGCTCGTCCCGCTCATCCAGTCCAGCGGGGCCACCTCCAGGGCCGGCCAGATCCGTCAACTGGAGGAAGAGAGGACAGGCTGGCAGGCCCGCATCCGTGAGCTGGAGCTGGACGTGGCCCAGCAGGGCAGCCTGGACCGCATAGAGCGGGAGGCCAAGACCCGCCTGAAGATGGAGCAGCCGAAGGAAAGCCACTACATCGCCGTCCCCGTGCCCGCTCCGGAGCAACATCGCCTGCCCAGCCGCTACCTGCCCCCGGCGCCGCCGCATCCTGACACCAGCGCGTCCCTCTGGCACGACCTCTGGGGCTGGCTGCCGCTGCCGTAAAGGAGCGTTTGGGGGTGCACATTGGGTAAGCGACCTGGAAGTGTCACCTGGCGGCTTTGGGCTGTCGTGGCCGCCATCGGCATCGGCACGCTCGTCGTCACCGGGCGCCTGGTGCAGCTCCAGATCGTGGACCACGGCCAGTACGCCTACGAGGCGCGGCTCACGCACATCAGCGAGGAGATTCTGTCCGACAGGCGCGGCGCCCTCCTGGACCGCAACGGCTATCCCCTGGCCGCCAGCCAGGACTCTTTCGACGTCATGGTCGAGCGCAAGGCCTGGGTGGGCCGCGAAGACGCCGCCCGCGCGGCCGCCGCCAGGATCAGCGAGATCACGCACACCCCCGCGGCCGAGATGGTCTCGCTCGTGAGCAAGACCGATGTCTTCGAGGTGCCCGTGGCCAAGGGCCTGGACTACGAGCAGTCTGTGGCCGTGCGCAGGCTGGGCCTATCCGGCGTGCGCCTCCTGGAGAGCAGCCGCCGCGTCTATCCGGAGGGCAACCTGGCGGCGCAGCTCCTGGGCTTCGTCGGCCGCGACCAGGTGGGGCTCAGCGGCCTGGAGGCAGACCTCGAGGCCATCCTCGGCGGCACCCGCGGCAAGCTGACCTACGAGCGCGACGGCCTGGGCAACCAGGTGGCCCTGGGCGAGCGGCGGGAGACGCCCTCGCAGCCCGGCGCCAACGTCGTCCTCACCATCGATCGCTTCATCCAGCGCGCGGCGGAGAAGGAGCTGCAGCGCGCCATTGACGAGCACAAGGCCAGCGGCGGCACGATCATCGTCATCCGCCCGCAGACCGGCGAGATCCTGGCCATGGCCAGCCGTCCCACGGCCGACGTCGCGAACCCCGACCTGAGCGACGAATCGAAGCTCGCTCTCTTCCGCAACCGCGCCGTCACCGACACGTACGAGCCGGGTTCCGTCTTCAAGCTCATCACCATGGCCGCCGCCCTGGACCTGGGCCTGGTCAGCCCGGCGGACTGGTGGTACGACTCCGGCGTCGTCACGCTCAACGGCTGGAGCATCAGCAACTGGGATTTCTCCGCCAACGGCTCGCAGACCGTGCAGCAGATTCTGTCCAAGAGCCTGAACACCGGCGCCGCCTACCTGGCCCAGCTCTGCGGCCCGGACGGCTTCTACCGGTACGTGGACCGCTTCGGCTTCGGCAAGCTCACGGGCCTGGGCCTCACCGGGGAGGCGCCCGGACGGGTGCGGACCCCCGAGAGCGACCCGGAGTGGCAGCCGGTGGACCTGGCGACCAACAGCTTCGGGCAGGCCATCGCCGTCACCCCGCTGCAGGTCGCCATGGCGCTCGCCGCCATCGCCAACGACGGCCTGGCCATGAAGCCGTACATCGTCAAGGAGATCGCCTCAGCGGCCGGCCCGCAGGTCACCCAGCCGGAGGCGCTGAGCCAGGCGATCTCGCCGGATACGGCGCGCACCCTGCGCCAGATGATGGGCGTTGTGGTACAGGGAGTGCCGAAAGCGTACCTGGACGTCCAGGGGTACACGATCGGCGGCAAGACGGGCACGGCGAACATCGCCGGCGACAACGGCGGCTACAAGCCGGACGCCTACATCTCGTCGTTCGTCGGCATCGCCCCCCTGGACAACCCGGAACTGGCCGTGCTGGTGAAGATAGACGAGCCCAAAACCGCGCCGTGGGGGACGGTAGTGGCGGCCCCCGCCTTCGACCGCATCGTCGAGGCGGCGCTGCCCTACCTGAAGGTGCCGCCCACCGAGGTGGCCCTGGTCGCCGACGCGCCGTAGGCGAAAGCTCTAGTATGGGGAGGATGCTAGCGGTGGCAGATGTCTGGGAGGCGACAAAGGGATTGCTGGTCGCCGGCAGCGGCCCGGAAGACGCTAGCTTCCGCGGCGGCGCCATAGACTCCCGCGCCGTGCAGCCGGGGGATCTCTTCTTTGCCCTCCGCGGCGAACATCACGACGGCCACGACTTCGTGGCCCAGGCTTTCGCCGCCGGCGCGGCCGGCGCCGTTTGCGAGCGGCCGCTGGCGGCGCCGCCGGACGCCGCGCTTTTCCACGTGAGCGACTCCCTCCAGGCCCTCGGGCGGCTCGCCGCACACTGGCGGCGGCGCCATGACGTCCGCACCATCGGCGTCACCGGCAGCGTGGGCAAGACCACCGCCAAGGAACTGATCGCCGCCGTCCTCTCCCACCGCTACCGGGTCCTCAAGAGCGAGGCAAACCTGAACACGGAGATCGGCATCCCCCTCACCCTCCTCAACCTCACCGCGGAGCACGAGCGGGCTGTCCTGGAGCTGGCGATGTACGCCAGGGGCGACATCGCCCTCCTGGCGCAGATCGCGGCCCCGATCCAGACCGGGGTGGTCACCAATATCGAACCCGTGCACCTGGAGCGGCTGGGCCACATGGGCGCCATCGTCGCCGCCAAGGCCGAGCTTGTGGAGGCCCTCCCGCCGGAAGGACTGGCCGTGCTGAACGGTGACGACCCCCGGGCCGCGGGCCTGGCCGCCCGCACCCGCGCGCGCGTCGTCCTCTACGGGCGTTCGCCCCAGTGCGACGTGCAGGGCGGCGACCTGCGCAGCCGCGGGCTGGACGGCATCACGTTCCGCCTCACCGCGGGCGGCCGCTCGATTGACGTGGACTGCGCGCTGCCGGGCAAGCACCACGTCTACCCGGCCCTCGCCGCCGCCGCCGTCGCCCTCGACGAGGGGATGGCGTTGGAAGAGATCGCCGGGGCGCTTGCCGCCGCCCGGCCGGACCTGCGGCTGCGCGTCCTGGCCGGCCCCAACGGCTGCACGCTCATCGATGACAGCTACAACGCCAGCCCGGCCTCCATGCTGGCCGCCCTGGACCTGCTCTCGGAGCTGGGCGGCCGCCGCCTCGCCCTCCTGGGCGACATGCGCGAGCTGGGCGCCGCCGAGGCCGAAGGCAACCGCCGCGTGGGGGAGCGCGCCGCCGCCGCCTGCGACCTCCTCTACGTCACGGGCGAGCGGGCGCGCCCCATCGGCGCCGCCGCGCAGGCGGCCGGCCTGGAGGATGTGCGCTACCTGGAATCCAACGAAGCCGCCGTGGAGGCGCTGCGCCGCGAGCCCCGCGCCGGCGACCACGTCCTCATCAAGGCCTCGCGAGCGCTGGCGCTGGAGGAAGTCGTGGACGCCCTGGTGGCGAGATGATCTATGCCCTCAGCCTGGGAGCTATGACCCTGGCAGCGACAGCGATAGCGGGGTTCCCGGCGATCCGCCTGCTGCGTCGCCTGAACGTGGGCAAGGAGATCAGCGAGTGGGGGCCAGAGAGCCACCAGGTGAAGGCCGGCACGCCCACAATGGGCGGGCTGTTGATCATCGCGGCGATCGCCGTCTTCACCCTGGCGGCCAACCTCTTCGGCCGCTACTCCATCGGCCTGCCGCTCGCCGTCATGGGTGCGCTGGCGCTGCTGGGGTTCGTGGACGACCTGGGGTCGCTGCAGGGGCGCGAACAGCATGCGCTCAGCAAGCGCGTGAAGCTCCTCGCCTTCGTCGCCATCGGGGTCGCCGCCGCCGTGGGGCTCTACGAGTTCCTGGACCTGAACGCCGTCAACGTACCGTATGACGGCCGCCGCGACATCGGCGCCCTTTACTTCGCCATCGCCGTCGCCGTCGTCGTCCTGACGGCGGGCGGCGTAGCCGTCACCGATGGCCTGGACGGCCTGGTGGCGGGCGCCAGCGCCATCGCCTTCGGCGCTTACGGGTTCATCGCCCTCGCGCAGGGTCAGGACTACCTGGGCGCCTTCTGCTTTACCGTTACGGGCGCTGTCCTGGGCTTCCTCTGGCACAACTCACACCCGGCGCAGGTGTTCATGGGGGACACCGGCGCCCTGGCCCTGGGCGGCGGCCTGGCGGTCGTCGCCTTCATGACCGGGCAGTGGCTTGTCCTCCCGGCCATCGGCGTCGTTTTCCTTGCCGAAGGCGCCTCCACCTACCTCCAGATCGGCTACTACAAGCTCTCCGGCGGCAGGCGCATCTTCCGCATGGCGCCTCTGCACCACCACTTCGAGCAGTCCGGCTGGCACGAGGTCCAGGTAGCGCAGCGCTTCTGGATCGTGGGCGCCCTCGGCGGCGCGCTGGGCGTCATCCTGGCGCTGGAGGTCTGATGGTGGACGCGCGGCGCCTGAGCGAGCTGGACTTCACGGACAAGCGCGTGACCGTCGTTGGCCTCGGCATCGAGGGCGTGGACATGGCGCGCTACCTGGCGCGGCAGGGCGCCGAGGTCACGGTCTCCGACTCCAAGCCCCCGGAGAAGCTCGGCGACCGCATCCAGGAGCTGGCCGGCCTGCCCGTGCGCTTCGCGCTGGGCGCCAACGACGAGCGCGACCTCACGGAAGCCGACGCCGTGTTCGTATCGCAGAGCGTGCCGCTTCACCTGCCGGCGCTGGAGGCGGCCCGGCAGCGCGGCGTGCCCCTGCGCTCCATGCTCGGCCTCTTCCTGGAGCTTTGCCCCGGGCCCATCGCCGGCATCACCGGCTCCAGCGGCAAGACCACCACGACCGCCCTCGTCGCCGAGATGTTCCGCGCGGACGAGCGCCCCGTCTTCGTTGGCGGCAACATGGGCGTGGGCCTGCTGGACCCCCTGGGCGGCGTGCGCCCCTACACCTGGGCGGTGCTGGAGGTGAGCCACACGCAGCTGCAGCTGGTGGACCGCAGCCCGCACGTGGCCGCCGTCCTCAACATCACCCCGAACCACCTGGACCGTTTCACGTGGGACGAGTACCGCCGGCTGAAGGCCAACCTCATCCGCTACCAGCAGCCCGGCGACATTGCCATCCTGAACCTGGACGATCCCGAGTGCCGGGCGCTGCAGTCCGCCGTGCACGGCGGGCTCCTGTGGTTCACCATGACCGGCTCGCTGCCGGGCGACGGCGTCTTCGTCAGCCAGGGGTGGGCGGCGGCCCGCTGCGGCCGGCTGGAGCGAAAGCTCTTCGCCCTGGACAGCCTGCCCTTGCGCGGGGAGCACAACCGCGCCAACGCCCTTGCCGCCGCCGCCATCGCCAGCGCCTGCGGCGTCTCCCCGGAGGCGATGGCCTGCGCCGTCGAGTCCTTCCGCGGCGTCCCGCACCGCCTGGAGCTCGTGGCTGAGGTTGACGGCGCCGCCTACTACAACGACAGCATCGCCACCACGCCCGAGCGCACGGTCGCCGGCCTGCGCTCTTTCCAGGAGCCCATCATCCTCCTGCTGGGCGGGCGCGACAAGAACCTGCCCCTGGAGGAGCTGGTGCGAGAGTGCTCCGCGCGCTGCCGCGCCGCGGTCTTCTTCGGCGAATCAGCGGCCGGGCTGGAGCAGGCCTTCCGCGCCGCCGGCGCCGGGCTGCGCACCGTGCGCGCCGGGGCGCTGGCGGAGGCCGTGGAGACCGCGCACCGCCTGGCGCAACCGGGCGATGCCGTGCTCCTCTCCCCCGCCTGCACCAGCTACGACGCCTACGACAACTTTGAGCGCCGCGGAGACCACTTCCGCGCGCTCGTAGAGGAGATGGTCAAGGAGGTGCAGCCATCGCTCCCCTAGCGGGCGCGGGCGATTACCGGCAGGCCGGCAACGTCCGTCCGGGACAGCCGGACTACCTGCTGCTGGTGGCCACCGCCATGCTCGTCATCACCGGCCTGCTGGCGGTCTACACGTCCAGCTACGCCATCGGCTACCACGAGTACGGAGACGCGAACTACTTCGTGGCCCGGCAGGCCGTCTTCGCCCTGGCAGGCCTCTGCGCCCTCGCCTTCTTCATGCGCCTGGACTACCGCCGCCTGCGCACGCTCAGCGTGCCCATGCTGCTCATCGCGCTCGTGGCGTTGCTGGCGGTGCTCGTGCCCGGCATCGGCGTGCAGCGCAACGGGGCCTCCCGCTGGCTGGAATTCGGCCCGGTGGCGCTGCAGCCCAGCGAGTTCGCCAAGCTGGCCGTCATCGTCTACATCTCCGCCTGGCTGGCCAGCCGCGGCCAGGAGATCAACAAGTTCACGCTGGGCTTCGTCCCCTTCACCCTCCTTCTGGGCGTCGTCGGCGGCCTCATCATCGCCGAGCCCGATATGGGCACGACGGTGATCATCCTGCTCACCGCCAGCACGCTGTTCTTCGTGGCCGGTGCGCCCCTCAGCCACCTGGGCCTGCTCATCGGCGTGGGCGGCCTTATCTGCTACGGCGTCGTGCTGCAGAGGGACTACCAGATGGACCGCCTTTCCAGCTTCGTCTCGCCGGAATCGGACCCGCAGGGGCTGGGTTTCCAGGTCATCCAGCTGCTCATTGCGCTGGGCAGCGGCGGCCCCATGGGCCTGGGCTGGGGCGAAAGCCGGCAGAAGCTCTTCTACGTGCCCGGCTCCCACACGGACGGCGTCTTCGCCATCCTCGGCGAGGAGCTGGGCTTCATAGGCCTTATCGCCATCCTGGCCATCTTCGCCTTCTTCGTCTACCGCGGCCTGCGCGTCTGCATGCACTCGCGTGACCGTTTCGGCATGCTCCTCACCATCGGCATCATCAGCTGGATCTCCTTCCAGACGCTGATCAACATCGGCGGCATCACCCGCACCATCCCGCTCACCGGCGTGCCGCTGCCGTTCCTGAGCTACGGCGGCTCGTCGTTGATGTCGGTGCTGGCGGCCGCCGGCATCCTGCTCAGCGTCTCGCGCTACACCTCGGACGTGCCTTACACCGAACGCGAGCGCCCGCCGGCGCGCGCCCGCTATGCCCGCGACGCCCGCCGCGGCGCGGTCTTCGAAAGGGGGCGCGCGTGAGGCTGGCGCTCAGCGGCGGCGGCACCGGCGGCCACGTCTACCCCGCCCTCAGCATCGCCGAGGCGCTGGAGCACGAGCTGCGCCCGGGCGAGAAGCTGGAGGTGCTTTACGTGGGCTCCCGCGGCGGCGCCGAGGCCCAGCTCGTGGAGCGCGCCGGCTTCCCCTTCCGCGCCATCAGCGCCGCGCCTATTCGCGGCCGCCTGCCCTGGGAGATGGCGGCAAACACCGTCAAGATCGCCGCCGGCGCCCGCCAGGCGCGGCAGGTCCTGCGCGACTTCGCGCCGCAGGTGGTCCTCTCCACCGGCGGCTACGCCAGCGTCCCCGTGGCCCTGGCCGCCCGCAGCCGCAAGGTCCCCCTGGCTCTCTACCTGCCGGACCTCTACCCCGGCTGGGCGGTGCGCGCCATCGCCCGCCTGGCCCAGCGCGTCGCCGTCACCGCTATCGAGAGCCTGCGCCGGCTGCCCGGCGGCAAGAGCGTGGTCACCGGCTACCCCGTCCGCGAGGAGTTCTGGCAGGCCCACCGCGCCGGCGGCCGTGAGCGCCTGGGGCTGGACCCGGAGGAGAAGGTGCTGTTCGTCACCGGCGCCTCGCAGGGCGCCCACAGCATCAATAAGGCCGTCGCCGCCAACCTCTCGAGCCTTCTTCAGTTATGTGAAGTCGTCCACCTCTGCGGCCACGCCGACGAGCCGTGGCTCCAGGAGATCCGTGGCGGCCTGCCGGATGAGCAGCGCGGCCGCTACCACCTTCATGCCTACATGCACGACGATACCCCCTGGGCCATGGCCGCCGCCGACCTGGCCCTCTGCCGCTCCGGCGCCTCCGTCATCGGCGAACTGCCGGCCGTCGGCCTCCCCGCTATCCTCGTCCCCTATCCCTATGCCGGCGGCCACCAGCGCCTGAACGCCCGCTACCTGGAGAAGAACGGCGCCGCCGTTGTCCTGGACGATAGCGAGCTGGGCGGCCTGCTGCCGCTCGTGGGAGAGCTCCTGCACCACGAAGAGCGGCTGCGCGCCATGCGGGAGGCCTCGCGCCGGCTGGCCCGGCCCAACGCCGCCTCGCGCATCGCCCGCGTCCTCATCGAGCTCGCCGGGGAGTCGCAGGGATGAATGACACCGCCGTGAGGGCGATCCCCCGGCGCGTCCACCTCGTCGGCGTCGGCGGCATCCACATGTCCGCCATCGCCCGCATCCTGCGCGCCCGCGGCCACACCGTCTCCGGCTCCGACCTGCACCTCTCCCCACTGACAGCGAAGCTCACGGACATCGGCGTCACCGTCCACGAGGGACACGACGCCACGAACGTGGACGACGCGCGGCTCGTCGTCTACACCTCGGCCGCCCACGACGACAACCCCGAGCTGGCCGAGGCCCGGCGCCGAGGTATCGCAACGATCAAGCGGGCCGAGATGGTGGCGCGGCTCGCGGAGGGCAAGCAGTTGATCGCCGTCGCCGGCACGCACGGCAAGACGACGACATCATCGCTCATCGCCTACATGCTCTGGCGGGCCGGCCTTTCCCCCACCTTCATGGTGGGTGGCGAGATGCTGGACCTGGACACCAACGCCATGCCGGGCGAAGGCCCGCACTTCGTCGTCGAGGCGGACGAGTACGACCGCGCCTTCCTCCAGTACCACCCTTACATCGCCCTCGTCACCAACGTCGAGCCGGACCACCTCGACATCTACGGCTCGTTCGAGAACCTGACGGACGCCTTCCGCCGGTTTCTCTCCCAGGTTGAAAACTCCGGTTACATCGTGGCCTGCACGGACTCCCCTGCCCTGCAGGCTATCCTTCCCCAGACCGTAGGAGACGACGTGACATTCCCCGTCCACGTCGTCTCCTACGGTCTCCATGCCGACGCGGACTGGACGGCGAAGGAGATCTCTCCGGCCATCAACAAAGTTGAAGAGAGAAAGGGTATAGACGCTTCAACTTTTGTGGTAGAATTTCGAAAACAGCGGTGGGGAGTTGTGCAGACGCGCTTGCCTGGCGTCCATAACATCAGCAACGTGCTCGGAGCCGTCGCCGTGGGCCACATCCTCGGCCTGCCGGCGGACGGTATCCGCACCGCCATCGCCGAGTTCCGCGGGGCGCGCAGGCGCTTCCAGTTGGTGGGCGAGGCCGGCGGCGTGCGCGTCATGGACAGCTACGCTCATCACCCTACCGAGATCCGCGCCGACCTTGCCGCCGCCCGCGAACGCTTTCCCGGCCGCCGCCTGGTCTGCCTCTTCCAGCCGCACACCTACACCCGCACCCGCTACCTGCTGGACGGCTTCCGCACGTGCTTCCGGGACAGCGACGTGCTGCTGATCGCCCGCACCTACGCGGCGCGCGAGGAGCCGTCCGCCGGCCTGAGCGGCGAGGACCTGGCCCGCGAGATCGGCCAACCGCCGACCCGCTACACCGGCGACCTCGAAGAGTCGTCCCGCGCCGTCGCCGCGCTCCTGCGCCCGGGCGATGTCTTCTTCACGATCGGCGCCGGCGACATCGAACACGCCGGCCCCATGGTGCTGGACCTCCTGCGCGCAACCGAATCACCCGGCAGGGGCGGCGGGGCACGCGCATGACGCCGCGCACCCGCCTGCCGGCCGGCTTCCTGGGCGCCCTGCGCGCCATTGCGCCCGTGCGCCTGGACGAGCCGCTCTCCCGCCACACCACCTTCGGCGCCGGCGGGCCCGCGGACGCCTACCTGGCCGCCGAGACAGAGGACCAGTTGCGCCTGGCCTACGCGGCGGCGAAGCGCCACGGCGTGCCGGTCTTCATCTTCGGCTCCGGCTCCAACGTCCTCGTCGGCGACGGCGGCGTGCGCGGCCTGACCATAGAGAACCGGACCGGGCGGATTGAAGGCCCGTCGCAGAACGGCGCCGGCTTCAAGGTGCGCGCGGCCAGCGGCGTGAGCTTCGCGGCCCTGGCCCGCCGCCTGGCGAACGCCGGTTACGCCGGCATCGAGTGGGCCTGCGGCATCCCCGGCAGCCTGGGCGGCGCCGTCCTCACCAACGCCGGCGCCTACGGCTCATCCCTGAGCGACGTGCTCAAGACCGTGCGCCTGGCCGGCGCCACCGGCGAGGTGACCGAGATGACGCCCGAGCAACTGGGCCTGCGCTACCGCGAGAGCGCCCTCACGCGGGGCGAGATCGCGGACGCCGTGGTGCTCTCCGTTGACCTGCGCCTGCAACGCGGCGACCCGCAGGCGCTGAAGGCCCGCGTACGCGAGCTGGACGCGCAGCGCAAGGCGGCCCAGCCCCCCGGCCGCAACTGCGGCTCCGTCTTCAAGAACCCGCCGGACCATCCCTCCTGGTGGTACGTGGACCAGGCCGGCCTGCGCGGCCACCGCAGCGGCAACGCGCAGATCTCAGAGAAGCACGCCAACTTCATCCTGAACCTGGGCGGCGCCCGGGCCGCCGACATCGTCGCGCTCATGGAGCTGGCCCGCGCCCGCGTGCGCGAGCAGTTCGGCGTGGAGCTGCAGCCCGAGGTCATGCTCGTGGGGGAGTTCGAATGAGCGCCGAACCCCGTGGCACGCACCCCTGTGGCACGGGACCCCGTGGCGCCGAACCACGTGGCGCCGAACCCCGTACGGACAGACCTTCAGGTCTGTCCAACGGCGGGGCGGGGCCGGGGCGAGCGCCCGGCAAACGCCTGCGCATCGGCATCCTCTTCGGCGGCCGCTCCGCGGAGCACGAAGTCTCCATCGTCTCGGCCCAGGGCGTGATGGCGGCGCTGGATACGGACCGCTTCCAGGCCGTGCCCATCGGCGTCACCCGCCAGGGCACCTGGCTCACCCTCGCGCAGACGGAGCAGGCCCTCCGCCGCATCTTGTCGGAGCGCCTGCGCAGCCTGGACGAGCCGCTGGGCGAAGGCCTCCTTTACCGCACGCAGGTCATCGGCAGTTTCCGGCGGCTGGACATCGTCTTCCCGCTCATCCATGGCGCCAACGGCGAGGACGGCACGCTGCAGGGCTTCCTGGAGCTCGCCGGCGTGCCCTACGTCGGCGCCGGCGTCGCCGCTAGCGCCCTGGGCATGGACAAGGCCCTCCAGAAGACGGTCTTCCGCCAGGGCGGCATCCCCGTCACGGACGATATCGTCGTGCTGAACTCCGAGTGGCGGCGTGACCCCGCCGGCGTCAGGCAGGCGGCGGAGGCCGCCATCGGCTACCCCTGCTTCGTCAAGCCGGCCAACAGCGGCTCCAGCATCGGCACCGCCAAGGTGCGCTCACGCGAGGACCTGGACGAGGCGATAGCGGAGGCCTTGCGCTACGACCGCAAGGTGCTCATCGAGAAGGCCGTCGCAGCCCGCGAGGTGGAGGTGGCGGTGCTGGGCAACGACGAGCCGGAGGCCTCCCCCGTGGGCGAGATCACCTACCGCAGCGAGTTCTACGACTACCGCGCGAAGTACGACGACCCGCACACCGAGCTGCACATCCCCGCCGCCATCCCGCAGGCAACCGCCGAGCGGCTGCGCGAGACGGCGCTGGCCGCCTACCGGGCCATCGATTGCGCCGGCCTCGCGCGGGTGGACTTCTTCCTGAAGCCGGACGGCGAGTTCTGCCTGAACGAGGTGAACACCATCCCCGGCTTCACCCCCATGAGCATGTACCCCAGGCTCTGGGAGTACGCCGGCCTCTCCTACCGGGACCTGATCACGCGCCTCATTGAGCTGGGGCTGGAGCGGCACCAGGAGAAGCGGCGTGTCTGACCGCAGCCGGCGCCCGCAGAAGCCGCTAAGGGGCCATGTGCTGCTGGACGATAAGACGCAGCGCCGCCTGCGCCGCATCCGCTGGCGCCGCATCGGCGTCACGCTGGCCGCCGTTGCCGTCATCGCCGGCGCCGTCGCCTTTTACCAGTCTCCCCTCCTGCGCGTGCAGAAGGTGGAGGTCACCGGGGCTAGCGGCGTGGACGCCGCGGAGGTGCGCCGCCTGGCCGCTTTCGAGGGCGACAGCATGTTCCGCCTGGACCTGGCCGGCGTCAACGAGCGCATCGCCTACCTGCCCCTCGTGCAGTCCGTCCAGATCGAGCGGCGCTGGCCGCAGACCGTCCGCATCCGGATCACGGAGCGCACGCCCTGGGGCTACTGGCAGGTGGGCGCCGTCAGCTACGTCATCGACGGCGAGGGCGTTGTCCTGCCGGCCACGGCCGCCCCGGACGGCGCGCCGGCCATCAAGGACCTGGGCAACCCCGTGCGCCTGGTCCCCGGCGATCACGTGGACCTAGACGCCGTGCGCCTGACGCAGGCGCTGGCTCAGCGCGTTCCGGAGACGCTGCAGATGGCCATCGCCGCCCTCGAATACTCGCCGGCCACCGGACTCACAGTGACAACCGACGCTGGCTACCGCGTGGTGGTGGGCGATAGCCAGAACATGGACTACAAGATGGCTGTCTGGCAGGCAATCGAGACCCAGCTGGGCCGCGAGGAGATGGCAGGACACGTCCTGGACCTCAGGTTCGGAGACAGGCCTTCATTCCAGTGACACGGACGGAGGTGATGAGCCCTTGAAGGAGAACATCCTGGCCGCCATAGACGTGGGCAGCAGCAAAATCTGCACACTGGTGGCGGAGGTGACCCCGGAAGACGACCTGCGCGTCCTGGGGGTGGGGATCACGCCCTCCCAGGGCGTGAAGAAGGGGATGGTGGAGAACATCCAGGAGGCCACGGAGGCCATCAGCAGCTCCGTGGAGCGCGCGGAGCGCTCCAGCGGCAGCCGCATCCTCTCGGCGCACGTCAGCATCGGCGGCAACCACACCACTTCCCTGAATAACCGCGGCATCGCCACGATCCCGGGCCGCCAGCGGCCGATCACCGAAGAGGACATCGAGCGGGCCATGGAGGGCGCCAAGTCGCTCAGCCTGCCCACCAACCGCGAGGTCCTGCACAGCATCGCCCGCTTCTTCATCGTCGATGGGCAGGACCACGTCACGGATCCCGTGGGCATGTTCGGCCAGCGGCTGGACATGGACACGCACATCGTCACCGGCTCGGTCACCGCCATCCAGAACCTGACGCAGTGCGTGGAGAGCGCGGGCGTCCAGGTGGAGGCCCTCGTCTTCGCGCCCCTCGCCGCGGCGGAGGCCGTCCTGGAGGAAGAGGAGAAGGAGCAGGGCGTCATCCTGGCGGACATCGGCGGCGGCACCACAGACGTCGCGGTCTTCGTCGAAGGCAGCGTCTTCCACACCTGCGTGCTGCCCGTCGGCGGCTACCACCTCACCCATGACCTCGTGGCCGGCCTGCGCGCGCCCTTCTCGCACGTAGAGGAGTTGAAGATCAACTATGGTTCCGCCCTGCCCAGCCGCGTGGACGCGGAGGAGACGGTGGAACTGGAGGCGTTTGGAGGGCAGCGCGTGAAGGAGGTCTCGCGCCGCCGCATCGCCGAGATCCTGCAGGCGCGCGTCGAGGAGATCCTGGAGATGATCTACATCGACGTCAAGCGCGCCGGCTTCGACGACATGATCGCCGCCGGCCTCGTGCTCAGCGGCGGCACCGCGTGCCTGCCCGGCATCGCCGAGCTCTCGGAGCTCGTCCTGCGCATGCCCGTGCGCGCCGGCGTCCCGCAGGGCATCCACGGTCTGGCGGACTCCCTGAACAGCCCGGCCTACGCCACCAGCGTCGGCCTGCTGCGCTGGGCCATGGCGGAGAACGGCCACAATGGTCACAACGGCAAGACCGCATTCCACCTGCCGGCGCTAGAGCTTGGCGGCGTACTGGAGGCCGCCCGCAAGTGGTTCAAGACGCTGATTCCGAAGTAGGGGCGCCGCTTGCTGCGCCCCCGCTTCCTGCACCCCGGTGGCGGGGCGTGGGGGCGGGGAACGTAGGCGGGTACCTTCAGGTGCCCGCAAGGCGGCGGGGCGGCGGGGCAACACGAGAAGATAACGCACAACCGGAAGCACGGGTAAGACAGGGGAAAGGAACGTAGGCGGGTACCTTCAGGCGCCCGCAAGGCGGCGGGGCGGCGGAGCAACACGAGGAGATAACGCACAACCGGAAGCACAGGTAAGACAGGGGAAAGGAGCCTAAGAGATGTCAGGTAGAGCTGATCTGGACGGCCTGCCACCCATCAAGGTCGTGGGCGTGGGGGGCGGCGGCTGCAACGCCGTTACCCGCATGGTGCAGGCGCGCATCCACGGCGTGCAGTTCGTGGGCGTGAACACGGACGCCCAGGCCCTCATGCGCTGCGAGGCGGAGACCCGCATCCGCATCGGCGACCGCATCACCCGCGGCCTCGGCGTGGGCGGCGACCCCGACCGCGGCCGCGCCGCCGCCGAGGAATCGCGCGAGGAGCTGAAGGACGCCCTCAAGGGCACGGACATGGTGTTCATCTGCGCCGGCATGGGCGGCGGCACGGGCACCGGCGCCGGGCCCCTGGTGGCACAGGTGGCCAAAGACGTGGGCGCGCTCACCGTCGCCGTCGTCACCCGGCCATTCTCCTTCGAGGGCGCCCGCCGCCGCGAGAACGCGGACAAGGGCATCGCCCAGCTCCAATCGGAGGTCGATACCCTCATCGTCATCCCCAACGACCGCCTGCTGGCCGTGTGCGACCAGAAGACCACCGTCGCCGAGTCCTTCATCATGGCGGACGACGTCCTGCGCCAGGGCATCCAGGGCATCTCTGAGATCATCACCACGCCCGGCGACATCAACCTGGACTTCGCGGACGTGCGCCGGATCATGGCGGACGCTGGACCCGCGCTCATGGCCATCGGCAGGTCCAGCGGCGACAACCGGGCGGTGGAGGCCGCGCAGGCCGCCATCTCCAGCCCGCTGCTGGACGTCAACATTCACGGCGCGCGTGGCGTCCTCTTCAACATCGCCAGTTGCGGCGACATGGGCCTGCACGAGCTGAACATGGCGGCGCAGGTGATCGCCGAGGTGGTGGACCCGGACGCGGAGATCATCTTCGGCACCTCCACCGACCCGGACCTGAAGGACGAGGTCACGGTCACGCTCATCGCCGTCGGCTTCTCCGGCCTGCAGTCCTTCGAGCGCCAGGCCGAGGACGCAGAGTTCCGCCGCCTGCGCGAGGAGGCGCAGGGGAATCGCGACGACACCGACCTGCCCACGTTTCTTCGCCGGCCCATATCGGTCCGCTAACTGAGCCAGCTAATCCGCCTCAGGCGGACTGGAAATACACGAGGCGTCTCGCCGGAAAGGAGGGATTATAAGGAAGCAATAGCACCGACCGCTAGCACGACCGTCCTTCTGCGTAGCGGAAGGACACGGCGCCGCAGGGCTGTTTGCCTCCCCAGACATCCCCGCGGCGTCACTCTTTCGTGGTCAGTGGGCGTAGCGGAAGGCTTCAGCCTTCCACCGAAGGGGCGGGCAGGGGGCATCCGCGCCCATCCGCGCTAATCCGGTGCCAATCCCGGGCGGGTAGGGGGGCCTCAGTGCCTCTGTGTCATCTGTGGACAATCCGGGGCGGGGCCTACTCCTGCCACAGCCGCAGGAACTCCCCCGGCGTCACGAACTCCGTGCTGCCGTACCCCCGCTGCGAGAGGAACTCCCGGTCCGTCGTGACGATATAGCTGGCGCCTCCGGCGACAGCCGCCTCCGCCAGACGTAGGTCCCCTGCGTCCTTCAGGCGCGGGCCGGTGATCGGCGGCGCCTCCACGCGGACCGTCCGCGTGCGCAGGTCATCGAGCAACGCCCGCACCGCCGCCGGCGACGTCAGCCGCGCCAGCCAGCCACCGCCCAGCACCAGCTCCGCCTCCCGCACCGTCGCCGCCGACGCCACCACCTCCAGCCGGCCCTCGCGCCAGGCCCGCACGATGCGCGCGCTGTTGCCCCGCGGCTGCGTCAGCGCCGCGATCAGGATGTTGGTGTCGATGGCGATGCGCATGGCAGATGGAGCAAGGGAGCAATAGAACATTAGAACAATCCTGGCGATCTGCGCCATCCATTGCTCCATTGCTCCATTGCTCTTGCCCTATCCCTCCCTTCTCCACAGCGTGTGGAAAGCAAGTATGCCCGCCTGTGGACTACTTGTCGATAACCACCAAATGTTGTTCGCAAGGACGTTACAATTACTACATCTAGTGCTAAAACCCCTTGACAGCCTGCCCCGCCGGGCATACAATCCGGGTGCGCTCTCGGTCAGGTGCCGGGGGCGCAAACGGTTCTCATGAGCAACGCAAGGTTCTGTAAAGTGGACGTGACGGGACTAGGAACTTGGAACCTGGAACTTGGGTCCCCCCCAGTTCCCAGTTCCTTGTTCCCAGTTCCTTGTTCCATGTTCCTCCACCTGCCATGAACTGCCCCTTCTGCGGCGCCAGCGACACCCGCGTGGCCGACTCCCGGCCCGGCGAGGACGGCATCCGCCGCCGCCGCGAGTGCCTGGCCTGCGGCCGCCGCTTCACCACCCTCGAGCGCATCGAGCTGGGCGGCGTCGCCGTGCTCAAGAAGGACGGCCGGCGCGAGGAGTTCGGCCGCGCCAAGATCATCGCCGGCGTGCGCAAGGCCTGCGAGAAGCGGCCCATCCCCTCGGGCGCCATCGAGGCGCTGGCCGACGAGGTGGAGCAGGCCGTCTCCGCGCTGAACAAGGCCGAGGTGCCGTCCACCTACATCGGCGAGCTGGTGATGGAGCGCCTCAAGGCGCTGGACCAGATCGCCTACATCCGCTTCGCCTCCGTCTACCGCGCCTTCGCGGACGTGGACGAGCTGGAGGCGGAGCTGGCGGCGCTGAAGGCAGGCTGGCGCCGCCCAGACGTGCCCCCGGACCAGCTGCCGCTGCTGCCGGAGGTGGCCGCGCCGGCCCCGAAGCCACGCCTGCTGCGGGTGAGACGACAACGGACCGACGACGGCGAGCGCAGGAAGGCCGCGAGGTAGCTGGAGGCTGGAAGTTGGAGATTGGACGCGCAACCGGACGGCCAACGAATGTAGCCCGGGGCTTTCAAGCCCCGGCGCGGAAAGGCGAGGTGATTGGATGGACCTGAACCCTGACGAAAGCCAGGAGCACTCCCGCCTGCTCAACGACTTCGTGGCGGCGCAGGAGCGCTACAAGTCGCTGCTCCCACGCGTGGCGGTGGCTGCGGGCCGTGAGCAGCCGGCGTCTGCCCCCGGCGAGCAGTTCCTGCTCCTGGCCCAGGAGGCGGACAGGGACCGGCTGCTGGCCCGCGAGGCCCTCTACCGCTTCCGGGAGAGCCACGGCATTCCGCAATAGCCGGGAGGTGTCGCGATGAAGAAGTTCCGCGTGATGTACCGCCAGAGCGAGCGGGCCAACGACCCGGCCCGCACCGAGGAGGTCTACGCCGACGGCTGGAAGGTGGACTCGGATCAGGTGGTCCTCTACCAGCACGAGCGCGAGGCAGACGTCTCGGTCTTCGACGTACCCAAGACCCGCGTCTTGCGCATCCAGGAGCTGCGCTAGGAAGCACTTGATACCCCAGCCTTCAGGTTGGGGTCGCCATATCACACCGGAACACGAATTCCCGAACCAAAACACCCATTACCTGAAAAACACGGAAAATGCCAAACAAACTCAGCAATGGAAAGGATCTCCCATGACCCTCGCGCCTGAAGTCCAGACGAGCGGAAACGCAGTCCAGAACGAGGAGGCCCGCCTGCCCATCGCCCGCCTGTTCACGCGCCCCGAGATCGACCCCTACGACGAGATCGAGTGGGAGCTGCGCGCCGCCGTCATCGCCGGCGCCGACGGCACCCCCGTCTTCGAGCAGCGCGACGTCGAGTTCCCCAGGTCGTGGTCGCAGAACGCCACCAACGTCGTCGCCTCCAAGTATTTCCGGGGACCGCTCGTACCCACGCCCGGGCTCGAGCGCGAGCGCTCCGTCAAGCAGCTCATCGACCGCATCGTCAACCAGATCACGGACTGGGGCTGGAACGGCGCCTACTTCGCGGACGAGGAGGAGCGCGAGACGTTCCGCGCCGAGCTGAAGTTCGCGCTGGTCAACCAGCTCCTCTGCTTCAACTCGCCCGTCTGGTTCAACGTCGGCCAGGAAGAGCAGCCGCAGTGCAGCGCCTGCTTCATCCTCAGCATCGAGGACTCCATCGACTCGATCCTGGAGTGGTACCGCACGGAGGGCAAGATCTTCAAGGGCGGCTCCGGCTCCGGCATCAACCTCTCGGCCCTGCGCAGCTCGCGCGAGCACGTCACCGCCGGCGGCCTGGCCTCCGGGCCGGTCTCCTTCATGCGCGGCGCGGACTCCGTGGCCGGGACGATCAAGTCCGGCGGCAAGACCCGCCGCGCGGCCAAGATGGTAGTCCTCAACGTCGACCACCCGGACATCGAGGAGTTCATCTGGTCCAAGGCCAAGGAAGAGCGCAAGGCCTACGCGCTGGGCGAGGCCGGCTACGACATGTCGCTGGACGGCGACGCCTGGATCAGCATCCAGTACCAGAACGCCAACAACTCCGTCCGCGTCACCGACGACTTCATGCAGGCCATGCTGGACGACGGCGACTGGCACACCCGCTTCGTCACCGGCGGCCGGGTAGCGGACACCATCAAGGCGCGCAAGCTGATGCACGACATGGCGCAGGCCGGCTGGGAGTGCGCCGACCCCGGCATCCAGTACCACACCACGATCAACGACTGGCACACCTGCCCGCACAGCGGCCCCATCAACGCCTCCAACCCCTGCTCCGAGTACATGCACCTGGACGACAGCGCCTGCAACCTGGCCTCCATCAACGTGCTGAGGTTCCTCGGCAACGAGGATGAGGGCCCTGGTAGGGGCGGTTCGCGAACCGCCCCTACGGCGGAGGTGGCGTTCGACATCCACGCCTACAAGCACGTCGTGGCGCTCAGCATCATGGCGCAGGAGATCATCGTCGGTAACTCCTCTTACCCCACGGAGAAGATCTGGCAGAACGCCCTGGACTATCGCCAGCTCGGGCTCGGCTACTCGAACCTGGGCGCCCTGCTCATGTCGCTGGGCATCCCCTACGACAGCGATGAGGGCCGCGCCTGGGCCGGTGCGCTCACGGCCATCATGACCGGCCACGCCTACGCCGCCTCGGCCCGCATCGCCGCCCGCATGGGACCCTTCGCCGGCTACGAGAAGAACGCCGAGCCCATGCTGGGGGTGATCGAGAAGCACCGCCAGGCCGCATACGGCATCCCGGAAGCAGGGGTGCAGTATGCTGCGCCACTGCGCGCCGCTGCCCGCACCGCCTGGGACGAGGCGCTTGACCTGGGCCGCGAGCACGGCTACCGCAACGCCCAGGCGACGGTGATCGCGCCCACCGGCACCATCAGCTTCATGATGGACTGCGATACGACGGGCATCGAGCCGGACATCGCGCTGGTCAAGTACAAGACACTGGTCGGCGGCGGGCTCATGAAGATCGTGAACGGCACCGTGCCGCGGGCCCTGCGCCACCTGGGCTACCCCGGCGATCAGGTGGACGCGATCATCGCGCACATCGACGAGACCGGCACGATCGAGGGCGCGCCGTACCTGCTGGACGAGCACCTGCCCGTCTTCGACTGCGCGTTCAAGGCGCAGAACGGCGAGCGCACCATCCACTGGCTGGGCCACATCAAGATGATGGGCGCCGTCCAGCCCTTCATCTCCGGCGCCATCTCCAAGACCGTCAACCTGCCCGAAGACGCCACGGTAGAGGACATTGAGCAGGCGTACATCGAAGGCTGGAAGCAGGGCCTGAAAGCGCTGGCCATCTACCGCGACGGCTCCAAGCGCGCGCAGGTCCTGAGCACGAAGAAGGACAACGGCGTAGGGGCGCAGCAGCCGGGGGGCGGGGACATGGGGCCTGCTGCGCCCGGCGGGGCGGGGGGGCGCACGCAGGACGACGCGGCGGGGCCTGCTGCGCCCGGCGGGGCCGGGGACGCCCCGCACCCGGTGCGCCGCCGCCTGCCGGCCACCCGCATGTCCATCACGCACAAGTTCTCCATCGAAGGCCACGAAGGCTATATCAACGCCGGCATGTTCGAAGACCCTTCGACAGGCTCAGGGCGAGCGGCGCCGGGAGAGATCTTCGTCACCATGGCCAAGGAGGGCAGCACGCTCTCCGGCATGATGGACGCCTTCGCCACCTCCATCTCGCTCGCGCTCCAGTACGGCGTGCCGCTGCGCGACCTGGTGAACAAGTTCTCGCACATGCGCTTCGAGCCCTCCGGCCGCACTGAGAACGCGGAGATCCCGGTGGCGCAGTCCATAGTGGACTACATCTTCCGCTGGCTGGCCTCCCAGTTCCTGAGCGAGGAGGAGAAGGAGGAGTTCGGCGTGCTCTCCCCCGCCGTGAAGGCGAAGCTGATAGCCCAGGAATACCTGCCTCGCCGGCAGGCAGGCGCCGGCAACGGGCACGGCCTCGCGAACACGACGCAGACAGACGCGCCGCCGTGCACCAGCTGCGGCTGGATCATGACCCGCTGCGGCACCTGCTATCGTTGCGACAACTGCGGCACGACGACGGGCTGCGGCTGAGGTCGTGGTCCCCGAAAGGAGGTGAGTAGATGCCACCTGCAAACAGGTCCGGCAAGGCTGCGGCGAAGAAGCCCGCTGCCAAGAGGCCCGCGGCCAAGAAGCCGGCAGCCAAGAAGAAGTAGCTCAGCGCCGGTCATGGCGCAATCAGCATTCAGCGGCTGATGTACACACCCGCTGGGGGCGTGGACGGATGGGGTCCGTCCGCGACCTGACTTTGTTCCCCCCACTGCCCCCATCCACCCGGCGCCCCGGTAACCCCCACGGCCGTCCAGCGTCTACCCTGTAGCATGAGCCGAACCGACACCGCCGGCCGGGCGCGGCTCTGGCCCCCGGCCATGCGCATCTTCTCGCCCCTCGCGACGCTGCGAGGCCGCATCATCGCGGGCTTCGCGCTGCTCGTAATCATGATGGCGCTCGGCGCGGCGGGCAGCGCCTGGCAGACGCGGGCGCACCGATCCGACCTGGCCCAGATGCAGACCGCCGCTGTTGCTGTCTCTCTTCTCCAGGAGACCGAGGGCGACGCGGCGTTCGCGGTGGCCCTGCTTCAGCTTTACGTCTCGACGGGGGACGAGCAGACAATCCCTCCAATTCGTTCCAACCTGGCCAGCGCGAAAGAGATGCTCGTCGGCGCCGAAGCTGCGGAACGGGCGCTCGGCCACGAACAGGCTGCGGCGACGTTCGGGCAATTCCTGGCCACAATCCGCTTTGCGTCGGAGATGGCGGAGCAGGTCATCACGCTCAGACAGCGCGGCGACGCGCGGGGGGCCGCTGCGGTCATCGCCGTCGCGGCGCCCAGCCTGCTGTCGGCGAAGCTGGAGTTTGACACGTTCATCGAAGAGGAACGCGGGGAACTGGACGACATCCGCGCCCAGGCGAACCAGACCGGCGACGCGGCCTTCTGGTTTGCCGTGCTGGGCGGCGCCGCCGGCGCGATCGTGGCCGCGGCGGCGTCCGTTCTCATCGCGCGCTCCATCCTGCGCCCGCTCTCCCGGCTGGATTCCGCAGCGCTCGCCGTGGCCAGCGGCGATCTGGAGGCCCGCGCGCCGGAGACGGGGCCACGGGAGCTGATCCGGGTTGGCGCATCTTTTAACCAGATGACGGAGGCGCTGGTGGAGCTCAATCGCTCGCTGGAAGAGCAGGTGCGCGAGCGGACCGCGCAGTTGCGGGCCAGCGAGGTCCGCTACCGCTCCCTGACTGACAACACGTTTGACCTCGTGCTGGAGACCAGCATCGATGGCCGTTTCACCTTCGCCAGTCCCAGCTACCGGGATGTTCTCGGTTACGAACCCGATGAGCTGCTCGGGACGAGCATCTTCGACCTCGTCCACCCCGAGGACCGCCCGGCCGTGATGCAAGAGTTCATACGGGCCGTCAGCACCGGCAACCCCGGCGCTGCCGTCTATCGCAGCCGGCGCAAAGACGGGGAATGGCTGTGGATGGAGAGCGCCGGCAAGCCCTTCCAGTCGGACGCGGGGGAGATACGCGCCGTCATCGTCTCCCGCGACATCACCGCTCGCAAGCGGGCGGAAGAGACGATCAGACACATGGCCTATCACGACCCCCTCACCGGGCTGCCCAACCGGGCTCTCTTCGAGGACCGGCTCTCTGTGGCGCTCGCCCAGGCGCGCCGCGCCGGCCAATCGCTCTGCCTGATGTCCGTTGACGTTGATCACTTCAAGCTCGTCAACGACACTCTCGGCCACGCCGCCGGTGACGCCGTCCTGAAAGCCGCCGGAGAGCGCCTCCAAGGCCTCGTCCGCCAGGGAGACACCGTGGCCAGGATCGGCGGCGATGAGTTTATCCTGCTCTTGGCCGGCCATGTCTCGGCCGCCGCCGCTTCGCGGGTGGCCACAGATATCCGGAACGCCTTCCGGGAGCCGTTCCCCTTAGGCGGCCAGGAGGTTCACGCCACCATCAGCATCGGCATCAGCTTCTACCCGCAGGACGGGGAAACCGCCGATGCGCTGATCAGGAACGCCGATGCCGCCCTCTACCGCGCCAAGGACATGGGCCGGAGCAACTACCAGCTCTACGCCCCCTCCATGAACCTCGGCGCGGCGGAGCGCCTGGCCCTGGACCAGGAGCTGCGCGACGCCCTGGAGCACGAAGAGTTCGACATCTACTACCAGCCGCAACTGGCGATCGGCACCGGCCAGATGGTGGGCGCGGAAGCCCTGCTGCGCTGGCGCCATCCCAGCCGCGGCGTCGTCTCTCCCGACGAGTTCATCCCTGTGGCGGAGGAGACCGGCCTGATCGTCCCCCTGGGTAAGTGGGTGCTGCGCACGGCGGCCGCCCAGGTCCGGGCCTGGCTGGCAGCGGGGCTCCCGCCCCTGCGCGTTGCGGTCAACATCTCAATGCGCCAGTTCCAGGAGCGGGACTTCGTACAGACCGTCGCCCAGGCGTTGAAGGACACGGGGCTGGATGCCACCCACCTTGAGCTGGAGATCACGGAGAGCACCGCCATGCGGGACGCCGCATTCACCATCTCCGTGCTGCGTCAGCTCAGAGAGATGGGAATCCGCATCTCCATAGATGACTTCGGCACGGGCCACTCGTCCCTCCGCTATCTGCGCGACTTTCCGATCCACGCCCTCAAGATCGACCGCTCCTTCATCCGCGACCTGACTACCGACCCCAACGACGCCGCTCTCGTCAGCGAGATCATCGCCCTCGCCCACAGGCTGGGCCTGGAGATTGTCGCGGAGGGCGTGGAGACGCAGCAGCAGCTCAATTTCCTGCGCGACGGAGGGTGCGATCTGTTCCAGGGCTACCTCTGCGCCAGGCCGATGCCCGCAGACGCGTTCGAGGAGTGCCTCCGCGGGTGCCCCTGCGGGAAGCTGTTCCCTCCGCCTCGTTCGAAAAATGGCACCCGGCCGGCCAGGGCGTCCCGCGCCGCCGCCGGGACGCGCCGCCGCCGGTGAGGCGGGAGGCCAGACCTCGGACCGCCGCGCGGGCGCCGCGTCACAGCCGGCGCAGCACGGGCCTGGGCAGTCGCTCTCGCAGGTACTCCGCCAGCATGCGCACCTGCCGCGAGCCGGTCTGCCGCACCATGTAGTGGCCGCGCGTCACGTGCCAGAATCCGGCGCTGCGGCCCACGTCTGAGAGGACGTCGTATATCTTGGCGGCAGAGAAGTCGTCCGCGGCGCGGCACAGCTCCAGCACGTCGGGGAAGATCTGGTGCAGCCCACCGGCGCCCAGGGGCCGCTGGATCACGTATTCGCGCGGCGTCTCGAAGGCGCTGAGCCAGCGCTCCCGCGCGGCGTTCCAGTAGTTCAGGAGCAGCTTACCGGCCTCGTCGTCGCCCAGCCGCCGCACGAAGCCGTCGTTCACGACCGGATCGAGCGAGGTTACCATGCTGTGCTGGCGCATCATGTGGCGGGCCTGCAGAGCCTCGCCCGGCAGGCGGATCATCCCGCGCCAGGGGCTGGACGCGTCGCCGTTCAGCAGGTCCGTCAGCTTCGTCGCGCGGGCCCTGGCGTAGCTGCGTTCTCCCTCGCGCTCCAGGAGGGCTGGGCCCTCCGCCTCGCGCATGGCCAGCAGGTGGCGGTCCACCACGTCTGTGGGCACGCCCTTCTGGCGGGTGTTGATCACGTGGAAGTAGCGCATCTCCTCGTAAGCGTCGATGCCCTCGACGATCACCAGGGGCAGCGGGTAGTCCGCCAGCCACTTGACCTTGTCCTTCTTCAGCGCCCGCTCCAGGCCGAACAGCCGGTGCTGGCCATCCACCACCCACAGCGGCACGTCCGGCGGGATCGTCAGCAGCCCGCTGTCCCCGGAGCCGTTGGCGCCGGCGTCCGGCTGGAAGGCGGCGCGATGCGGCTGCCGGATGCACAGGAGGACGGACGTCGGCAGCATCCCCTCTTCGGACTGCATATAGCCGGACAGCTGCCGCAGCCGCGACGCGGTGACGGGCCGCTGGTAACCCCGTGGGTTCTGCGCCGCGTAGGTGTCCGCCTGAAACCGCCCCAGCAGCGCCTTCAGGGGCAAGGCTGTAACGTAGAGGTTCACGTCGGGCCGCTTCTGGCGGAAGCGTAAGGCGTGCACCTGCAGCACACCCGAAGCGGCGGCCGGCCCGCGCGCCAAGTCAACTGCGGAAATAGCCATTCTCCCCGCCCCCTTTGTCTGCGGCTACCCTAAATGGTAATCGGACTGAACTTTTTGTCAATAGACGGAACCGAGACTGACTTGCTTCCGGGTTGCCGACTTCCGTCCTTCGCTCCCCGCTCTGCGCTCCCGCCCTGGCTGTCACTCCCGAGTAAGTTTCGGCTCTCCTCGGTGCTATACTTTGACCAGATATGAGCACACGCGAACGCGACGGAGCAGCACAGCTGGCGCTATCTGACAACGCCCGTATCGTGCTGGAACGACGCTATCTGGCCAAGGACGACTCGGGACGCCCCGCGGAGACACCCGAGCAACTCTTGCGGCGCGTCGCCCACAATATCGCCCAGGCGGAGCTCACGTACAACCCTGAAAATGTTGATAAGGCGCGTTTAGACCCCGGCCGCAGCGCCGCTGCCGAGCCTGAGGAGAGAGCGGCGCTCTGGGAAGGGCGCTTCCTCGCCCTCATGCAGCGCCTGGACTTCCTGCCCAACTCCCCCACCCTCATGAACGCGGGCCGCGAGCTCCAGCAGCTGGCCGCCTGCTTCGTCCTGCCCGTGCCAGATAGCATCGAGGGCATCTTCGAGGCGATCAAGGAGACGGCGGTCATCCACCAGTCCGGCGGCGGCACCGGCTACGCCTTCTCCCGCCTGCGCCCGCGGGGCGACCGCGTGCGCTCCACCATGGGCGTGGCCTCCGGCCCGGTCTCCTTCCTGAGGGTCTTTGACGCCGCCACGGAGGCCATCAAGCAGGGCGGCACCCGCCGCGGCGCCAACATGGGCATCCTCGCCGTCACCCACCCGGACATCGAGGAGTTCATCTGCCTGAAGGCGGACATGCGCGCCCTCCAGAACTTCAACATCTCCGTTGCCCTGTCGGAGCGCTTCATGGAGGCCGTCGAGCGCGACGAGGAGTACGAGCTGATCAACCCCCGTGACGGCTCCGTAGCCGGCCGGCGGCGCGCGCGCGAAGTCTTCCAGCTCATCGTCGCCAACGCCTGGAAGAACGGCGACCCGGGCATCGTCTTCATCGACCGCATCAACCGCGACAACCCCACGCCGAACCTGGGCGAGATCGAGGCTACGAATCCTTGCGTCACCGGCGAGACCTGGGTGCTCACCGATGGCGGCCCGCGACAGGTATGCGAGCTTCTCGGGAAACCAGAGCGCCTCGTGGTCGATGGCGTCGCCTTCAGCACGGGCGATTCCGGCTTCTTCCCCACGGGGACAAGGACAGTCGTCCGCCTGGAGACCGGGGAGGGCCACGTCCTGCGGCTTACGCCGGACCACCTTGTCGCTCGCGCGGCCCATCTCACCAGGTACAGTCGGCGCACAGAATGGGTGGCCGCGCGGGAGTTGAAGCCCGGCGACCGCATCGTGCTGCACGATCACCGCTGCCGGCCGGAGTGGCCGGGCCGGTACGGCGAGGAGGAAGGGTATCTCATTGGCCTCCTCGTGGGGGACGGTACGCTGAAGGAGGACAAGGCGGTCCTCGCGTCCTGGCCGCAGGCGGCGGGTGCCGAGGGCATGATGCAGGCCGCCGAGTCAGCCGCCCGCACTCTTCCGCATCGCCGCGATTTCCTCGGCTGGCGGCCGGTGCCCGGCCGTGAGTGGCGTCTCTCGCTCGCCGCCGTTAGGCACCTTGCGCTCTCGCTGGGCATGACGCCGGGCCGGAAGGCTATCTCTCCTGCCCTGGAAAAGGCCTCCTCGCAGTTCTACCGCGGCTTCCTGCGCGGCCTCTTCGACTGCGACGGCTCCGTCCAGGGCCACCACGGCAAAGGCGTCAGCATCCGCCTCGCCCAGAGCGACCTTTGCCTGCTGCAGGCAGTGCAGCGCATGCTGCTGCGGCTCGGCATTGCCAGCCGCATCTACCGAAACCGCCGCCTCGAGGGAAAGCGGCCGCTGCCCGATGGCAGGGGCGGACACCGGCTTTATGCGATCAAGGCGCAGCACGAACTCGTGATCGCCGGCGAGAACCTCGCCCGATACCAGGCGGTCATCAACTTCGAAGACACGGCCAAGCGCACCCGGCTGACAACCGCTCTCAACCGCTACAAACGCATGCTGAACCGCGAAAGGTTCCTTGCGACTGTCAGCGCGATTGTGGCGGACGGCGACCAAGAGGTCTTCGACGTCCAGGTGCCGGGGATCAACGCCTTCGATGCCAACGGACTCTACGTTCACAATTGCGGCGAGCAACCGCTTCTCCCCTACGAATCGTGCAACCTGGGCTCGCTCAACCTGGCCCGCTTCGTGAAGACGGGCGGCGAGAAGCCCCGCCTGGACTGGGAGCGCCTGGCCACCATCATCCCGGAGTGCGTCCGCTTCCTGGACGATGTCATCGACATGAACCGCTATCCAGTCCCACAGATCGACGACGCCACCAGGCTCACGCGCAAGATCGGCCTGGGGGTCATGGGCTGGCACGACGCCCTGCTGCAGCTCGGCATCCCTTACGACTGCGAGGAGGCGCTGGCCCTGGGCGAGGAGGTCATGCGCTTCATCCAGGAGAAGGCCAACGACGCCTCCCTGGACCTGGCCCGCGAGCGCGGCGTCTTCCCCGCCTGGAAGGGCTCGCGCTACGACCCTGAGTCTCCGCACCGCAACGCCACGCGCACCACCGTCGCGCCCACAGGCACCATCTCCATCATCGCCGACGCCTCCTCCGGCATCGAGCCGGTGTTCGCCCTGGCCTACACCCGCCGGCACTACCTGGACCCGAAAGAGCCCTCAAAGCTGACAACGCTGCGAGAGGTGAACAAATACTTCCTGCAGGTGGCGCAGGACGGCGGCTTCTACGGCGAGGAGCTCATGGACTACCTGGCCGCCGGCGGCAGCCTGCGTGAACGCAACGATGTTCCGGACTGGGCGCAGCGCCTTTTCGTAACCGCGCACGAGATCGCGCCCGAGTGGCACGTGCGCATGCAGGCCGCCTTCCAGCGCCACACGGACAACGCCGTCTCCAAGACCATCAACTTCCCTTACGCCGCAGCCGAGAGCGACGTCGCCCAGGCCTTCTGGCTCGCGCACCGGGAGGGCTGCAAGGGCATCACCATCTACCGCGAGGGCTCCCGCGACTACTCCGTCCTCTCGCACACCACGGTAAACATGAAGGGGCCGGAGCAGGAGACAGCGCCGGCCCTGGCCGAGATCGCCGGCGGGATCGAGGCCGCCATCGCCGGCCTGGGCCGCCCGAAGCCCTACCGCGAGCACCTGGCGGGCGAGCGCCGCTCCATCACGCACAAGTTCCAGGTCGCCGACCAGGAGGGCTACATCACGGTGGGCCTCTACGACGACGGCCGCCCGGGCGAGATCTTCGTCAAGATCAACAAGGAAGGCTCGACCGTTTCCGGCCTCATGGACGCCGTGGCCGTGCTCACCTCCGTCACCCTGCAGTACGGCGTCGCCATCGCGGACCTCGCCGCCAAGCTGAAGAACACGCGCTTTCAGCCCTACGGCCGCACCAACAACCCGCAGGTCCCGTGGGCCACGAGCCTCGTGGACTACATCTTCCGCTGGCTGGAGCTGAAGTTCGCGCCGGAGGCCGCCCGCGCCGACGCCTCCTATCACCTGAGCGACGCGTCCGCCCACGCCGGCGCCCAGACGGGCGCCCGTACGGGCGAGCCCACGGGCATGGGCTGCCCGGAGTGCGGCGCGCTGCTGGCGTACCAGGAGGGGTGCCTGGTCTGCCGCTCGTGCGGGTATAATCGCTGCGGGTAACTCATGCCAGTACAGTCGACCATTCCTGCCAAGCCCATCGTCCTGAAGTGGGCGCGCGAGCAAAGCCGCTACTCAATACGAGAGGCGGCCGCGCTGCTCAGCATATCAGCGGGGACATTAGCTGCCATTGAACGAGGGGATCCAGAATTAACTCCCCCTGTCTTCCGCAAGATGCTCGCCGTCTACCAGCAGGTCGAGTCGGTCCTGCTACTCCCCGAACCCCCTGATACTCCTACCATTCCCCACGACTACAGGACGCCGGGGTCGGCACCGACGACAATCAGCAGGGAAACGCTATCCGTCATCCGGGACGCGAGACGCGTCCAGGACTACCTCTCTGAATTGGCAAGAGAAGAACCGGAAGTAATTCCCTTGCCCAGATTGCCTCAAGCGAACCTTGCCGATGACCCAGCAGAGTTGGCCAAGGGAGAACGCTATCGATTGAGTGTCAGCACGGGCAAGCAAGCATCCTGGGAGCCCCGCGAAGCCTTCGAGCAGTGGAGAGGGGTCGTGCAGGCATTTGGAGTAACTGCCCTCCTTAAGAAGATGCCCTGGGAGGATTGCCGGGGTCTCTCGTTGTGGAACGATGACCTATTGCCGGTCATCGTTGTAAACAGCGACGATTCGGTAAGCGCCAGAAACTTCACACTCTTCCACGAATACGCACATCTGCTCCTCCGGAAGGCTGGGATCTGCATCACAGAGCCGTCCCAGACGCTGAGGGGGCAAGTTGAGCGTTGGTGTAACACCTTCTCCGCGAACTTCCTGGTACCCAGCAGCGACCTCAGCGAAGCCGTCCGGCTCATGTTCCCGCGTGTTGGACGCAGCGACTGGACCCTCAACAACGTCCGTCGCCTCGCTGGCAAGTTTCGTGTTAGCCCTTACGTTATGGCTCGCCGACTCAAAGAACTCAAGCTGTCCGATTTCTATGACGCGAATATTAGTGAATTGCGGAACCTGGACAGGAAGGCAAAGAAGAAGCGACCGGACGGTCAGAAGCCGGTCCGCATTCGGCCCGAAGTGCAGCGGCTATCGGAAGTCGGGACTGGACTAGCCTTCGTAGTGCTCGACGCATGGAGGGGGGCTGTCATCGATGCGGGCGATGCAGCAGATATTCTGCAATTGCGCCCAGATCAGTTGGCGGATTTCCAAGAGCGTGCTCGTGCGACACGTAATCGCCGGAGCGCATGACCCAGGCTCCCCTGTGGTCAATCTTCGCGCTCGACACATCTAGCTTGGTGCGCCTTGACGGCCTAGATAGACCGCCTCCCCTTCCGACCGCATACAGTCGGGACGAGCGTGTGAAAATCTGGAAGGGCCTCGAACGGCTGGCGGACGATGGCCAACTTCGGCTGGTCAAGCAGGTCAGGGAGGAACTATCACGCTGGGACCCGGCGGGTCTGGAAAGACTTTCCGCCTTTGCCGGATGCAGGATGCCGAGAACGAACAATGAGTTACGGCGCCGCTATCAGCGCCTCTTGGCGTCCTACCCCCGGATGATTCCTCGTGACCCGGCGCGCGACCCCGCTGATCCGTGGCTTATCGTTTCCGCCCAACAATACGGTTTCACGATCATTACTGAAGAACTCCCGTTGGCCATCCGGAGAACTCACCCACGGAGAGGTCCCCCGATTCCGGATATCTGCGACGACCTCGGCATCCCCTGGACGAGTCTTCGCGGCCTCGCTATGGCCCAGGGATGGATTCCTTAGTCGGCTACCAACACGGCAGGTTGTTGTCTTGTTGCTGCCCCGTGCAGTTATGAAAGTCCACCCCGTATCCCCGAAGCCACCATTGACGGCGGCAGCGAATACGTCGTCGGCCGGGTCCGCGTCCAGCCAGTCGTGACCCCAGACCAGGGGCTCGACATCGTCGTCGTCCGGTTCAGTCCGGGGGCGCGCACGTACTTGCACACTCACGACGCCGCGCCGATCAGCCGCAGCTGCGGGTATAACCGCTGCGGGTAGGCTCTGCCACCACTGACAACCCGCTGTCAGAGACGCCCGTTACCCTGCTCTCATCACCACAGAGGAGGTATCCCATGATCCAGCGGAACACACCGGAGCTATTCGCGCGAGACGTGGACGAGGCGGTGCGCTTCTACACGGAAGTCCTGGGCTTCCGGCTTGCCCATCGCGTTCCCGAGGACAGCTCCCAGGCGGCGGAATGGGCGCTGGTGGAGCAGGGCAACGCCACGTTCATGTTCGAAAAGCCTGCCGAGCCGCGCTCTCCCTACGGCGTCGTCTTCTACCTGGCGGTGGAGGACATTGAAGAGACCGCGGCCGCCCTGCGCTCGCGCGGGGCGATGGTCCAGGGCCCCGTAGACCAGTGGTACGGCCAGCGCGAGGCCACGGTGACCGACCCCAGCGGCTACCGGCTGGTGTTCACCGCGCCCGTGCCGGCCAAGCAGCCGGCGCAGGCGTAGGGCCTGGAAGGCCGCATCATGGACCCCCGCGGCAAGGTAGCGCTCGTCACCGGCGCCGGGTACGGCATCGGCCGCGGCATCGCCCGCACGCTGGCCGCCGCCGGCGCCACCGTCATCGTAGACGACATCCACGACGAGCACGGCCGGGAGACCGTCGCCATGATCGAGGAGGCCGGCGGCAAGGCGGCGTACGTGCACGCGGACGTCGTCCAGGAGAACGACGTTGTCCGCATGATCGCCTTCGCCGAGGAGACGTTCGGCGGACTGGACATCCTCGTGAACAACGCGGCTAACGAGATCGAGCCGCCCTTCTATCCGTACGCGAGTCCGGACCGCTGGCGGCGGACCCTTGAGGTCTGCCTCGTCGGCGTGATGGCCGCGACCCAGCAGGCGATCAAGCCGATGAGCGAGCGCGGAGGCGGCGCGATCGTCAACCTCTCGTCGATGGCCGGCGTCGGCTTCTACCCGCACGACTCGCCTGAGTACGCGGCCGCCAAGGCGGGCATCATGCGGCTCACGGCGACTTTGGCTCCGCTGAAGCAACGGCTGAACATACGCGTCAACTGCATCGCACCCAACTGGGTCGCGACAGAGAAAGTGCGCGCGTTCGTCCCGCAGTTAAGTGAGGAGCAACGCGCGGCCTGGTTCTGCCCCTCAATCGAGGACATGGCTCGCCCCGAAGACATCGCGGATGCCGTCATGCACCTCCTGCGGGACGATTCGCTGGCTGGCCGGGTCATGCTCTGCGATGAACGCGACAGCCGCTGGCTCATCCCGGTCAACACAGACTTCTTTAGCCTCGCCGAGCGGCTCCAGTAGTGGCGACCTGGGCCGAGTTCGCCGGCGCCGCACCCGACCTCGCCGAACGCGGCGCGCGGCGGCTCGGAGTCGGCGTCGCTTACATCGCCACGACCGCGAGAGATAACTCGCCGCGCCTCCATCCCTTCACGCCGCTGATCGGAGGCGGACGTCTGCTCGCCTTCATCGCCAAGCACACCGTGAAGTACCACAACCTGCTCCGCGACCCGCGCTGCGCCATCCACGCGATGCTGGGCGAGGATGACGAGGAGTTCATGATCATCGGCAGCGCTGTCGTTGCCGACGACTGGGCGACGCGCATGCAGGCCGCCATCGAGGCGCGGAAGATCGACATGACCAGCCGCAACGATGTCGCCTTCGAGTTCATGGTCCAGCGCGTGCACTGGGCCGTCTGGCAGGGCCTGGGCACGCCCGAGATCAGGCGCGTCGCCAGGAACTGGCGGGCCGGCCAGGCGGCCCATCCCCCCGTGGAAGGCTGAAGCCTTCCGCTACACCGCCTCTCGACCGCGCAGACCATCGGCGTTACCATCCGGACAGCAGAAGGGGGGCGCCGATGGTCATCTCTATCCTCGTACGCAAGACGCGCGTCAAGGACCGCGCCGGTTGGGAGTCCGCGCTCCAGGCGGTGCTGCCGAAGGTGCGGCAAGTGGTGGAGGCGGAGCCGGGCTTCGTCTCGTTGCAGTACCTCTGGAGCCCGGACGAGGAAGGCGCGATGGCGCAGATCACCACCTGGCAGAGCCTTGACGACTGCCGCCGCTACGTCCGGGGCGGCGCCGCAGCCACCGCCGCCACCATCGAGGACGCCGCCATCCCCACGGCCCCTCACCCCGACGGCGCCTGGGTGCGCAAGAACTTCGAGGTCGCGGGCTAAGCCCCTTATGCCTCCCGAAGAGGGCGACTTCCTCTGCGGCCGCTGGGTCTGGGACCCGGTGCTGCGGGAGTTGCGCCACTATGCCCGCAAGGGCAAGCGCGGGGAGGACGAGCCCGCGACCGTGGAGCGCCTGCCGCCGGTGCGCTCCGTCACCTGGTACCGCTGGTCGCAGCCGCCCATGCAGAGCCACACCGGCGAAGTCATGCCCACGCGCCTCTCGCGCGTCGTCGCCGAGTACGAGAGCGGCGGCAACCTCACCGTCAACGAAGACGACCGCGAATGCGCCCGCAAGCTGGCCGGGGCCATCGCCGGCGCTTACGGCCTGCCCGTAACCGAGGCCGGGGCGCCGGACGGGCGGCGCGGCGGCAACCTCCCCGCGCGCGACGCCATGGGCCGGCTGGTCACCCGCTCCGGCCGCACGGAGGTGGCCCTGGACACGGCGGCAGGCGAGATCACGATCACCCTGTCGAAGCGCCCGTTCGGCAGGTCGCGCCGGCAGCTGCGGACCACGGACCTCCGCCGCCTGGAGCTGGGATACGAGGTCAAAGGGCCGCTGGAGACGTTTACGGTCTGGGGCGTCGCCGGCCCGGAGGAGGAGAAGCTGCCTCTGGCCTCGTACAGCGGCTACGAGGGCTGGGCGGACCCGGAGGAGTGGCGCCAGTTCACGCAGGACCTTGGGCGCAGCCTGGGCGTGCCAGCCGGCCCTTAGCTGCCGGCGTCCGGCTCGCCATGCTAATGTAACCCCGTGACCACCCTCCCACCCGACTCCGGCCGCGCTGCCCCCAGCAGCCTGGCTGCCGCCGGGCACGAGGAGGGCGAGAGCAAGGCCGCCGTCCTCGCGGCGATGGCGGCAAACTTCGCCATCGCCGTGGGCAAGCTGGTGGCGGGCGTGCTCACCGGCAGCGCGGCCATGCTGGCGGAGGCCGGCCACTCCATCGCGGATACCGTCAACCAGGTCTTCCTCCTCCTCGGCATCAACCTCTCCCACACCATGGCCGACGAATCGCATCCCCACGGCTACGGGAAGGAGGCCTTCTTCTGGTCCTTCCTCGCCGCCATCTTCATTTTCGTCGCCGGCGCGGCCTTCTCCTTCTACGAAGGCATCCGCACCGCCATCCAGAACGACGTGCATGAGCGCAGCCCTGCGGACCTGATCATCGCCTTCTCCGTCCTGGGCATGGCGGCCCTCTTCGAGTCGGCCTCGTTCGCCGTGGCCGTCCGCAGCCTTCGGGCGGGCGCCCGCCGCCGGGGCTGGAGCCTCTTGCACGCTATCCAGAAGTCCCCGGACGTGACGACGAAGACCGTGTTCTTCGAGGACAGCGCCGCCCTCACCGGCCTGGCTCTGGCCGCCACCGGCCTGGGCGTCTCAGAGCTCACCGGCAACGAAATCTGGGACGCCGTCGCGTCCATCGGCATCGGCTGCGTCCTCGCGGGCGTCTCCCTGATGCTGGGCCTGCAGTCGCGCCACCTGCTCCTGGGCGCCGCCGCCGCGGACGAGACGCGGCGGGAGCTCCACCGCATCCTCGCCTCCTTCCCGGAGGTGGACCACGTGGTGCGCCTCCTCTCCATGCAACTGGGCTCGCACAGCGTCCTCGTCACCGGGGAGATCGAGGTCCGCCGCGATCTGACCACTGCGGAGATCGAGGGCCTGATGGAGCGCATCGATCAGGCGATCAGCCGAGCGCTGCCCGAGGTGCGGGAGACCTTCTGGGAGCTGCGCAGCCGGCCGGGCGCCGTGCGGGAAGCGCCCGCCCGCGGCGAGCCGGTAGACCCCTAGCGGGAAAAGCCGGCGATCCGCTCCAGCCGCTCGATCTTCACGGTCTCCGGGTCGAAGAGCGGGCCGAAATAGGTGCGGAAGGCCGCCATGTATTCCGTGGCGCGGTGGGCGGCGGAGGCCGCATCGTCCGCGTAGATCTCCCAGACGCTGACCGCCAGCGGGTCCTTGAGGTTGCGGTGGAAGATGTAGGTGCGCGCGCCGGACTCCTTCGACTCTACGGATGCGGCCATCGTCTTCATGGCCTCCTCCGCCTCCGCCTCCTTGCCGGGGATGATCCTGAACTGCGCCAGGATGGTGTTCATGCGGCTCCTCTTAATGCTGCTCAGGGCTCAGGCGGTGGCCGCGGGACGGACGAAGCCGGCGACTTGCTTCAGCATCTCCACGTTGAACGAGGCGCGGTCCAGCGTCTGGCCGAACGCCGCCTGAAATTCGCGCATGTGCGCCGTCTTGCGATGGGCGTCGAACGCTTCCTGGTCCTTGTAGACCTCGTAGATGTATATCTCCAGGGGGTTTACCTGCCCCTGGCTCACCGTGAACAGCAGGGCGCCCGGTTCGTGGGCCTTCACGGCCTCGGCCATCACGCTGACGGCGGCCAGGGCCTCGTCTTCCTTGCCCTGGAGCATTTCGAAGCGGGCGAGCATCGTTATCATGCGTTCTCCTTCAAAAGAGTCAGAGGGTCATCCGTTCGCAGGGACAAAGCGGAGTATAGCCCATGCCTGCCGAGAAGCCCAGCGCCTAGAGCACGCGCCAGACGCGAAACGCCGCGTGCCCGCGCCCCAGGTAGCCGCTCCCCAGGCAAATGGCGGCGTTCAGCCAGCGGTATTGCTCCGCGCCGGCCTCGAAGCGAGGTGTGATCCGCGCATAGTATTCTTCGGGGCTCACGGCCTGCCCGGAGAGCACCCTCATCAGGACGGCTGGCTCCGCGTTGGCCACGCCCCGGAAGGCGATCATGATGTGCGCATCGTCGTCCGTGCGCATCACGGCACGGACGTCCAGCTCCAGCGTGGCGGGCGGCGCCCAGACCAGCCAGTCGCCGCCCCCCGGCAGCACCTCGCCGCGCAGCTTCGGTCCGGCGAAGCGGCCGCCCTTGAGGATGAGCACCAGGCGCCGGCCAAAGGGCCCCGGACCGATGTCCAGCGGCGCTTCCAGGTCCACGAAGACGTCCAGCAGGTGCTCCGTCTCCAGCCCGGACGGCAGCGGCGGCGGCGACTCCATGGCAGACACTAACCGGCGGACCCCCTAACCGCCCGCCAGCGGGTCGCGCCTGGTCCAGTGGCTTGCGCCCGGCGCGCGGATGGAGAGGTGCACAAACGGGCTGTCCGGCGCCGCGCCGTGCCAGTGCAGCTCCCCCGCTGGGATGTGCACGATGTCGCCGGGCCCTACCTCGTGCCGATCCGTCTCCGTGGCCAGCACCCCCTTGCCCTCCAGGCAGTGCAGCGCCTGCGCCACCTCGTGCGTGTGCAGATAGGTGCGCGACCCCGGGCTGAAGCGGACGACCACGATATCGAGACCCTCGCCCGGCGCGACCACCGGCTGCACCTGCACCTCCCCCAGGAAGTACTCGTGGCCGCCGGAGACCGCCGCCTGCTCGCTCACATGGTGCACTTTCACGCGTTGCCTCCAATCTCTCGCTCAGTCCTCAGCATACCTGCTGGCCAGCGCCTCCGCCTGGCGCCGGACCTCCCGCGCGACGTCGGCCGGCGAGAGGACGCGCGCAGACGGCCCCCAGCTCAGCACCCACGGCATCAGGCGCCGCAACTCGCGCATCTGGAATACGAAGACGGAGCCGCCCTCGCTCCGCTCCTCCCGCTCGAAGCCGAAGGCCGGCGTCTCACGCGCCCACGGCAGCACGCTGCCGTCCAGCCACACCCTGACCTCACGGAAGCCCGCGTCCTCCGCGACAGCGTCCGCCTCAACGTCCCGCTGCCTTGCGAAGCCCTCCGGCAGCACCTCCGCGTCCTGAATGCGGCTCGCGCGGAAGTCCCGCATCGCTTCTCGCAGCCGGCAGTAGCCCACCAGGTGCCAGTCGTCGGCATAGTACGTCAGGAAGTACGGCTCCACCTGGCGTGCGGTCAGTTCGCCCGAGCCAAAGGAGTGGTACTGGAGATAGAGCGCGCGGTCCTCCAGGACGGCCTGCTGGAGCACGGGCAGAAACCGCGACGGCTCGTGCCGCGTCCAGCCGGAGACGCGGATGCGCTCCCGCAGCCGCTCCACCTCCGCTCGCGTCCCCTCCGGCAGCACCGCCTCCACCTTCGCCGCCGCGGCGCGTGCGGCTTCCCGCTGGGCGGGAGTCGCCAGGGCCAGGGCCAGATCGCTCCCCAGCAGCAGTTGCACCGCCTCTTCCGCCGTAAAGGCGATGGGCGGCAGGTGATAGCCGGGCACCAGGCGGTAGCCCTCGCCGGGCATCGCCGCCAGCGGCACCCCGGCCTGCGAGAGCGCGTCGACGTCGCGGTAGATCGTGCGCACAGAGCATTCGCACTCCCGCGCCAGGTCCTCGGCGCGCACGGGGCGCTCCGCCCGCAGGCGCATGAGGATCAGCAGCCGGCGGTCCATCTGTTTCATCAGCGGTCAGCCATCAGCCATCAGCCGTCAGCCTAGTGTAGCAGCCGTTCGACCAAACACGGAGCGCTGGGCGCGCCTGAACGGCGCTGCGGGCACCTGAAGGTACCCGCCTACGTTGATTAGCCTATACTGACACCGCCATGCGCCTCCCGACGATCGCCGAGCGGGCCGAGCACGTGCGCCTGCTGACCGCCGCCGCCTGCCGGCGCTGCGGCCGTTCCCCGGAGGACGTCACCATCGTGGCGATCACCAAGGGCTTCCCGCCCGCGGCGATTCAGCAGGCGGTGAGCGCCGGCTTCCGGCACCTGGGGGAGAACCGCGTCCAGGAGGCGCAGGCCAAGCGCCCGGCGCTGGCGGACCTGCCGGGCGTCACGTGGCACATGGTGGGCCACCTGCAGAGCAACAAGGTCAAGACCGCCCTGGAGCTCTTTGATATAATCCATTCCGTGGATTCGCTCCACCTGGCAGAGGCAATTTCCAGGCGGGCCCTCAGGGAGGCGCCCGTCTTTCTGGAGGTGAACGTCGGCGGCGAGGTCACCAAGCACGGCTTCACCCTGGCGGAGCTCCCCCAGCGCTACGAGTCCATCGCTCGCCTGCCCAAGATGGACGTGCGCGGCCTGATGACCGTCGCCCCCTTGGCGCCGCACCCGGACGGTGTCCGTCCCGTGTTCCGCCGCCTGAGGGAAGCGGCCGCCGCCCTGGGGCTGCGGGAGCTATCGATGGGAATGAGCGACGACTTCGAGGCGGCCGTGGAGGAAGGCGCCACGCACCTGCGCATCGGCCGCGCGATCTTCGGCGAGAGGAAATAATGGCAGAGAAGAGAAAGAAACCACATGAGTATGGTCCAGCGACTATCCGCGAACGCGGCGCTGCGTACAAGACGCGTAGCGCGGGCGAAGAACTCTGGCGCGCGTTCCAGGCGCTTCCAGACGAGGAGCGGGCGGTATTCTTACGCAAGCTCCTGGACGATGACGCGTTGCGTGAGGATCTTGCAGACTCCATCGTCATGATTGAACGCGAGGGCGAACCCAGCCGCCCATTCGAAGAGTTTGTGGAGGAACTCCGGCGCGAAGGGCGTCTGTGAATTACGAGATCCGAATCGAGTGTAGCGCGGAAAGAGACTTGAAAAATCTTGACCAATCGTTGCTCAAACGCATGTACGCGAAAATAGAATCGCTCGCATCTGACCCTTACCAGCGAGGCGCGAAGAAGCTTCAGTCGTTCCCCGGCTTTCGTGTTCGCGTAGGTCAGTACCGCATACTTTACAAGGTTGACGACGTCAACCGGACGGTCTCCATCCGCGCCGTCCGCCACCGCAGCGAGGTCTACCAGTGAAACTCGCGTTCATCGGCGGCGGCATGATGGGCGAGGCCATCATCGCCGGCGTCCTGGCCAAGGGCCTGGCCCAGCCGGCCGACATCGCCGTCTGCGAGATCGTCGCCTCCCGCCGCGATTACCTCTCGCAAACCCACGCTGTCTCCGTTACGGACAGCGCGCCGGGAGCGGTCGCCGGCAGCGAGGTCATCGTCCTTGCGGTCAAGCCCCAGGAGTTCGGGCCCGCCGGGAAGCCGCTGGCAGGCGCGCTCCAGCCCGGCCAGACGGTGATCTCGATCATGGCCGGCGTCACCATCGGCGGCATCCAGGCGGCGCTCAAGCATGAGGCCGTCGTGCGCGCCATCCCCAACACGCCGGCGCAGATAGGCGAAGGCATGACCATCTGGACGGCGACGGCGGCGGTGCCGGACGCCGCGCGCGAGGCCGTGCGCCGCGTTCTCGGCGTCCTGGGTCAGGAGATCTACGTGGGCGACGAGAAGTACGTGGACATGGCCACGGCCGTCAGCTCCAGCGGCCCCGCGTACGTCTTCCTGGTCATCGAGGCCATGATCGACGCCGCCGTGCACATCGGGCTGCGGCGCGATATGGCCACCGCGATGGTCATCCAGACCGTCCTCGGCTCCGCCCGCTACGCCCAGGCCACAGGCAGGCACCCGGCGGAGCTGCGCAATCAGGTGACATCGCCGGGCGGCACCACAACAGAGGGCCTGCGCGTGCTGGAAGAGGCGGGGCTGCGGGCCGCCTTCACGGAGGCGATCGAGGCCGCATACGAGAAGGCGAAACTCCTGGGAGGATAGACATCGAAGCCCTTGCCCTTTTCATCCAGATCCTGGCTTACGTGCTCCTGGCCGCCATCTTCATCCGCATCATCTTCTCCTGGATCAACTTCGACCCGGGCAACCCCCTCTACGTCGTTATCCACGACATCACGGAGCCCATCCTGGCCCCCATCCGCCAGTTCATGCCCCGCATCGGCATGATCGACCTCTCACCCATGATCGCCAGCTTCCTGCTGATCCTGGTCGCGCAGGCCGCCACCAAGGCCCTGACTTGACGCCACCCTGTTGTCCTGCCTGCCGCCGCTCATGCTACGAGGGCCTCAGCATGAGCGGGAAGGGACGCCCGGCATCGCCGGCGGCGGGGAGGCCCACTATCCACTACCCACTATCGACAATGACGGGCGACCAATTAGCATTTTTGTTCGCAATTGCGCCACTCACCTATTGGCCCGACGGCCACCCGCTGGTTATGATGCGGCCGGTTGAACGCAGCGCCTAGCAGGAGTGCGATAATGACGGCAACGGAGATCAAAGTGTCCCCTAACGGCAACCCTTCGACAAACTCGGGGCAGGCGGACGAGCGCTTGAAGGCCCTGGAGCTGGCCATCGGCCAGATCGAAAAGCAGTTCGGCCGCGGCTCCATCATGCGCCTGGGCGAGGCCGCCACCCGCATGGCGGTGGAGACTATCCCCACCGGCTCGCTGGCGCTGGACATCGCCCTGGGAGCCGGCGGCATCCCGCGCGGCCGCATCACGGAGATCTTCGGCCCGGAGATGGCCGGCAAGTCCACCGTGGCCATGCACATCATCGCCCAGGCCCAGCGCACGGGCGGCCTCGCCGCCTACATCGACGTCGAGCATGCCATGGACCCCACGTTCGCGGGGGCCATCGGCATCAAGATCGACGACCTGCTCATCTCCCAGCCGGACACCGGCGAGCAGGCGATGGAGATCTGCGAGGCCCTCGTGCGCTCCAACGCCGTGGACGTCATCGTCGTGGATTCGGTGGCGGCCCTCGTCCCCCGGGCCGAGATCGAAGGCGACATGGGCGATTCGCTCCCCGGCCTGCAGGCCCGCCTCATGTCGCAGGCGCTGCGCAAGCTCACGGCCTGCATCTCCCGCTCCCGCACGGCCGTCATCTTCATCAATCAACTGCGCGAGAAGATCGGCATCATCTTCGGCAACCCGGAGACCACGCCCGGCGGCCGCGCGCTGAAGTTCTACAGCTCGGTGCGCATCGACCTGCGGCGGGCGGAGAGCATCAAGCAGTCGGGGACGATCATCGGCAGCCGCGTCAAAGCCAAGATCGTCAAGAACAAGATCGCGCCGCCCTTCCGCACCGCGGAGTTCGAGATCATCTTCTCCGGCCCGCACATCGGTATCAGCCGGGAAGCCGACATCGTCGACCTGGCGACCGGCGCGGAGATTATCAAGAGGCAGGGCGCCTTCTACTCCTATGGCGAGCAGAAGCTGGGCCAGGGCCGCGAGCAGGCCAAGGACTTCCTGCGTGAGAACCCGGAGCTGGCGCAGGAGATAGAGAAGCTGATCCACGAGCAGAGCCAGGCCGCACAGCCGGTGGCCGTACGCGCCGGCGAAGAGGAGGGGGAGTAGCGCGAGGAACCATCGTTCGGCTGGCTCCGTCACGATAAGTGATGCGATCGACTCTTCTTATCCTTGCGGGCCTCCTTCTCGTTGCGCTATCGCCTGCGTGCGGTGACGGCGGCGACCCTGCGCTTCCTGACCAAGTGCTGGTCGGCTCGTTCGAGGGCCACGACCCCGCCAAGAGCTACGTTGCCGTCGCCTTACGCTTACCGCGCGATAGCGACGTTGATCGCACGGTCGAGATCGTGGACAGACAAACGGGCGACATACGGCTCGTGCTGGAACGCTCGCCAGTGAGCGGGCTGCTGCTATGCCCAAACGTCCCGGACAGCCCCGGTTGGTCGGTCTACATGGCCCGTGGTCAGGCAGCAGAGCCTGGCCTTCTTACCCCCGCGCAGAGCGAACTACACCTGCTGACGGACGGTGGAACAGTAACCCTTACCATACCTGATGAGCAGTGCTTTTCCATCGAGTAGCACGGCAGGAGGGCCGGTGCATCGCGATTCAGCCTGGCCCGTCGCCGCCATGCGTATAACCGCCATCGAGGAGCAGCCCCGCAGCCGGCGCCTCAAGCTCGTGCTCGACGGCGGCTGCGCCGTCCCCGTCAGCCGCGAGGTCCTCGCCCGCTTCACCCTTCTCGCCGGCGACGAGATCACTGACGGGCGCCTGCGTGAGCTGGAGGAGGCGGAGGCGCACCACCTCGCCCTCTCCTCTGCCCTCCACCTCCTGGCCTACCGGCCGCGCAGCGAGGCCGAGCTGCGGGAGCGCCTGGCCCGCAAAGGCGTTCGCCCGGACGTCCTGGGCGCCGCCATCGCCCGCCTGCGGGAGCTATCGCTCATCGACGACGCGGCCTTCGCGCGCACCTGGGTGGAGGGCCGCGAGCGCACGAGCCCGCGCAGCCGCCGCCTGCTGGCGTCAGAGCTGAGGGCGAAGGGCGTGCAGGCGGCCGTGGCGCAGCGCTCCGCCGAGATGGTGGACGAGGCCGGCGCCGCGTACCGCGCCGCGCTCAAGCGGGCGGCCGCTCTCAAGTCTGCCCCCTACGCCGAGTTCCGGCGCAAGCTGGGCGATCTCCTCATGCGCCGCGGCTTCGAGTACGAGACGGCGAGCGCGGCCATCGGGCGCCTGCGGGAGGAGCTGCGCGGCGGGCAGGGGCGGGAGGAGCTGCGCGGCGGGCAGGGGCCGGCGGACGGCGAAATCGACTAGGTACACCGGCGGTTCTCACCCCTCACTCATCCCCGTTATGTATAGACGCGCTTTATGCGGGGGCGCGGGCCACATTCGCAGCGCGCCGTATTTCCTTGACACCCTATCTGCCCAGACGTATCATGAACCTGATCATTTATTCTGCGCCAGTCAGATGATTTCGACCCTTCTAACTTACTCAGAAGTCACAGGAAGTGAGGCGAAATGCCGGCTCTTGCCCTTATTCTGGGCCTTGTCGGCGTTGTCATTGGTGTTATCGGCGCTTACGCTGTTCAGCAAACCGTTCGCCGCAATCGCGTCGAATCCGCTGAGCGCAGCGCCGCCAGCATCCTTAACGAGGCCGACAGGCGCCAGAAAGAGATTCTACTTGAGGCCAAAGAAGAGGCTATTAAGTTCCGCCAGCAGGCGGAGTCCGAACTACGAGAACGCCGCACTGAGGTAAAGAGCGGCGAGCGACGCGTTGTCCAGAAAGAAGAAAACCTGGACCGCAAGTTAGAGTCGCTCGAACAGCGCCAGCGCAACCTCCAGAACAAAGAGCACGACCTCGAAGAGGCCGGGAACAAGCTGCTCTCGCTCGAAGAGGAGCGGAAGCAAGAGCTTGAGCGTCTCTCTAACTTCACCGCCGGCGAGGCCAAGGAGCTGCTCCTCGCGCAGGTGGAGCGCGAGATCCGCGACGAGTCCAACCGGATGCTGCGCGAGATCGAGCAGGAGGTCAAGGAGGAGGCGGACACGCGGGCGCGTAAGATCATCGCCACCACCATGCAGCGCCTGACGACGGATGTCGTCTCGGAGAACACCGTCTCCGTGGTGCCAATCCCATCGGAGGACATGAAGGGCCGCATCATCGGCCGTGAGGGACGCAACATCCGCGCGCTGGAGCACGCCACCGGCGTCGACGTCATCATTGACGACACCCCGGACGCCGTTACGCTCTCCTCCTTCGATCCGGTCCGCCGCGAGGTGGCGCGACTGGCGCTGACCAAGCTGCTCACAGACGGGCGCATCCAGCCGGCGCGTATCGAGGAGATGGTGGAGAAGGCCCGCAAAGACGTCGATGCGTCCATCAAGGAAGCCGGCGAGCAGGCGCTTGTCGAGGCCAAAGCGCCCGGCCTCCACCCGGAGATCGTGCGCACCCTCGGCCGCCTGAAGTACCGCTACAGCTACGGCCAGAACCAGCTCACGCACGCCGTGGAGACGGCGAACCTGGCCGCGATGATCGCCCACGAGCTGGGCGCCAACGTGGATGTCGCGCGGCGTGGAGGCCTGCTACACGACCTCGGCAAGGCCATCGACCATGATGTCGAGGGCACGCACGCAGCGCTGGGCGCCGAACTGGCGCGCCGGCACAGCGTGCACCCGGCCGTGATCCACTGCATCGAGGCCCACCACGAAGAAGTCGAGCCGAGTTCTGTGGAAGCGGTCATCACGATCGTGGCGGACGCCATCAGCGGCAGCCGCCCCGGCGCCCGCCGCGAGTCGCTGGATCTCTACCTGAAGCGGCTGGAGGCGCTGGAGGCTGTCGCCAACGGCTTCCCCGGCGTCGAGAAGTCGTTCGCCATCCAGGCCGGCCGCGAGGTCCGCATCATCGTCAAGCCCGAAGAGGTGGACGACCTGGGCGCGGCCCGCATGGCCAAGGAGATCAGCAAGCGCATCCAGGAGAGCCTGGACTACCCGGGCCAGGTCAAGGTCACCGTCATCCGCGAACGCCGCGCCATCGAATACGCGAAGTAGGAGACCGGGCCATCCTCCCGGCCTCCCTGCGTCTGGGAACGAGGCAAGCATGCCGCTCACGGTCCTGATGATCGGCGATATTGTGGGCAAGCTTGGCCGCCGCACGGTCGCCGGTCTGCTGCCGGGCATCCGCAAGTCGCGCCGCGTAGACTTCGTCATCGCCAACGGCGAGAACACCGCCGGCGGCCGGGGCCTGACCGCCAAGACGGCCGGCGAACTCTTCGAGAGCGGCATCGACGTGCTGACCTCCGGCAACCACATCTGGGAAAACCGCGAGATATACGCCCTGATGGACCGCGACGAGCGCATCATCCGGCCCATGAACTACCCTGAGGGCACGCCGGGCCGCGGCGTTTACAAGCGGGATGGCATAGCGGTGATGAACGTGATGGGACGCACTTTCATGGGCGCCCACCTGGACTGCCCCTTCCGCGCCATGGACCGCGCCCTGGCGGACGCCGCCGATCACTGCCTGGCGCTGGTGGACGTGCACGCCGAGGCCACCAGCGAGAAGATCGCCATGGGCTACTACCTGGACGGCCGCGTCAGCGCGGTGGTGGGCACGCACACGCACGTCCCCACGGCCGATGCCCGCATCCTGCCGCAGGGCACGGCCTACGTCTCCGACCTGGGCATGGTGGGCGCTCTCCACTCTGTGCTGGGCATGGCGACGGCGCCCATCATCGAGCGCTTTCTGACGCAACTCCCCAACCGCTTCGATCCCGTCGAGACCGGGCCCGCCGTCTTCAACTCCGTGCTGATCCAGATCGACCAGCAGACGGGCCGCGCCGTATCGATCGAGCGCCTGGACCGCGAGGTGGCCTGATGGGCAGCCTGGCAGACCTGCACTGCCACAGCACCATCTCGGATGGCCGGCTGACTCCCGCCGCACTGGTGGACCTCGCCTATCGCAACGGCGTGCGCATACTGGCCCTGACCGACCATGATACCGTGGACGGCCTGCCGGACGCGTTCGCCGCCGCCGCGCGCTACCCGGACTGCACGCTCATCCCGGGTATTGAGATGAGCACGGACGTGCCGGGCAACGAGGTGCACATCCTGGGCCACTTCATCGATTGGGAGAACCAGGAGTTCCGCAGGATGCTGGGCCGCCTGCAGGAGTCCCGGCTGGGTCGCGCCCGGCGCATGGTGGAGCGGCTGGCGCAGCTGGGAACGCCCGTAACGTGGGAACGCGTGGAGCACTTCTCCGGCAAAGGCGCGGTGGGGCGCCCGCACATTGCTCTCGCCCTGGTGGAAGCGGGCCACGTGACGAGCGTGAACGAGGCGTTCGACCGCTTTCTGAGCCGCACGGGCCCCGCCTACGTGGAGCGCGAGCGGCTGGAGCCGCAGGAAGTGGTGCGCCAGATTCTGAGTGTGGGCGGCCTGGCCACGCTGGCACACCCGCGAGAGCTGAACGCGGCGGGAAGTCTGGACGGCCTGCTGGCCACGCTGGTGGGCGCTGGCCTCACCGGCATGGAGGTCTACTACCAGGACTACACGCCGGATGAGGTTGAGGCCTTCCGCCAGATGGCCGACCGCTTCAAGTTGCTGCCCCTGGGCGGAAGCGATTACCACGGGCTGGGCGGGCCGCAGCAGAGGGAGCCGGGCGATATCCCCTTGCCCATGGAGCCGGTACAGCGCCTGCTGGACCTGGCGCGAGAGCGCGGGTCCCTGCAGCGGGCACGGCTGGCGCACACCCGCTAGTCCCTTGGCCTCTTCCCCCGTCCACTGCGCGCGCCACGCGAACGTCGAGACCCTGCTCCTCTGCGGGCGGTGCGACACGCCCATCTGCCCCCGGTGCGTGGTGATGACGGACGTGGGCGCCCGCTGCCCCGCCTGCGCCCCCAGCCGCAAGCTGCCGCAGTTCGAGATTGGGACGCTCTACCTCCTGCGCGGCCTGGGCGCGGCGTTGATGGCCGGCGCCGGCCTGGGCGCCCTGTGGGGGCTGCTCCTGCCCGGCATCGGCGGCTTCTTCGCCATCTTCCTCGGCCTCGGCCTGGGCTACGGCGTGGCGGAGCCGGTCAGCTACGCTACGAACCGCAAGTCGGGCCCGCCGCTCCAGGTCGCTGCCGCCGCCGGCGTCGTCCTCGCCTACGCAGTGCGCAACCTCGCCGCCGGCTACGCCCTCATCCCGACAGGCGACCTCATGGGATACGTAGCTCTGCTGGTGGGCGTGGTCGTGGCCGTTAACCGGCTCCGGTACTGAGCGGCGCTCCCTGGGGGGCCGCGCCTTCAGCCTGACAGCGGCGGCGCCCGCCTAGTTGCGCAGGATGGCCGTGACGATCAAGCTGACGATGAGGAAGCCGGCGACCAGCACGATGCGGACCACCTCCGCGCGCACGTAGCTGTAGTCCTTCAAGATGTGCTTGCCGGCGAGCTGTCCCGGAGCGCTGCCGGCCCGCCGCGGCTCCGCGGCCGCGGACAGGGGCGCCGCCGAGGCTACCGGCGCCGATTCCGCCGGGGCGAAGGGCGCGCCGCCGTTTCCCGTTTCCGGCAGCGGCGCGAATACCTGGGGTGAGGGGGCCTTCTTGCTCTTGCGCCGTTTGGCGGCCGGCGGCCGGTGGTACTTCCTGGGCAATTAACCTCTCGCTTCCATCATCAAGTCGCCTGCATTATAGCGGGGCGGCGCTTCTGGCGCCATCGTCTGTGCTGTTGACCCGCCGGGGCTGCTGCCCTAGAATGAAGACGCTCTGGGATGGATGTTTCGTTGCCTGGAGCGCCTGCGGCCCCGTGGTGTAGCGGTTAACATGCCACCCTGTCACGGTGGAGATCGTGGGTTCGAATCCCATCGGGGTCGCCAATAACTAACGATGGATCGCTGGGGTCCGGCCCAAGCGGGGCCTCCATCCGCGCCGAAGAGACAGGTATAGCGCCTAGCCGCGGCTACAGATCCTGGAACAGCTCCGCCAGGTCGGTCTCCAGGGCGACTGCCAGCTTCCCTATGTTCACGAGCGCGATGTTGCGCTCGCCCCTCTCTGTAGAGCTCACATAGGTCCTTGCAGGCCCGCCTTGAAGGCGAGTTCCTCTTGCGACAGGTCTCGCGCCTGCCGCAGCACGCGCAGGCGGTGCCCGAAACGGCGCTTGACGTCGCTCTCGCTGGACATGAGTTCCCAACGAGAACGCTTTCACCTTGCATTCTATACGTCCACAGACCATAAGTGTCATCGCGATGCCGAGACTGGCGCTGATGGGAAAACAAGAGGCCGAGATCCTGACGGAGGAGCCGTACCCCAACGAACGGATCCTGCAGGACCTGTTGGAACGCCAGCCGGAGCTGATCTCGCTGGATGAAGTCGACCCAACGGCGTCGCCCCTTCTCCCGATCGGTCGCGAGGTGCCCCTGGCCGGTCAGTCGCTCGACCTGCTATTCATCGATGAGGATGGCAAGCTCACGGCAGATGTGCTGGCCCGGCGCCGCATTCATCCCCTCGACGGGGGTCTAGCCGTTTATCGCGATGAGCACTTGCAGGATCAGCAGCGAGATGAGAGCCTCCCCGGCCTTGAAGTTGCAGTGGCCATAGCGGTCAACCGGCACGTTGAAGTGCTCGAACAGGGAACCGTTGGCCAGAGCCTTCGCGCGGTACAGGGCTTCATGCCACGAGGGGACTATTGGATCGCCGCTTGTGTGCAGTGTGACAAGCGGAGAGTCGAGGTTCCCGGTGGTCTTGAAGTACACGTTCATCGCCAGGAGGGGGATTGGATCGGCGGCGAACCGGCGGACGCCTGCGTTTAGGGCGGTATCGTCATCAGAGCCGGAGTAGACCCTGGTCATGTTGTCGTATGGGTTGCCGTAGAGCTTGGCGATGGCGTCGTTGGTAGCATGCACGTTGTACCAGAGGAGCCCCATCACAGTCTGGTCGATCGTGCGCAGGTCGTTCGGGTTCACCGGAGCGCCTGTCACCTCGATCAACTGCTGCACCTTGTGCCAGTCTGACGCCATTGCCGCGCGGATCGCTGGAACGTAAGTGCTATCCCAGTTGTCGATGACTTCCTGCGGGATTTCCGGACCCGTACCAGCCGGGATGACGCTTGGGAAGAAGTAGTCGAAGACGACGCGGAAGTCGCCGAAGTAGTCTACCTGCTTTCGGAAATCCCCCACCGGTCCACACGCCGCTATCCCGCCATCGAAGACCTGCGGGTAGTTCTCCACGGCCAGGGCGGTGATGAACCCGCCTTCGGAAGCGCCGACCAGGATTACCTTGTCAGCCGGCCCCTTCAACCGCTCGAAGATGCCGACCAGTTGCACGACATCCTGCACCCCCCACGGGACCACGAGGCCGTTGTACCGGTAGCTCGTCGTCGCGAACGCGAAGTCCAGGCCGGTCGCGATGTCGATGAGGGAGGTGCCGTCGGGCAGAGTGAGCTGTCCCTCAGGTATTGCGACAGGCTCCTGCGGATCCACGTAACCGTGCGCCCAGACCATGAGATCGCCGTTCCACGTGTCCGGCATGCAAATGCGGTAAATCGCTCCGCTGGGCTGCATCCCATCCTCGCACGTCGCGGCCTGGGCTGATGTTGAACCGGAAGCCCCCAGCAGCGCAACTGCGGACAGGACGACGACGAATGCAAAGGCCTTCAGTAGATGCCGCAATAGATGCTCCCTTCTCGGCGCGTGATGACGGTGCTGATTTTCCCTAATTGGCACATAGATGTAAAGCGATGGACACGGGCACCGCGAAATTGCCGGCGGTTAACTGCGGTTTGGCGCCGCCTCGGCCCGAACGACCAATAGGATCTGCGACTCGGAAACCGAGACGACGCGATTTAACCAGTTATTAACCGTTCGGTCATATCGTTACGCCGATCGAGCAAGATAGCTGGACTATTCCGGCTTAGCGCATGTCTCGGGAAGGAGCACACTATGCGATTGCCTACGTTCTTCAGACCCCTTGCTGCCATGGGGTTTGCCTCCTTAGTAGCCCTGACTGTTTTCCTTGCCGCGGGTGCATCGTCCGTGCTTGCTGCTGATACAGACGGAGATGGACTGCAGGACGCGGACGAAACCGGGATCTACGGCACCGATCCGAACAACGCGGACACGGACGGTGACGGAATCCCGGATGGCGTGGAGGTATTGTACGGCCTGGATCCTACTGACGCCGACATCGACGATGACGGCCTCAACGATGGCCTCGAGGTGTTCTTCGGGACAGACCCGTACGACGCGGACAGTGACGACGACGGTCTGACGGACGGCGTCGAGTTCCTCGTGGGCACGAACCCGCTCGATGCGGACAGTGACGACGACGGCCTGAACGACGGCGACGAGGTCGCGCTGGGCACGCTGCCGCTCGACCCGGACACCGACAACGATGGCCTGAACGACGGCGATGAGGTGGGCCTGGGTACCGACCCGCTGGACCAAGACACTGACGGCGATGGGCTTTCGGATGGTGTAGAGGTGCTCTTCGGCCTGGACCCGCTGGACGCCGACATCGACGATGACGGCCTCAACGACGGCGAAGAGCTATTCTTTGGGACGGACCCATTCGATCCGGATAGCGATGACGACGGCCTGAACGACGGAGATGAAGTCAACGTCTACGGGACACTGCCGCTGGACTCGGACACCGACAATGATGGGCTGACGGACGGGCTGGAGGTCGATTGGGGGACGAACCCGCTCGATCCGGATTCTGACGACGACTTCATCAAAGACGGGGCAGACGTCGAGTGGTTCCAGGCAGTGATCGACAGCCTGGCTAGCACCGACTTCAAGAATGTGAACATGAAGCAGTCTATGCTGGACGACCTGGACGGCGCCGAGCAGTTCCTCTTCTACACGGTCCTCTTCGACGCCTTCGGCCTCACAGGCGTCAGCGACATCTTTAAGGGTTACGCCCTTGATGCCCTCAACGACATTCGTGACCAGATGAACGGGTGCCCATCGTCTCCGGACAGCAATGACCACATCATCGACTGCGACTCGCAGCTGCTGGCGAAGCCGCTGCTCGACATCCTGATCGCTAACGTCAACGCGCTATAGGCGAAACTGCCGCAACCAGAAGAGGGCGGAGCACTCGCTCCGCCCTCTTTGTTTGGCTTGGCCCGGGCGATGTGCTACGTCTTGCGCAGACAGATCGTGATGCCGTCCTTCAAGAACGGCGGCAGGACGCGGCTGACGCCGTTGTATGTGCGTCCGAGCAGGCCCTCGTGCCCGAAGTAGTTGTGCACCGTGCATTCCACCACCTGGAACCCCGCGGCGGCTGCCGCCCGTTTCAGTTCCGCCGTGGTGTACTCACGGAAATGCCCGGGGTTCATCCGGGTCTCGCGGATCATCTCGTAGGGGTGACGGCCGAGCAGCATTTTGATCCGCCGCCGCAGTGACACGGCGTTGGGCGTCTGGACGATCAAGTAGCCTCCGGGCTGCAACCAGGAGGCTATACACGAAAGCACCAGCTTCGGGGATGTGTAAAGGTGCTCGATGACCTCCGCCATAACAACCAGTTCGTGTGGTTCCATCGTGATCCGGCGGTCCGGGTATTGCGCGTCGTTCAGGTCGAATTCGAAGTGCCGCTCGCCCTGCCGGGTGGAGAACCGGTCATCCGCGAACCCGACAGTATCGACGACGACGCCGGGCCACTGGCGTATCAGCTCTGTCTGGTAGGCGGCGCCGACGTCGAGGATTCGCACCGGTTGCCCGGGGTGCTCACCACGCAGTTGCTCGACGATACGGCCAGCGCATGCCAGCAGCCAAACGTATCGCTCGCCTTGGAAACGCAGGTACGATCGGCCGCCGCGATCCAGCCCCCAGGTTGCGAAATGCGCTTCGATCTCTTTCAGTCGCCAGCGCTGCAGTGCTCCCCCTGTCATCAGTCCCCTCCCGCTGCCGTCCTGAACTCGTCCACGAGCTCCCGCGTCAGCTCGATGTACGTCCGCCCGAACTCAATCGAATCTGCGATGTCACTCGCCTCGTGGAACTCATTCCATGTCTCGATGGCAATGAACCGCTTGCCGGAGTCGATCGCGGACCGGAAGTGCCGCCGGTAGTAAGCGCCGTTCTCCCGCTCCGCGTAGCGGCCCGACCGACCCGGCCCCGGCAGCTCTCGCTCGTCGTATCCCGGACCTACTTCCGCCACGTTGACGCCAACGTCGCGGAATCCCTCGAGCGACGCGCCCCAGAGGTAAAGGTCATCGATGGCGATCGGCTCCCCCGTGGACGGGCTCACGCGCCAGCTATACTCACCGACTATGTATGGGCGTACGCCGAAGTCCGCGTTGAACTGGCTGTAAACGTAATCGAAGAACGCCTGGTCAAACTTAATGTCGAAATAGGCGCCCCAGAGCCAGATCACCGGTCGCTCTCTGACCAGCGCCCACTCGCTCCGGGGCAGGGTCGAGAAGAACGTATGAATCATCCCGTACGCGCGGTCCCGGTTCTCCGGTTTCCGGAGATCACGCTGGCCCTTCGGCCACTGCCCGATGGCGCCTGTATCGAGGAACATCCCAACCCCGGGCGGCTCTTCACTAGCCGCCCGCATCTCCTGAGCGGCGATACCCATGTTGGCGACTCCGACGTCGCTCGATGGCTCACGGTCGCCCCAGTAGACGGCGAGCGCAACATCCACGCCCGCCTCGTTCATGTCGCGGAACTGCTTCTTGAACCAGGCGACGTTCTCGTAGCTCGAGTCGGGCTCCGCCGGACGGTCGCTCAAGGCGCCGCTGTGCGTGCCGTCCGGAAGGCCGTACCAGTAGTAGAAGTAGGCGAACACCGTGGGCGGCAGCGATGGATCCGGCGTCATGATCGGCGTCGCCTCCGCCCCCTGCCGTGGATGATCGTCGCTTGAGGCCAGGGAGTTGAACAGGCCCAGCCCGGCGAGCGCCAGGAATGCCACCGCTCCGCCGATCACCCACCTCCGCTTGCCTCGGCGTTTCTTCGGCTCAGGCCTCATGCTCTGCCTTCCCTGCCAGCGCATGGTACACCGCTGCCGTCTGCCGTGCCGTCTCTTCCCAGGAGTATCGTCTCGCCTGCTCGATCCCGGCCTGCGAAAGCCGCCGCCGCAGCCCGGCGTCTCTGCTCACTTCCAGCAGCCCGGTGGCGATGGAACCCGGCTCCAGCGGATCGATGTACAGGGCAGCCTCCCCCAGCACCTCGCGCAGCGCCCCGTTGGGCGATGAGACCACCGGCGTGCCGCAAGTCATCGCCTGCACCGGTGGCAGCCCGAACCCCTCATACAGCGAAGGGTAAGCCAGCATCTCCGCTTGCCGGTAGAGTGCCCAGACGTCGCTATCACTTATCGAATGCAGGAAGGTGAGCCGGTCGTGGCACCCGAGGGTCCTTGCATACCGGAGGATTTCCGCTGCGTGGCCCGACTCCCGCTCCACGATCAGTACGAGGTCCGCGTCGAGACCATCGCGCCCCGCTGAGTCAAATCCCTCAAGCAGCCGCCGCAGATTCTTGCGCGGCTCCCATGATCCGACGAACAGGATGAAGGGACGACGTACGCCAAGCCGGTTGAGCGATTTCTCTTCGTCGCCCGTTGTGCAGGGCCGGCCGGCTCCGTTGTAGATCGCGCTCACCCGTTCGCCGGGGATGCCGGCAAAGCGGACGATCTCCGCCTTCGACGTCTCGGAAACCGTTATGATGTGGTCCGCTCTCAGCGCACGCCGCAGGTTCCACTTGTAGAACGTGCGCATCCTGAGCGGTAGAGCCTGACCATTAGCCTCGTAAAACGTGATCGGGATCAGGTCGTGCACTGTGACAACGATCGGGCAGCCCAACCCTCGCGGAGCCGGCGGCATGGACGGGCGTGTATGCACCGTCGGCGCGTGGAACACGTCGATGCGGTCCCCCCGTACCTGGCGCGGCAAGTTGAACAGATGGTTGTACAAAGCCGACAGCTTGCCGAACCGCCCGCGTGACAATTGGCGCCACTCCATCGAACCCGGGATATCCCCCGGCCGCGTCATCCCGGGCGGGCCATACAGAACGTAGCTGTCATCCCTGTCTGTGGCCGCCAGGGCGCGCAACAGGTGCGCCGCGTACTCTCCCCCTCCCGTCAACCGTGTCCCGGGCGCGAGGACCGTCGCGTCGAACCCAATCCTCATCCCCGCACCAGCGCCGGTACGCCGCCTTTCTCCGGTTCCGCCAGGCCGTCGATGTAGCTATCGATGCGGCCCACGAATGCCCCCCACGAGAACAACCGCGCCCTGTCGGGGCCCGCCGCAGACATCCGCTGGTACAATTCGGGTTCTCGTGTTAGCCGCTCCATCGCGTCCGTGAACTTGTTGGCGAGGGACGGCACCAGGAATCCTGTCTCGCCGTCCGCAATGCTCTCCTGGGGACCGCCGCTGGCTACCGACACCACCGGCTTCCCGGCGGCCATCGCCTCCAGCGGCACGATGCCCCAGTCCTCGTTGGGCGGCGTGAACAGCACCGCGAAGCAGCGATCGTAAAGGTCAAACAGTTCCTCGTCAGACGGCCGGACGACGAACTCGATGTCACCGCGCCCCAGGCTCAGCTCCCGCAGCATCTTCAGGTACGGCCGGCTCTTCTCGTCCACCATCCCGGCAATCACCAGGCGGTAGTCGCGGGTGGCTGGAGCGCGCAGTTTGAGGTCGAGGAAGGCCTCGATCGCCAGTTCGATGTTCTTGGTCCACATAATCCGGCCTGGCACCAGGAAGAACGGTTCCCGACGCCCGCTTGGCGCGAGCCGCTCGGCATCCACCCCCGGGTGCACTACCTCCGTTTGGTCCTGGCGCGCCAGTCCAGATCGTAGCAGCCGTCTTTCCACCTCACCGCTGACGCAGAAGATGTGCTGGTAGCGCCGCCACAAAGGCCGGTCGAGGGCGGCGAACAGTGAGACGGCGGCGCGCGTCGCAAACCCCGGCTTCCTCACGGCCAGCCAGCGGGCCCGCGTCTTCTCATCGTGGGCCACCTTTAGCGGCGTGTGGCAGAGGCTGAGGAGCGGCGCTCCGGAGGAACGTAGCGCGAGCAGGTTGCTGATGCCGTCATTGGAGACCATCAGGGCATCATAGCGGCTCCAGTCGCGGCCTGACAGCGCGACTTGAAGACAGGCGCGTGCCACACTCAACGTGTTCCGCTTGACTGGCACCTCGCCCAGCCGTTCGATTCGCAGGTCTTTGAATCCCGGGAAGGTGCCTTCCGGGTCGTAGCGGCTGGTGAACAGTGTCCAATCGTGCCGGCTGCGCTTCACCAGCTCCAGCAGCGTCCTCTCGATGCCACCGCGGAGGTAGGTCCATGGGTGATACAACGCGATCCGCATCGCCATTAGGCTCCGCTCATCGCCCGCCGGTAGACTTCGATTGTTTCCCGGCCACAGCGCTCCCACGTGAACTCTCGCGCCCGCTCCGGCCCTGCTTCGCGTAGCCTGGCCGCTAGGCCCGAGTCGGTCAGCGCTGAGATAAGGCCGGCCGCGATGGAGCCCACATCCTTTGGCGAGACCGTCAGAGCCGCGCCCCCCACGACCTCCGGCATCGACGAAACGTTGCTCGTCACCACCGGCGTCCCCATGGCCATCGCCTCCAGCAGCGGGAATCCGAACCCCTCGAACAGCGAGACGTAGGCCATGGTGTCCGCGCCTGCGTAGAGTAGGGGCAGGTTGGCGTCCGGCACGTAGCCCATGCGCCGGATCCGCCCGGCAAGTGGCGATCCCTCCATCGCCTCGGCGGAGCGTCCGTAGCGCCAGCCCCAGGGGCCGCAGATGACGAGGTCGTGCGCGATGCCCGCCTCCGCGACGGCTCGTTCGAACGCCTGGACCAGCCGCGGCAGGTTCTTCCGCGGCTCAATTGAGCCGACGAACAGGACGTACGGCCGCTCCAGCCCGTGTTCGCGCCTGAATACCGCGACTTCGGACTCCGCCGGCCGCTTCTCAAAGCGAGGGTCCAGTCCAGAATAGACCACGCTTGTCCGCCCCCGCGCCGCCGGGTATTTCAACTCGACGTCGGCCCGGGTGGCCTCGGAAACGCAGATGATCTGCGAAGCCCGGCGGACACCGATGTTCGTGAAGAGCCGCAAGTAGATCTGCAGCCGCTGGTTGTGCAGGCGACCTCGCAGGAAGGCGAGGTCGTGCACTGTCAGCACGCCCGGGCAAGGGAGCGCCAGGGGCAGCGTGTAGTTCGGCGAGTGATAAACGTCGAGGCGCTTGCCCCGCGCCTGCAGAGGTACGACTGTCTGCTCCCAGGCCACTCGTAGCAACTCGTGCGGCGTCGGCAGCGGCGCGGTAGCTCGATCGCCTGGTGTTCCGTTGAGTGATATCGAGTCGCGCGTCAGAAAGAGTGACAGCGACCCCTTCGGCAGCGCAGAGCCTACCGCGCGCGCCAGGTTGAGTGTGTACCGGCCGATGCCGGTCAGGGGCGGACGCAGCGAGCGTGCCATGATGCCGACCCTCATGGCGCCCCCACGGGCAGGGGGGAATCCAGGGCCAGTAGATGGCGCTCGATGCGTTCCCCCGCCGCCTGCCACGTCCAGTGCGCCTCGACATGCTTGCGCGCCTCTGCGGCGAGCGAGGAAGCTAGCACGGGGTTCTCCAGTACGCGCATCACTGCCTCAGCGAAGTCTTCCTCCCGGCGGGGGACAAGCAGGCCGGTCACACCGTCAATCACGGTCTCGCGCGGTCCGCCCTCTTCGACGGTGATGACAGGCGTGGCGCACGCCATGGCCTCGAGAACGGCAAGGCCGAATGGCTCATGGTGAGAGGCGAAGACAAAGGCGCGGGCCCGCTGGTAGAGCCGTATCAGTTCGTCGTCGGAGACCTCGAGAAGAAGCTCGAGCTGCACATCGGAGCGCGCGGCGAGCCGGCGGAGATCCCGCCCCACCCCGCAGTCGTCGGCGTTGGCCACAATCACCAGCGTGGGCCGCAGGGACGGCGGGCATAAACCGAGGCTGCGGATGATGAAGTCGAAACCCTTGGGTACGGCAAGGGCGCCGACGGAAAGGACGTAACTGTCGCGGCCCGGTCTGTCACCCGGACGGAAGCGCTGAGCGTCGACGCCCAGAGCGGAGATGGTGGCATCACGCCCGTAGTAGTCCATTATCATCTGCCGCGTCATCTGGGAATTGGCAAGGACTGCGCTTGCCTTATTGACGTTCCGTCGGTCAATTGGCTTGATGACGGCGTCATACAGCCTGCCGCGCAGCCAGGCCCTTGCGCGCTCCTGCGGGGCCAGCGGTGCCGACTCAGGCCGGGCTACGGCCTGGACGAAGCGGCGCGGCGGTTCGTGACAGTAGTAGGCGCTGGGCGTGGCGAGGTAAGCCAACACCGATGGCGCCGCCTGTACGAAGCGGCAGGGATCCGTCAGCACGGCGTCGTAGTCGCCTGCGTCCACCTGCGCCGCGATCAGGCGGCATATGTCCTCCAGGCGCTTCAGGTCCTGGCGCCAGCGCAGCATGTTCAAGCCAACGGCAGACCGGAGCGGCCGGCGCGGGCGAAAGTCGAACACAGTTATATTGCTCGCGAAGTCACTGCTCTTGACGAACGATTCGTCCGCGGTGTCGAGCGAGAAGACGTCGACGGTGTGCCGGCGGGTCAGTTGCTGGCACAGCTCGTGAATTGCCCGGCGTGCCCCTCCCGGCGCCTGATTGTGGTAGCAGGCGATCCTCACCCCGAGTCCTCCTGCGTCCGGTCCCACTCAGCGTCCAATTGCTGGGCCCGTACGCTAATCCCCGCGAAGATCCAAAAGATGTATGCCACCTGCACAGCTGCCCAGACCGGGTGGAAGACCCCGACAAGGATGAAGCCGGTACCGGCCCCGGCCACACCCAGCGTGAGCGCCCTCAACCACTGGTCCCGCACGTGGAAGCTGGCTATCAGGCCGGCTGCCGTAACGCCGAGCAGTATCGCACAGAAGAGGAAGATGGCGGCCACGCCCATTTCCAGACCCAGTTGCAGATACCAGGTCTCGGTCGCCCAGGCAGGTACCGACCCGGTGCCGACGTTGTTGGCGAGGATCGAGACATGGCTGCCGTTGCCAAGGCCAAGCCCAAGCGGGTTTGCCTGGAGCAGTTCTGTGCTGCGGCGGATGAGTTCGGTGTGGGCAAGAGCCGAGCTCTCCTGGGACGAAAAGAGTTCGCTCAGCTGGCTGGGGCTGAAGCCGGAGACGAGGACGAACACCAAAGCCATCGCCGCCAACCCGACGGCCGTCCACGTCCCGCGCAGGAAGGAGCGCGACGCCAGGATGAGGAGAGCGAGGCCGGCGATAGCGGCGAGCGCTGGTGCGCGGGCCACGGTGAGGCCCATTGTCCCGATCATCAGCAGGAGCAGGAAACCGCTGCTCAGGCTGCTGAGGCCCCTGCGGACGGAGAAGAAGAGGCCGGCGGCGATCGGGATCAGGAGTATCTGGTAAAAGGCGAGCCCGAGGTCCGCCAGGAACAGGGATGAGGCGCGGGGCAGCTCGCCCCCGGCGAGCAGGCGCGAACGCACGAGTTCGGCCTCGTGAGGCGTGCCGACGGCTTCGGTGAATTCCGAGTAGCCGAGTTTGTCGAACAGCTTGTTACTCATGCCGGGCGCGGCCCATTGCCAAACGGCCACGGCGGCGATGACAACGCTGATGCCAGCCAGTGTGAGCAACATCTGCCGGAGATGCTCCCGGCTAATGGTGAGGCCACGGCCCACGAAATAGGCAAGGAGGTAGAAGGCGTCCTGCCGGAAGGCGAGCAGCCGCACCGTTCGGCTGGATTGTTGCTCGTCGCCCGGGTAGATCACGTAGGCCGCGACCAGCAGGATGTAGAAGACGACGAGCAGGTCCAGGAAATGTACCCGCGGCGCCTGCCGCCTCAGGAAGGCGTCGTGGACCATTCTGATGACCAGTACCGCCAGGACGACGTCCTTCCATGTCTGGCTAGCGCGCAGCACGGTGGTGGAATCGGTGGCGGTGAAGGCGGCAAACGAGAGGAAGCGGCTGATGGGCAGCAGGACCATCAGGGCGATCACGGTCTGCATGGGCCAGCGCCACGCCGTGTAGGCGAGGGCAGCGGCCGCAACAAGCCCGAGCAAGACCGCGACCTGGCCGCTGGCGACTACGGCGAACAGGATCAGGCCTAGGAACCCGGCGCAAGCGGCAAGCGCCAGCGGTTGCGACCAGTGACCGGCAAACGGCGGCCGTCCGTAAGGAACCCGTCCGACGGCCATCTAGCCCCCCGGCCAGAGGGCAGGCCGGTATCCAGCGGTGGCGTTGTCTTTCCGGCTCACCGCAGGGATCGCTTGGAAGCCTGCCCGGGAGTTCATTGCGGTAGGCGGCTAGAAGTCGTTGACAACGAGCCCGATGACGTCTGCGCCCAGGCGAGAGAGGGTGTCGCAGACGCCTCGGTGTACCGCCATGTCCTGGGGCTTGCGGCGAATAACGTACAGCACCTTGCCTGCTTGTTCGGCCAGCCGGTAGGCGTCACTTGATTCGGTCGCCGGTGGCGAATCGATCACCGTGAACATGCCGTTTTCGCCCGCCGCGCGGATCGTCTCGCTCAACCGGCCACCCGCGAGTACCCGTTCGCCCGGGTCCATGAACCAGACCTGCGGGTGCCCGGTCCCCAGCAGAGGGCCCGGCATCGTGTCCGGTAGGCCGTGACGGCCCTCGCCGGTGCCACCGTGGTTTCCGTTGGTGATTGCGTCCTGCAGCCACCCCGGGTCTCGCAGCGCGTCCGGCCGGAAGTCTGCCAGAAGGACGCGGCCATATTCCCCAATGGAGATCGCCAGGTTCGCCGCGACGGTAGAGCGGCCATCTCCTCCGAAGGCGCTCATCACCACGAGCGTCTTGGCTGAGTGTCCCTCCATCAACCGCCGGACGTTCAGCGCGAGCAGCCGGAACGATTCGGCGAACGGGCCTACTCGCTGTGAGAGCAGCAAGTTTTCGTCGCGCGCCCGAAACGGGCGCAGGCCGCGCAGCTTGCGTGACATTTCCGTAGCTGGTCCAAGAAGTGCCATAGCGAGCCTCCTCTACCTCGGTGCCTTCGGGATGCGCGCCAGAACCGGCCGCGCAAACGCCCCTTCAAGCTCCCCAACCGTCGGCGCCTGCGGCTGGAAGTAGCCAAGCAGGTAGATCCCAGTGAGCGAGATGAACAGCGCCAGAATGACCGCCAAGGCATAAGTAATCATCTTCCACCAAAGATTGGACTGGATGGAAGCCTCGTGCAGGACGTTGACGTCCGCCTGTATTGGCAGGCTCCGCCCTGCCTCAATGTCCACTATCCTCTGTTCTAGCGTCGCCAGGCGGCCTTCCGCCTTCGTCAGTTCGAGGTTCAGCTTGTCGTGCTCCGGCTGCAGACTGAGCAGGCGGTTGAGTTCGTTCTGTTCGCGCTCAAGGGCGGCGCCGTAGGAGTCGGCGCCGGCATGTCCGCCGGCCTGCGAGATGGTCAGCTGGCTGACGAGAGCCTGTTGCGTCTGGATTGCACTCGGGAGTTGCGAGGCGCTGTTTGCCGTCTCGAACGCGCTGAGCCCCCCCTGGGCGCTGACCAGCCGCTGGCGCTGCGTGGCCAACTGGTCCCTCACTTCCGCCACGGCGCCGGCGCCATCATCACCGGCAAGTGTCAGATCAGACTCCCGCTGTTCCAGGCGGGCGATAGCCGACTGCGCAAGCCCCAACTCGAAGACGAGGCGGTTGTACTCGGATTGGAGGCTGAGGAGCCGGTCCCGCTCTGCCCGCGCGGCCTGCAGGCTGGCGGGATCGTCGCTTCCTCCTGCACTGGCAAGCCCGGCGTCCGCTGAGACGAGCGACACCCGCATCTGACTGACGAGCGCCAGCTGATGGTCGATTCTGTCGGAAAGCCCGTAAGCATTGTTCGTCTGTTCGAAGGCCACCAGCTCAGCGCGCGCGCTCTCCACGTCAGCGTCGGCCCCGTCAAGCTCTGCCGAGTAGGCGGCCCGCACATCGCGCGGGGAAGGCGTGTTGATCTCCTCGAAGATCTCCCGCGCCTCTTCGACCGCCAGGTTGGCGATCTTGATCGCGCGGTCCGTGTTCTTGTCTTCAGCCTTGACCCCGTAGAGGAGGCTGGGGTTGGGGCGGTTGAGGTTGGAGACGATGTCAACGGAGATGTGGAGATCATCTGGGTCTGTGCCGTCATCCAGCCTGCGGGCGACGCCCTCCGCCAATTCCTCGCTCTCGTCCACGGAGTCGAACCCTATTCTGGGTGTGACGAACTCGCCCGGGCCGGGAAGGAAGGACTGGAGGACGACGACCGTGGCCTGGGCCTCCTTTGTGCCAGTCACATTGTGATACGTCCATACCCCGCCGACGGCTATCGCGAGCACGACAATTGGGATGAACCACCAGCGTAGACATGCTTTGAGGTATGCATCTAGTTCCACGGGACCCTCCTAAAGCACCAGTCGCCGGAAGCGGACGCTGCCCGTGAGAAGGGCTGCTAGCGCGACGGCGTCACGCGCCACGTGCGCGCCGGCCCGTAGTGGCGGCCAGCGTCCGACGAGGCGCTGTCGGAACGGAAAGAAGAGGTAAGGGAGCGTCAACAGCAGGAACGGGCGGCGCCAGGCGCCGAGTGTGAGGCCGAGAACGAAGGCCTGGAACAGGGGGTGCAAAGGGTGCGACCACAGGCGGCAGAAAAGGTAACGCCCGAACTCCGGGTATCTGGCGGCTTTAGCCGGCCAGATGTGGTAGTGCCAGGCGTTGAGGAGCCACCCCGGGGCCGAGAGGCGAAGCACCTGATGGTAGACGAGGGCCTCCGGCGCAAACACCGCTTCCCAACCCAGGCGATAGACCCGCCACCCCAGGTCCACGTCCTCCCAGTACGAGCAACCGGGGTCGAACCCACCGGCCTCTACCACCGCTTCCTTCAGGTAGGCCACGTTCGATGTCGAATAAGATCCGTCGAAATCCAGGGTTTCGATGAAGTGATTGAACAACGGTTGCCCCTGAGCGGGATGCGCCGTCGTTCGTCCCTGTGCCACGCCTACGCCTGCGGCGAAGGCCGTCAGCATTGAGCGCAGCCAGCTGTGCGTGGGAACGCAGTCGCTGTCGGTGAAGGCCACGATCTTGCCCCGGGCGTTCTGGACGCCGGTGTTGCGGCTAACAGCCGGGCCGCGGTTGCGTTTCGCCCTGATCCCCGTGAAGGGGACAGGGCTGCTCATCGCCGCCGCCTGGAGGAGTTCAGTAGTCCCGTCCGTGGAGGCGTTGTCGACGACGAGGATCTCGTAGGAGCCGGGCGGCATGTCTTGCGCCAGGAGCGCGCCTATGGTGTCTGAAAGCAGGTCGCGCCGGTTGCGCGTCGGCACCACGACGGACACTTGCGGCGCCGTGTCGCTGGGGCCGCCCGTGGCCACGATCTCGTACATCGACGGTTTAATGTCGTCAAGGAAGGGGGCGGCGCCCACCTTGCGTCGGGCCGGTTGCGGCGCCACATTCGGCGGGCGGCGCCGGACCAGCGCTCTTCTAATACTGGCCAAGGGAGCCCTCCCGCTTGGCCCGCTGCAGGGCCCAGCTGAATGCGTAGAGCGCCGCTGGCACCAGCACGACCGCCATAATCGTGAGGGTGATCAGTTGCGGCGCCACGTCAGCGATGCTGCCGCCGTCCAGCCCTTCCCGTATGCCGGAGAGCGCGTGAGTTAGGGGGATTAGTAGCGCGATGGGTTCCATCCAGTCCGGCAGGGCATCAACGGGGAAGATGGCGCCGCCGATTACGGTGCTGAACCCTGCATAGGCGAGTCGCACCGGGTCGCCCTCCTTGAACAGGATGACGAAGGCCGCGGAGAAGGCGCCGAGCGCCAGGTACGTGATCTCAGCCGCTATCAGGATCAAGATCACCGAACTCGGGTCAACGGAATGCCAAAATCCTAACGCGATAAACCCGAAGGCCATAAACATGGTCATCCGCACCAGGGAGAGGGAGAAGCGGAATAGCCAGATAGACGTGAGGAGGCTCAGGTTGCGGATCGGGGCCACCAGCGTCGGTTCCAGCATTCCCAGCCGCTGTTGGTCGTGGATCTGCTGGGGAAGGTTGTTCAGTCCCCCGAGGAGCACGTCAGCGAAGGCCACTCCAACAAGGATGAACGCTACATAACTGCCGTTCTCTTCCTTGATGAGGTCCGACCGGTCGCCAATCGCTTCGCCGGCGAAGTAAATGAGGCCGATGAGCATGAAGGGTGTGACCAGCTGCCAGAGCGCAGCCAGTCGGTAGCTGCTCCAGATCTGGAAATCGCGCCGGAAGTAGGCGAGAGCGACGCTCATGCCGGTATCCTCTCCCTCTCTGCGTCTTTGTGGCTGTTCCCGACGATGATGGCGAACATCTGATCCATGGTCAGTTCGCGTGGCCCGCAGGACCATACCTCGCCCCCGGTCTCGACGACGCGTCGCACCATCATTGGAACGGTGTCGCCGTTGGAGCTCAGGTTCAAGTCCAGGCGGTATCGCTTGCCGTCGAGGGGCACGACATCGAGCGCGTCTACGCCGGGTGCGGCTCGGAGCGCCTCGATGGAGGCATTGGTCAGTCCACCGACCACCATCTCGAAGACTTTGTTAGTCTGGAGAGCGTTGCGGATGTGGGCTATCTCGCCGACCATCTGTATGCGGCCGCCGGCGATAAAGGCAACGCGATCGCACAGAAACTCCGCCTCAGCCATGACGTTGGTGGTGATGAGGACAGTCCTTTCGCCGGTGGTGACCCGCTCCTTGATCAACTCACGCAACTCCGCGGCGGCTATCGGGTCGAGCGCCACATTCACCTCATCCATGATGAGGACGTCCGGGTCGTTGAGCAGGGCTCGGGCGATGGAGGCGCGCCGCTTCATCCCGGTGGAGTAATGGTGGAGACGCATGTGTGCGCTCTCACTGAGGCCGACCATGTCCAGCACCTCAAGTACACGGCGCCTGGCCTCTTTGCCATGGATGCCGTACAGGGCCGCGTAAAACATGAGGTTATCAACGGCGGAGAGCCGCCAGAAGAACAGCCTCTCATCCCCGTAGAGGACGCCGATGCGGCGGCGGGCGCGGAGACCGTCTCGGACCACGTTCAGCCCGGCGATACGCGCTTCACCTGCGGTTGGTATCAGCAGGGTGGAGAGAATCTTGACGAGGGTGGTCTTGCCGGCCCCGTTGGGCCCGAGAAGCCCGAATACCTCTCCTTGACGGATGGTGAGGTTAACGGCGTCCAGCGCTAGCTTGCCGGGACGCACGCGGAATAGACCCCTCCAGCCCTGTTGCTCGGAGAAGCGCATCGAGACGTTCCTGGTCTCGATGACCGGAGCGTCGCTCATAGCACGGGCCTCCTTGACCGGACCGAGCCTTTGAGCAGCCCGGCAAGCCAGACGAGGTGCACGCCACCAATCTTGGCCGCCATTCCGAGGGAATACCCCCAGTTCTTGGGGGGCCACAAGTCGAGGCTCTTGCTGAGGAGGCCCGCCCAGGGGAGGGCGAGCAGCAGCCAGGGCCAGCGCCTCCGCCCAAGGGCGAGTGCGCCTCCGACTAGCATCAGGTCGAAGTACATGGTGCTTCGTGAGGCAAAGACACCGGAGTACGTCTTCTTGGCCACTTCCGGGACGGCGGCGTAGAACGCGGGGAGCTCGCTAGCTCTCCTCAGGTGGTCGCCGATCCATGCACCGTCCGGGCCTGGGAAAGTCCTGAAGACGCAGACTTCCTCGCGGAACTGGGCTCGCCAACCCTCGCGCTGAAGGCGCCAGGCCAGGTCAGTATCCCACCCGAGAGAGGGCTCGCTGCCGTTCCCCTGGAACCGCTGGTTGAAGCCGCCGGCGGCGAGGGCAACCCCGGTGTGGTAAAAGACATTGCTGATGTGAAAGAGATCCTCCCGTCGGCGCCTGACTGCGGCCGGTTCGGGCTGAACTCCAGGCAAGTCCAGGACGCTTGGGCAACTGTGGCCGTCGGCAAAGACGGGGCCTGAGAGGACTCCTGTATCCTCGTCAAAGACCATGGCGCCGGCCTCAACCCAGTCCACGGTTACCTGGGTCAGCGCGTCGGTGTGAGCGCATACCTGGCCGGACGCCTGGGCCATAGCGAGGTTGCGCGCCAGCGGGCCTTCCGCCGGGGTAGCACAGACCTCCTTGACGGGGAAGAGCGCCTGGGCGCGCAGCTCCTCTATGGCGTGGGTCACGTCAGGCGAGCGGCCGTCGTGGATAATGAGCAGTTCCAGGCGCTCAGGCGGGTACGTCTGATCGCGCAGGGCAGCCAGCTGCGTTCGCAGCCGCTCACCGCCCTGGGCGGCTGCTGCTATTACAGATACGGAGGGCTGCTCGCCCGTGTCCCACGGGGCGATTGCCGGGCGCCGCGGGGACAATTCGAGGAGCAGAGTATCGCGAGAGAAGGGCTCCAGCGCGCCAAGGAGCCGCGCCCCCTTCTTGAGGACGTAGGAACTGAGCGGGACCGCCTGCATTTCGAAGAAGTCCCTGCTGGCAGTCACCCCCCGGCAGCCCCTTACCCGGAAGCCCGCCTTACGGGCGGCTGCGATCAACTCCTCCCGATGGTATTCCTTGACAGTCCGGAGCTCCGGCCAGCTGAACGAGAACCGGGCTCCTTGCTGGCGTTTGGCCAACGGCTTCCCCAATGCCGCAGCCAGCCTGACATCGAGTCGGCTTTGGTTCCTCGTGGCGATGATGAGAATGCCGTTGCTGCTGAGCATGCCGCGCAGGCGGCGGAAGAACGCTGCCGCGTCTGACAGCACGCTTTCGAGCACAAGCGGGACGACAATCAGCTGGTACTCGCCCTGTCCCATATCGGACTGCTCCAGGTCCGCTGGCGTTATCTCCCGGCGAACGCGGGGCTGCATCTCGTCTGACACAAAGGCGTGGGGGAATTGCCAGATGTCGAGGTCGCACCCCATCGCCAGGAGTGCGTTTCCTAGGAGCGCGTTGCCGCCGATCAAGAGGACCTTGTCCCCGGGATGAGCGGCCTTGCGGGCGCGGCCGAAGATGTCGCCCACGAGGGGCAGGCTGTGCTGAAGATGGCGATAGGGCCGGTCGGTGATAGGCAATGCGTCAAGCACGTGTTCGAGGAACCGCTGGATCTCGCCAGCGGAATTCATTGGCAGCCCCTCTACAGCCGTGACCGTCCGCGTAATGCCAGTCGCCGGTTTCATGCACTTCATGCAGCCAGGCTCGATCGGGAACTGGCGATCTCCATGAGGTGCTGTTCTGTGAGGGCGCCTATCTTGTCGAGGCTCCAGGATTCGGCCCAGTTGCGGCACCGCGTTGACGTCTCAGGGTTACGTGCAAGCTCGATCGCCTGGAGAATCGCGTCCGCCAACTGCTGGGCGGCGCCAAGGTTTACCAGGTCTGCGCGGGTCTTGAGCGGCACCGTCACCCCCACTTCCGGGTTGGTGACGATCTCCCCAGGCCCATCGTAAGCACTGCAGACAACCGGGGTACCGCAGGCGAGCGATTCCGTGATGACCATGCCAAAGGCTTCTTCCACGGAGGGCAACACGGTGACGGCAGACCGGCTGTATTGGTAGGGCAAGTCTTCCACGGCGCCGGGGCCGGGAATCTCTATAGCCGCCCGGGCGGAGGGTGAGCGAATGGCCTGGAGGCGCTCCAGAGTATAGACCTCGTACCAGCCGTCGTAACCCAGCAACCCGGATGGGCCCGCCAGGACGAGCACCGCTTCTGGACAACGGCGGTGAACCTCCTCCCAGGCGCGGAGAAGCAGCGGGCCGCCCTTTCTGGCGTCACCGAGGTCGCCGGCGAAGAGAATCCTCGGGCGGTTGAGGTCTTTTGGCGCGCAGGGATGGAAGGTTTCCATGTCGACTGGCGGCGGCAGCGTAATGGCATTTACGCCAAAAGCCTCTTTGGCCTCGCTCGCGCCGTTGGGTGTCAGAGCGGCAACCCTGTCGGCATGGCGCATCATCCACCGGAAGATTACGCGGTCGACGCGGCCCGGCCAGAGGTGCTTGCGGAGAACGAGTTGGAAGAGGTAGGGCAGGTTCTTCCAGCTGCTCAATAGCGGCGCCGCGGTGATGGCCGAGTAACTCCAGAGATGAGCCACGTCGTATTTCCCCCGCAGGAGGTGAGCTGTCGCGGGAACACCGAAGGCGTACAGCCGCATCAGCGGCAGATACCAGGAAGCTACGGGGTGGGACCACTGGCCGATGTAGATGACCCGCGCCAGTCCATCATGCGCCACCCGGGAAGGCCCGGGCTTCGAGGTGATGATGTCAACCTGGTGCCCGCGGCGGGCCAGGTAGTTGGTCGTGTCATGGATGCAGCGTTCCACGCCCCGCCGGACGTAGGGCCAGTAGGCCGGATACGGATATGCGATTTTCATTCCCACAAGCCATTCCCCCGAGGCAAACGCCGATACGCTGCGTTAGCGGTAGGCGTGGAATACTACTTTCGGGATCGCGCCCTCAAACCGGGAATTAAGAACAAACGTCGCCGACTGCTCCTCGACGCGTGAGAACCTCGCCAGGAAAAGCCAAACCTTGTACACGTCACGGCTCGGCAGCCACCAGATGTCCGAGTTGCCCGCCATGCAGAAGGAGGCGACAGGCGGGTCCTGCGCCTCGAGCGCCGGGTTGTAGACATCGGCGAAGACGGCGAAGTTCTTGGTTACCGTTGAGATCGCCTCCATGGCGGCGAGCGGGTCACGCAAGTGAATGAGCAGGTCGCTGCAGAACACCATGTCGAACATGCCGAGGCGCTCTGGACTGACGTCGTAGACGCTGCAGATTTCCTTCTTTACCTTGGAGCCGAGGATGCTCTTGGCGATCTCAAAGCCCCTGCCCTTCGGTTCCTTGGGCAGGCCCTTTTCGAACATATCCCTCCAGTTGCGCGGGACGTCCACATCCTTCAGGGAGGCCAGGTCGATGGCGACAACGTCCGCGCCCCGGCGCTCAAACTCGAAGGCCCAGAAGCCGTCGAAGGTGGCGACGTCGAGCACGCGCATCCCCGTCATGTCTTCCGGCAGGTTGTAGTACTTGAGCTGCTCGCGGTGGTCGACATATCCTGGCGTGGTCACGCCGTGCGGCAGGTCGATGCTGTGGTACCACTCGTAGTCCGCAATCTTCTCGAGGATCTTGCGGACTTCCGGCGGGGCGTCCCTCACCAGTAGCACGGGCCTCTCGACGGACAACCCGGCGCGGTAGCTCGTGGAGCTGATGTACTTGCCGGATTTCTTGGTGCGGAGCCCGTTGGGCTGCGGCTGCGGCCTTAATCGCCGCAGGGCTGGGCCAATCACGTAGCGGTAGGGCATGCTGTTCCGCACTACCTTGGCGTACCTGGCGTCCAGGCTCACGGACATCTCCAGGGGCCCGACCTTGGCCGTCACCTCCCGTTTCCGTCCATTGCTAACGATCTTGTCAAGCGTGGTTGACATTTCCTTACTCCTTTACCGGGGATTGATCTGACCCGAGACGCGCGGTCAATTCGCTGCGGCCCCGGGAACGTGGCCCTTGAGGATTACCTTGTGGAAGCGGCCCGACCGGTTCTCCGCCACAAAGGTGGCCACCTTTTCGACCGGGTCAAAGCCTGCGATCTTCATCATGGCCTGCATGGAGGCCGTGCTGTGCTCCCACCACACACCCAGTGCGGTGGTGCCGATAAATGCGCTGACGGGCTTGCTGAACCCTTCGAGCTCCGGGGCGTAGCCCTCTGCCACAACGGCGAACCCGCGACACACCGAGAACATGTTTTCGATGACCGTCTGCGGATCTCTTAACCTGAGCAGCAACTGGCTGATGAGGACGACGTCGAACGTGCCCACCTTCTCCGGGGAAAGGTCGTACACGTTGAGGATCTTGCGCTCCGCCTTGGACTTGAGGATCTCCTTGGCCAGGCGGAAGCCGTCGCCCGGGAACTGCAGGCCGACACCGGTGGCGAGTTCGTTCCAGCCACCATGGATGTCCTTGCCCTCTGCGGCCTCTTCCAGGAGCTTCTTCTTCTTGAGCCGCGGCACGTCGTAATCGGCCGGTGACTCGACGTCGATCGCCACGACCTCCGCGGCTCCTCGTCGCTCCATTTCGAAGGACCAGAAGCCATCGTACGTGCCGATGTCCAGGCACCGCTTGCCGGAGAGGTCGTCCGGCAGCCCGAAGAGGTGTGCTGTGGGCCTGTTGTCGATGAAGCCGGGCGTCACTATGCCGTTGCCCAGGTCAATTGTGTGGTACCACTTGATCCGGGACACTCGTTCCCAGATCTCTCTTGCTTCTTCGCTTTCGCGCACGGATCGCGGAGGCGACGGGTTGGGGGCTCCCGGGAGCTTGAGCCCGTCGACCCTGCCGTGCCCGTTGCGGCTCACGAGTTTCAGTCCGGGCCGCACCAGGTAGCGGAACATCAGGCTCTTGCGGATGCGCTCTGCCCGCGCCGCATCCGCTGCGATGCCGACCTCGAAGCCGGCGATGCTGAACCTCTTCTCTTTCATTACTGGCATGTCGCTGTCCTCAGCGCTAAGGGGATGGAGAGACTCGCCTCAATCCGTCACGCGAATGAGACCTTTTCCACAGACCGTATAAGCCAGAAGTTAACCGGCGGTTAAGTGTTTCCGTGTTTGAGAGGCGCTTTCCTCAGGTCGCGAAGCTCGGCGGGCTAGCCATCAATGCGCTGGCTCGGCGATACGCCGAGACCACTTCAGCAGAAGCGCCCCCAGCGCTTCCAGCCGGGTGCAGCGGGCAGGAGGTCGACGGGGCTCAGGTCAGCCATCGCGGCCAATGGCCTGCCGATGGTTGCGGCTGTCAGCGGTTCTTGGAGATTGCCACCGAAGTCCAGGAAGGAGCTGAGGACTACGATCTGCGTGAAGAGGTGCATGACGGCGAGACGGTAGTCGTCCCAGCATTGGTCAAAGCCGTAACCGCGGACGCCGTTTTCTTCGAGCAGCCTGTGATACCTGGGCAGGAGCTCGGCCTCCGCGGTCCTCCTGTCGCTCGGCGCCAGGTTGCTTACGAACAGACAGGCGATGTCCACGGGGCCGCGGGCCCGGCATACAGTTTGCCAGTCGATCAACGCCAGCGGCTCAAGAGGAATGGACGGCGTGTAGAACACGTTGTTGATGCGCACGTCGCCGTGCACGAGGGTCAGGGGTGGGCTCGCCAGGCGCTTCGCTACAGAGTTGCCGCGCTTGAGGCCGTCCACAAGAGCAGGCGCAAGAGGGGGCAGCCCGGTACCGAACTTGCGAAGGAACATCCTCCAGGCACGCCCGGATACGCGGGCCGTGAATTGGGTGGCCACTCTATCGTCCGGCTTGGGAAGCCAGGGGTAAGCGTCAAGCTGCGGGCTGTTCCACCAGGCGGCGTGCATGCGCGCTAGCCACTCCACGAGAGGCGCCACTTCGGCCAGCGTGCACCCGTGCAGCAGGTCACCTTCCTGAGCCGGTGACAAGTCTTCAAGCAACAAGACAGAGGCGTGTGACCTGGGGTCAATGGCACAGTAATAGAGCCGAGGCGTGGGGACATTGACGACCCCGGCCAGCTCCTGGTAAAACCTCGCTTCGCGCTCGTAAAGCCGGAATCGCTGGGCCAGGTCGTTGGCTGGACCGGCATTACCAGGCAGCTTAGCGACGAGGCTCCTCGGGAGCCCTGGCTCCTCAACGTCGTAGTCCAGCGCTATCCGGGCGAGCCGGCCGACGGCGCCTTTTGACGGGCCAAACTCGTCAACGCGGGCCGAAGTCACGGCTGCCCGTCTGACTACCCCGCCCCGGCGAAGGACCGCTGTTAGCCAGGTCGGGGTCAGGTCCTGGAAGTCACGGGGGGCCCCCGTGACTTCGTGCGTTGTGCTCTGGTTCGCGGACGTCAAATCCTGATTACGCCGGCCCGCTCGGGGCGTCCCTTACGGCGCCTGCAGCTTGCTTGTGACCTCATCGACAAGCACCCGCACTTTCGTCTGGGCTGTGCAGTCAATGATCCAGTCATCTGCATCCGGTGCCAATGGGCAGCCGTTCAGGTGTTGGCGCAAGCTTTGGAGTTGAGTGATAGCATTGGCTATCTGCCCGGCGGTGACCGTCGCCTCCACCTGATCGAGCGCGGCAAGGATCGTAGTCCTGCTAGCGGCGGCGTTGAAGGCGCCTGCCGGGAGGCTGGAGACGACACCGGCGATCCAGTCAGGATCGGCCACGCGGTAGCGGGCCAGCGCGAAGTCATCGCCGCCGGTATTCGGGTTGAACGCATCACCGGCTACCACGGCCTTGCCGTCCTCCTGCAGGACCAGGCCATGCACTCCATCGGGGCCGCCGAAGAAGTCGGTGCTGAGCAGACCGCCATAGCCGAAAGACGTATCCCTGGTCCCATCCGGGTTGTAGCGGGCGAGGGCAAACTCGAAATTCCTCTTTGGGTGTTTGGCGTGGCCGGCGGCCAGAATCTTGCCATCGGGCTGTAGCGCCAGGGCGAGCATCTGGTCGTAGTCGCCAAAGAAGTCCGTTGTAACGACCCCCTTCTTGCCGTAGGTTGCAAAGTTCTGGTCGAGGGTGCCATCTGGCAGGTAGCGGGCCAGTGCCATCTCAAAGGTTCCGCTGCCCGGGCCGTAGGCGAGCCCGCCTGCCAGGATCCCGCCGTCAGGCTGCACGAGCACAGCTAAGGCGTAGTCTGTCCCGTTCGAGAAGTCGGTAGAGCCGACCCCGGCCTTGCCGAAGGTTGCGAAGCTGGCGTCCAACCTCCCGTTGCTGTTGTAGCGAGCGATGGCAAAGTCACTATTCCCGGTGCTGGTGTTGGCGGTCCCGCCCACAGCTACCAGCTTCCCGTCAGACTGGATCGTCAGGCGAAAGGCCCAATCAGATGAGCCGAAGAAGTCTGTGGTCGAGATACCGCCGATGCCGAACGATGGGTCCAGGCTGCCGTTCGTGTTGTATCGCGCGAGGGCAAAATCGACTCCTGACTGCGGGAGCGTGGCGTAGCCGCCGGCGACCAGCTTTCCGTCAGGCTGCACCACGAGACCGAGCGCGACGTCGTCAGCGCCAAAGAAGTCGGTCCGGACACGCCCGCCCGTCCCGAAAGAGGTGTCGAGGCTGCCGTCGGCGTTGTAGCGCACCAGCGCGAAGTCGCCCAGCGCGCCGTTCCGGGCCACGCCGGCGGCGACGAGTTTGCCGTCCGCCTGCCTGACCAGTCCCAGGGCTTCGTCGTGCGTCGCCGCGATGTCGGTGATCGCCTTACCGTCCCCATCGAAAGAGGAGTCCAAGCTGCCGTTGGAGTTGTAGCGGATGACGACAAAGTCAAAGTCCCCGGTCGCCGAGTTGTACGCCTTGCCGGGGGCGACCAACTTGCCGTCGGGCTGCACGATGAGTGTGAAATGCTCGTCTTCCCAGACAGGCCCGGCGATGTCAGTGAGGACCTTGCCGCCGATCCCGAATGAGGGGTCCAGTTGCATCGGAACGATCGGAACGCTGGTGGCGTCCGCTCCGTATAAGGCAAGTAACGCTACGGACAAGGCCAATAACACGGCCGCCGCACGTCTCCGCATCTCCCACTCCTTATTCATCGATACCGTGATACCGTTGCTCGAAGAGCACCGAGCCCCTGACGCAGCCGAAAAAGCGCTGTGATCCACGTCGGATCGCGCCGGCCGAACGAGCGGCAAGGCAGCAACATTAGCCTCGCGATAACGGGTTAACCCAGGGTTAACCGGAGATCTGCGCCTGCGACTGGCCGCCCCAGGACGAAGGCAGATAGCGTCTCCACAAGGGTTCCCGCGGCAGCAACTCCTCCGGTCGCAGGTCATCTATAGCGGCGAAGAGACGCCCACTAACAACGCTCAGCGCCTGAAGTGCGGCGTCTTCTGCCGGCTCCTCGCGCTTATGGCGGCTGAGGGCGTATTCGAGTACAATCCCCAGCCCGAATTGAGATAGCACTGAGAGCCGGTAGTCATCCCAGCAATCTTGAAGCGAGTAGGCCTCGATCCCGGACCGGACAAGGATCTCGTGATAACGCCGGATGAGATCAGCTTCCGCCGTTCGCCGCTCTGCCGGATCGAGGCTTCTCACCACGAAGTGCCCGAGGTCCATGGGGCCGCGGGCGCGTACCACCACCTGCCAGTCGGCCACAGCCCTGATCGTGCCAGCCTCCGAGAAGAAGATATTGCCCAACTGAAAGTCACCGTGGACAAGCGTTCTGGGGGGGCTCGATAGGCGGCGAAGAACGGTGAGCAGGTGCCGGCCCAGCAGCCGCCCGGCCCGCGAGAGGTGGGCGGGCAGGTGATTAGACGATCGCCGGGCGAACGCGCGCCAGGCGTCATGATAGTTTCGGGAGATGAACAGCTCCATTCGCGGAACGTCCGGAGTGGCAAGCCACTCGAGGCTGTCCAGGCGTTTGTCCGTCCACCACCGGGAATGCATCTTGGCAATCAACTCGACGGCTGCCAGCGCTTCTCCCCGTGTACAGCCGGCGATCGGCTTGCCCGGCTGCGCAGGCGCCAGATCCTCCAGAAGGATCAGGAAGTCCCCTGAGGCCGGATCTCGGTCGGCGAAGTAGCAGACCGGAGTGGGTATGGGACAGTCGTCGCGCAATTCGCTGTAGAACCGCACTTCGCGTTCGTACACGGCGAACTGGTCTAGTAGACTCCGGTATCCCAGGTCCTCTGTGGGGAACTTGGCGATAACGGCCGGGGGCGCGGTCGCCTCTTCCCGGTCATACTGAAGAGCGCACCGAAAGACGCGTCCCACGAACCCCAGGCCCTCCCCGGCTGCGCTAACAGCCAGCGAAACAACCCTCGCGTTCCGGAGTACCCCAGCCTCCTGCAGGACAGTGGACACCCACTCGGGCGTTATCTGGTCTGGGCCTGATGGAAATTGAACAGAAGGCAGGGTCACGGCGCCTTCGTCAGATCCTTGTGGGCATCTCTGCACGCCTGCAGTTGCTTGCGTAGTCCTCTACCAGTTGCACGGCCCCCTCTGGCCCGCGTTCGTGCTTCAGAATCTCGCCAAGCCGCCGGGCACGCTCTAGGAGCTTACGGTCCTCGACCGCTTTGCGGATGGCGGCCGACAGGCTTGCGGCGGTGAGGGACTTGAGTGAGATGGGAGCGGGCGCCACTCCGAGCTTGCGGGCTCGCTCTGCCCAGAAGAACTGGTCGAACACGTGCGGCACCACTACCGACGGAATACCGGCGTGGAGCGCGGATGCCGTCGTTCCCACTCCCCCGTGATGGACGAGGGCGGCCACCCGTGGCAGGAGCCACGCGTGTGGCACATCGCTCGCTACCAGTATCTCCGGTGGCATGTCAGCAGCGCCAAGCCCGGCCATTCCCGGCTCGATAATGGCTCGCACTCCGGCCTGTCGGGCAGCTTCGGCCACCAGCTTCGTCAGGGCGGGGCTATCCTCGCTCGTCATGCTGCCGAAGCCGATGGCGATGGTGGGCCCGTCCTCCTCGAGAAATCGAATGACTTGCGACGAGGGTGCCCAACGCTCTGGTGTGTCCAGAAGCCAGTAGCCCGTCAATCGGTGCTCTGGCGCCCAGTCGCCCGGTCGCCTGAAAACAGTTGGGCTTACGGCGACCAGGTTCAGGCCGGAAGAATAGAAGCCCCCCGTCGTCAGGTCCTGGAGTGAACTGAGCCCGGCCATCCGTCTCGTCTCGTTGATGGGCGGGAGCCAAACGCTGTTCTTGTACGCCGCGATTTCGCTCCAACTCGGCACGTCCGAGCGGGGCCACAGTTTGGGGAACCTGCCGTGGCGCTTCCGCACGGGGAGAATCTGCGTGGGGACGAGGGCGCCGGTGACGCATGGCCGGCCGGCGGCCTCCGCGGCGGCCGCGCCCACTATCTGCACGCAGTGAGAAACGACCACGTCTGACCAGCGCGCAAGTTCCAAGCACGTGCTGTACATATCACGGAGTGCTGGCACCAGCAGCCGGTCAATGATCAGGCGCACGCTTACACCTGGGTCATCCGCTGAGATGGCCTGGTTGGCAGTACCACGCAGGACCTCCTGACCGCTGTCCGGACCCAGGGGAACGAAGGCAACACCGTGCGCCGCTGCCAGCTCGCTGAACTGCGCGTTGGGTGGCGCCGCCAGCCTCACTTCGTGCCCCGCCTGCTGGAAGGCTGCTGCCAGGGCAAGATACGGCTGACAATCGCCGCGCGATCCCCAGGTGACGATAAGCACTCTCATGCTTCATCAGCCCCTGACTGAGAGGCAGGCGCCGGCGCCCGCATCTAGTTCTCGCGGATCTTCCGTTGCCAGGGGTATCCCTTCAATGTCACCTTCTGCGCCATGACGTGACAGTCTCCACCCCGCAGGGGAAATCGTGATACTTCATCCACTGGATTGAATCCGGCCACGTTCAGCATCAGCTTGAGGGTAGCCGTTGAATGGACATACCAGGTGTGGTTAACCATGGCCTTGAACTGACTCAATGCCACTTCCCCGAATCCTTCCAGGTCCGGGTTGTACACCTCCGCCACGATTACGCAGCCGTCCTCTCGAGTAACCGAATAAACCATCTCAAGGGCGCGCTGAGGATCGCGCAAGTGCTGGAGAAGATCGCTCACGACCACCACATCAAAGGTGCCAAGCTCCTCAGGCGAGAGGTCATAGACACTAGTTTCGAAGCGTTCCACCTTGGACTGAAGAAGTTCCCTAGCCAGCCGGAAACCGGCCCCGGTGGGCACGTCCAGATGCGCAGGATCCTGCTCTCTCCAGCGCAGCGGAATGTCCACGTCGGACCATCGTCCGATGTCGGTGGCAACCACGGAAGCGCCGCGTCTCTCCATCTCCAACGCCCAGAACCCGTCGAAGGTACCGACGTCGAGCGCCCGCATCCCGCTCATGTCCTCCGGAAGGCCGTACAGGTGCACCTCGTCACGGTTGTCGACAAAGCCCGGTGTCTTCAAGCCATAGGGAAGGTCAATCGTGTGGTACCACTCGATCTCGGCGACACGGCGCGCCACCGCCGCCGCCTCCGGGCTCAGCAGGCCTTCCAACTCTGCCGGGTCGCCGCCGCGAGTGACGCGGGACCGCGTATCCGGTCGGCCGCCCTGGTGACGGCCGTTGGAGGCAGGTCGCTGTAGCAGGTTCAGCGCTGGCCTCAAGAAATAGCGATACGCCGGGCTCTTGCGGATGCGCTGAGCCCGTTTGGAGTCGGTGGCGATGGCCACCTCAAACCCGGCAAAGCGTAGTCGCTTTTCTCTCACCAACATAGCATCAGATCGCCGTACTGCCTCGGCTGTCCGGCATCCTAGCTGCCACCAGTTAACGCCGAGTTAATCTATTCCTGGTCTCGGCCTTACTCCGATTGCGTCTTCGAAGCGGGACCGCATCTGAGGAGACCGGTGACCCGGCAGAGACGGAGAGGCGGGCAGGCCGCGTGCTCGCGTCATATCGATGGCGCAACCTAACCTCTGATTAACCTCTGCCCGATAAGTAGCTTGTAGGCATCGGTTATTGGCTTGCATATAGTAGATTCAGATTTCTTGGAGGCCCTCGATTGAAGCACGTTGCCAGTTCTAACGGCGGCGAAGAAGGTTTGCCCACGGTGACGATCATCGTGCCCACATACAACCGGGCAACCTCGCTGGCTGACACCTTGCACAGCCTTATGGCCCAGGACTACCCGCGGCAGCTCTTGGACATGATCGTCGTCGACAATTCCTCGACTGACGACACGAAGGAGGTCGTGCTGGATGCACAGCGCGTCTCGCCGTTTCCCCTGCGTTACTTTCGTAAGGAGAATCGGGGCCCGGCTGCCTCCAGGAACTACGGGATCGAACGGTCCAGCGCGCGGGTGCTTGCCTTCACCGATAGTGATTGCCAGATTCCACCGGAATGGGTTCTGAAGGGGGTGGCGCGCCTTGGCCCAGGCGTGGGGCTGGTGGCAGGGCCTGTGCGGCCTGTCAACACCCCGGAACGTCTTCCCGCCTTCTTCTCCCACCAGACCGACCATGGTGAGGAGGACTACCGATACGCTACCGCAAACGTCTTCTACGCACGCGACGCGATCGAGAGGTGCGGCGGCTTCGACGAACGCTTTGGCTGCTATCCGTGGGGGACGCCCGTCGGCGGGGAGGATACGGACCTAGCATGGAGGGTGAAGCGCGCGGGCTACCGCTCCGTCTTCGTGGCCGACAACCCCGTCTACCACGAAGCCACAGACATGCCGATGCTCACCTGGCTCATCGAGCCTGTCCGCGCGCAAATCCTTCCTCGTCTCGTCAAAGACCTTCCAGAGCTTCGTGATCGGTTGTGGGCGCGCTACTTCATATCCCGCAGCGCGGCGCTTTTTTACCCGGCGCTCGCCGGCGCCCTGGTGACGGTGGCCAGACGGCACCCCGCTCCATTACTGCTCGCGCTGCCCTGGCTCTGGGACCAGCGCTCGATGATTGAACGCGATATTCGGTACCCACGCCGCTGGTGGCGCATAGGTGTCAAATACGGGTTGACCGCCGAGCGCTATCTCGTCCAGAGCGCGGCGCTTGCCTACGCCAGCCTTCGGCACCGTACCCTGGTGCTTTAATCGCCGCCGCCCGCCGCCTGGGCCAACCCCGGCTCGTAGTCACCGGTGCGCGCCAGCTGCGCATAGTTCGCAGCGTACTGGCCCCACAGAGGCGTCAACTCCTGCTGGTCCTTGTGTGTGTCCATCGAACGCCAAAAGCCGGTGTGCCGGTAGATGTACAGCTCCTGTTCTGCCGCCAGGTTCGGCAGGACGTCTCGCTCCAGGTTGTGACCCTGCCAGTGGCCGAAGACCTCCCGGTCGAAGACGAAGAACCCGGCGTTGATCCAGCGGTCGGGAATCACGGGCTTCTCCTCGAAGTGCGTCACCTGCCCGTCGTCATCGCGAAAGCCCACGATGCCGTATTGCGAGCGCAGCCTCACTGCTGTCATCGTCCCCAGGCTGCCGTGGTCGCGGTGGAACTCCACCAGGGCGTCCAGGTCCACGTCGCCTAGGCCGTCGCAGTAGGTTGCGTGGAACGTGGGCGTCACGTGATCGCGCACACCGAAGATGCGGCCGCCAGTGTCCGTAGTGTCACCGGTGTCCACGCACCGCACCCGCCATCCATACCTTCGCGGGGCATTGTCGAAATACTCGATGATCTGCTCTTTCAAGTAGCCCACCGACAGGATGAAGTCCCAGCACCCAAAGGACGCGTATATCCTCATCACCTGCTCGACGATAGCCGCGTCGCCCACTTGCATGAGCGCCTTTGGCATCTTCGTGGTGTACGGGTATGCGCGCGTGCCCTGCCCTCCGCAGAGGATCACCACAGTCATCTCAGAGTTGTCCAAGCGCTCTTCCTCCCCCTCAGACCGCCGCCGCGAGTTTCTTAGCGGCGTCTTGACTGCCAGATAGGTACGCTTTGTACCAGCGGATGCTCCTGCGGACGCCTTCATCCAGCGCCACGGCCGGCGACCATTCGAGGATGCGGTTCGCCTTCGCCGAGTCCAGCCATTGCCGGTTGATCTCGCCCTTGTTCTGACCCAGGACACGCGGCCTCAGGCTCGACCCGCCCTGTTTCAGCACCGTCTCGACGATCTCCAAGACCGAGTAACCTCGGCCCCAGCCGAAGTTGAACGCCTCGCCTCTCACCTCATCCCGCCCCAGGTTCTCGGCGAGCGTAACGTAAGCGCTCACCGCGTCCGTCACGTACATGTAGTCCCGCTCCAGCGTCCCGTCACTGCGAATTACCGGCGCCTCGTCCTTTAGCATCGACCGGATCGTGCCGGGGATGACCCGCGACCAGTTCAGGTCGCCGCCGCCGTAGATGTTGGCGCAGCGGACGACTCCTACCGGCAGGTCGAACGTTGCCGCGTAGCTCCGAGCCAGTACCTCGGCGCAGAGCTTCGACGCATCGTATGGGTACTTTGCCAGCAGGGGGCTGTCCTCCGTGTAAGGCAGCACATTATGGTCGCCGTACACCTTGTCGCTGGATGCCATCACCACGCCCTTCAGAAGTGGGTTGTGCCGGGCCGCCTCCATGAGCGTCCACGTTCCCCGGATGTTGGACTCAAACGTCGACATCGGTGCGCGGTTGGCGATGCCGACGATCGCCTGCGCGGCCAGGTGGAAGCAGTACTCCACCTCGTATTCATTGAAGGCGCGCTCAATCAGTGCGTAGTCCTCGATCGAGCCGTGGACGACATCAATGCGCTCGCTGATCCCGAACAGCCGCAGCCGCCTGGATCCGCGAGAGTCGCGCAGTACGCCGACGACGGACGCGCCCCGGTCCGCGAGGTCGGCCGCCAGGTGGGTGGCGACAAATCCGCCAACCCCGGTCACCATCACGCTCTTCCCCTGCCAGAAGCTGCTTCCAGCGTTCCCGTTCTGGTCCATTAGTAGGCCCCCTTGCCCCCAAGAATCACTGGGATCGTCCTCAAGAGGATCAGAATATCCAGCTTGACGGACCAGTTCCGAGCGTACTGGACGTCCAGCGTCACCATCTCTTCAAAGGTCAGCAGGCTGCGGCCGCTGACCTGCCACAGGCCGGTCATCCCGGGGACGGCCACCACCCTGTGCGCGTGGTAGTCGCTGTACTGCGCAGCCTCCTCGGGCAGGGCGGGCCGCGGTCCTACCAGGCTCATGTGCCCTTGGAGCACATTGATCAACTGCGGGAACTCGTCGATGCTGAACCGCCGGATGATCTGGCCGACCTTCGTTCGGCGTGGGTCGTTCCTGATCTTGAAGAGTGGCGCGTCGGTTTCGTTCTGGTCCAGTAGCGCCGCCTTCGCCTTCGCCGCGTCCACGTACATCGACCGGAATTTCAGCATCCGATAGCGTCGGCCGTTTTGCCCCACTCGTTCATGGGGGTAGAACACTGGCCCGGAGGAGTCCAGTTTTATCGCCAGTGCCACCAAGACCAGAGGGACTGCCATTATCGCCAGCAAAGCCCCGGCCACGAGGCAATCCATGATCCGCTTGAACGCCATCTGGAAGTGCTTCGCCTGCTGTCCCCAGACGAGGGTGCCCGGAAGGTTCCATTCCAGGTCCAGGCTTTCCGGAATTGATGTCAACGCTTTCGGCTGGCCGGAGATCTGCATTTTGTACGGCTCTGCTCTCGTGGCTCGCGGTTTGCTTGGTTGAATTCCTAGCGGGAATCGGTTAAAGGGGAGTTAAATGCGGGTGTGACGCCTCGCTGTTATCACTTTGCCGTGGCGCGGCGAACCGCTGGATGAAGTTGAAAGCGTCCTGGACGCGTCGGAAGCGAAGACCCTTGTCGCTCGTCACGTGCCGGATCTCCCCATGCTCGAAACCTCCGTCTTCTTCTGCCCACAGGCGGATTACAAAAGTCTCGTATCTGCCCATTTTCCCGCCTTCCTGATTAGGGCACCGCTTTCGGTAAGGCAAGCTCGTCTGTTGAACCGGGCTGACGTTAGCTTGGTGAGAGGATAGGAGAGGCGGGTTAATGTGCCGTTAAGGGCGGCAAGGTCTGGCTGCGGGGACCGACGAGGGCCGCGTTAAGGGGCAAGTGCGCGGAAAGCCTGAGATCTCGGCGGCCGATCGAACAACCCCTCAAAGACTTCCACCGTCTCAGTACTGGGCGGCGCCCCTATTTCCTTCTGAAGGGAAGCCCTGCAGATGGCGTACCACGACCCGGCCCGCGCAAGCTGGTTCAACGCGGCATGGCTGCGCATCAGCATCCTGTACGCGTCTTCGCGGCAGGGGTCTACGAGCACAATCTTGTGGCAGTAGCGGATGACTTCCGAGTGATCGCCGAGCTGCGAGGTTTGATGAGCCAGGCGTTGAAGCACGTCTAAGTACAGGTCTCTCAGCTCCTCGCGCTGCAGCAGCGTCCATTCCTCGTATATATCTTCCTCGAGCAGATCGCCCTGGTAGAGTGTTTCCGCTTGCTCGAACTCGTGCCGGGGGTTGATCCCCCGTCGTCCCCGCTCGTAGTGCTGCCTGAACGCTTCAGCGTCGATCCAGATATTGGCCGCGCGGTTGAGGCGGTAAGTGCCATTGTCCATTAGTATCCATTGTTCCTGGTCCCGGTTCTCCCGGTCCTGGCCGAGGGCCATACGAAGCTTGTGGGCAGCTACTTTCAGGGAGATAGCCCCGGTTCTGGGGTCGACATCTGGCCACAGCATTTCGATCAGGGCTTCCTTGGTCACGTAGCGGCGGAAGTTGAGCGTCAGGATCTTGAGCAGGTGCCACGCCTTGCCGGTCAGGCGGCCGTTGATCGGATGGCCGTCAAGTACTACCCGGAATGAAGCGAGGAGGGAAAGCGCCAGGCCCTCCTGGGGGCCACTCCCCCCGTTCCCGCAATCGCCGCTGTCTTTCATGTCTGGGACACACCCCCGTCCTCTTCCTGCCCACAGGCAATGACAGCGAGCGCCTGCCCAGTACGCCCGCCGAATCGAGGTTTACATCTTATAGGCGTTCGTGAGGCCTATGTCAAGGCAATTGGCTCTCAAACTTGGAACGTTTGTGGGCGCCGGGACTGGCGCTCAGGCCCGTCCAGTCAGGACACCTACCAGGGGATGTGTTGCCACTGCACGCGCGCCCTGACTCCGGGTCGGCGAGTGGAAGGTGTCGCCCTCGGGCATCGGCCCGGGATTGGTCAAGAATGAGGCCGCCGGTAAGATGGTTACCGGGGGGTTGCGATTGAGAAGCGGTTAGCTTCCCGGTCGCTGCCAAATAATCAGAGCGGATTCGGGGGGAGCAGCGACCCACCTCGCCCGCGCGGCCGCTCTCCCTGGCCTACTTCCCTTCGCTCCAGTACTTGTTCAACGCCCGGATATAGTCGAATCCGTGGGTGCCGTCCGGTTCGATTCCAGTGCTTTCAGGCCACTCATTCCAGGTCGTCACCAGTTGCCAGGGGTCGTTGACGTACTTGGCGCCCATGGCCACCCAGCTCCAGATGTCGATGTTTCGGGCCAGCCGTGGCGAGGATTCCTGGCCGGACCAGAAGCCCGGCGCAATCGTCGTCGAGTAACCGGGCAGCCGGCTCCAGTAACTCGAGGGATCGTATACGTGCCAGGAGTCGGCCAGCGTCCTGCAAGAGTTCATGACCGTGCCGGACGGGGCCCGGAACGACAGGTAGAAGCGGCCCTGGTTAGCCTTCCACCAGGCGCTCAGCCGTGTGCATGCAGCGTTGTTTCCCGTGAACACGAAGAGCACCGGCTTTCCGCCCACCCGCAGATAGGACGGGTGGCTTGCGTAGCTATCAAAGATGTAGTCGAGGTCGCTCTTCAGTTTCGTCGTTGTCGGGCTGCTGTAGTACTCATGCTCGTAGTAAAGCGTCCACTTGAAGTCGTGAGACTGCGCGGCATTGAGGAGAGCGATTATCCGGTTGTCCTCCGCCGAACCGCGGCCCCACCAGGAGGCGATGCCTGCATCGATGTGGGCGAACTCCATCTGAGCGATGTGGTTGCCTATGACCAGGGGATCAGCGGAGTCATACTCGCCCAGGCCGGCTTTGAACTGGGGTGACTCCTGCCAGTGCTCTGGGTACCACGGGTAGTAGAACGCCGCCCGGATGGGCGGTATCAGGTCAGTCGACGCCGTCGTCGAGCCGGCCGGCGAGTTCCAGACCACGGCCAGGAGGGCCGCCGCGGTGATCCCCGCCGACAGCGCCAGCCTGCGCACAGGCAGCCGACGGCCGCCTTTGTGTCGCGTCTCTTCTCCTGACTGGTGAGTCATACCCTTCCTCCTGTCACCTTCCTGCATCTCGCTGCCACTAGGAAGGACTACCCGCGCACCGGCGGGATTACACCGGTTTCAGGAGATCGCGATAAGTTCGCGATAAGTTATGGTAAAGAAAAAAGCGGCTCGAGGGCGCCGCCACTCCGGACAGGAACATTCCTGGGCCGTGTTAGCTAGCGTTGGTGGCAGGGGCGGGATTCGAACCAGCGACACAGGGCTTATGAAGCGGCGCTGGAATGCAAGCTAGTTTCGCGTGTTTTCACGCTTGTGCGGGCCTGTTACACCATGCAAGCTAGTGACAATTAGGCGCACGGAGAAGTGAGCTGTCGCCTTTTGACGCTATGCTTACCACGTCCGTGTTTTAGGTGGTACTGCTGTGGTGACGAACGAACGTGCTAGGTCGCCGCTTCTCTTCTGTCCCGGTCGTGCTTATATCAGCCTCAATTGATGCTCGCTCTTCCGGATTTTTGACGGTTTTCCTGCCCTGCCGGGCATCAGAACGAGTGGAGGTTGGGGGCGGGCGAGGAGCAGTCCGCCCCATCGCGGAAGCGCTAGTGATTGCCGACCCTGATCCCCATCGGGGTCGCCATTCGCAAACACTGATCAGCCCGCCGTCCTCTTCCGCTAGGACCCGGAACAAGGGGGAGAAGGCGGGCTTTGGCATTACCGCGCCTGTCTTTCCCGAACTGAGGTCCACATCCAAACTCGCAAGCACGAGCCTCGCGATCTGAACAGTACAGTACAATCTGGATTGCATAAGCCGCACAATTCATGCTGGCTTGGCCGAGAGACGGTACGCCGGCCGGACAGCTGAGATAGGAGGCCTCCCACGGTCACCGAGAAGATGCTGCCCAACAATGCGTCGGGAACAGTCGCGGTTGGGAAGGACCGCAAAGGACGCACGCGCGATCGTCAGAGCATGGGATCTTTACAGCCTGCATCCCTCCAAGCGGAACTGCAGCAACATGACTATGCCGACCTGAAGCGCTTGATCATGCAAGAGGGGCTGTTGGACAAGCAGCTCGCATACTACGTCTTCAATGCAGTCCTCAGGCTAACCTTACTGGCCGCGAGCCTGGCGTTTCTGCTCGTCGTGGGGAACTTCTGGCTGCAGCTCCTCAACGCCGCATTCTTGGCATTCGTGTTCACCCAGATAGGATTCCTGGGGCACGACGCCGGGCATAGACAGATCTTTAACGGGGCTCCCAGGAACGACTTGTTTGGCTTGATGCCCAGCCTGTTGCTCGGCCTCAGCCGGAGTTGGTGGATCGATACGCACAACCAGCATCACTCCAATCCTAACGACCTGGACCTCGACCCTCACACGGCCCTGCCGATATTCGCATTTTCCGAAGAGCAGGCCCAGAGCAAGCGAGGATTACTGCGATTTCTCGTTGCATACCAAAGTTTCTACTTCTTCCCGATTCTGCTCTTGGAAGGGATTGGCATTCGGACCGCCAGCGTGCAGTATCTCCTGCGGGCCGAAGCGAGACATCGAGTGGTCGAGGCGTCGCTGATGGTGCTTCACGTCGTCCTGTATCTTGGCCTGGTCTTCTACGCGCTCAGCGTCGGGCAGGCGCTCCTGTTTATCTTGGTCCATCAGGCCCTGTTTGGCCTGTACACGGGCTCCGTCTTCGCCCCCAACCACAAAGGGATGCCGATTCTGGACAGCGATAGCCAACTCGACTTCGTGCGCCGCCAGGTCTTGACCAGTCGAGATGTCAAGGCTCACCCCCTGACGGACTTCTGGTACGGCGGACTTAACTACCAGATCGAACACCATCTATTCCCCAGCATGCCGAGGAATAACTTGAAGAAGGCTCAGATCATCGTCAGAGCGTTCTGCGAGGAGCGTTCCATACCCTATCGAGAAAGTAGCGCGCTGCAGTCCAACAGAGAGATCCTCCAGTATCTCCATCAGGTGAGCGCCCCATTGCGCGCAGCGAGAGCCTGATTCATCACACAGCTTGCCGACGCGCCGTACGCCGCCGCGGAAATGGCGCTTGTGGTCGGTGAGCTGAGCGCTCGCGTCGAGGCATTGGAGGGAGGCTGCACAGGGAAGAGCAGGCGCCTAAGCGCACACTACGCAGGCTTATTGATATGTCACGGCGGCCGTCTCGTCGCGTCGTCGACGAGGACGCATAGCACCCTATCGTTCGAGGTGCTATCCGATTGACAGCCGTCTGATCCGGGGCATAGACTCCGCGCACAGCAGACCAAAGGAGTGACCAAAGTGGCGAAGATTCTCTGCGTGCTCTACGACGATCCGGTTGATGGCTTCCCGAAGTCTTACGCACGCGATGACATACCAACCCTGGACGGCTACCCCAGCGGACAGACGCTACCGACGCCCAGCGCGATCGACTTCAGACCGGGCGAGCTTCTAGGGAGCGTGTCCGGCGAACTGGGGCTGCGCGAGTTTCTCGCCGGGCTCGGCCACACCTTCATAGTGACGTCCGACAAGGACGGCGCCGACAGCGTCTTCGAGCGGGAGCTGCCCGGCGCGGACATCGTCATTTCACAGCCCTTCTGGCCGGCTTACCTGACTGCCGCGCGCATCGCGAAGGCCCCGAGGCTCAAGCTGGCCGTGACCGCCGGGATTGGCTCGGATCACGTCGACCTGCAGGCCGCGAGTGAGCACGGCCTGACTGTTGCCGAGGTAACTTACTCGAACAGCATCAGCGTGAGCGAGCACGTCGTGATGCTGATTCTCTCGCTCGTAAGGAACTACATCCCGTCCTATCAGTGGGTCGTCAACGGAGGCTGGAATATCGCCGACTGCGTCTCCCGCTCGTACGATCTGGAAGGTATGGACGTGGGAACCGTCGCCGCGGGCCGGATCGGGACGGCGGTCTTGCGGCGGCTCAAGCCGTTCGGAGTCAAGCTGCACTATACGGACCGGCACCGGCTTCCCGAAAGCGTCGAGCGCGACCTTGACGTGACTTTCCACCCGGACGCCGAGTCGATGGTGCGCGTCTGCGACGTCGTCACGATCAACGCTCCGCTTCATCCCGAGACTGAGCACATGTTCAACGACGCCATGATCGGCAAGATGAAGCGAGGCTCATACCTGGTGAACACCGCGCGCGGCAAGATTTGTGACCGGGATGCAGTCGTCAGAGCGCTCCAAAGCGGGCAGCTAGCCGGCTACGCCGGCGATGTCTGGTTTCCCCAGCCGGCGCCGCGAGACCACCCCTGGCGGACGATGCCTCATCACGGAATGACGCCCCACGTGTCCGGAACGTCGCTATCGGCGCAGGCTCGTTATGCGGCCGGCGTCCGAGAGATTCTGGAGTGCTGGTTCGACGGCCGCCCCATTCGCGAGGAGTATCTGATCGTCGACAAGGGAAAGCTGGCGGGCGCCGGCGCTCATTCTTACAGCGCCGGCAACGCTACCGGCGGATCCGATGAAGCCGAGCGGTTCAGGCAGCAGACGAAGTGACGGTCGGTCAGCCGGTGATCTCGAATCGACAACAAGCAGAATTACCTCCAGCGCCGTGCGACACTACGGTTTGTTAGTGTCGCCTTCCGGGTTCGCGACATCGATGACCCGCGCCGACGGACGACCGTGGGCGCTGGGGCCCGCGGACGCGTCCGTCAAGCGCCGCCACAAGTTCGTGCCCTCCGCCGGATGGCGTGCCTTTGCAAGGCGCGATGTATAGTGCACTTGTGCGCCGGGGTGTTGGCCGGCCCGAATTCGTAATTCGAGGTTGAATAGATGGGCGAGATTACAGGCGGAGAACTCCTGGTAAGGAGCCTGCACGCCGAGGGTGTGCGCGATGTCTGGGCGATCCCTGACGGTACCTATATGATCTTCTTAGAGGCGCTGGAGCGGCTGGGCGGGGAGCTGGGGATGCGCTTACTGGTACCAGACCATGAGGCCGCCGGCGCTCACGCCGCCGATGCCATGACGCGCGTGACGGGCGAACCCGCCGTGGTGATGGCCTGCGCCGGGCCGGGCGCCGCAAACCTGATCTCCGGCATCCTCTGCGCCCAAGACGAGGGCAGTCCTGTGGTGGCGATCACCACCACGCGCCGCTCAGACATCGCTTACCCTCACATGGGCGGCATGCAGGTTCTTGACCAGCAGGCGTACTTCAGGCCGGCGGTCAAGTGGCAAGCTCAGGTGAATCAATGGTGGCGGATCCCGGACATCGTCCGCCACGCGTTCCGGGTCGCGAAGTCCGGGCGTCCCGGGCCCGTGCATATTGAGGTGCCAGAGGACCTGCTGATGCAGCGCGGGGAAACGGACAGCGCGGCGGTGTGGAGTAGCGAAGAGTATCCTTCCGTGACCCGCCAGCCCGCTGACCCGGCGCTGGTCCGGCGCGCGGCCCAGATGCTCACAGACGCCGCTCTTCCGCTCATCCACTGTGGCGGCGGCACGCAGCGGTCCGGCGCGGGAGAAGAAGCCTGCGCACTCGCCGAGTACCTGGGCTGCCCGGTGACGACGGGCGCCGGATCGAGAGGCATTGTACCGGATGGACATCCGCTGGTCACACAGCCGGTGTCGCCCGCTTCGGCCATGGTCAAGAACATGGCGGATGTGGTCCTGGCTGCCGGCACGCGCTTCGGCGAGCTGGACTTCTGGGGCCGCCCGCCGGTCTGGAGCGACGCGAGGCGGCAACAGGTCATCCAGGTGGACGCCGACGCGCGGAACATCGGGCTCAACCGGCCGGTAGCGGTGCCGCTCGTTGGCGACGCGAAGGTGGTGTTGGGCCAACTGCTGAATGCCGTCAAGGAGCTGACGCCCCCGCGCCAGGGGTGGGAGCAGATGGCGACAGTCCGGGCCGTGGATCAGAAGTGGCGCGACGAGATGAATTCCCGAGTCGCAGACATGACAAGGAAGCCGATGATTCCCGGCCAGATCTTCATGGCGGCGAACGAATTCTTCCCGCCAGACGCCATCGCCACGCTTGACGGCGGCAACACCTGCGTCTGGGCGGCGCACTACCTGCAGGTACGAGAGCAGCGCTCCATGCTCTGGACGTCCAATGCCGGGCACCTGGGAACCGGACTACCGTTTGCGATCGGCGCGAAGCTCGCAGCGCCCGGCCGTTCGGTATTTTGCGTGAGTGGGGATAGCGCCTTTCGGTTCAACATGCAGGAGCTGGAGACGGCGGCGCGCTACCAACTGCCGATCATCTGCATCGTCGCGGTGGATGGAGCATACGGCATGGAGAAGAGCGCGCAGCGGCGCGTGTGGGGCCGCGAGGCCGAATGGTTTGGCAGCGAACACGCGCCGGTGAGATACGACCGGGTCGCGATGGCGATGGGCTGCCACGGCGAGTACGCGGACCGGGCTGTTGATCTGAGCGGAGCCCTACAGCGCTCCCTGGCCAGCGGCAAACCCGCGGTGATACACGCAGTCGTGGATCCAGAGGAAAACGTGAACCCGCCCGGGCTGGCGCTCTGGGCGGCCGCGCGATCCGGCGCCCGGAAATAATGCCGGAAGTGAAGGATCTCAAGGGAAAGGTCGCGCTGGTGACCGGCGCCGGTTCCGGGATCGGCCGCGCCACGGCCATCGCGCTGGCGAACGCTGGCGCCGCCGTTGTCATCGCGGACATCGACGACGAAGGTGGGCAGAAGACGCTACGCCTGGTAGAGGAAGCGGGCGGTAAAGCGGCGTTCGTGCACACGGACGTCACTAACTGGGAAGACCTTGAACGCATGGTCGCCTTTGCGGAAGAGACGTTCGGGCGGCTGGACGTCCTGCACAACAACGCCGGCATTAACGCGGGCTGGCCGCCGTTCCCTCAGTCGCCCCGCGAACGCTGGATCAAGATTATCGATGTGAACCTATCGGCCGTGATCGGCGGGACACAGGCCGCGATTCCGGTGATGCGGCGCAACGGCGGTGGCGTCATCATAAACAGCGCCTCTCTCGCTGGGCTCATTGCCTACAGCGCGGACCCAATCTACGCCGCCACGAAACACGGTGTCGTTGGGCTGACACGGGCGCTCGTGTTCTTGAAGGACGAGTCAAATATCCGCGTCAACTGCATCTGCCCCGGCTTCGTGGATACGCCACTCCCGCGCAGGCGTCTGGCTTCCATGCCGGCGGAGGAGCGCGGCAGGTGGGAGAAGATCCTGGGGCAGATCCCGATGATCCCCCCTTCCGAGGTGGCTGAAGCGGTCCTGGAGTTGGTCCGCGACGAATCGCTCGCCGGGGAGGTGATGGCGATCCAGTATGGCCAGCCGTGCCGGCTGGTAGCGCCGCCCATGCAGGCGATGTGACGGTGAGATCAGGGAACCTGAGTCTGACGAGGAGGGCGGAGTGAAGGAGCTCAAGGGCAAGGTAGCGGTGGTAACCGGGGGTGCAAGCGGCATTGGCCGGGCGATGGCCGAGCGCTTCGCGTCCGCAGGGATGAAGGTGGTGCTGGCGGACGTTGAGCAGCAGGCCCTGGACCGCGCCGAGAGCGAGATGAAGGCAAAGGGGGCAACCGTCGCTTCTAAGCGAACGGATGTATCCCGCGGCGATGACGTGGAGGCGCTGGCGAAATTCACCGTTGAAACTTTCGGGGGAGTGCATGTCCTCTGCAACAACGCCGGCGTGGGTGTGGGCGGCGTGATCTGGCAGCAGACGGTGAAGGACTGGGAGTGGGTTCTGGGCGTCAACCTGTGGGGCGTAATCCACGGCGTAAGAGTGTTCGTCCCCATCATGATCGCGCAGGGGGAGGAGTGCCACGTAGTGAACACCGCCTCGGGGGCCGGGTTGCACACGCGCCCCTGGCTCGGCATGTACTGCGCCAGCAAGCACGCGGTGGTCGCGCTCTCTGAGACGCTGTACCAGGAGCTGTCTCTCACCGGCTCCAAGGTGAAGGTGTCCGTGCTCTGTCCGGCGGTGGTGAACACACGCATCGGCGAGTCGCAGCGGAACCGGCCGGCGCCGTTACGCAACGACGATGACTCCGGGGCGGCAGTTCAGCAGATGCAGGCGATGGAGCAGGCGTTCCGTGCCACGCTGGCCAAAGGCCTACCTCCGGAACAGGTGGCTGACGCGGTTTTGACGGCGATCCAAGACGAGACGTTCTACGTCATTACGCACGAGGAGACGAAGGAGAGGGTGCGTGCCCGCATGGAAGACATTCTGGAGGGCCGGAGCCCTACAGCGCATCTAGTGGAGCCATAAGTGATGCAGACGCAACAAGACATCCCGCGCTGCAGCGGACCCGAGGAGGACAACAGACCATTTGGCACTGGTGGGCAGGCGGCCGCACGTCTAGTATCAAAGTGCGTCTACATCTCATGCTGGCGTCCAATCAAGCCTGCCACCGCAGCCGGTTCTCACTATCTGGCGTTAGTGTCCCCACTGCGCCATCGCCTGTCCGCTCATCCATTCTAGATGGCCTGAGCGCGCTACGGCGCCGCGTTTGTGTGAGTGTTACGTCGTCTGGACGACCCTGTGGGGAAGGAACGTCGCGGCGATCGACGCCGGCTCTCGGACGTTCCCTGAACCCGGCGCATGACTCGAACCCGACGGATGCGCTAACATCAATGTGCCGATGGGATCTTGAGAAAGGACTGCACGATGGGTGACAAGAGTCTGAAGAACACCTCCAAGACCAACAAGCAGAAGGCACTGAAGAAAGCCGCGGCGGCACCAAAGTCAGCACCGAAGAAGTAGCCTCACAAGGCTTCCTGCAGCACTGAACCGCCGCCCAGTGGATGACATGCGGCCTGCCGGTGCTATACTGCCAAGCGCCATGAACGTCTGGCTCGATGATGCATGCTCGCTCGCGGACGCGATCCGGCGCGGTCACCTCTCCGCGCGCGACGCTCTCGAGGCATCGCTAGAGGCTATACACGTGTCCAAGCTGAACACGATCGTGACGCTGGACGCCGTAGGCGCACGGCGCGGCGCGGAGGCCATCGACCAGAAGGTGAAGCGCGGCGAAGACCCCGGTCCCTTCGCCGGCGTGCCGATGCTGGTCAAGGACATGGAGGACGCCGCCGCCCTGCCCACGAGCTACGGATCGATCGTCTTCAAAGACAACATCGCCGCGGACGACTGCACCCACGTCCAGCGGCTGCGCGGCGCCGGCGCCGTCGTCGTCGGCAAAGCGGCGACGTCGGAGTTCGGTTTCGTCGCGTATACGTCCACGAAGCTCCACGGCGTCACTTGCAACCCGTGGAACCTGGAACGCACGCCGGGAGGCTCCTCGGGCGGCTCGGCCGCGGCAGTGGCGGGAGGACTGGTGCCCATAGCGACCGGCGGCGATGGCGGCGGCTCCATCCGCATTCCCGCATCGCACACTGGTCTTGTGGGCATGAAGGGCACGTACGGACGCATTCCCCGCGGACCCAGGACTGAGTACGGCATGCTGGCCGCCGTCAAGGGCGCCCTCTGTCGGAGTGTGCGTGACGCCGCGCGCTGGTATGACGTCACCGCCGGCTATGACCAGCGCGATCCGCTGAGCCTGCCGCGTCGGGAAGAAGGCTGGGAGGCGAACCTGGGCAAGACGGACCTCAGGGGGCTGCGCGTGGCCGTCGCGCCGAACCTGGGCAACGCCGTCGTCCACCCGGAAGTGGAGCGAGTAGTGACAGCGGCAGCGGACGTGCTGGTGGAGGCGGCGGGCCTGCAGCGCGTTGACATTGACGTGAAGGTGCCGGAGAACGGCCTCGCCTGGGCGCGCTCCGGTCTCCCTTCTCTCCTTGCCGACCTGGGGGATTACTGGCCGAACTGTAAGGACGACTTGACGATGGAGATCCACTTCGCGATGCAGGCTTCACCGCAGTATCGCGCCTGGCACGGCGCTGAGGTGGAGAAGTTCCGCATCGAGATGAACGAGGCGATGGCCGACCTCTTCGAACAGGTGGACATCGTTCTTTGTGCCGCTAGCCCCATGGAGCCATTCGCCGCCGAAGGGCCGATGCCTTACAGCGTCGGCGAAGTCCCGGTCAGTCCCTATAACGCCGGCGCTCTGACGATTCCAGCCAACCTTTCCGGCTTCCCGGCCGTCTCCATTCCCGCCGGCGTCAGCGGCAGCGGACTGCCTGTGGGCCTTCAGGCGTACGCCCGGCGCCACGAGGACGCCCTCCTGCTGGACCTAGCGATGGTCATGGAGCGCGCGAAGCCGTGGCCGCTCGTCGCCCCCGCCGCGCCTTGCTGACGCAGCCGCGCTCTGTCCGGGACACCGCCGCTACCACGAGGGCGTCGGTAACGTCATGCGGCGGATGCCTACTGCGGACGCCGCCAGGCATCCTGGACCGCAGCAAGGAGGTCAGCAGGAGGACCCGACACAACAGCGACGAGCCTGCCATCGGGCCAGCCGGGAGCGAGAGACCGCCCGCACTGCCCGTTAGAAAACCGGCCGAAAAGTCCGAATTTCGCTGACGACATACAGCATAGCAGCTCACAGCAATCTCAACTACCATCGGGGTCGCCACGCGCAAATACTGATGAGCCCGCCTTCCTCCTCTGCCAGGACCCGGAACAGGGGAGCGAAGGCGGGCTTTGTCATTACGCCGCCAACCGCTCCCGTCTCCCGGTCGATTTCCACCTTCGCCAGTACCAGCTTCACGAGTGGGGACGTCTCGTCTGGCGGCATCCTTGGCCAGAGTTCTCACGCGGTTGACGGGTCGACGATTTGGCGCTATGGTTACGTCCCCGTGGACTCTCGAGAATCTGGGGTAATCAAGGCGTGAATACCGTGAACAGAGGCCAACGCTCAGAAGACGGCCAAATACTGGTCTTGACGCTCCTCGTGATGACGGTCGTATTGATCGTCGGGTTCATAGCTGTTGACCTCGGTCTCTGGGTAAGTGAGCGCAGAGGCGCCCAGACGGCCGCTGACTTCTCAGCGCTGGGGGGCGTTCAGGAACTACTGGACGATAGCGGCGACACAATGGCTGCATTCAATGCGGCTGTGGATGTGGCGGTCGCGAACCGTACCGACGCCGCAGCGATAGACGACTCACCGAGATCATCGTGTTCCGACGGCAATAGTTGCATAGACGTCGGGACTGGTAATTGCCGCGAAGATGGGACGGATACCTCGATGCCATGGGTCGAAGCCAGGATACGCCGGCCGGGGGCGGCGCTGTTCGGGCGAATTTTTGGGTTGGGAGATGCGGATGTTGGGGCAATAGCGCGGGCGTGCATAGGTTCAATTCGGGGAATGTCCCAGCTAAGTCCGTTTGGAGTACAAAGTAATATCGTTCCGCCAGTTGGCTCGCCAGAAACTGACGATCAGTGCCTTAACGACACGGACGATGACGGCGACGGCACGGTGAACGACGGCTGCCCGCTCTCAGGCTGCATGGAAGTTGACCCGAACAATTCCGCACGCACGCGGCCGGTCTACGGAGCGGTTTGCATTCTGAAAACCGGCGCTCAGGGCGGTGTCTCGGGGCAGCGGGGCCAGCTGACCATCGGCAGTGCCAGTTGCGAGCAGACGAGCGCGAACACTCTGGAGCACGACTTTCACTACGGTACGAACGCGCTTTGCTCTCTGGACCAGGAGGTCAACACCGGAACCGGCAATATTCTCGGGCTGTTGGACGGCCTCAATGCCCGTTTGATGGAGGAGGGGCTTTGTGACGAGTTGTACGGTGCGGGGGACGGCTTCGATGACTTTAGCGATGTCCTTTCCTTGATCGGCGCGGAGCCGGGCGAGCCAGTGACGCCCTCGCCCGACAACGTCTTTTCGGTTAACAGTTGCGCCGTCACATCCGGCCAGGGCGGAATCCCGGCGGACCCAAACGGGCATGTCCACACGTACACACCGCGCGCGATTGACCTCGTCATCATCGACCAGATCGAACAGGGGTCCCAGACGGCAACGATTACCGGCTTTGCGGCGTTCTACGTCATCGGCTGTTACGACGATGGGATCGCAACGCAGACAAAGCTAGCGATAGAACAAGACCTGTCCAGCTTTCACAGCTATCTCAACCAGTGCAATCAACCCAGGGCACATGACGACATTCTCGGGATCTTCCTCAAGAGCCTTGCACCGCCGGAGGGAGTCGTCGGAGACCCGGACGAAAATCTGCCATTAAGCATCGTTCTCGTGAAATAGCCCGGCCGCGCTCACTAGTCAACGCGCAGCCGTCGCCAGGCGGCCATTAGACGCGTCAACGGATGCGGGGCTGCCGAAGGCGACTAACAACCAGTCGAGAATATCAGTCCGCGATCGACTCTCAACCGCTCAACATCCAGCCAGTCCATCTGGCGGGCTTTGGTTTTGCGCCGCCAACCGCTCCCGTCTCCCGGTCGATCTTGACCCTGGCAAGGGCGAGCCTGACAAGGTCGCGGCTCCTCAGCCGTCACGGAGCTTGCCAAAGGACGTCTCTGCCGGCTCACACGTGATCCCACAGTTTCAACTAGGCCGCCCCAATCTGCTATAGTCGGGCCGTAGGACCGGAGCCCAGCGAGGGCGGGGGCTCTCTCATTGAAAGGAGCAGGATGAGCCGCAAAGTGTACGTTGTCGGCGTCGGGATGACGAAGTTCGAAAAGCCGGGTTCCAGGGCCTGGGACTATCCGGACATGGCGAAGGAGGCCGGCACAAAGGCGCTGGATGACGCGGGCATCCCGTACAGCGAGATCGAGCAGGCGGTGGTTGGATACGTCTACGGCGATTCGACCTCCGGTCAGCGCGCGGTGTACCAGCTGGGGCTCACGGGAATCCCCGTCTACAACGTCAACAACAATTGCTCCACCGGCTCCACGGCGCTCTTCATGGGCAAACAACTCGTGGAGGGCGGCCTCGCCGACTGCGTACTGGCGTTGGGCTTCGAGAAGATGGAGAAGGGTTCGCTGGGAGCCAAGTTCATGGACCGGATCAACCCCATGGACCGGCACGTGAACGCGATGGTCCAGCTGCGCGGCTTCGAAAGCTCCCCGGTTGCGCCTCAGATCTTCGGCAACGCCGGTCGCGAGCACATGGAGAGGTACGGCTCGACGCCGTTGCACTTTGCGAAGATCGGGTACAAGAACCACCGCCACTCGGTCAACAACCCTTACTCCCAGTTCCAGGAGGAGTACAGCCTGGAGCAGATCCTGGCAGCGCCGATGGTGCACGACCCACTGACGAAGCTACAGTGCTGCCCCACGTCCGACGGCTCCGCAGCGGCGGTGCTTGCCAGCGAGGCGTTCGTGAAGAAGCACAACCTCCAGGACAAAGCGATCGAGATCCTGGGCCAGGCGATGGTCACGGACACAAAAGACACGTTCGACAGCAAGAGCTCGATCAAGCTCATCGGCAGCGACATGACACACCTGGCCGCCAACCGTGTCTACGAGCAGACGGGCCTGGGCCCTGAGGATGTAGACGTCATCGAGTTGCACGACTGTTTCTCTGCTAACGAGCTGATTACCTACGAGGCGCTTGGACTCTGCCCCGAGGGCAAAGCCCACACGCTGGTGGACGACGGCGCCGTGACCTACGGCGGCCGGTGGGTGGTCAACCCATCCGGCGGCCTTATCTCGAAGGGTCACCCGCTGGGCGCCACCGGCCTCGCGCAGTGCTCCGAGCTAACGTGGCAGCTGCGTGGCCAGGCCGAGAAGCGCCAGGTAGAAGGCGCCAAGATTGCTCTTCAGCACAACATCGGCCTCGGCGGCGCCGTGGTGGTCACGATGTACCGAAGAGGATTTGCCTAGAGCGCTTCAATACGCGCGGCGCGGTGTTGTGCTCTCTCCGCCGGTCTGACGGATGGACCAGGCCGCCGCCTACCCGCACCTCCCTTGATTGAAGGCAATAATCGGCCATTGTGACGGGCGCGCCGCACCGGCGACCAGCAGGGGCTATCCACAAATCGCCGTGTGCTGACCCCTTGATTTCGCGGCCGCTCCTCACTATCATGCAAACAAACGTTCCGCTTAACCGAAAAGGCCTACTCCCTTTATCGAATTATCGTGTCATTCGCCCCTAACTCTGGCCCTGCGGCCCACCGTACACTATCGCCATGACCCGCCTCCTGCACTTCTCTGATCTGCACCTGGACCGCTCCTTCGCCGGCCTCGGCATGGCCTCCAGCGAGGCGGCGAAGCGCCGCGATGAGCTGCGCACCGCTCTCCGCCGCATCGTGGACCTGGCGATCGCACGCGACGTGGACGCCCTGACAGTCGGCGGTGACCTGTACGAGCACGACCGCGTGACGCCGGACACGGCCATCTTCATCCGCGATCAGTTTGCCCGGCTGGCGCCCCGGCCGGTGCTGATCGCGCCCGGCAACCACGATCCTTACGTCCCGGACGGCCTCTACTGGCGTTTGGAGTGGCCGGAGAACGTCCACATCTTCGAAAGCATGAGCTGGGACAGCGTGCAGGTGGGCGATGTCGCCGTATGGGGCGTCGGCCACCGCGGGCTCGCCATTCGCGACAACCTGCTGGGCCAGCTCCGCATTGAGCGGCCGGGGACCCACATCGCCCTCCTCCACGGCTCCGACATGTCGTCCGTGCCGGAGGGGAAGGACGCGCACTGTCCGTTCGACCGGGCGGACATCGAGCGCTGCGGAGCGGAGTTCGTGCTGCTGGGCCACTACCACGAGATGCGTCTGCGGCCGGACGGCGCGCCCCGCTACGGCTACCCGGGCAGCCCGGAGCCCCTCAGCTTCGGCGAGGAGGGCCCGCACTACGTCTTCCTGGTCAACGCCTCCCCCGGCCGTGTCGATGTCGAGCCCATCCAGATCAACGAGGTGGCGTATCAGACGAAGACCGTGGATGTGACCGGACTGGCCAGCTCCGACAGCGTCCGCGAGGCCATCGCCGCGCTGGCCGGCGACGACCTGGCGTCCGGCGCCATCACCCGCGTGCTGCTCGCCGGGCAGGCCGAGCCGGAGCTGGACCTGGACCTGCCCGCGCTGTACGCCGGCACCGCTCAGTGCTTCCGCTACCTGGACCTCGTCAACCGCACGCAGCTCCCCTTCGACCTCGACCAGATCCGTGAGGAACCGACCACGAGAGGAGCCTTCGTCCGGCTAATCGAAGCCGAGAGGGGGCCGGCCGCCGGCGCCGGGGACGACGTGCTGAAACACGCCTTGCAGTACGGGCTGCAGGCCTTCGCGGGGCAGGGGATCCGCCGGCGATGAAGATACGGCGAATCGACATCGAGGCGTTCGGGTGCCTGAGCGACTTCTCGGTTGACGTGGCGCCGGGCCTGCACGTGTTCTTCGGTCCGAACGAGGCGGGGAAGTCCACGCTGCGGAGGGCCATCCTGGCGCTGCTGTACGGCTTCTATGCCGGGGATAGGGCGCGGCCGCCGGAGAGCGCGCTGCGCCAGCGGGACACGCCGTGGAGCGATACGCGCTACGCAGCGAAGCTGGAGTACACCCTCCAGGACGGCCGCGAGTTTCGGGTGGACCGCAACTTCATGACGCCGGACGTGCCGACGACGCTGTGGGACATCGTCGTGGGGCGGGACATGACGCAGGAGTTCGGCCTGGGCCGCCACGGGAACGTCCCGTTCATGACGAGGCAGCTCGGCATGACAAAGGCGGTGTTCGAAGCATGCGCCTTTGTCTCGCATGCGGAGCTGTTCGAGATTGCCGGCGAAGGCCGCGCCTCGCCCCAGGAGATCGGCGACACGATCGTGAGCCTGGCAGATACGGGGCGGCGCGACGTGTCGGCCCAGTCGGCGATCGACCGGCTGAACAAGGTCCTCAAGGAGCAGGTGGGCGGCCCCACCGCGCGAACGACGCCGCTGCCGGTGGCGCGGAATAAGCTGAAGGACGCGCAGCGGGAGCTGGATGCTATCGAGGAGGCGCGGGCGGAGGTAGCGCGTGAGGCCGAGGAGCTGGACGGAGCGAAGGAGGATAGCCGGAAGCTGCGCGAGGAGGTCACGCGGACGCGGTACCTGGTGGCGGCCGTGGAGGCGGTCGAGCTGCGGAAGCGGCTGGACGCCCTGCGGGGGCTGGCGGAGCGAGAGCAGGAGCTGCAGGCGCGCTTGAGCGCAGCGCAGGCGTTCGCGACGTTCCCCGCGGAAGAGCGGGACCGCGTGCTGCAGAGGCAATCCCAGATCAACGAATTACGGACGCGGGTGAGCGAGCGGTCAGGCGAGGTCGAAGCCCAGCGCGGGCGATTGGCAGAGCTCGGCGGGCAGAAGGAAACGCTTTCGCAGCGCCGGGCGGAGCTTTCGCGACTGGAGGGCTACCCCGTTGAGCGCAAGCCGGAGATCGAGCGGCTGATGAACGCCTGGCGGAGCGCCGGCACGTTGCACGAGCAGGCGCAGGCCCGGCTGGCAGCGTCCACGGAGGGCGCCGAGCACCTGTTGCCGGAGCACGAGGCGCTGGAGGGCGAAGTGGGGCGGCTGACGCAGGCGGACCGCCAGCGGCTGCTATCGGAACTGCAGGCGCCGGCGGCGGCGCGGCCGGGCGGTGGTCCCGGCGCCACGTTGCTCAAGGCGCTCGTCTGGCTGCTGCTGGCGCTGCCGCGGCTGGCGTTGTGGATCGTGGCGCGGTTACTGCGCCGCACGCAAGTGCCGGCCGCGCATCCCGGAGCGGCGGTGGCCTTCTCTGGTGACGCCGCTGAGGTTCTGCAGAAGCACAGCCGCTACCTGGAGATCGCGCCGATTGTGCGCCAGTACCGGGAAGAGCAGCAGGCAGCCGGGCGGAGCGCAGAGGCGCTGGGAGCGGCCGCCTCTCGCCTGCGGGAGGCGCTGGCTGGCCTGGTGGACGACGCCGGCGATCTGGAGGCGGCCTACGCGGCGTTCTGTGAGCGGGCGGCGCTGGCGGGCGATTTCAAGGGCATCGAAGGGCAACTGGCGGCGCTCGAAAGCGAGCGGCGAACGGTGGCGGCGGCGATCGGCGAGTTCGAGCGTGACCAGGAGCGCGCGGAGGCGCTGGAGTCGCTGCTGCGCCAGGAGCTGGAGGCGGTGGTTGGCGTGCGCGGAACGCTGGAGGAGATGGTGCAGGCGTTCGAGGAGGGGTGCCGGCAGCGCAGCGCGTATGACGAGGCGAAGCGGGGCCTAGCCGAGGTTGAGGAGAAGCGCGCCGCATTGCTGAGCGGCCGTTCCGTAGCCGAGTGGGAGGAGCAATTCGAGAAGCGGGAACGCGACATCGCGACGATCATCGCCGAGGCGCCCCATCTGGAGGGAGCGCAGACGGACGAGAGGTCGCAGGCGCTGCGGGACCTGCTGAGCCGGCAGAGGGACGACCTGCAGGACCTGGAGATCCGCATCGCTCAACTGGAGACGGCGATCGACTCCGCGCTGAAGGGGCTGCGGCCGCGCGCTGAAGTGGAAGAGGAGATCGAGGGCTATTACCGGGATGTGGAATCGCTCGATCGGTTCGGGAAGGCGTTGACAGTCGCGATCGAGACGATCGAGAAGGCGATGAACGAGGCGCACCGGGACTTCGCGCCGCGGGTCGGCCGGCTGCTCGGCGATGGTCTGGCCCGCGTGACCGACGGCCGTTACGTGAAGGCGTTCCTGGACCCGGCGACGTTCCGCGTCACCACTGAGGTGCCGGAGACCGGCCGCCTGGAGGATGTCGAGAAGCTGAGCCAGGGGACGCGCGCCGCCGCTTACCTGCTGCTGCGCGTGGGCCTGGCCCAGCACATGAGCTCCCTGTCGGAGCCCGCACCCCTGATCCTGGACGACCCCCTTGTGGACCTCGACGACATGCGCCTGGCCACCTTTCTGGAGCTGCTGCTGTCGGTGGCCGAGGAGACCCAGATCCTGCTCTTCACCAAGGACGAAGCGACGCGCTCCTGGTTCGAGGCCAATTGCGCCGGGAATGATATCTGTAAGCTGACGCTGATGTCCGCCCAGGCGCTCGCTGCGGCGGGCGGCCGCGGCTTGTTCGCAGGCTGACGGACCGCGCGGCGCCGCTCAGAACGCCGAAACGCCCAGCAGCTCCCGGCCCAGGATCAGCTTCTGGATCTGTGTCGTCCCCTCGTAGAGGCTGAGGCCTATCGCGTCGCGCAGCAGCGCCTCTATCGGGTACTCACCCAGGTAGCCGACGCCGCCGTGCAGCGCGATGGCGTTGCGCGCCGCCCGCACCGCCGCCTCCGTCGCGAACTGCTTCGCCATCACCACAGCCTTCGTCGCCGGCTCGCCCGCGTCCCGCGTCCGCGCCGCCTCCACCGTCAGCAGCCGCGCCGCTTCGCAGTCAGTCGCCATGTCCGCCACGATCTCCTGGATCAATTGGTGCCCGCCGATGGGCTTGCCCCACTGCCGGCGCTGCCCGGCGTAGGCGATGCAGGCGTCCAGGCAGGCCTGGCTGATCCCCACCGCGCACGCCGCCGTGGACGTCCGGCCGCTCTCCAGCGACGTCTGCGCGATCTTGAAGCCATCGCCGGGCTTCCCCAGCAGCCGGTCGTGCGCGACGTGCACGCCGTCGAAGAAGAGCGCCGCCGTATTGGAGGCGTGCAGGCCCAGCTTCTCCGTGATCACGCGCCGCTCCAGCCCGGGCGCGTCCCCGTCCACGATGAACGCGGCGATGCCCTTGTGCCGCTTGCCGGGGTCTGCCTGAGCGAAGACCACGATGACATCTGCCACGGAACCGTTGGATATCCAGAACTTGGCGCCGTTCAGCACCCAGCCGCCCTCGTTGTGCTGCGCGGTCAGCTCCATCGCCGCCGGGTCCGAGCCCACGTTCGGCTCCGAGAGGGCGAAGGCGCCCACCAGACGCGCCGCGAACAGCTCCGGCAGGTAGCGGCGTCGCTGCTCCTCCGTGCCGAAGGCGTAGATCGCGGTGCCCACCAGCGAGAGCTGCACGGTGAGCGCGGCGGTGAATACCGAGGGGCTCACCCCGCCGATCGCCTCGCAGGCCAGCACGTAGGAGACGTTATCGATGCCGCCGCCACCGTACTCCTCCGGGAAAGTCCCGCCCAGGAGGCCGCTCTCCGCCATCTTGCGCATCACGTCCAGCGGGAAGCTCTCGTCGTCCCGGCGCTCGCGGACGTAGGGCCTGATCTCGCGGTCGGCGAAGCGCTTGGCCGTCGCGTAGATCATGCGTTGGGCTTCGGTTAGCTGCATCTTCTCGCTCCCGGCTCTCTGAATCCCAGCGTAGTTTAGCAGGAAAGGAGCGCCGCGGCCGGCGCCGGGCGGCGCGCCCGCGATTGCTCTACAATGAATTCAGCAGCACAGACAGAGGAGCGCAGCGATGGTTACAGAAGAGATAGTGATTGAGGCCCTGCGAGAGGTATACGACCCGGAGCTCCACTACAACATCTACGACCTCGGCCTGGTCTACGAAATTGGTACCAAGGACGGCGACGTGCACATCTTGATGACGCTGACCACGCCCGCCTGTCCCATCGGCCCGATGATCACAGAGCAGATCGAAGAGACGATCGGCCTCATGCCGGGCGTCAAGAACGTGGACGTGGAGTTCACCTTCGACCCGCCCTGGACCCCCGAGCACATGAGCGACGAAGCCCGGGCGGACCTGGGGCTGGACTGAGGAGCGTCACGCTCCGCCGTCCGTCGCGCCGCCGCTAGAATTCCCGCTCCAGCAGGAACTCCGCCGTCTGCCGCAGCTCCAGCGCGGGTTCGGGCCGCAGCGCGAGCCCTTCCAGAATCGCGAGGGCCGCCTGCATCTTCTCCGCCGCCACGCCGGCGCAGTACTCGCGCGCGCCCAGGCCGTCCAGCAGGCGCAGCACCCGCGCCACGTCCTCGTCGTCCGGCTCCGGCCGGCGGTAAATCCTCCGCAACTCGTCCAGCGCATCGCCCTCAGCGCTCGCCAGCGCGTAGACGGCCGGCAGCGACTTCTTGCGCCGGCGGATGTCGGCGGCCGCGCGCTTGCCGGTGCGGCCCTCAGCGCCCCAGACGCCCAGCATGTCGTCCCTGACCTGGAAGGCGAGGCCCAGGAGGCGCCCGCAAGACCCCATCGCCTCCACCAGGCGGGCGTCGGCCCCGGCCGCCAGCGCGCCCAGGCTGAGGGAGGCGTCAAAAAGCGCGCCGGTCTTCTTCTCTATCATCTGCAGATACGCCTGCACGCTGACGTCCAGCCGCTGCTCGAACTCGATATCCATCACCTGGCCCTCCACCATCTCCAGCGTGCGCTGGTCCAGCACCTGCACGGCCTGCAGGACCGCCTGCGGCGCCACTTCCCCCACCATGCGCAAGACGGCCAGGCGCGCGAGCGCCAGCAGCGCATCGCCGGCGTTGATCGCCTGAGCGTCTCCCCACAGGCGCCAGACGGTGGGCCGGTGCCGGCGCTCGGGGTCGCGGTCCTGGACGTCGTCGTGGATGAGCGAGAAGTTGTGGACCAGCTCCAGGCCCGCCGCTGCGGGCAGCGCCTTGCGCCAGTCGCCTCCCGCCGCCTCGCAGGCCAGGAGGCAGAGCGCCGGCCGCAGCACCTTGCCGCCCTGGTCCGTCGGCCCGCCCTCGGCGTCCTCCCAGCCCAGGTGGTAGCGCAGCATGCGGTAGAGGGCGGGGGGATGGCCACCGGCCACCAGCGAGCGCAGATAACCGTCCAACTCCCCGCTGTAGCGGGAGAGGACGGCCGGCGCCGGCAAGGGCTACTCTCCTACCAGGTGGACCACTACTTCGCGGTCGCGGCCGTGGTCCAGCTCCACCAGGAAGATGCGCTGCCAGCGGCCGAACATCAGCTGCCCGGCGACGATGGGCACAGCCTCGCTGGCGCCCAGCAAGAGCTGCTGGCAGTGGGCGTGACCGTTGGGGCGCTCGCCGTTGCTGGAAACGGCGTGGGCGTAGCGGTTGTGGGCGTACTCGTGGCAGGAGGGGACGATCTTCTCCAGCATCTGCTCCATATCGGCGATCAGGTGGGGCTCCGCCTCGTTGATGCGGATGGCTGCCGTGGTGTGCTTGGAGAAGATAACGGCGAACCCGTTCTCGAGACCGGACTGGCGGACAGCCTCGACCACCCTGTCGGTGATATCGACGAATTGAGGCCCCTTGTCGGTGCGGATCTCGAAGATCCGGGAGAGGAACTTCATGCGGGACTCCTCCTTGTCGCGCGTTATCGCGTCTTTCACCCACTTTCTCCCCGCCGTAGGTTATCACCTGCGCGGCGTACCGCATAGATTTCTCGCGCCCACCACACGCGCTGTGGCCCGGACGCGGTGGCGGCCGGGGCCGGCGACGGGCCGTTTTCCCGCTCGCGGCTATTTAGCCTCTTTATCATGTAGAAATAACCGAAAGGTGTACCAATCCCGATTGACAGCGGGTGCTGCCTATGCTAGACTGCTTCCACCATTAAGAACATCTATAGATAGCCGCCGGACGGGCCCTCCTTTGCCCTTGTGGACAGGGCGTACCCATAAGGGTATACTGGCCTATATTTTCCGGCGGACGAGGACGGGTGCGCGATGGACTTCCCCATACCCATAATGGGCGCTCACGTTCCCCGTGTTGAGCACGTCTCCAGCGGGGCCCGCCGGCACGCGCTCCGCCCCTCCACAGCGGTTCTCTGGGATTGCCGCCACAAGCCGGCATCCAGCGCATTCTAAGTACCAAGGGGGCAGTCCATGGGCCGGTCAGGAATCCCGTCCGCACAAGGTTTGTACAATCCGCAGCACGAGCACGATAGCTGTGGCGTAGGCTTCATCGTCCAGCTGAAGGGCCACAAGTCCCACAAGATCATCGAGGACGGCATCACGGCCCTGGAGCACCTGGCCCACCGCGGCGCCTGCGGCTGCGAGGTGAACACCGGCGACGGCGCGGGCGTCTTGATTCAGGTCCCGCACGACTTCCTGGTCCACGAATGCGCCCACCTCGGCATCCGCCTGCCGGAGGCCGGCCACTACGGCGTCGGCCTCTTCTTCGCATCGCGCAACGAGCGCGCCTGCCAGCAGGCCATGGCCCTCTTCACGATGATCGCGGAAGAGGAAGGCCAGCACCTGCTGGGCTGGCGGGAAGTGCCGACGAATAACGCCTCGGTGGGCGAGACGGCGAAGGCCGCCGAGCCGAAGATGTACCACGTGTTCATTGGCCGCGGCGCTCAGGTCCGCGACCCTTCGACAGGCTCAGGGCAGGCTGATGACGCCTTCGAGCGCAAGCTCTACGTCATCCGCAAGCGGTTTGAGCATGCGCTCCACCGCTTCGGCATCCCGGACGCAGAGTCCTTCTACTTCCCCAGCCTCTCCTCGCGCACGCTGGTCTACAAAGGCATGCTGATGGCCGTCCAGCTCCGGGAGTACTTCCCGGACCTCTCCAATCCGCGCCTGGTGAGCGCGCTCTGCATGTTCCACTCGCGCTTCAGCACGAACACCTTCCCCAGCTGGCGCCTGGCGCACCCGTACCGCATGATCTCCCACAATGGCGAGATCAACACCCTGCGCGGCAACATCAACTGGATGCGCGCCCGTGAGGCGCTTTTCGAGTCGCCGTTGTTCGACGATCCGGCGACGGCGCTGAGAGGGGGCATCCAGCGCATCATCCCCGTCATCGACGACAAGGGCAGCGACACCGCCTGCTTCGATAACGCGCTCGAGCTGCTGGTGATGGCCGGCCGCCCCATTCACCAGGCCGTCATGATGATGATCCCGGAGCCCTGGGACGGGCACGAGTCCATGAGCCAGGAGAAGAAGGACTTCTACCGCTACCACAGCTGCCTCATGGAACCCTGGGACGGCCCGGCCTCCATCGCCTTTACGGACGGCCGCACCATCGGCGCCGTGCTGGACCGCAACGGCCTGCGCCCCTCCCGCTACTACGTGACCAAGGACGACTACGTGATCATGGCCTCGGAGGTCGGCGTGCTGCCCATAGAGCCGGAGCGGGTGCTGCACAAGGGCCGCCTGCAGCCCGGCCGCATGTTCCTCGTGAGCCTGGAAGAAGGGCGCATTGTGGACGACGCCGAGCTCAAGCACACGATGGCGAGCGAGAAGCCCTACGGCGAGTGGCTGAGCAGGCACCTGAAGACATTCGACAGTCTGCCGGACGGCCAGCCGGCCGACCTGCTGGCCGGCGAGGACCTGCTGGAGCAGCAGATCGCCTTCGGGTACACCGTCGAGGACATGAAGTACATCCTGGGCCCCATGTCCAGGAACGGCGAGGAAGCCGTGGGCTCCATGGGCTCGGACACCCCCCTGGCCGTCCTTTCGGACAAGCCGCAGCCGCTCTACAACTACTTCAAGCAGCTTTTTGCGCAGGTCACCAACCCGCCGCTGGACGCCATCCGCGAGGAGTTGGTCACCTCGGTCAAGTCGCTCATCGGCCCGGAGGGCGACCTGCTGGACCCGCAGCCTGAGAACTGCCGGATGATCGAGATCAGCAGTCCGTTCATCGATAACGCGCAGCTCGCCAAATTCAAGGCTGCCGGCGACGGCTCCTCCCCAGCTCCATCCGGGGCAGGCCTGCGCACCGCCGTCCTGCCCATGCTCTTCCGCGCGGCCGACGGCCCCAGGGGCCTGGAGGACGCCCTGGGCGAGCTTTGCCGGCGCGCCGACGAGGCCATCGACAGCGGCGCGACGACCCTAGTCCTCTCAGACCGGGGCGTCAACCGGGAGTACGCGCCCATCCCCTCGCTGCTGGCCGTCGCCGGCCTGCACAACCACCTGGTCCGCGAGCGCAAGCGCACGCAGGTGGGCCTGGTGGTGGAGACCGGCGACGCGCGGGAGTCGCACCACTTCGCCCTGCTCATCGGCTACGGCGCCGGGGCTATCAACCCGTACCTCGCCATCGACAGCCTGCGCCAGGCGCACGCCGAGGGGCTGCTGGACGTGGACATCTCCTGCGAGGACGCCGTCCAACGCTACCTGAAGGCCATTAAGAAGGGCGTGGTCAAGGTCATGTCCAAGATGGGCATCTCCACCATCCAGAGCTACCGGGGCGCGCAGATCTTCGAGGCGATCGGCCTCTCCCAAGACTTCATCGACAAGTACTTCACCAATACGGCCTCGCGCATCGCCGGCGTCGGCGTCCAGGAGATCGCCGTCGATACCCTCCACCATCACCGCCGCGCCTACCCGGAGCGCGATGGGGGCCTGCGCGAGCTGAACTGGGGGGGCACCTTCCAGTGGCGCCGCGACGGCGAGTTCCACCTCTTCAACCCGGAGACGGTCTTCCGCCTCCAGCACTCCACACAGACCGGGAAGTGGGACATTTTCCAAGAATACACCCGCCTGGTGGACGAGCAGAGCGAGCGACTGTGCACGCTGCGCGGCCTGTTCGAGCTGAAGACGGACCGCGACCCGATCCCGATAGAGAAAGTGGAGCCTGTGGAGAAGCTGTTCAAGCGCTTTGCCACCGGCGCCATGTCCTTCGGCTCCATCAGCGCTGAGGCGCACGAAACGCTGGCCATCGCCATGAACCGCATCGGCGGCAAGAGCAACACCGGCGAGGGCGGTGAAGACCGGCGCCGCTACACCCCCGACGCCAGCGGCGATTCGCGCCGCAGCGCCATAAAGCAGGTGGCCTCCGGGCGCTTCGGTGTCACCAGCGAGTACCTCGTGAACGCGGACGAGCTGCAGATCAAGATGGCGCAGGGCGCCAAGCCCGGGGAGGGCGGCCAGTTGCCCGGCCACAAGGTCTACCCGTGGATCGCCGCCGTGCGCTACTCCACGCCCGGCGTGGGCCTCATCAGCCCGCCGCCTCACCACGACATCTACTCCATCGAGGACCTGGCGCAGCTAATCCACGACCTGAAGAACGCCAACCCGCGCGCCCGCATCAGCGTGAAGCTGGTGGCGGAGGTGGGCGTGGGCACGGTCGCCGCCGGCGTGGCCAAGGCCAAGTCGGACGTCGTGCTCATCAGCGGGCATGACGGCGGCACCGGGGCCAGCCCGCTGACGTCCATCAAGCACGCCGGCATCCCCTGGGAGCTGGGGCTGGCGGAGACGCAGCAGACGCTCGTGATCAACAACCTGCGGGACCGCATCGTGGTGCAGACGGACGGCCAGATGAAGACGGGGCGGGACGTGCTCATCGCCGCGCTCCTCGGGGCGGAGGAGTATGGCTTTGCCACGGCGCCGCTCGTCGTCCTGGGCTGCGTGATGATGCGCGTCTGCCACCTGGACACCTGTCCCGTCGGCATCGCCACCCAGAACCCGAAGCTGCGCGAAAAGTTCGAGGGCAAGGCGGAGCACGTGGTCAACTTCTTCCGCTTCATCGCCGAAGAGGTCCGCCAGTACCTGGCCCAGATGGGCTACCGCAGCCTGGACGAGGTCATCGGCCGCAGTGACCTGCTGGACACGCGCCGCGCCATCAACCATTACAAGGCGCAGGGGCTGGACTTCTCCGCCATCTTCTACCGCCCGGACGTCCCGCCCACCTTCGCCCGGCGCTGCGTGACGGCGCAGGACCACGGCCTGGAGAGGGCTCTGGACCAGGAGCTGCTGGTGCTCTGCGCGCCGGCGCTGGAGCGCGCCGAGGCCGTCACCCTGGAGCTGCCTATCAAGAACGTGAACCGCACCGTGGGCACGATCCTGGGCAGCGAGCTGACCAGGAAGTACGGCTTCGACGGGCTGCCGGACGACACCATCACCCTGCGCTTCAAGGGCTCTGCCGGCCAGAGCTTCGGCGCCTTCGTGCCGCGCGGCATCACCCTCTGGCTGGAGGGCGATGCCAACGACTACATCGGCAAGGGCCTCTCCGGCGGCAAGATCATCGTCCACCCGCCGCTGGAGAGCACCTTCGTCCCCGAAGAGAACATCCTCATCGGCAACGTGGCCTTGTACGGCGCCACGGCCGGCGCCATGTTCGCCCGCGGCGTCGCGGGGGAGCGCTTCGGCGTCCGCAACAGCGGCGCCATGGCCGTTGTCGAGGGCACGGGCGATCACGGCTGCGAATACATGACCGGCGGCCGCGTCGTCGTCATCGGCCGCACCGGGCGCAACTTCGCCGCCGGCATGAGCGGCGGCATCGCCTACGTCTACGACCCCGAGGGCGACTTCCACATCCGCTGCAACAAGGAGATGGTGGACCTGGAGAAGCTGGACGAAGAGGACATGGACCTTGTCCGCGGCCTCATGGAGCGCCACGTGGAGTACACCGCCAGCACGGTGGGCGCCGGCCTGCTGGAGCAGTGGCCAGAGGTCGCCGGCAAGTTCGTCAAGGTTATGCCCAGGGACTTCAAGCGCGCCATGCTGGAGCGGACGGAGGCGCAGAAGGTGGAGGTGCTGCAGGCGCAGGGCCAGGGCAACGGCACGAAGGGCAACGGCGTCCGCCTGAGGCGGACCAAGACCACCAGGACAAAGTCCACCCGTGGGTAAGCCTTCCGGCTTCATGGAGTTTCAGCGGGAGACGCCCACGCGCCGCCCTATTGCTGAGCGCTTGCAAGACTGGATGGAAGTCTATGAGGACTTCCCGCCGGAAAAGCTGAAGCTGCAGGCGGCCCGCTGCATGGACTGCGCCATCCCCTTCTGCCACCAGGGCTGCCCGCTGGGCAACATCATCCCGGACTGGAACGACCTGGTCTATCGCGACCAGTGGCGCCGCGCCATAGACATTCTGCACGCCACCAACAACTTCCCGGAGTTCACCGGGCGCCTCTGCCCGGCCCCCTGCGAGGCCGCCTGCGTGCTGGGCATCAACGATGACCCGGTCGCCATCAAGCAGGTGGAGCTGACCATCGTGGAGCGGGCCTGGCAGGAGGGCTGGATCCGGCCGCAGCCGCCGGAGAAGCTAACCGGTAAGACTGTCGCCGTCATCGGCTCCGGCCCTGCCGGCCTCGCCTGCGCCCAGCAGCTGGCCCGCGCCGGCCACGCCGTCACCGTCTTCGAGCGCGACGACCGCATGGGCGGGTTGCTGCGCTACGGCATCCCGGACTTCAAGATGGAGAAGCGCTTCCTGGAGCGCCGCCTGCAGCAGATGTGCGCAGAAGGCGTCGTCTTCCGGCCGAATGCGAACGTCGGCGCGGACATCGACGTGCGCGACCTGGCGCGGGAGTTCGGCGCGGTCTGCCTGGCCGCCGGCGCCACCTGGGCCCGCGACCTGGAAGTCCCCGGCCGCGAGCTCAAGGGCGTCTACTTCGCCATGGAGTACCTGCCCCTGCAAAACAAGCGCGGCGCTGGAGACGAGGTCCCGGACAGGCAGTTCATCTCCGCCGAGGGCAAGCGCGTGATCATCCTGGGCGGCGGCGACACGGGCGCCGACTGCCTGGGCACGGTCCACCGCCAGGGCGCGCAGTCCGTGATCCAGATGGAGATCCTGCCCCGGCCGCCGGAGCACCGCCCTTCCGATAACCCCTGGCCCACGTGGCCGAACATCTATCGCGTCTCTTCAGCTCACGAGGAGGGCGGCGGACGCGAGTACTCGGTGCTGACCCAGCGCCTCTCCGGCCGGGACGGCGTACTCAAGAGGCTGCACGGCTGCCGCGTGGAGTTCGTGCGCGAGGACGGCCGGCTGCAGATGAAGGAGGTGCCGGGCACGGCGTTCGAGGAACGGGTGGACCTGCTGCTTCTGGCGATGGGGTTCCTGGGCCCGGAGCGCTACCTGCTGGAGCAGCTGGGCGTGGAGGTGAACGAGCGCGGCAACGTAAAGGCGGACGCGAACAAGATGACCAGCGTCCCGGGCGTCTTCACGGCCGGCGACATGACGCGCGGCCAGTCGCTGATCGTCTGGGCCATCGCCGAAGGGCGCGACGCCGCCCGCGGCATCGACCGCTACCTGATGGGTGAGACCGCGCTTCCGGGGAACTGACGCCGCGCTGCCCCGCCGCCCCGGCTGAGCAATAGAGCGTTGGAGCATTAGAGCAAGACGCGCGCAGTGGCCGTAACACGCGGCAGGCAAGTCGTGACCATCGAGCCCATCGCCGGTTGACCGCCCTCTCCCCTTTGACCCCCTGACCACGGCACTTTACAATTCCGCTTAGCCCCACAGCCTGCTTCTCGGACTGGAGGACCACGTGCCCCAGAAGGTCAGCATCGACGCCATCCCGCAGGTCCGCGACGCCGTCTTCGACCTCGTCGCCGCCTACCAGCGCGGCAAGCGCTTCTGCCGCTATGCCGACGTGCGCCTGGAGGTGAGCGAAGGCAAGATCGCCGTCGCCGAGAACGGCATGGACAAGTTCAGCGGCGAGGACTACGGCTTCGCCCTCGGCGTCCGCGTCCTCGCCGGCGAGCACTCGGCCGCGCCCGGCTACTGCGGCGAGCTGATCGGCGCCGCCGACCTGCCGCGGCTCAGCGAACGGCTGCGCGAGGCCCTGGACCACGCCTACGACCGCGCCCTCGCCAGCGCCCGCGCCAAGGACGGCTCCCGCATGCGCTTCGGCGCCCTCGGCGACGCCCTCTACGACATGACGCTCGCCCCCGTCGACGTGCGCCAGGACACCATCGACGCCCAGTACCAGGTGGACCCGCGGGAGGTCCCGCTGGAGGACGCCGTGCAGTACATCAGGGACGTCTCCCAGCGCATCCAGGGCCTGGACCCCGGCGTCGTCTTCAACTACATCTCGGCAAACACTCAGTTGGAGCGCCAGCTCTTCGCCAGCAGCGAAGGCGCCAGCATCCAGCAGACCATCGCGGTCACTCAGGGCACCTGCTTCGTCGTCGCGCAGGGCCCAGAGGGACACCAGGAGATGTACGACTTCACCGGCCACCAGCGCGGCTGGGAGTTGATCACTCACGGCGTGGACGAGGAGTACATCAAGTTCGACCACCTCATGGACTTCTCGCTGGAGCTGGCCCGCGACACCGTCACCCTCGCCGCCTGCAAGCCCCTGAAGCCCACGGACAAGGAAGTCATCGTCGTCACGGACCCGCACTACAACGCCCTCGTCTGCCACGAGGTCGTTGGCCACCCCACAGAGCTGGACCGCGCGCTCAAGTTCGAGACCGGATACGCCGGCCGCTCCTGGTTCCTGCGCGACCTCAAGGACAACCAGGTGGGGAAGCGCGTGGGCTCAGACCTCGTGACCGCGTTCAGCGACCCCACGATCGACGGCTTCGGCCACTACATGTACGACGACGAGGGCACGCCCGCCCGCCGCGTCTACCACTTCGAAAACGGCATCTTCGGCGGCTTTTCCAACAGCCGCCAGACCGCCGCCCTCATCGGCGCCGAGCCCAACGGCCACTACAAGGCCACTGACGCCTACCTGGTGCCGCTCATCCGCATGTCCAACACCGCCTTCGCCCCCGGCGACCGCGACCCGCACGACATCATCCGCGAGGTAGAGGACGGCTACTACGTCGTCGGCCACCGCATCCCCTCCATCGCGGAGTCGCGGGAGAACTTCCGGATCACGGCCATGAAGGTGTACGAGATCAAGAACGGCGAGATCGGCGAGATGTTCCGCGACGGCGGCCTCTCCAGCGATTCGCGGGACTTCTTCATGAACGTGGACGCCGTGGGCAACGACTTCCAGCTCTTCGCCATCCCCAACTGCGGCAAGGGCCAGCCCATGCAGACGAAGCGCATGTCCAACGGCGGACCCACCCTGCGCTCCCGCGCGCGGCTGACGGGGACGGCGTAGCCCACCGATTGTCATGCCGAGGGGTATTGTCGTTCTGAGCGCAGCGAAGAATCTGTCCTGGACCAACGCCAGTCCGGAGCGCACGGCCACGGGACCCGGTGCGACGGCGCGCGATAGAAGGAGTCCCGACCGAGCGAGGGGCCGGCGCAACCTTCCCCCTGGACAGACCCTTCCGGAGTTCACCCTGAGCGAGCCGAAGGGTCGGGGTGACAGATAGATGATCCCCTGGAACTACGCTGACGCGCGCAAGGACGACATCTCCCAGCTCGTCTACCTCTCGAACCTGATCGGCGCCGACCCGGACCTGGTGCAGCCCGGCGGCGGCAACACCTCCGTCAAGCTGGAGGAGCCTGACCTCTTCGGCTGTACGGTCCGCGCGCTCGCCGTCAAGGGCAGCGGCACGGACCTGCGCACCATCGGCCCGTCCGGCTTCACCCACCTCTACCTCGACCGGCTGGCGCTGCTGGCCGGCCGCGAATCGCTGAGCGATGAAGAAATGATGGCCCTGATGCGCGCCTGCATGCTCTTCCCGGACCGCGACCCCGTGCCCAGCGTGGAGACGCCGCTGCACTCCCTGCTCCCCTACCGGTTCGTCGCGCACACTCACGATGTCGCCACCCTCTCCCTCAGCGATACCCCCCACGCGCGGGAGCACGTGCGCCGTATCTTCGGCAAGGCCGTGGCATTCCTGGAGTACGTCCGGCCGGGCTTCCCGCTGGCGAAACGGCTCGCCGAGCGCTTTTCGGAAGGCCCGCCGCGCGACGCCATCGCCCTCGTGATGGAGAAGCACGGCCTGGCCGCCTGGGGCGACACCGCACAGGAGTGCTACGAGCGCCTGCGGGACGTCATCGAGAAAGCGGAGGCGTATGTGGCGGAGCAGTCTTCCAGGAAGCGCGTCTTCGGCCCGTCCGCGGTAGCGCCGCTCGCAGACGCGGCGCGACGGGATCTTGCCGCCGCCGTCCTGCCCGTGATTCGCGGTGAACTGGCGCGCCAGGGGTGGCGCGCCGTCCTTTACCTCGACGACTCGGCGGAAACGCTCGAGGCCATTTGCGACGAGCGGTTCGCGGAGGTCGCCGCGCGCGGCGTCATGACCCCCGAGCACATCCTGCGCGCCGGTGTCCGCCCGCTGGTGGTGAACTCGCCCGAACCCGCCGTAGGGGCGCAGCAACGAGCGGGGGCTGGCGCTACATCCACCGCCGGCGGGCTCGTTGCTGCGCCCCTACATGACGCGATCCGCGAGGCGATGGGCCGCTTCCACGCGGACTACCTGCGCTACGCCAAAACCAACGGCCAGGATCACCCCATTCCGGACTACCTGAAGACGATCGTTGTCCCCGGCCTCGGCGTCATCTGCGCGGGCAGGGATCGCCGCAGCGCGCTCGTCGCCGCCGCCTGCTACCGCGCGACGATGCGGGCCATGGCGGGGGCGGAGGCCGTTGAGCGCTTCGAGTTCCTGTCCGACGCCGGCGCCTGCGAGATGGAGTACTGGCCGCTGGAGCGCCGCAAGATCGCGGAGGGCGCTGGGACCCGCGGCGAGCTGGAGGACAAGGCGGCGATCATCATCGGCGCGGCCAGCGGCATCGGCCGGGCGACGGCGGAGCGCTTCGCCGCGGCGGGCGCCCACCTGGTGCTGGTGGACCTGGACCTGGACGGCGCGGCGGCGCTCGCCGACGGGATCAACGCAGCGACCCCGGAGCGCGCCTTCGCCGCGGCGGCCAACGTCGCGGACCCGGAGGCAGTCGCCAACGCGTTCCGCGAGGCCGTCCTCCGCTTCGGCGGCATTGACGTCCTCTTCTACTCCCCCGGCGTCGCTCCGGAGCTGCACTCCGTGGCCGAGATGCCGGACGCCGAGATCGAGGCGCAGATGGCCGTGCACTTCCGGGGCGCTGTCGCCGCCACGCGCGAGGCGGCGCGCGTGATGCTGGAGCAGCGGACGGGCGGCCGGCTGATCTACAACGCCTCGAAAGCGGCGTTCGTCCCCGGCGAGCGCGCGGCGGCCTACGGCGCCGCCAAGGCCGCGCTCGTCCACTACGTGCGCAACGCCGCCAGCGAGCTGGGCCGCCACGGCATCACCGCCAACTACATCAACGCCGACGCCGTAGACACCCCGCTCTTCCGGGCGCTGGTGCGCGAGCGGGCGCAGGAGCGCGGCCAGACGGAGGAGGAAACGCTCGCGCACTACGCCGAACGCAGCGTCCTGCGGGAGGCGACCGTCCCGCCGGAGGCCGTCGCGGAGGCGGCGCTATGGCTGGCGAGCGACCACTCCGCGCACACCACGGGCTGCGTGATCACGGTGGGCGGCGGCGCGGAGGGCTTCCCGCGATGAGCGTGCAAGCCGCCACCGCACGGCGCCCCTTCCCGCTCATGGTGAGGTACTCGTACCATGAGCGGAGCGACAACATTCGGGGCGTCTTCCTCCGTTCGCCCTACGAGAACCTCAGGGCGAGCGGGCCGGAGCTGGTCGGAGCGCGTCATGCACCGCTCGGCGCACGCGACAGACGGGTTACCGCGGTGGGCGGGGGAGCGGAGGGGTTCCCGCGATGAACGCGCGGCCCGATGCTATAATCACCACGAGGATCGGCGTGTGAGATCGTACATCTTCAGGGTAGAGCTCAGTCAGGACGAGGACGGACGCTGGAACGCGGTCGTGCCGGTCCTCCGCGGCTGTTACACATGGGGCGCCACGCAGGAAGAGGCGCTGGCCAACGCCCAGGACGCGGTGAAGTGCTGCGTGCAGGAGATGATCGCGCGCGGCGAGGCCCTCCCGGATGAGGTCGAGGTCATCGAAGCGCCGGTAGCCAGCGTAACGGTTTGAGCCCGCAGCTCAGAAACGTACGTGCCAGGCAGATCGTCACCGCCCTCGAGCGCGATGGCTTCCAGAGGACACACCAGACCGGCAGCCACACCACTTACCGCCGCGGGGACCGCAAGGTGATGGTGCCGGTCCATTCGCCCGGCGCCACCATTCCGGTCGGGACGATCGCGCGCATCGTCGCGGACGCCGGCTGGACGGACGATGACCTGCGCCGCCTGAGGCTGGTGAAGTGACTGCGGAGTGTGTGCGCCCCTTCCCGCTCATGGTGAGGTACTCGTACCATGAGCGGAGCGACAACATTCGGGGCGTCTTCCTCCGCTCGCCCTACGAGAACCTCAGGGCGAGCGGTACAGGCCACAGCAACCCGCAAGAGCTAGGAGAACCCGCATGATCCCACTTGCCCACATGCAGAAGGCCGCCGCGGACGGCCTGGCGTTCCTGCGCTCCCAGCAGGACATTGAGGAGGCGGAGGTGTTCGTCGCCTCCAACGGCGTGCTCCTGGCCCGCCTGAACTACACCTCCCATATCCCCTGCAACGGCGTGGAGGAGCCCAAGTCCACCTTCAACTACGGCATCGGCGTCCAGGCCGTCTTCCGCCCGGGCGGGCGGGCGCCTGCCCGGGCGGCGGGCGGGGGCCAGACGGGCGGGCCGCCCGAAATCAGGCGCATCGGCTTTGGCTCCGAGACCTCCGACATCACCCTCGACGGCGTGCGTTCCGCCCTCGACAAGGCCCGCAAGGGCGCCTCCGCCGACCCGGAGTTCGTCTCGCTGCCCCGGCCCGGCGGCGAGCAGCGGAAGCTGAAGGGCTACCACGACCCGAAGCTGATGGAGATCAAGGACGCGGACCTGGTGGACGCGGGCTGGCGCGTGGTCAACGGCGGCCTCCGCGTCTTCCAGACCTCCGAGGCGCTCACGGACCTCGTGGGCAGCCCGGACCACCTGCGCCCGCTCGGCCTGATAATCAGCGGGGACGTCACCATCCTCCAGGAGCGCATCGCCGTCGCCTCCTCGGCCATGCCCGAAGTGCAGACGGACGAATCGACGCTCATCATGTCGTTCATCACCAGCATGGTGGAGCGCGAAGGGGCGAAGGGCAGCGGCTACGCGGCCTCCACCACTCTCGCCGGCTTCACCGAGGAGGCGGGACGGGAGGCCGCGCAGGCGGCGATCGCGGGCATCGGCGGCGTGCGCGTGCCCAGCGGGGAGTACAAGGTGGTCTTCGGGCGCGAGGCGGCGATGGAGATCCTGCACTACATCATCATGCCCGGCCTCAGCACGGGCGTCTTCTACGCCTCCGGCTCACCCTTCATGGGCCAACTGGGCAAGCAGGTCGCCTCGCGCAAGTTCACGCTGATCGACGACGGCGGCGCCGCGGGGCTCGTCGGCGCCAAGGGCATCACCTGCGAGGGGCTCGCCACCGGCCGCACCGAGCTGATCAAGGACGGCGTGCTCGTCGGCCTGCTCTCCAACCATTACGAATCGCAGCGGTTGCAGCACGACCCGAAGGCGAAGGAGAAGCTGGGCGCCGACCCCAAGGACTTCCCCCGGGCCTTCGTCCCGCGCAACGGCTTCCGCTTCGCCCGCGGCGGCGGCCGCCATTTCGACGCCCAGCCCGGCATCAACCCCACAAACGTCATCGTCCCCGGTACCGTCGAATCGACCGAGGCGATGTGCAAGCTCGTCGGCGACGGGCTCTACATCGGCCGCATCTGGTACACCTACCCGGTGAACGGCCTGCGCGCCGGCGATTTCACCGGCACCGTCGTCGCCGACTCTTACGTCATCCGCGACGGCAAGATCGCCGAGCCCCTCCGGGCCAACAGCCTGCGCATCAACGAGAACATCCGCGATGTGCTGAACGGCGTCATCGGCGTCTCGAAGGAGGGGAAGCCCACCCTCGTCTGGGCGGCCGACGAGATCGTCTACGCGCCGGAGATCGCCGTGGCCAAGGTGCGGATGGACGCCATTGGCGAGTACATGGAGAGCCTGTAGTGCAGTGTCTCAAGAACAGCCTTACCACTGCGCATCCTTGAAGTGAGAGACGGTACACGAGGGGTTCGGGCGCGCCATCGTCCCTCGCTCGCAGGTCTGCCCCACCCCAGATCCCTTCGCGAAGCTGCGCAGAGCCACGTGGCAGATGTCGTCGCGCTCAGGATGACAACGGAGGGATGGCGCCGCGTTCGACGTACCGCGGGATACAGTCAAGGTATTTCGGAGACGGCACACTAGTCGCGGGTTTTGGTTGTCCCGAGAGTCCAGGGTCGGTTTTTGATTGTTTTTTCGAAATCGTATCGTTTGGGCCGTGATTTGGTATCTGCGGGGCGCGTTCTTGCTTGATTGTTTCCTGGCGATCCGCCTGTCAACGGATTTGGGAACAGATTAACGGATCGGGCAACGACAGGGTAGCATGAGAGCGGCGGTAGATCGAAGGAGCAGGCGGCACGACGGCAACCAAGACGATCGCCGTAGAGTGGCGGAGCAAGCGATGGGGTTTACGGGGTGTGCAGCCGCCGCTGGCGCTCCCGCTCTAGCCCCACCTGTTCCGCACTGCGCCCGTAAATCTGCGGCGGGCTCCAGCCCTGGAGGCCCGCGTACGTATCGATCTGCGAGCGGTGGTGCACCTCGTGCTCCAGGCACATCATGAGGATGCGCCAGCCCGCCAGCGTCCCCTCGGTATCGATCATCGGAATGCGGCGCGACAGCCATTCCGGCGGCGTGCCCTCCAGGCGGCGGCGGAACTCCGCCATCGCGTCCTCCAGGCACGGCGCCCAGTCCGCCTGGCCGCTGATAGGCCGCACGGGCCCGTCGAAGAGCCAGCCCTCGCCGCGGTAGGCCCGCGTGAAGTAGAGCCTGGCGCCCGCCATGTGCAGTACGATCTCGCCGATGCTCCACGCGTTCTCGCCTTCGCCGGCGGGCGGCCGGTAGTCCGCCGCCTCAGGAGGCAGCGCCGCGATATCCCGCAGCGAGCGGCGGTGCGCGCCCTCGAAGTACTTGAGGAACGCCTCTATGCCGGTGAACATGGCGGAGCAATTGTACTACCGCCGGAGGGCGCGCCAGGGGCGGCGCTGAGACCCGCCGGACAGTCGTCACCCCTGGCCCCAGCGTCGCCGGACGGCCGGGCAGGTTTCAAACTTGCCCCTACGGGGACGCCGCTCGCCCTTGCGCGCCCCGCCAGAGGATGCCCTTCGCCGGCGCGAAGAGGAACGCCGCGAGGAACATGGCCGTCGCAGTCAGAACTATCGCCGCGCTGGCGGAGACGTCGCCGTACCAGGCGATGTACAGCCCCACTACGGACGACGCGGCCCCCAGCGCCGCGCCCAGCGCCATCATCCCGCGCAGGCTGCGCGTCAAGAGCTGCGCGGTGGCCGCCGGCGTCACCAGCAGCGCCACCACCAGCACGATGCCCACGGTCTGGAGCGCGATCACCGTGGTTAGCGCCAGCAGGGCCAGCAGCCCGTACTGGATGGACGCCACCGGCAGGCCCGCTGCGGCGGCCATGGTGGGGTCGTAAGACGTGAACAGCAGCTCCTTGTAGAACAGGGCCACGACCGCCAGCACCGCCAGCCCAATGCCGACCGTCAGCCAGACATCGCTCCAGCTCACGGCGAGCACGTTGCCGAAGACGAACGCGAAGAGATCGCCCGTGTAGTTCTGCTGGCGGCTGACCACCAGGACGCCCAGCGCGAACATGCCCACGAAGAGGATGCCAATCGCCGTGTCGTGCCGGATCACGCCCCGCCGGCTGATGAAGCCGATGAGCAGCGCCGTCACCAGCGCCGCAATGCCGCCGCCCACGTACAGGTTCTCCCCCAGCGCGAACGCCACCGCCACGCCGCCGAAGCTGGCGTGTGGCAGCGCGTCGCCGATGAACGCCATCCCCTTCAGGATGACGAAGCTGCCCACCACAGCCGCCACCACGCTCACGAGCGCCGCCGCCAGCAGGCCGCGACGCATGAACTCGAACGTCCACGGCTCCTTGAGAAAGTCGATGACTTCGCTCATAGTCCGATGAACGTCTTGTCCCCGCTGTGCAGCACCATCAGGTGCCTCTGGAACGCCGTGTTCAGGTTCTCCTCCGTAAACACATCGCCCGGCCGCCCGAACGCGATCACGCGGCGGTTGAGCAGCACCGCGTGGTCGAAGTCCTCCGCCACGCAAGAGAGGTCGTGCGTGGCCACGAACAGCGTCTTGCCCTCGTGGCGCAGCTCCTGGAACAGCCCCAGCAGGTCGTGCTGCGCCGTTGCGTCCAGCCCCGCGAACGGCTCGTCCAGCAGCAGCAGGTCCGCGTGCTGAGCCAGCGCCCGCGCGATCAGCGCCCGCCGCTGCTCGCCGCCGGACAGCTCGCCGATCAGCCGCCCGGCGCGGTCTGCCAGGCGCACGCGTTCCAGCGCCGCCATCGAGATCGCGCGGTCCTCTCGCGAAGGCCGCCGCACCAGCCCGATCTTGCCGTAGCGCCCCATCAGCACCACTTCCGCCACGCTTACGGGGAACGCCCAGTCCACCAGTTCCGCCTGCGGCATGTAGCCCACGCGCTCATGCTCGGGCCTGCCCGGCCGGCCGAAGATCAGCACCTCTCCTTCGCGCGCCTTGTGCAGGCCCAGCACCACCTTCAGGAGCGTGGACTTGCCGGACCCGTTCGGCCCGACGAGGCCCGCCAGGCAGCCGGGCTCGATCGTGAACGAGACGGCGTCCAGCGCGACGTGGCCGTTGTACCCGGCGGCGACGCCGCGCACGTCTACGGCCCAGTCGGGCGGCGCCGGGCCCTCTCGCCGGGGATCAGCCGCCATCGGCGCCTCCCAGGCAGCGCGCCAGCTCGTCCGCGTCGAAGCGCATCAGGTCGATGTACGTCTTGACCTCGTCGTCCAGCGAGTCGCTGTACAGCGTACACACCTGCACGCCGGCATCGGCGGCGGCCTGTTCCAGCACGCGGCCCTCGGACCCGGCCTGCGGCTCGGTGAAGACGGCGGGCACGTGCTCGTCGCGGATGGCGCGCGTCAGATCCGCCACGTCCTCCGGGCTCGGCTCCTGGCCTGGCCCTTGTGCCACGAAGGCGACGATCTCGAAGCCGAGGTACTGAGCGAAATACGTAAAGGCGTCGTGGGTGGTGACGAACTTGCGACTGGTCTCAGGGATCGCCGCGACCGTCTGCTTCGCGTACGCATCGACGCTGTCGAGCGCCTGGAGGTAGAGCCGGTAGTCGTTCGCGTACCATTCCGATTGCCGGGGGTCCGCAGTCATCAGGGCGCCGGCAATGAGGCGCGCGTACTCGCGGGCGTTGGCGAGATCGAGCCAGAGGTGCGGATTGCCGTTGATCACCTGTACGCCATCCGCTTCCGCCCTTTCGCCGAGCAGCACCAGCGGCGCGCCGTCCTTCCGATTCGTCTCCATGATCTTGACGGCGCCCGGCTCCAGGTCCAGCCCGTTGGCGAAGAGCACGTCCGCCTCCGCCACAGACCGCACGTCTCGCGGCGACGGCTCGAACGTGTGCGGGTCGGCCCCGGCCGGCAGCAGCGCCGTTACGTCGACCCGGTCGCCGCCGACCTCGCGCGCCATGTCCGCGAATAGGGGTAGTGACGTCACAACGCGCACCTTCCCGCTCGCACCACCGTCGCCGTCACCCCCACAGGCGGTGGCCAAGACTGCGGCGGCTGCGAGGGCCACCAACGCCACGATGACCAACCGCAGGCGCGGCACTCAACGCGCCTCCGCGGCGACGGCGCTCCGGCAGGCGCTGCAACGGCCGTACAACTCCAGCCAGTGCCCCTCGATCTCATACCCGTACGCATCGGACAACTCTCGCATGAGATCGCTGATGGCGCACTGGTCCAGGTCGCGCACGGTGCCGCAGGCGGTGCAGACCAGGTGATGGTGGTGGCCGCGCTGCGATACGCGGTAGTGCAGGCTGCCGTCTGCCAGCAGCAGGCGGCAGACGACGCCCAGGTCGGTGAGCAGGCGGATGGTGCGGAACACGGTGGCTCTGCCGGCGCCCCGGCAGCGGTGCAGGACATCGTCCACGCTGAAGTGGTCGCTCTGCTGCAGGACTGCGGCGATCACGGCCCGCCGGGAGGGCGTGACGCGATAGCCGAGCGCCTCCAGCTTGAGGCTGACGTTCTCCAGGTCAGACATGATACTTGGTCTCAACGAGACATAGTATCACTTCCCGGCTTGCGGATCAAGCGGTGAGACCTGGGGGTAGTGGGTCAGTTTGAATCGAGCAACGCGACGATTTCATCTATCGTCCAGGCATGATCGGCCAGACCCGACGCGACCGCTGGCGTCGTCTTGAGCGTCTGGTGCACCCGACAAAAGTTGTAGTGCATGAAGTGCAGGGCGACGGCAGCCGCTAGATTCTCCACCTTCTTGCTGAAGGCATTGGTCAGCCGTGTGAACCGGCGCATCGACATTCGCATCGTCAGGTTCTGGCGCTCTACGTAGCTCGTAGAGATGTGCGCGGGGTCAGGGTCGCCCGCGACCTTCTCTATCTTGATGCCAGTGCATACCGCTGGACTGTAGCGCGCCTCGTCCTCTTTCGGGTTACGCCCGTAGAGCTTAACCAGGACGGCGTAATCAATGTCTGAGCCGAACGCATCTTCAACAGCCATGAGATACGCCTTATGGCCGTCTGTCGTTAGCTGAACGCGGTACTGTAGGCGCGCCGCCACGTCATCCATGAAATCGAGCGCCCAACCGGAGTCACGCCCGCCGACTAGCCAAGAGACGCACAGCTTGGAATCCGCATCAATGGCAGTCCACGTCCACACGTCGCCGTAGCCAAACTCACCCTGCTTCGACGTGGGGACGTTCTTTGCCTTCGCGTAACAGAAGCTCCAGATTTCGTCGCACTGAATCCGGTAAGACGGAACCTCGACAACGTTGTCAGCGTGGTACTTGGCGCACGCTTCGCCCAGGTCTACCAGGAGCTTCACAATCGTGTTCTTGGCGACGCCGGTCATACGGACCGTCGCCCGAATCGAGTTACCCTCGACCAGACACCGGACGACCTGACCGCGGCGCACGTTCGACAGCTTGTTCATACTGACCATTATGCTTGAGCGGTCAGGCATTGTCAATAGCCGTCTTTTAAGCGTAGTCTGCGCCTTGCGTATCGAGGCTGTTCCATATCTGCACGAAGTTTGCGGCGGCTCCCTCTAACGCAAGGCGCAAATCTTGGGGACGTATCCGTAGATCGGGGAGAATAACTTTTCGCCTAACATCGTAGGTGGCTGCATGCCACTCAGGATTCCAGACGCCGGACCTAGCTTGCTGAGTTAGATACTGCACTGACTGTCTATATAATCGAGTCGGCTTCGGCGCTCGGAGATAGACCGCTAAGGCATAATCGGTTCCGCCAAAGCTAATGCCCAACTCGGCATTCACTCGCAGCCTCAGCCCCGCGATCTCCACTTCGGCGTCTGGAACCGGAAAGATAGCGGCTTCGTCGTACAGGTTCCAGTAATCGACGTATGCTTTGCCCAGGTCGCGGTAGTGCTCCTGCTTGGGAGCGCTTTTCTGCTCGGCGATAACGTCATCAAGCGTAGCGCCGAACGTACCGAGATCACTGCCCTTCCAGTGAGTCCGCCTTAAGGCGTTCCGGAAAGCCCCGTAGTAGGCCCTTAGCGCATACCCACCAGGGTCACTTTGAAAGAGTCGGGCCTCGCGAACCATTTTGACCTTCTCTGCGGGGGTCGCCTCAAAGAATCGTGCGAACGCCGTCAGCGGCACCTCGTTGATTTCCATGGTATACACCTCTGTTTTCATGGGGAGTACCCCTCTTCTGGGGTAGGGTACCATGGAAAGGGTGGGGTAGTCTACCGGAGCATGGGGCTCTAGTCTTCCGTCGCGAGCGATTACATAGCGGTAGAGGTCCCTACAGCCCGTGCAGGGGACATCTACCGACTGCTTGTTAGTGTCTGGCGGTACGCCGTCAGGCCATTCGGCTTCATCGCATATACGCAGAAGTCCTCCGTCCTGCCCGTGGTACCAAAAGTGGGTTCTGTAATCCGGCTGACCCAGAGGAGTCCCTGGATATACGGCGATAGGCGGAGTACGTTTCGCCATACTCAGAGACTCAGCCTTACTTGCCCCACCTCGCCCTTGCCGCTTTGCGGGCGATCTCTGACCGGCGCTCTGGTGAGAGTTTCGCGGCGCGGCGCTTGCCGCCCACTTTGCCGCCTAGCCGCCCCAGGGCGACCGCAGCAGGGTTCTTGCCGTCGTCCACTGGCCCCTCCGTCGCCTCTGCTACAATCGCAGCAGCCAGCGCGTTCACATCGCGGGGTTTCTTGCTTGAGCGCTTTGGCATAGACTTACTGTACCACAAGGGGGTTTTGCCATGACCATGCGACAACTGGTTCCGCTCGTATTGGCGTTGGCCATCTTCATTAGCGCCATATCAGCCGCGACAACGTATGGAATGGTTCAGGCGTTTGGTAAGGGCGAGCAGGGGGTTCAGGGCGCGATCGGCCTGCAAGGCGAGAGGGGCTTACGCGGAAGTGATGGGGCGGACGCCAGCCCTTTTCCCCCAGGTGGGCTCTTGCGGTTGACTGAAATGTGGGCGCTCGCGCAGATCAATCTGCAGAACCCAGGACAAACCGACACCACTACAACCGGCTCTGCGCAGGTGATAGCTTGCATTAGATACATCCTGCACGGCACCAATAGCGCGGCTGAATGCGGGTTTTCCGCCGCCGATTGAGCCCGTCAGTCAAACTAACCCACTACCGACCTGGGGGTAGTGCGCAGGCCGCAGGCTTAGCGGTCGAAGTGCGCGTAGAGCAGCCACTTGCTGCTGGGTTGCTCGCTGCCGCCGGCCTGCTCCGCCGTGACGCCGATGCCCTTGGGCGGGCTCTGGACAAGCTTCAGGTCCATCGGCAGCTGGCACGTCCCGTCGCCGGACCGGAACGTCCCAAGCGACTGCGCTGTGTCATCCCAGGAGAACCACACCTGGTACACCTGGTCCTCGGCCAGCGGCGGTAGACCGTTGCACGCCAGGAACCCCTTCCTGGCTGCGCGGCTCCAGTTGTAGACCACGGAGGCGTCGGAGTTCAGGGAATCGCCCTTCATGGTCACCTGCTGCGCGTCGGACGCGGTGAGCACCGCCAACAACTGCTGCTGCTGTTGTACGGCCGCGTCCGCCGCCTGCACCTGCCCGGCCAGGTCCGACCTCTCGTCGCGCAGGTCAGATACCTGCATCTGCAGGAAAGCCGCGAAGGCCAGCGCCGCCACGCCGGCCGCGCCCAGCGCGCCGGCCGCCATCTGCCAGTTCAGCCGGAACCGCTGCAGCAGCCCCGGACCCCCGCCTGAGGCGGGCCGCCCCTCACGGGCGATCTGCGCCAGGATGCTCTCCTGCACGCGCTGGGGCGCCTGCCGCATGGGGATGGCCAGCGCCAGCAGGGCGGTGGCCCGCTGCGCCCTGTTCAGCTCTTCCCAGCATCGCACGCAGTCCGAGATGTGGCGCTCCACGCTGTCCGCCTCGGCCTTCTCGGCGGCGCCCAGCGCGTACGCGTCCAGGATCTCTCCCACTTCCGCGCAGTTCATCAACTTTCCCACTTCAGCTCCGGCGTCAGGGCTACTCTCAGCTTCTGCATACCCAGCCTTATGCGCGTCTTCACCGTACCCAGCGGCAGTCCCAGCCGCTCCGATATCTCCTGTTGCGTCAGTCCCCCGAAGTACGCCAGCTCAATTGTCTCCCTTTGCTCCCGCGGCAGCCCGGACAGGGCGGCCAGGATCAGCCGCCTCTGGTCCGCCATCTCCGCGGTCAGCAGGGGGTCGTCGCTTTCCGGCCCGGGCAGGTCGCGTTCCCGTTCCTCAGGCGATGCGGTTTCGTGCCGGAAGCGCCGGTTGCGGGAGCGCACCTCGTCCACGGCCCGGTTGCGGGTCACGGACGAGAGCCACGTCATGAAACGCCCGCGCTGGGGCATGTAGCTCTCTGGCTTCCTCCAGATCCTGAGGAATATCTCCTGTACCATGTCCTCTGCTATCTGCGCGTCGCGTACCACCCGCAGCGATGTCGAATACACCAGGTTGCCATAGCGCCCGTAAAGCGCGCGGAATGCCGCGACGTCCCGATAAGAGAGCCGCTGCATCAGCTCTTCGTCATCGAGCCCCGAGTAAGCAACCTCTTGAGACGATACGTCTTCCATCGGCCTGTTAGATTCGCGTGCGCCCGTACGGTCTTCACATTCTACATTCAAGAACCAGCGTGCACCACGCCATCGTTATATCGTGGGGTGACGAGATTAGAAACGCTAATGTGGCTCTCACCTTGCCTTAATCCGCCTGCTGTAGCGTAGAGATCCGGCATGGCATTGGGTTCAGCAGGGGGGAAAGGAGTTAGACGCCATTGCGCAGGCCAACCTTCGTACTCATCCTAGCCATCGTGGCACTCGCGGGAGTCCTTGCCGCGGCGTGCGGCAATGACGGTTCGGCCGGGCCCACGGGCAGCGCCACGGCCACGCCGGAGCGCTCGGAGGCGGCCGGCAGTTCCGGCGGCAACCTCTCCACGGTGGAGCTGGTCCAGCACCTGCGGCCCTCAGTGGTCCACATTCTCAGCGAGGCGTCCAGCTTCAATGTCTTCGGTCAGGTGGTCCCACAGGAGGGCGTGGGTACCGGCTTCATTATCGACACGGAAGGCCGTATCGTCACCAATAACCACGTGGTGACGGGCCAGGACGGCAACGCGGTGGACAAGATCACGGTGACGCTGGCTGACGGACGCGAGTTCGGCGCCAGTGTCATCGGGCGCGACCCGCCCACAGACCTGGCCGTCCTCAAGATCGACGCCGGCGACATCACGCCGATCAAGCTGGGCAACGCGTCCGAGCTTCAGGTGGGGCAGGACGTGGTGGCGATGGGCAACGCCCTGAACCTGCCCGGCGGACCGACGGTGACGAAGGGCGTGGTGAGCGCGCTGAACCGCCTCATCGAGGAAGGCGATATCACCATCCAGGACGCGATCCAGACGGACGCGTCTATCAACCCCGGCAACTCCGGGGGCCCGCTGGTGAACATGCGCGGAGAGGTAGTGGGCATTACGACCGCTGTCATCCGCGGCAACGCGGAGAGCATCGGCCTCGCCATCTCCATCGACAGCGCCAAGCCCATCGTCCAGGAGTTGATAGAGTCAGGCAACGTGAAGCGCGGCCTGCTGGGCGTGACCATCGTCCAGATCACACCGTCCATCGCGGAGCAACTCAACTTGCCCGTGGACCACGGCATCGGCATCCGCCAGGTTCAGGCCGGCGGCCCGGCGGCCAAGGCGGGCCTGGCGGAGGGCGATATCATCCTCAAGATCCAGGACGTGGAGATCAACACCAGCGCGGACCTCTTCAGCGCGCTCAGCAAGTACCGGGCCGGTGAGACGGTGGGCATCGACTACTATCACAATGGCAAGAAGGCGACCACGGACCTGACCCTGGGCGGGCAGCCGTAAACAGACAAAGGGCGGCATTGCCGGCCGCGCGGGGCGATGACTGCATTCACTGACGCCCTGGGCCGCCCCGTGCACCTCCCCGGGCCTCCCCGGCGCATCGTCTCCCTGGTGCCCAGCATCACGGAGATGCTCTTCGCGTTCGGTTTGGGTGACGCCATCGCCGGCGTCACGAAGTTCTGCGTCGAGCCGCGGGACGGCGTCGCTGCCAAACCCAGGGTCGGCGGCACGAAGACCGCGGACGTCGCCCGCATCCTGGCTCTGGCGCCGGACCTGGTCATCGCCAACGCCGAGGAGAACAGCCGCGATGACATCGACCGGATCGCCGCCGCGGGCATCGCCGTGTTCGTGACCTACCCGCGCAGCGTCCGCGCCGCCATCGACATGATGCGCGTCCTGGCCGCGATCACCGGCGCCGGGCCAGAGGCTGACAGCATCATAGCGGAGTGCGACCAGGAGCTGGCGCGCGCCCGGAAGCGGCTGAGCGCAGCCGGCTCCGTCAGCGTCTTCTGCCCCATCTGGCGCGAGCCGTGGATGACCATTGGCCCGGACACCTACATGCACGACTTCCTGTGGGTCTGCGGCGGCGCGAACGTCTTTGGCCACCGCCCGGAGCGCTACCCGCAGATCTCGCTGGACGAGGCCGCCGCCCAGCGGCCTGAGGCCGTCCTGCTGCCGGACGAGCCTTACCATTTCCGGCGCCGGCACGCGCAGGAGCTGCAGGCCTACCCAGAAGTCCCGGCGGTGCGGGACGGACGTATCTATCTGGTGGACGGCAAGCAGTTGTGCTGGTACGGCCCCCGCATTGCGGGCGGGCTGCGGTCCCTGCAAGAGCTGCTGCACGGACCAAAGGAGACGTGAGCGGAATGTAGCCGTGCTTGTGACCTTCTGTGGTTTCATTTAAGCTGGTTTGTGAAGGGCGTTAGTGTCGCCCTCCGGAGTGAAACAGGAAAATGAACAACCTCAAGACCGTCTTCTTGCTAACCCTGCTCTCGGGCGTGTTCCTGGCGCTGGGTTTCGCGCTGGGCGGACAGGCGGGCCTTATCTTCGCGCTGATCATCGCCAGCGTCATGAACATCGGCTCGTACTGGTTCTCGGACAAGCTGGCGCTGGCCATGACGGGCGCCCACGAGGTCTCCGCGGACCAGGAGCCGCAACTGCACCGCATCGTGGACGAAGTTGTAGCCATGGCGCACCTGCCGAAGCCGCGCGTCTACATCATCCAGAACGACTCGCCGAACGCCTTCGCTACCGGCCGCAACGCCAAGCACGCGGCGGTGGCGGCCACCACCGGCATCATGCGCATACTGGATGAACGGGAGCTGACGGCGGTGTTCGGGCACGAGCTTGGGCACATCCGCAACAAGGACATCCTGATCAACGCCATCGTCGCCACGGTCGCCACCGCCATCATGTTCATCGCCATGATGGGACGCTGGGCGCTGATCTTCGGCGGCGGCCGCGACCGCAACGGCGGCCTGTTCCAGGTCTTCGCCCTGCTCGCGACCATCATCTTCGCCCCCATCGCCGCCAGCCTCATCCGCATGGCCATCTCCCGCCAGCGCGAGTACGGCGCCGACGAGACGGGCGCTCAGATCACTCACCTGCCCATGAGCCTGGCCAGCGCCCTGCAAAAGCTGCAGGACGGCTCGCGGGTGCAGCCCATGCAGGTCAACCCGGCGGTCTCGCACCTGTTCATCGTCAACCCGCTGGGCAAGGTTAACTTCGCCTCCCTCTTCAGCACCCACCCGCCCACCGAGAAGCGCATCGAGCGGCTGAACGAGATCGCCCGCCGCACCGGGAACTTCAGCTGATCTTGAGCAGAGCCGGAACCGGAGGCCGTCCCGCGCGGTACGGCCTCTTACGGGACAGCCAGGCGTGGCCGCCCCGCGAAAGGAGCCATTATCCGTGAGGCCGCTTCTGCTTGGAGCCCCGCTGCTGGCCGTTATCCTCCTCGCCGCCTGCTCAAGCGATGATGAGGGCGGCGGCAAGGTGAACGTAGTCCTGCGCGAGTGGGCGATCGATACCGACGTCAGCTCCCTGCCCGAGGGAGACATTGAGTTCGAGGTCAAGAACGAGGGCCCGGACGAAGACCACGAGATGGTCATCATCCGCACGGACCTGGCGCCCGACAAGCTGCCGATCGGGGCCGACGGCTCCGTGGACGAAAAGGCCGGCGGCGTGACCGCGGTGAAGGAGATCCAGGAGTTCGAGGCCGGCCGCAAGAGCGGCGCCACGTTCACGCTGGACCCCGGCAAGTACGTGCTCATCTGCAACCGGGTGGATGAGCGCGACGGCGAGAAGATGGTGCACTACCAGAAGGGCATGCGCACCGCTTTCACCGTTACCGCCGGTCCGTAGGCCCGCCGCACCGGCAGGCGGGGCGAGCCGAAGCCTTGCGCCCTCCGGCCGCTAGCAGGGTGCTGAAAAACGAGTTCTCGTCCCACCCCTGCCTACCGGCAGGCAGGCCCCACCCCGCCCAAAGAAGAAATTGAATCTGGGGGACACCCCCAGACCCCCGGCCCTTCGGCTGCGCTCAGGGCAGGCGCCGGGGCTCCGCCCCTCTGCACTCCCCGTATTTCATCACCCTGCTACTCCCTGAGCGCTTCCGCGCAGGCGCCCAGCTCCGGGATTTCCAGGATAGGGTGCACGTCGATGTAACGGACGATGCCTTCCTTGTCGATGCCGATCACGGCGCGCTCCGACACGCCGTTCGGCAGCAGCACCCCGTACTTCTCCGATACGGCGCCGTGCGGGTAGAAGTCGCTCAGGATCGGGAAGTCAACACCGGCCTGGCGGGCGAAGGCGTCCAGGGACCACGTGCCGTCCACGCTGACGCCCACCACCACGGTATCGCCGCCGAACAGCGCCTGCTCGCTCTGGATGCGTAGCATCTGGTTGGAGCAGACGGGCGAAAACGCCGCCGGGAAGAAGTTCAGGACCACGTTCTTCCCCCGGTAGTCGCCGAGCTTGAACTCCGTCCTGTTGGTCCCCTTCAGCTGAAAGTCCGGCGCCCGCTCGCCCACCTTTAGCGTTCGAGTCGTGTCACTCATTGGACCTCCTTCCGCGTGATACGCATTGGGGCCGCCTGTCGCGGCCGCGGGGCCGGGGCGGCTCCCGCCGGCTGTCCCCTGTTCAGTTCTTTCTGCACTTTTGCTCCTTCATCTGCCGCCGGGGCGGCCGGGGCCTAATTCGGCACCGCGGAGACGAACAGCAGCCCCTTGCCCAGCACCTCGCCGGACAGCACCAGCGCCATCGCGATGTACAGAAGCCCCGTCGCGGACTGCATCGCCCTGACGCCGCTGGAGTCGTACGCCATCCACGCCAGCAGCATGGGGAAGGCCAGGCCACCGCCCACGCGCATCCAGAAGAACGGGTTCTCCAGTATCGGCGTGTCCACGGAGCTGGCGAAGGTCTCGCGCGGCAGCGCCACGGCCGGGATGATGAGGAGCGCCTGCACGACCATGACCACCAGCAGAAAGCCCGTCATCTCCCGCAACGGCTGCTCCGGCAGCCTCGGCGTCACCAGGTACCAGTGCCCGAGCACCATACCCATCGAGACCGCGCCGACGACCAGCGCCCCGATCACCAGGCTGAGGAGCGTGAGTGGATATCCCCACGTGGGCAGCGAGAACACCTGGGAGAGGAGCCCGATGGCCACCAGCCCGGCGAGCGAGGCGGCAACCCCGGCGGCGAGGCCCGTGAGACGCGCGCCACGAGTGACGAGAAGCGCGTAGGGGAGCGAGAGCGCGAACATCAGCACCAGCGCCACCCGCGCCGCGGGCATGTAAGAAGGATCCAGGGGATAGCCGTCTACCTTGTCCCCCACATGGCTCTTGGCCGCCACCCAGAACGCCAGCGCCGCCATCACGAAGATGGACCACGCGCCGAACTTCACGTAGGACGGCGTCAGGTATCCGCGGGCCTGGGCCAGGACAAGCACCCACAGACTGCCGGCCGTCAGCTCTGCCAGCAGGATGAGCAGCGTCAGGGGAAGGGCTTCCGCACTCATGGCCCGCAGCGTCATGTTAGGGTGGCCCGGCCGTACCGGCAAGCGCGGAAGGGGCCGCCCGCAGCGCGGTCGCCCCACTCGCGCTAGAATATGCGTTGTGCTGGCGGACGAGCGCGATTCTTCCGGCTGGGTGCTGAAGGCCCTGCGCGAAGCGGGCAACTCCCTCCTGTCAGAGCTGCACGGTCTGGACGGCGACACCCTCTGCCGGCGGCCCGCGGGCGATGACTGGTCGTTGACGGAGATCACCGCCCACCTGCGTGACGCCGAAGAGCTGGCTCTACGGCAGCTCACCGCCATCTCGGAACGGGCGCGCGGCCCCTTGCCCTTCTGGGACATCGACGTCCTGCCCCTGGAGCGCGACTACCGCTCCGCCGACGTCTCGCGCCTGCTCGCGGAGTTCCGCGCCCTGCGCCGCCAGACAAGCGGCCTCCTCTGGGACCTGGCGTCCGCCGACTGGCAGACAGCGGGCCGCCACCCCTACCGCGGCGAGGTCACGATCCAGGACGTCGCCCGCGAGCTGGCCCAGCACGACCTGGAGCATCTGTGGCAGGTCCGCCGGCTCAAGTCCGAGCTGGGCGCGGCCGGCGCCCGCGACGACGATTGGTAGGGGGCGCCGCAGGCTCCGCCCCTGCGCCCGTCCTTGCGCCGCCGGAGCATTTAACGCGCCCGTTTGTGATACAATTCGCGAACGGAGAGCGCCCATGGACGACACCCTGCTTAAGGTCACCGCCACCTCCAACGTCGAAGAGTCCATCCGCAGGAACATCCTGCTGGGCTCTGTCGAGGGCGTCGTCAACTGGGCCCGGCGCTCCTCCCTCTGGCCGGCCGCCTTCGGCCTTGCCTGCTGCGCCATCGAGATGATCGCCACCGCCATGCCCCGCTACGACATCGCCCGCTTCGGGGCCGAGCTTTTCCGGCCCTCGCCTCGCCAGGCGGACCTGATGATCGTGGCCGGCACGGTAACCTGGAAGATGGCGCCGCCGGTCCGCCGCATCTACCTGCAGATGGCCGAGCCGCGCTGGGTGATCTCGATGGGCAGCTGCGCCACCATCGGCGGCCCCTTCGCCTACGGCTACAGCACGCTGCCCGGCGTGAACCTGATCCTCCCGGTGGACGTCTACGTGCCGGGCTGCCCGCCCCGGCCGGAGTCCCTGCTGCACGGCCTAATGCTGCTGCAGGAGAAGATCAAGCGCACGAACTTCGCGGGAGACCGCGACCGCAGGCTGCCCAGCGGCGACTTCTCCAGGTACCTGCCCGGAGGCGACCCGATCCGCACGGAGCTGGAGCATCTCTTCCCGCCCTACCTCGAAGGGTAGGGGCGCCACCTGCCGCGCCCCCCGCTAATGCGCAGCCTCGGCCCGGACCTTCAGCCCCTTCTCGGCGACTTCGCCGCTGCGCCGTCATGCGTCCGCGTCCTCCTCATCGTCTCGCCGACCTGACCGCCCTGCCTCGACGGCGCCGCCCGTGCGGGGGCCGGATTACTGGACGCGCTGCCGGGCGATGGTCTGCGCGCGTACTTCGCCTGGGTGCCGATGCTGCCGGCGGATGACGAAGCAGCCGCCGGCCGGGCCGCAGAGCGTTTCGCCGAACCGCGCGCGAAGCACTACTGGGATGGCGACCGCCACCTGGCGCGGCGCCTGGGGCAGGCGCTGGCGTTACCGAATCCGGCGGGTCCGGGCGGCTACGGGACGGCCTGGGACGTGTACCTAGCGTACGGTCGCGGCGAGCAGGTGATCGAGCGACCGCAGTTCTGGATGCACCAGCTCGACCTGACCCACGCGCCGCGCCTGGACCCGGCGGAATGGGGCAGGCAGGTTGAGGGTCTGCTGCGAACCGCGTAGGGGCGATCCGCGGTGATCGCCCCCGCCACTCGCAGGGCGGCCACACGGGGCCGCCCCTACAACGTCCGCCACCGCTCCAGCGGCCAGTACAGGAGCCACGCCCGCGCCAGGATGTGGCGCCGGCGCACGGGCCCCAGTGCCCGGCTGTCCGTGCTCGCGTCCGGCGCGTCGCCCAGCAGCCAGTATTCGTCACGGCCCAGGGCAGGGGAGTCCGGCGCGTAGAGACGGCCCGGCGGGCCGTCTCTACCACGGGGCGTGCCGGCAGACTGCCCAGCCCATTCCAGGGGCACGGCGTCCCCCGGCACGGCGCCCACGCGCTTCACCATCCGCAGCCCCGGCCGCGCCGGGTGCACGGCCAGGACCACCTCACCGCGACGCGGGCCTCCGCCCCAGTACGCCAGCCGGTCGCAGAGGACGCGGTCGCCCGGCCGCAGCTCCGGGTACATGCTCCAGCCGCGCACCATAACCCGGCGGGCGATCATGAAGGCAAGCAGCGGGTAGAGGCCGGGAATAGCCCTTGCCAGTTGAACTAGCAGGCGCCGGGTCTTTCGATTCATCATCCGCGTGTAGTAAATTCTAGCGCACAGGCAGATTTCAGAAGGAGGTCACGTTATGTTTGCACGCCAAGCCCCTGGGACAGCGCTCAGGACAGGATTCGCCCTGCTCAACCGCCTCTTCCCGCACGAGGAAGCGTCCGCCCACTGCGACATCCCCTGCGGCATCTACGACCCGCACCTGGCCCAGCTCGCCGCCCTCACGGTCGTCCGCATGAACCAGCTGATCAAGGACCTGCAGCCGCCCGCGATGGGCGCCGGCGGGCCCCCGGCGAAGGAGGACCGGGACAAGTACATGAACTCGCTGGCCCGGTACATCGCCACCAAGGAGGAGCACGCCGAACTGGTGAAGCACGAGGTGCGGATCATCCGGGGCGACTTCTTCAAGCCGGAGAACAGCCCCGAGGGCCTTGGCCAGCTGGTGGACGGCATCATGAAGACGGCGTCCAAGGCCCGGCAGAACATCGACATGGAGGCTGCGCAGGAGTTGCTCAACCTCACCAACCAGTTCGCGGAGGCCTTCTGGAAGGCCAAGAGCGTCGCGACCAAGAAGCAGTCCTCCAACCAGGCCGCCGGGGGCGAATACGTGGTCCCGGCGAACTAGCGTAGTGTCTCAAGAACAGCCTTACCACGGCGCACCCGTGAAGTGAGAGACGGTACACGAGGGGTCCGGGCGCGCCATCGTCCCTCGCTCGCAGGTCTGCCCCACTCCAGATCCCTTCGCGAAGCTGCGCAGAGCCACGTGGCAGATGTCGTCGCGCTCAGGATGACGGACGGGATGGCGCCGCGCTCAACGTACCACGGGACACTGTCAAGGTACTTTGGAGACGGTGCACTAGCGATTCAACGATCGCGCGGCAGGGACGGCCGGCCGGTCGGCAGCGCCTGTCAGACGAGGAGGGCCAGCGATAGTGGAACCACGTGACCTCGCCCAGGCCGCCGAGCGCTCCCAGATGCGGCCGGGCGACATCCGGGAGCGCTTCTCGGGATACGGCGTCATGGGGTTGCCGTTTGCGTCCGGTCATATCCTGGGCCTGCGGCGCTTTCCCGCCTCCTCCGTTGGACCGGGCTATACGTCCGTCTGGCACCGCGACCCGGCCGGCGCGTGGACCTTCTACTCCACGGTGGAACCGCTGCTCTCGTGTAATCGCTACTTCGGGAAGGCCGTGGAGAGGTTCCAGCAAGCGGAGATTGGGATCAACTGGACAGGCCCGCGCACGTTCTCGGTGAGCATCCTCGCCGCGCGCCTCGACTGGGACGTCGAGGTGGCGCCGACGCCGGTGACCCGGATCATGAACGCGATGGGACGGCTGATCCCGGAAGCCATGTGGCAGAAGGGGCCTGTCCTGACGGCGATGAGCACCCTGGCCTCACTCACGCTACGAGCGGGGCGTCTGCGCCTGCAGGGAACGGCGCCCAACGGCCAGCACTTCATCGCCAACCCCAGGCTCATCTGGGTGATCCCTCGGAGCCGCGCGACGGTAGGCGGCGCAGATTTCGGCACACTCGGCCCGGCGCCCCGGCAAGCCACGCTGGCTGACTTCCGCATCCCTCAGCGCGGGATGTTCGTCGTCGGGGGAGCTTTCTTCGAGCCGTTCGCTGCCGCCAGGCACTCGGCAGCAGCGACTCGCTCGGGCTGACCGAACCCGGCGCCTCGCCGCTGGCCGGCGTTCATCCGTGATTTCTTTCACCAACCCGTTGCAATAAAGTAAGCCGCCTGTGTAGAATTTGCCCTGCAGACCGCAGCGCGCAGGGCTGAAGCCCTGCAGCTACGGATGGAAGCATCGGGCAGGGCTGGGGCCCTGCCCCACGGAGAGAGGCCTGAATTGTACGGTACCGGCATCGCTAAGGGCCTGATGGTGACGCTGCGTTACCTCGTGCGGCGGCCCTTCACCACCCAGTACCCGGAGGAGATCCGCCCGATCCCCGTCAACGCCCGCACCAACCTCCTGTGGTTCGAGGAGCGCTGCACCGGCTGCTCCACCTGCGCCCAGGCCTGCCCGGACGGCTGCATCCTCGTCCAGACCTCGCCGCGCGAGGACGGCAGCCTGAACATCGACCGCTACGAGATCGACTTCCGCCTCTGCATGTACTGCGGCCTCTGCGTGGAGGCCTGCCCCTACGAGGCGATCCAGGCCGGCGGCCCCCTGGACGACGCGACTTACGATTTCAACGAGCTGTACCGCGACAAGCACGCGCTGACGCGCATGGCAGAGAAGCACCTACAGACGCACGGCCACACCTACCCCAACGGCAAGCAGGCGCCACTGGCGGATGAGATCCCGTTGCACACCGGCAAGCCGGTGGAAAGAGACCGGGTCCGGTAGGCCGGTGAAGATATGCGCCACAGAAGACGAATGACTGGCCCGATGGCGCGCTCCGGCTTCGGCAGGCTCAGCCTGCGCTGGCGTCGCTTCGACCCCCTTCGACCATGCTCAGGGCGAACGGATTGGGTTCCGTGGCGAAGCTGACGCTCGACGGCAAGGAGATCGAAGCCCCGGAGGGCGCCCCGCTGGTTGAGGTGATCAAGAACAGCGGCCTCTTCATCTCGAACCTCTGCTATATCGACGGCCTGCCGCCCTACGCCGGCTGCCGCACCTGCATCGTCGAGATCGAGGGCGCGCGCGGCTACCAGCTCTCCTGCACGACGAAGGTCGCCGACGGCATGGTGGTGACCACAAACGCCCCTGAGCTGCGCGCCACCCGCCAGGCCGTGCTCTCGCTCATCCTCTCTTACCACTCGGACCGCTGCCTCACCTGCCACCGCATCGTCAAGTGCAAGCCCGGCGACACCTGCCTGCGCGACGACGCCGTCACCCACCGCTGCCTGACCTGCTCCAAGAACTACCGCTGTGAGTTGCAGACCACCTGTGAGATGCTGGAGATGGCCGGCTACGAGCCCTGGGACGGCGACGGACGCACGTACTACAACCTGCCGCAGCCGCCGCCCGACCAGGCCAACCCGTTCCTGGAGTTCGACCCGCAGATGTGTATCCTCTGCACCCGCTGCGTGCGCGCCTGTGACGAGATCCGCCACACAGGCGCCATCACCCTGGCCGGCCGTGGCTACAGCACGCGCATAGCGTTCGGCGCCGGCGGCCCTGTCCACGACTCGAACTGCGACTTCTGCGGCGCCTGCATAGACGTCTGCCCCACGGCCACGCTCATGGAGCACCCGAACAAGTGGGCCGCCACCCAGACCGAGCGCTGGACGCCTACCACCTGCCTGCAGTGCTCCGTGGGCTGCTCCCTCTACCTGGGAACGAAGCGCGGGCGCGGCGTCATCGTCCGGCCTGATACCGATGCCAACCCGGTGAGCCGGGACCAGCTCTGCGTGCGCGGCCGCTTCCACTACGACGCCGTCAAGGACGGGGCGCGCCTCCAGCGGCCGCTGATCCGGCGTAACGGCGGACACGATGCGGCCACCTGGGACGAAGCGCTGGAGTTCGCCGCCGCCCGGCTGGCAGAGGTGCGCGAGCGGCACGGCCCGCAGGCCATCGGCTTCCTGGGCTCGCCTCTCGCCACGAACGAAGAGAACTACCTCGTGAGCAAGATCGCCCGCGTTGTCGCCGGCACGAACAACGTCGACTCCAGCGCCGGCCCTGTCGTCCGCGCCGCCGCCGCCGGCCTGCGGGCGGCCTTCGGCAGCGCCGTCCTGCCGGCGGACATGCTGCGGCTGGCGCAATCGAAGACGATCCTCGCCGTCGCCCCTGACCTGGAGTCCAGCCACAACGTGGCCGCGCTGCGCATCAAGGACGCCGTCGTCCGCAACAACGCCCGCCTCATCGTGATCAGCGCCCTCAGGGGCGAGCTCAACGACTTCGCCGACGTCTGGATACAGCCGGCCCCCGGCGATGAGGCAGCAGCGGCGGCGGCGCTCTCTGCCGCTGTGGAAGAGGCAACCGGCGCAGCGAAGGGTGGCCGGCCCGCCGTTCCCGAGAATCTCGCAGGGCTGGCTGTGGCCGTCGAGCTGCTGGCCGGCGCGGCCAGCGATGAATCGCGCCGGCCCCTGTCCATAGTCCACGGCCTGCCGCACCTCGGCGCCGAACAGGTCAGGACGGTGGCGGCCGCCCTCGCCAACATCGCCGTCGCCTGCTGCGCCGGCGAGGACGCCGCCAACGCGCTCTTCTTGCTCCCGCAGGAAGCGAACGCCTGGGGGATGCTGGACGCCGGCGTCTCCCCGGACCTTCTCCCGGGCTACCGCAGCGCCGGCGACGAAGCTGCGCGCGTGGAGATGGAGCGCCTCTGGGGCGCCCCACTGCCCGCCGCCGGCGGCCTGACCTTCGAGCAGATGGCGGCGGACGGGACTTTGAAGGCGCTGGTTGTCATGAACGACAACCCGCTCATGCTGGCCCCCGGCCGGGCGCGCGTCCGCCAGATGCTGGAATCGCTCGACTTCCTCGCCGTCATCGACTCCCTGCCGACGGACACCGCGAACCTGGCCCATGTTGTCCTCCCGGATGTCGCCCCGTGGGCCAAGGAAGGGACCACCACCAGCGGCGACCGTCGCGTGCTGGCGCTCAACGCGGCGCAGGCACCGCAGGGCGAGGCGCAGCAGGGCTGGCGCACCCTGGTGGCACTGGGCAGGCGCCTGGCGGAGCGCCTGCAGCCGGGCGAGATCCGCATGAACTACGCCACCTGCGCCGAGATCATGGAGGAGATGGCGGAGGTGGTCCCGCTGTACCGGGACGCCCGCCACGGGATGGACTCCGGCGGCCGGCAGTCCGCCTTAGGCGGAGACGGCCTGGGTCCAAAGCAGGCGGTCCGCCAGGACCTGCCGCCCGTTTCGCCGTTGAGCACGAACGGGGGCTTCGTCCTGACGACAGGCCGCACCCTCTACACGAGCTACGAGGCGGCGGCCGTGCACGCTGACGACGCCGACCGCCTGCACCGCGAGGACGCCGTCAGGATCAACCCCGCGGACGCTGCTGCCCTCGGCATTTCGGCAGGCGACCCGCTCGTCCTCCGCAACGCGAGCGGCGAGCTGCGCGCGCGCGCCGATATCACCGCCGCCGTCCAGCCACGCATGCTCTTCGTCTCCCTCTACTACGACGGCGGCGCCGTCTGCCAGCTCTTCGCCGGCGATACGCCGGTAGCGGCAGTAGAGATCGCGAAGGGGTAGAGACGACCCGGCGGGGCGTCTCTACGGCGTCGGGCCGCATGGGTTAACATCGAAGCATGGCCGAGAAGAGCGACCGCTTTGTATTCATCGGCGCCGCCCACGACGACGTCGAGGCCAGCATCTGGCGCGACCTCCTGGAGAAGGAGGGCGTCGCTGTCTACATGAAGAGCAGCGATCCCCTGGCACCCCTCGGCGTCGCGCCGCTGCCCGGCAGCCTGCAGGTCTTCGTACACGCCCGCGACGAAAAGCGCGCCCGCTGGCTCCTGGGCGATCCGCCACTAGGCGGAGACCCCGCCGCCCGCGACTGAGAGAGGCGCGAGGTGGAACTGCCGCTTTTCACCCTGAACACCGTCCTCTTCCCCGGCGCCGGCCTGCCCCTGCACATCTTCGAGGAGCGCTACAAGCAGCTGGTGCGCGCCTGCCTGGACGAGGGCCGTCCCTTCGGCGTCCTCCTCATCCGTCGCGGCAATGAGGTCGGCGAGCCCGCGGAGCCTTTCGACGTGGGCACCACGGCGCACATCGAGAGCGTGGAGCACCTGCCGGAAGGCCGCATGAACCTGGCCTGCGTGGGCGGACAGCGCTTCCGGCTCCTGGAGATCGTCCGGCGGGAGCCGTACATGGCCGGCCGGGTCGAGCTCCTGCCCGCGACCGCAGAGGACGACGGGAAGGCCCTGGAGCTGGCCGGCGACGCCGGGGCGCTGTTCGCCGAGTATCTGCGCCTCTACCTGGCGCTGTCGAACCAGTGGGCCCGCAGCGTCGAGATGCCCGGCGACCCCGCCGCACTCGCGGATTTCATCGCCTCCCGGCTGGGCGTCAACCTCTGGACCAAGCAGCTGCTGCTGGAAGAGATATCCCTCCGCAAGCGCCTGGCCCTCGAGGTGCAGATCCTGGCGGAGTCCATCCGGGAGATGACGCCGCGCGTAGAGGTGGCCCGCGCCACGCGCTGGCACGGCTTCGCGGTGACGAACTGAGGGGCCCCGCCACTCTCAGCACCACCCCGCTGGGCTATGCCCCGGGGGTGGGAGGGGTCAGGGGGTGACCTGCACCTTCAGCGACCCGCTGCCCTTGTCCGCCGCCGTCGCGAACGCCTGCGCGGCTTCCTCCAGGGGAAAGCGGTGTGTGATGATGGCCCGCGCCCGCTCCGGGTCCGCCTGCAGGATGCTCAGCGCCACCTCGAAGTCGGACCGCTGTCCGGGCCGGCAGTACGTGATCCCGCCCGCCACCCGCGCCTCCTTCAGCATCAGGCCCAGGGCGTTGACCTGGGCCGGCTGCGTGAAGAGGCCCAGCAGGCTGACCCGGCCGCCCGGCCGCACGATGTCCAGCGCCTGCGAGAGCGTCGGCGCGGTCCCGCCCACCGTCTCCACCACGACGTCTATCCCTTCCTTCCCCAGGCCGCCGGTCTCGCCTTCCTTCAGCGCGCGGGAGGCGCCGGCCGCCAACGCCGCCCGCGCCTGGTGCTCGTGCCGGTATGTGGCAAGCACTTCGCCCGCGCCCAGGGCCCGCGCCGCCAGCGCGGAGAGCACACCGACCGTGCCGCTGCCCATCACCAGTACGCGCTCCCCGGCCTTCAGGTCCACCAGGTGCAGGCCGTGTACGGCCACGGCCAGCGGCTCCACAAGGGCACCTACGCTGAAGTCCAGATCATCCGGGAGAGGGTAGAGCGTGTATGCCGGCACCGAAACGTACTCCGCCAGTCCGCCCGGCGCGAACGTGCCCAGGAGCACCCGCCGGGAGCACAGGTGGTAGCGGCCGGCGTTGCAGTAAGCGCAGTCGCGGCAAGACCTGATCGGCTCCACCACCACGCGCTGTCCGGGCGCAAACCCGGCAACGCCCTCACCGACCGCGGCGACCTCCCCCGCGATCTCGTGGCCGGGCGAGATGTTCGGCAGCGCGGGGAAGGCGCCGTGGTAGAAGTGCAGATCAGACCCGCAGATGCCGCACGCGCGCACCCGCACCAGCACTTCGCCGGCCGCTGGGTCCGGCACGCCGGTTTGCCGCAGCTCTATCTTCTCCTTGCCGGCAAAGAACGCCGCCTGCATCTGAGACATATCGCCCGCCATTCTAGCAGAGGCTCAACATAGTGCGGCGCTGCGCTATCATGGAGCCATGCGGGCCCTCAATCAACCCGTTAGCTGGTGGGGATGGCACTGGGAGCCGCCCACCCCCATGTCCATCGTCCAGATCATCGGCGCGGGCAACATGCCGGCGCGCCTGGCCGCCCTCTTCTGGGTGGGCCTGGAGCGCGGCGCCTCCATCATCGTCGCCGCAGACCCTCCTTCATCGGGCAAGACCACCACTCTCAGCGCCCTCCTCGCTTTTACACCGCCGGACACCCTCGTCTATTTCACCCGCGGACAGGGGGAGACCTTCTCCCTTCCTGTGCTCTCCACCTCGTTCCCCACGTACCTGCTGATCAACGAGATGAGCGACCACATCCCCGTCTACACCTGGGACGACCACGCCCGCCGCGCCTTCCAGCTGCTCTCCGAGGGCTACTCGCTCGCCAGCACGATGCACGCGGACAGCGTGCAGGGAGTGCTCTCCCAGCTCGAGGGCGACCTGCAGATACCGCGCAGCCAGATCGCCAACCTCACGTTTATCGTGCCGATGTACATCGGGCGCGGGGAGGGCACCGTGAGGCGCGTCACGGAGGTCGCCTTCCTGCAGCCGGACGGGGCGACGGGCGTCGCCATGGGCACTATCGCGGCCTGGGACCGCGACGCCGACGCCTTCGACATCTTCCCGGAGCCCGCTCAGCGCGACGTCTTCGCCCGCTGGGCAAAGCTAACGCCCGGGCAGCTCGCGGCAGAGCTGGACCGGCGTGAGGGCTTCCTGGAGACGCTGCGCCAGACCAACGTGGAATCCGTGCGCGAGGTCAGCCTGGCGATCGAAGGGTTTTACGACCAGGTAATCAAGGCCACGCAGCCGTAGCGGGCTAGCGCCCCAAAAGCGTCTTGGCCGCGGCCTGCCAGTCCGCGAAGTCCGCGAAGACCAGATGCGCGCCCGCTTGCCGCAGCTCTGCCGCCGTGTAGTTACCCGTAGCCACTCCCACCGCGACAACGCCGTTCTCCAGCGCCGATGACACGTCGTGCGGTGTATCGCCGATCACGAAGACCTCGGCCGGCCGCGCCCCACCGGCTGCCCGCTTGATGGCGGAGCGCACAACTCCCGAGCGCTCCAGGCTCTCCTCACCAAAGCCGCCGCCCTTGAAATACTGCGCCAGGCCGTAGTGCTCCAGCTTAAGGCGCGCCGCCTCGCTGAAGTTACCCGTCGCCAGGCCCAGGCGGACGCCCGCCTCGTGCGAGAGCGCCTCCAGCAGCGGCGGGAACCCGGGCATCAGGCGCCCCTGCCTCTCGCGCAGCGCCGCCGGCAGCAGCGCATAGTAGCGGGAGGTGAACTCCTCCAGGTAGCGCTCCCAGCCGCCCTCAATGCCGTGGCCCCGCAGAGCTTCGTGCAGGATGTAGCGGTCAGTGCGGCCGCTGAACTCCACCCGAGCGAAGCCGTCGCTGACGCCGAACAGCTCGTGGAAGGCCATGTTCATGGCATGGCTGCCGGCCCCGCCGCTGTACAGCAGCGTGTTGTCGATGTCGAAAAGGAAGACGGGCGCCATCAGCGCCTATTTTTCGACGGGCAGGCCGGCCTTTGTCCAGGCCTCCGTGCCGCCTTCCAGATTGAAGAGGCGGGTCAGCCCGGCCGCCGCCGCCATCTCGCACGCCAGGGCGCTCCGCTGGCCCACCGCGCACACGAACACCAAGTCCTTGTCGCGCGGCAGCTCTTCCCGCCGCGCGTACACCGTCGATACAGGGATCAGCGTGGCGCCCGGCACATGACCGGCGGTGTACTCGTGCGGCTCGCGGACGTCAATCACGGCCGCGCCGCTCGTTTTCATCTCTTCGGCTTCCTTCACGTCAATCCGCGTGAAAGGCTCGCGCGGGTCCTTCCTGGCCATGGATGGGGCTCCTCCTGCCGCCTGCGCAGGGACATTGCGCTGGCAATACTTTCCTAATCCATTGTAGCGCGCGGCCGTCTCAATTGACAGCGCGCGGGCCGCTCGCCATCATGCAGGCGAGAGGAGGCGCGGATGGCAGACCAGGCCCAGGTCAGCGACCTTATCGAGAAGATGACGGCAGAGCGGGCGCGCCTGCTGGCCGTACTGGAAGCACTGAGCGAGGCGGAGGCTGAGCGCCCGCCGAGCCCCGGCGAGTGGAACCAGAAGCAGCAGATGTCCCACCTGGCGGAGATGGAGACCGCCTACCGCGCCTGGGTGGAGAAGGCCGTGGCCGAGGACGGCGCGGACGTTGACGGCGTCCGGGGCGAGCGCCCCGCCATCCCGCTGGAGAAGGCCAACGAGCACAGCGTAGCGGAGCACGTTGCCGAGCTGCGCCGCCAGCGCGGGCGGACCATGGCGCTAATCGCGGGCCTGGGCCCAGAGGACTTCGACCGCCGCGCCCGCAACCAGATCTTCGGCGAACTCACCGTCCTGCAGTGGCTGCGCTCCTACTACCGGCACGACCGCATGCACTACGACCAGGTGCGCGGGGAAGAGCCCACGTACAAGCCGCGCTTCCAGAGCGGCGCCGAACCGGACCAGCGCCGCGGCGCCTCCGCCTGAGGCGTGCTGAGCAGCATGCCGCGCCCCCGCGTCTACGTCACCCGCCACCTGCCCGGCGGCGCCCTCGATCTCCTGGCCCAGCACGCCGGCGTCACCCTCTGGGAAGGCGAGCTGCCGCCGCCGCGAGAGGAGCTGATGGCCCGCGCGGTTGGGTCCGACGGCCTGCTCTGCCTGCTCACCGACCGCATAGACGCCGAGCTGCTAGACGCCGCCCGGGACCTTCTGGTCGTCAGCAATATGGCCACCGGCTTCGACAACGTGGACATGGCCGCCGCCGGCCGCAACACGGTCCTGGTCACGCGCACCCCCGGCGTCCTCAGCGAGACCACCGCCGACTTTACGTTCGCCCTCCTGCTCGCCGCCGCCCGCCGCGTCGTGGAGGCGGACCGCTACGTCCGCGCAGGCCGCTGGCGGACGTGGGGCCCGGAAGTTCTGCTGGGGCGCGACCTCTGGGGGGCGACTATCGGCATCATCGGCATGGGCGGCATCGGCTCAGAGGTGGCCAAGCGCGCCCGCGGCTTCGATATGCGCATCCTCTACAACAGCCGCACCCGCAAGCCGGCGCTGGAGCGCCGTCACCGCATGGAGTTCGTATCGCTGCCTCAACTGCTGCGGGAGTCCGACTTTGTGACGCTGCACGCACCGCTCACGCCGCAGACCCACCACCTCATCGGCCGCGCCCAGCTGCAGATGATGAAGCCCACCGCCATTCTGGTGAACACCGCCCGCGGGCCACTGGTGGACCAGGAAGCCCTCCACTACGCCCTGAGAGACGGCCTCATCGCCGCCGCCGCCCTGGACGTGACCGACCCGGAGCCCGTCCCCGCGGACGATCCCCTGCTGTCCCTGCCCAACTGCGTGATCGCGCCCCACATCGCCAGCGCCAGCGTCGCCACGCGCTCCCGCATGGCGATGCTGGCGGCGGAGAGGCTGCTGCAGGCCCTGCGGGGCGACGTGCCGAAGCACGCCGTGAACCGGGAGATCGCGCGGCGCTGGCGGGCGCGCGTGCGGCGCCGGCAGGCCGCCGGCGCCTGACGCCCTCCGCCTGGAGCCTGGCAGAGCGCCGCCATCCCTGCCCAAGGACGGGAAGTGGGTCAGTTTGACTGACCCACTTCCGGGTGGTTGGTCGAAGGCTGAGGGGAGAGCTGAGACAGCCATGGGTGCTCGGCATCGACTACTGAGATCGCCTCGCGCAGCCAATTGCGCTGTTCTTTGCTGAGGCGGGGCTTAAGCGCGAGGAAGTCCTGCCGGTCACGCGGACGCATGTAATTCGGCGTACCAGTGTAGGCGGTTGCTTTGAAGAACAGCAGGACTCCGGGGACGACGGTGGGCAGACCCCACGGCGACTGCCGAACGCCGTTTCGCAGCGGGAGGCTGATGCGCGGCTGGTGCGACAGAATCCAGTCGTCGCCGGAGCGGTCGTTGAGGACAACTTCGAGGTTGAAGCCGTCGCGAGAGCGGGCGACGCCGGCGGCAAGGTCTTTCTCGATGAACGCACTCTGTGGCCCGGCGGCGTGGATGTGGGCGGGGAGACCGAGGAGGCGGCCGTCCCATGGCTCCGACGTGTCGCCGGGAAGTGGGGCATCATGCGCGATCAGGTGCCAGCCGGCGAGGTGATCGAAGATGGCGCGCTGGTCGTCCGAAAAGACGGTGATATCGAGGTCGCCGTGGTCGCGGGTCTGGCTACCGAGCCAGGCGTCGACGGCCCAGCCGCCGCAGAGGGACCACCTGGGACGGAAGGTGGACATGAGGTCGGCGACGCGGGCGACGGGTTCGGGTACGTGGTTCGTCGTTTGGCGTGAGACAGAACTAGACAAGAGGTGCTCCTTGCGGTGGGGCGCCACGTCCACAGCCGAAGCCGGCGTGGGGTGGCGCTATGCGAAACGACAGTCGGGCAGGAGCGCACCCGATGTCGAGCGGAGGTTGCCTTGGCTAGGCCGCTCGGACGCCGGGGCGCACCAGGAGCGCTGTTGTTCTCATTGATGGCCTCCTTTGTCTGGATGAACGTTGTGCGGAGTTTAGCACGGCGCAGGCCCGCGTGGGTAGCGGGTCAGTACTGACCCACTCTACCCAGACCCGCCTTATCTTGACACCCGCCGCACGCCGGTGTATCGTCGCGCTAGTCTACCGCACCTGAAGGCCACCCGTCCGGCAGACGGGGGCCTCTTTCCTTGTTTGGGACACCCGCATGCCAGCACGAGACGACGCCGGAAATCTATGGCTTGCCAAGGCCCTGTGGGACCTGGGCGCCATTCAGTTCGGCGATTACACCATCGGCCGCACCACGCAGCATTCCCCTGTCTACGTCAACCTGCGGCTGCTGATCAGCAACCCCCGCGCGCTTTCCCGCGCCGCCCGCGTCATGCACGAGGGGATCCAAACGCTCCGGGGCATGCGGCATCCGCAGGTGCAGCCGTTCGAGCGCGTCTGTGGCATCCCCTTCGGCGGCCTGCACCTGGGGACCGCCTTCTCGCTGCGCAGCCGCGTACCGATGATCTACGTGCACCCGGCCAAGGCGCGCAACGGCAACCGCGTCTTCGTGGAGGGCCGCTACGAGACCGGCGAAACGGTGCTGCTGATCGATGACCTGGTGACCAGCGGCGGCGGCATTGTGGAGACGGCGGCGTTCCTGCGCACGAACGCCGGCCTCATCGTCCGGGACGTGCTGGTGCTGCTGGACCGCCAGGAGGGTGCGCGCGAACAGTTGAAGAGCAAGGGGTACAACCTCATCTCCATCCTCGGGCTGGAGACCATGCTCAACTATCTCATGGCCAGCGGCCTCATCCAGGAGTCCCAGTACAAGGACAGCATGGACTACATCGGGCGTCGCCGTCTGGAGCGTGGCGGCTAGGTAGCGCAGCCCGGACCATCTACGGCCGCTTGTAACGCAGCCACAACCTTTTGATGCCCGTTCATCCACAGTGCTAGACTGTGTACTTTGGAACGCGAAGAGGCGCCTGACGATATTGCGAACGAGATCGTGCATCTTCGCTCTCTTCCTGGTGGCGGCCCTGGTGGCATCCTGCGGCGGCGGGAAGGGGGCGAGCAACGGCAAGGCCCCGGGAGGCGGCGTCCCCACCTCCTGCGACGCCATTGCTGAGTTCAGCAGTTACCGCTATTCGGTAGCCCTCAAGCTGCAGGCCCCGGGACCGCAGACCACCTCTCCCACCCCCGGCCAGACGGCGGGCGCGCCCCTCACCGCCTTCGCGGACGCCCTCACCAGGCTGTTCTCAGACTTCACTCTGGAGGGCGCCTACCTGGCCCCGGACCGCTCCCAGGCCATTCTCCGCTTCGGGGACGAGGAGCTGGAGCTGCGGACGATCGGCGAGAAGAGCTGGCTGCGCGTGGGCGCCGCGTGGCAGGAAGAGCAGGCGAGCGACGACGGCCTGCTCACACCGCTCGTTGTCTGCAACGACATCGTCTTACAGATCGCCCCTTCCCTGGCAAACGTGGAAGCGCAGGCGGAGACGGTAAACGGCATCCAGACGGCGCACTACCGCCTGGACCAGACCAGCCTCGAGCAATTGCCACAGGCGCTGGGCGGCCGGACCCCGCAGAAGTACTCCGTGGACCTCTGGCTGGCCCAGCCGGGGCGCTGGCCCGTCCAGATGCGCATAGAGTCCGCCGACGTCAACGAGAAGGGGGAGCCGCTGGGCTTCACGCTATCGATGGACGTCCGGGACCTGAACGATCAGGGGATTCGCATAGAGCCGCCGGTGATGCCTGAGGCGGCCCATTAACGCTAAAGGAGACGGCGGATGGCCTTGCGCCCGGGGCGCGGATCGTAGTTAGATTTGAACTGCTCCAGCTCCGGCCGCCGGATCAGGTACTTGCCGGCGAAGAGGACGGCCGGCACCTTCTTCTGCTTGATCAGCCGGCGCAGGCTCTGCGGGTGGATGTTCAGCATCCGCGCCGCTTCCACGAGATCGAGGTAATTGTCGAAAGGCTCAGCCGTCATACCGTCGCTCCACTAACACGCTAAGACGCGTGAATGATTCTAGCACACATGTCAATAGTGCACAGATAGGGAGCGGTCTTGCCGCCGCGAACAGAAGGGGGCCCGGCCATGGAACAGCGGACCGTTAGGCCGTGGGACAGCCACGGAACTGCGCCGTTGCCCGCGGCACGCCCCCCCCGCCGCCGCCGCGCCCGCTCTACCCGCGAGGGGAGATGTAGTTCCCACACAGGTTGTTTACGGCGAGATGAGTCTCGCAAGCGGCGCCTGGCTTCCACCCCGCCCCACCGTTCCGCAATCGAGATGCCGTGCGTCCCACCCGCCCGCCCGGGATGTTATCTGGGGGACACCCCCAGACCCCCGACAGGGGGCTCCGCCCCCTGTACCCCCGTTGCGCGAGGAGTCAGCCGGGCGCGGCACCGCTTAGCGGTATCTGTAAACAATGTCCGTGGGAACTGCAGCTAGACCAGGGGCCGCCGGGCGCCTATGTTATCCTACCCGTGAGCGCAGCTATGTTCGATAAGGACAAGCTCAGGCGAACGGCGGCGAAGCGGGCCCGGCAGGACGCCCGCGTGGATGGGGAGCGCCCCGGCCCCTTCATGACCGCCTCCAGCCGCGCCATCGGCCGCCTGTACGACCCCACGGACATCGCCGGCCTGGACTATGAGCGCGACCTCGGCGCCCCCGGCGAGTACCCATTCACGCGCGGCATCCACGCCACCGGCTACCGGGGCAAGCAGTGGACCATGCGCATGTTCGCGGGCTTCGGCAGCGCGGAGGAGACGAACGCCCGCTTCCGCTACCTCCTCTCCCACGGCCAGACCGGCCTCTCCATCGCCTTCGACATGCCCACCCTATACGGCTACGACAGCGACGCCCCGGAGGCGCTGGGCGAGTTCGGCAAGTGCGGCGTCGCCGTCTCCTCGCTCACCGACATGGAGATTCTGCTGGACGGCCTGCCCCTGCGCGACATCACCACCTCCATGACCATCAACTCCCCGGCCGCCGTCATCTGGGCCATGTATATCGTCGCCGCGGAGAAGCGCGGCGTCCCCCGGCGGGAACTGCTCGGCACCATTCAGAACGACATCCTCAAGGAGTACATCGCCCAGAAGGAGTACATCTTTCCGCCGGAGCCCTCCATGCGACTCGTCGTCGATACCATCGAGTTCGCCGCCCGCGAGCTGCCGCAGTGGAACCCCGTCAGCATCTCCGGCTATCACATCCGCGAGGCCGGCTCTACCGCCGTCCAGGAGCTCGCCTTCACCCTGGCCGATGGCTTCGAGTACGTCCGCTGGTGCCTGGAGCGCGGGCTGGGCATAGACGATTTCGCACCCCGCCTGAGCTTCTTCTTCAACTGCCACAACGACTTCTTCGAGGAGATCGCCAAGTTCCGCGCCGCCCGCCGCTTCTGGGCCCGCGAGATGCGCGAGACGTTCGGTGCGCAGAGCGAGCGCTCCTTGTGGATGCGCTTCCACACGCAGACCGCCGGCGTCGCCCTCACGGCCCAGCAGCCGGAGGTGAACCTGATCCGCACCGCCATCCAGGCCCTGGCCGCGGTCATGGGCGGCACGCAATCCCTCCACACCAACTCCTGGGACGAGGCCCTGGCCCTGCCGAGCGAGAAGGCCGCCCGCCTGGCCCTGCGCACCCAGCAGGTCATCGCCCACGAGTCCGGCGTGGCCAACACCGTGGACCCGCTGGGCGGCAGCTTCTTTGTGGAGACGCTGACCCAGCAGACGGAAGAGGAAGCTTACGCCTACTTCCGGCGGATAGACGACCTGGGCGGCGTCATCCCCGCCATCGAAAACGGCTACCTGCAGCGCGAGATCGCCGAGGCCGCCTACCAGTACCAGCGCGAGATCGACGGCAAGCAACGCACCATCGTGGGCGTCAACGACTACGTCCTGGACGAGCCCGTCGAGATTCCCATCCTGGAGATGGACCCGCAGGGCCACAGCCGCCAGGTGGAGCGCCTGGAGCGCGTGCGCCGCGAGCGTGACGGCCGCGAGGCCGCGCGCTGCCTGAAGGCGCTGGAGACCGCGTGCCGCAACGGTGAAAACGTCATGCCTCACCTCATCGCCGCCGCCACCGCCTACTGCACCCTGGGCGAGATGTGCGACGCGATGCGCGGGGTGTTCGGCATCTACCACGAGGAGGCCGTGGTTTAGCAGGGCAAAAGGCATTCCCCTTAACGTAAGAGGGAGTATAATGATTAGGCTGCCCCGGCGCCCCATCTCCCGCCGCCCGGGACAGCGGATAACGCCGGGAGATTTCGCCGCCGATATCCGGGCGGTTGCCAGAGGAGGACTTGTTGGCAACGAAGCTTTACGTGGGAGGCCTCTCCTACGACACCAGCGACGATGGATTGCGAGCCTTCTTCGAGTCGGCGGGCACCGTGGAGAGCGCTTCGGTGGTCACTGACCGTTATTCCGGCCGCTCCCGCGGGTTCGGATTCGTCGAAATGGCCACCGCCGACGAGGCGCGCAAGGCCATCCAGGAACTGAACGGGAAGATGCTGGACGGCAGGACTCTCACTATAGACGAGGCCAAGCCACCGCAGCGGCGTCCCGGCGGCGGTGGCGGCGGTGGTGGTGGCGGCGGCGGCGGCGGTGGCGGCGGCCGGCGCGGAGGCGGCGGTGGAGGCGGCGATCGATGGTAGAGCAGAGCACGGAACTGAGCATGAACGGCACGGATCTGCCGCCGGAGATGCTGCCCTCCATCTGCGCCCACCACTGGCAGATCGAGACTCCTGCAGGCGAAAGCAGTGTGGGCCAATGCAAGATCTGCGGCGCCACCCGCTCGTTCCTGAATTACAGCCAGCGCCGCACCATGGCCCGCACGGTTAAGCCCGCTGCGGCGAACGGCGCCCGCGCCTGATCCTTCTCGCCTCAACCCTCTGGTTGGCGTTAGCGGCAGGTGGGCCGCAACATAGCCGCGCCCTCTGGTGCGGGGACTTCGGAGCCAGAAAAACTCTGGGGGGTCAGGCTTCAGCCTGACGCATAGCGCAGGAGTCTGACGTGTCCGTAGCCGAGATCATCGATAGCGCCAAGAGCCAGGGCCGCACCGTCCTCACGGAGATCGAGTCCAAGGAGGTCCTGGGGGAGGCCGGTATCCCCGTCGCCCACGCTCAGCTCGCCCGCACCGCGAAAGAGGCCGCTCAGGCCGCCGCCGGGCTCGGCTGGCCCGCCGTCCTCAAGGTCGTCTCCCCGGATGTCACCCACAAGTCAGACGTGGGCGGCGTGCGCCTCGGCCTCGGCTCCGCGGAGGAGGTCGAGACCGCCTTCGGGGAGATGGTGGCCGCCGTCAAGGAGCGCCAGCCCGATGCCAGCATCGAGGGCGTCGCCGTCCAGAAGATGGCGCCGCAGGGCACCGAGGTCATCATCGGCATGAGCAAAGACCCGCAGTTCGGGCCCGTCCTCATGTTCGGCCTCGGCGGCATCCTCGTAGAGGTGCTCAAGGACGTTGCCTTCCGCATCGTCCCCCTGGAGCCGCGCGACGCCCGCCAGATGGTGCGCGAGATCAAGGGCTTCCCGGTGCTCCAGGGCGTGCGCGGGCAGGACCCGGCGGACCTGGAGGCGCTGGAGAAGCTGATCCTCAAGCTGTCCGAGTTCATCGAGGCGCACCCCGAGATAGAGGAGCTGGACCTGAACCCGGTCTTCGCCTACAAGGACGGCTGCCTGGCCGTGGACGCGCGGATTGTGGTGGCGTGACGGACGGTTGGCCGCGGGCAGCGGCGCCAGCCGCCCCGGCCCCGCCCCGGTTGGACAGACCTGAAGGTCTGTCCCTACGACTACGACGGGGGATACGAGGATGGCGCAGGCGACGGTGGTTGCGGCGATGAACGACCTCCTCAAGCGCCCGGACCGCACCTTCAACCCGAACCCGGCCCGCCATGGCGCAGCGTCCCCAGCCCTGCGGCGTCAGCGCCTCCCGCAGCGATGACGGACCTGATCAAGCGCCTGGACCGCGCCTTCAACCCGAAAACTGTAGCCGTGGTCGGCGACAAGCGCGCCATGGGCTATATGTGGCTGAACTGCATGAGCACATTCGGGGGCAAGGTCTACTCCGTGCAGGTGGACCCGGACGAGATCCCCGGCATCGAGGCGATGGGCGTGCCCAACTACAAGAGCGTGCTGGAGATCCCCGGCGAGATCGACTACGTGCTCTGCGCCGTGCCCCGCCCGGTAGCGCCGCGCATCATCGCGGACTGCGTGCGCAAGAAGGTGGGCGCCGTCGCGCTGTTCACCTCGGGCTTCGCCGAGACGGAGACGGAAGAGGGCATCGCGACCCAGGAGCAGATCACGCAACTGGCGCGCGAGGGCGATCTTCTGCTCATCGGCCCCAACTGCATGGGCGTCTACAACCGGCGCCGGGGCGTGCGCCACAGCCCGGACCAGCCGGCCGGCGACGCGGGCAGCGTGGGCTTTATCAGCCAGAGCGGCACCCACTGCATCAACTTCTCCCTCGTGGGCGCCGTGCAGGGGGTCAAGTGCTCGAAGACCGTCAGCTTCGGCAACGCCGTTATCCTCGACGCGCCGGACTACCTGGACTACCTGGCCGAGGACGCGGAGACAGAGGTCATCGCTATGTACATCGAGGGCGTGAAGGACGGCCGCCGCTTCCTGGGCTCCCTGCGCCGCGCCGCGCGCCGCAAGCCGGTCGTGGTGTGGAAGGGCGGCCTCACGCGCGCCGGCGCCCGCGCCGTCTACTCGCACACCGCCTCGCTGGCCACCGCGCCCGCCGTTTGGGATGCCGCCATGCGCCAGGCCGGCGCCGTCCAGACCGACTCCCTGGACGAAACCATCGACGCCGTCAAGGCGCTCGTCTACGCCCGGCCCACCACCGGCGCCCGCATGGGCCTCATCGCCATGACCGGCGGCCAGTCCGTCGTCATCACGGACAGCTTCGAGCGCGAGGGGCTGGAAGTGCCGCTGCTCACGGCCGCCTCGTACGAGAAGCTGTCCGGGTTCTTCAACATCATCGGCGGCAGCTACCGCAACCCGCTGGACGCCGGCGGCACCATCGGCATGGGCTTCCTGCCGGGCAACCTGCAGAAGCTCTTCGACATCCTGGAGGAGGACGGGAACGTGGACGCCGTGGCCATGGAGGTGGGCGCCAGCTTCATCGCGCGGCGGCTGCGCCAGAACCCGGCGCTGCTCGATAGCATGGTGGACATCCTGGCCGCCCACAGGGAGCGCTCGGCCAAGCCCTTCATCGCCATCTGCCACCCCGGCCACGTGGAGGACGTGATGGCGGACATCCGGTCGCGCCTCGTGGAGCGGGGCATCGCCGTGTTCGGCGGCTTCGAGGCGGGGGCGCGGGCGCTGCGCCGGGCGATCGGCTACTGGCGCTTCCGCGCGGGGTTGGATTAGCCTGCGAGACGGCGGTGGGGCTCTTACCACAAAGGCACCAAGACACGAAGACCCCCCAATAGCCTCTATCTTCTTTGTGTCTTTGTGCCTTCGTGGTTCAGATTCGCGGGCAGTCGAGTCCGGACTGACCTGCCGAGTTTGTTTGGCATTTTTCGGGTTTTCGCGCTGCGTGGGCGCTCCGCTCCCCTCTTGACAGCCCAGTGGCAATATGTTACTAAACGGTTACATGTAACCACAGGGTAGCACGAAGGAGGGCCACATGGGAACCGAAATTGGGCGGTTGGCGGTCCGCCGCAGCATCCTCATCGACGCCCCGCCGGAGCGCGTCTGGAAGGAGTTCGAGAGCTTCGAGCGCATGCGGGCCTGGTTCGGCACCGGCCACAAGCTGACGAAGTACGAGCCGCGCGCCGGCGCCCTGGTGGAGACCGACGCCGGCCACCACGGCGACGGCGAGCGGCTGCTCTTCGCGGGCCGCGTCACGGTCTTTGAGCCGCCGCGGGAGCTAACGTTCGAAAGCGACTGGATAGGGCATGGCTGGGTGGCACCGCCGCTCATCACCCTCCGCCTGACGCCCGCCCTAGGCGGCACACTCGTCGAGCTCTTCCACCACGCCATCGAGCGCACTGGGACGCGCGCCGCCGAGGAACACCGCGGTTTCGAGGGCGGCTGGACCAACCGCCAGCTGGAGGCGCTGCGCCAGCTTGCCGAAGCGTAGGGACGCCTTCGCGGCGCTCGCCGACCCGACCCGCCGCGCCATCCTGGACCTGTTGCGCACGCGCGGAAGCCTCACCGCCGGGCGGATCGCCGCGCAGTTCCCCGGCCTGAGCCGCGCCGCCGTCTCCAAGCACCTGGGCGTGCTGCGGCGCGCGCGGCTGGTGCGGGCGCGGGAGCTGGGGCGGGAGTGGCATTACACACTGGACTCGCGCCCGCTGGCCGATGTTTACTACGACTGGTTGAGCAGCTTCGCTCCCCACTGGGAGGAGAGCCTGAAGCGCCTGAAGCAACAGGCCGAAGGGCCGGAGCAGCCGCAAACTTAGCGGATGATGAGGCAACAGTGGACGCTCTTGAAGGCCGAATCGGCTGAGGGCACCAAACCCGCTGACACAGGCGGCTGCAGCTGAGGGAACGGCTGTAGTAGTCTCTTAGACGCAACCGCTACTAGTGTAGTGTCTCAAGAATGGCTTTACCACGCTGTACCTTCGTAAGGATGGTGGCGACAGAGGCGGTCCACAAGAAGGGTCTGGGGTCGGCGTTCGTGGCGTCAAGGAACTCGCGAATGGCCTGGATCAGCGCGTTCGTGCTGGGAAAGGTGCCGCGGAGGTTGCGCTTCTGCGTGAGCTCCCGGAACCGCTTGTAGGCGGCCAG
>JAUSFE010000019.1 GCA_030649945.1 Dehalococcoidia bacterium | reverse complement strand
ACGACTGCACTGGGGGCGCTGCCGCCAGCACCTGGTGGGTGCGGTACTCCTGGACCGGCTTCACCACCAGGCCGGGCACCAGCGCCAGCGCCTGGGCCTGTCCTTCGTCCATCTCACAGAAGACCTGGCCCAGCAGCCTGGTCGATTTCAGCTCCCTGGCCCCGGCCTTCCGGGCCTCGGCCTCGATCCGGTCCAGCGGGAGTCCCTTGGAAATAACTGCGTATCTCATATATCGAACCTCGTTTACACGGTGATCTGTGGGGTGTAGGTGACCGCGAGCACCTCTCCGTCGCCTACTACCAGGTCGGGGGAAATGACGTCGCGGCAGATGCACACCGCGCCGCCGGAGCCGCAGAAGCTGCCGCTATAGGTGTCGGGGAAGGCGGCGTAGAGGCCGCACTCCCGCACCGTGATGTCGCCGCCGGACCTGTTGGTGAACAGCCGCCGGATATCGAACTGTGCCGTCGGGTTGGCGGCCGTGAGTCCCGAGACGTCGCAGGCGCCGTACTCGATCTCCCGGGGCGAGGTGCCGTACAGATCCATGAGGATCGAGTTGTACGAGCTCCCGTCGGCGGACCCGAACCTGGGCTGCTTGTTGAGGAAATAGCCGTAGCCTCCCGACGTGTTGTAGTACTTGCGCATGATGGCGTTTGCCGCCGCCTGCTGGCACCATATCGTCACCGGCACGCCGGGGAGCAGTGTCACCGGTCCGGGGAGCACGAACTCGCGCCATTCGTAGGGCGCTCCCGTGGGCAGGGTGTTGCCGTTGCTGGTGGTCGTCGCCAGGACGGTGAAGGTGGTGCCTCCGGCGAAGCGGCAGGTCTTGACCTCGATGGTGATGTTCCCCGGACTGCCAGTGCGGTACAGGAGGAACTTGACCGAGGTGAGGTCGAACTGCTTCTTCGGCACGTACAGGCAGCCATACCAGCTGGTCAGGTTCTGGTCGCTGGTGTCGCCCGCCAGGTTGGCGTCCTGCCTGGCGGCCGCCGGCACGGGGGCGCTCCTCCCGTGGGGTATGCGGCTGGCCAGCCGGTTGTCGGTGGGGGTGACCGCCGCGCTGGAGGAGCCGATCTGTATGCCGATCAGTTCCCCCGGCATCAGGGTGCTCAGCCCCGGGTCGAAGGTAAAAATGGTGCTCGCCGAGCTGTACTGGGTAACCTCGCCGACCAGGACCTGCGATTTTCCCCCCGGGGAGGCGACCAGCAGGCTGGGCTTGTTGCGGCGGTAGCCGTATCCCGAGGCCGGTGACTGCACGTCCGCTGTGCGGTAGCCACCGGTGATATCGTAGATCGTCCTGGGCGCAGCGGACTGGATCTGGGCGTGGGCGATGTAGAGCAGCTCCATGAGGTACTGGGTGAAGCTGCGCACGTGTTGTTTCCGGGTCTCGACGACCCTTCCCCCTCGATCAATACGGTTGATGGCAAGCAGCGTCTTCATGATTCTCTCCTACACCACGCATTCCTGGCGGTAGTTGACGGTCAGCGTCTCTCCGTTCAGGATGGTTATCCCAGTCCCGATGACGTCGCGGATGGTGCAGAAATATTGCACCGTCGGGTTGCTGGCGGAGTCGTTGGCCCTGTTCTGGGAGTTGCTGAGCAGGACCGGCATGTCTCCCTTCACGTAAAGGCCGATTTCGTAGACCACGATGGGGTTGCCGCTGCCGTTGGCGAAGTCCCTGGTCACCGTGAAATGGCTGGCGCTGAGGTTGGAGGTCGGCATGCCGAAGGCGACGCCTCCGTACTGCAGTTGCCCTGCCCCCACGCCGTGGGCTATCTTGCTCTGCAGGGCGTAGTCGCCGATCGTCGGCGCGCCGGCCCCGATGCCCACGACAACGCCATAGGCATCGATGTTGGCCACCGCGGCGCAATCGAAGTTCAGGCTGGAGGCGGCGACGTCCCTCAACGCGCCCGAGGTGTCGGTGATCTGCGCCGGGCAGACCTCTGGAACTCCCGTCATCTGCACCAGGAGCAGGTCGAGGAACTGGCGCACGTAGCTCTCCGCCTTCTTGGCGACGCGCTCCCGCACAGTTCCATCGGCGCGCCGCACCGTCCATTCCAGGACTGCGCCGATCTCCCCCGGCTCCAGGACGACGTGGTCCGGGTTCAGCGGCGAGGCAACGCCGCGGGCCTCGATCCGGTGCCGTCCAGTTGCTCTCTTGTCGCTCATTGTTGCCTCCCTAATAGTCCTTGCTGATCTTGGCGTAGCCCGCCTTTGGCTGAACGTAGCCCGCTCCGGCGTCGCTGACCCTGGCCCGGAGCCAGAACAGGTTCTTGCCAGAGATCGTGTCCCTGGCCCAGCCGGCCTGCGGTGTATGGGAGATGGTGCCCAGCCCATATGCCTGGAAACGGCCGCTGCCATCGGTTGCGTCCACGCAGCTTGCCCAAGCGCCGGCGCCCAGGGAGTACTCGAAGGCGAGCACGTAGCTGCCCGCCGCGGGCAGGCTCACGTCCTGCAGGACCCGCTCGAAAGTGAGATCGTGCCCCCAGTAGTAGGCGTCGCCGACCGCAAGTGGGCCGGTGGGAATAAGGTTCATGTCGTCCAGGGTGTAGCCCACCTTGAACAGGTAGTCCTTGGCGGCGTCCGCGGTCCAGCTGGTCCCGGCATTGGTGCTGTACTCCCGGTTGCCGCCGCCGTAGGCGGGCGAGGTGGTGTCGCTGCGCCAGTTGATCCCGCCGGCGGCGCAGCGCACCACGATGGCATAGCGGGTGGCGTTGTTCAGCCAGGGCGCCGAGGTGAAGGGCACCCACAGCCAGTCGGCGTTGCCGCTGCCCAGGAAGGGGACCTGGTTGCCGTCGATGGTGACCAGGCAAAGGTCGACTCCCGTGGGGTGATTCGAGCCATCCACCGCCTTGAGGGACACGCTCACGATCCCCGGCGCGGACCCGCCGTTGTCCCGGAATACCTTGAGCCAGACGCCCCTGGCCCGCTGCGCCAGCGCGGTGGTGAAGGTCTGAGCCTCCCAGTAGGAGGTGCTGCCGAAGCCCTGCTGGCCGTCGTCGTTGGCGGCATACTGCTGGTCGACGAGTATGGCCGATTTGGCCCCCGCGGTCTCATCGGCCTGTATGCCGCCATCGTCGGCCACCGCTCCGCCCACGGGCGATTCCGTTGCGATGCCGCTGCCGGCGAGGGCCGGGGTTCTCTGGTGGGCCTGCTGCGGCGAGAACGGGGCTGCCAGGACGGACGAGCCCACGAGCGGATCAAGCCTCCTGAACCATGCCGAATTGACGCCGCCCTCAACCCCAAGCGGGGCGCCGAGCGGCGAGGCGATGTCCCGCCGCCTGTCGGGCGAGAACGGCCTGACCGCGTTCTTCTCCATGTCGACCGACACCGGGAAGTACCTGATGAGATAGGTCCCGCCAGGAGCCCATACCACCTTCTGCCCCGGTCCCGCCGAGGTCAGTACGGAGCTCGCGGGCCCTGGAGTCAGCGTCTCCAGTATCGATCCGTTGTGCTGAATGATATGGCCTGCAGCCATGCCCGCGGCGATCAGCCTGATATTGGCTATGCCCTTGCCCTGCCAGTCCTTGTCGGCGTCGATCTGGAGCTGGGAGAGCGCGGTGGTCCTGCGGCTCAAGGTAAGCAAAGACATCCTCTAATCTCCCATTGCCGGCGGAGCCTTCCAGGCGATGGAGATGCCCGGCCCGTCGGACGTAAGCTCGTCACCAATGTTTCCTGGGGACAGTTTCACCATCTTTGCGCCGTCATGGGCCATGATGTCGCCCTTCCGCATGCCTGCCGCCAACTCTTTCAGGTTGGTGATGCCGAACCCCTGCCAATCCTTGTCGGCATCAATATCCAGTTCGGAAAGGAGGGTGGCGCTCCGGGGATTCATGAGCAGACTCATCACATAGCCTCCAGCAGGCAGTCGTAGTCAACTGCCTTGCCGTTGTCGGCGGCCTCGTTGCTCTGCAGGCTCACCCGGATAACATCGTGCGTGGCCCAGGCGCCGTTGATGATGGGCAGCCCGGGCGGGTCAGTGGCGGCGTTGAACGCTTGCTCGTAGACCTTGCGCTCGGTGCCGTTCACCTTCTTGTAAAGCCTCACCGTTATCACGGTGCCGGCCAGGGCGGATATATTCAAAGACAGGTCATGCACCTTGTTCCGCACGCCGGCGGCGCCGATGGAGACCACATCGGCCTCGGCCGTCTGCCAGTTCTGCGTTGCCGATCCGGCCACAGGGGCTGCCCCCGCCAACTTGTCCGTCTGCGTGCCGATGGCCGTTGCCTGTGATGCGCTCGCCGTAAGCACCTGGC
>JAUSFE010000018.1 GCA_030649945.1 Dehalococcoidia bacterium | reverse complement strand
GCGCGACGGCCGCCGCATCCGGGCCGGGGAGATGACGGACTCCCACCTGCGCAACGCCGCGGAGTACTTCGGGCGCCGCTACAGCGCGCTCCGCGCCGAGATGAGGCGGCGCGGCCTCGCCCCCGACCCCCGCCGCAGCCTGCGCATCGCGCGGCGCATCGCGCACGTCGACGCCGCGGCAGTCGACCGGTTCGCGGGCCTCGACCTGCCGGACGAGGAGGAGGGGCCGGCATGAATCAGAAAGAACAGTTGCAAGAGTCGCCCGCAGCCAAGAGTCGCCCGCAGCACACAGGGAGGGGGAGTGAGATGGCACTATATAAACTCCATTTTCATTTCAAGTCGAACGAGCACCCATGGGCGGGACAATTTGAAAGCGACAGAATTAAAACAGATGAGCAAGCTATTGATTGGGCTAGGCGCTTTCAAGAATTCTTACCTGATTATCAAGTGACGCTTTTCAAAAACTTCCGAGTTATGCAATTTGAGGAGCGCCCATGAAGACCCTCATCGCGCCGACGATCGAACCGTTAGACGACATCGACGCCGATTATCTCGGCCTTGATAATGCGAAGTTCTACACCAACGCCCCGCGCGTGGCGGAGGTGGCTGCTTACGCAGAAAGTTTTCTACGGGCCGAAGCTGACAGACTAGAACAGGCGGGCATGATCGTTTTAGCGTCTGGGGTTTTACAAACTGCCGACAATCTGCGTGCCGCCCTTCTCGCAGTAGGGTACAGGAAAGTAGGAGAGGGCGCGTGATGGCGAAGAGCCTCCCGAGCGAGTGCCAGTAGTGGGCGAGGCCTACGACCGCGCGGTCGCGGCGCTGCCGCACCTGACCCCGGAGGAACGGGCGCTGGTCGCCGGGCGCCTCAAGGCGCTCCAGGCGCTCGCCCCTCAGGGCCCTGAGGGGGCCCTTAGCTCATCTGGGGGTGAGGACGACGCGGCTGATGAGGTTCTGGCGCTGATCGTCGATGCGGTCCTGCGCCTGCACGGAGAGCGGGTGGCGCCCGCCGCCCTGCGCCGCGCGCCGTCGTTCCCCGCGTTCCGCGCCAAGGCCCGGGAGCTGGCCGCGTTCGCCGCGGAGCAGGCGGGGGGGCGCGTGCGGAGGCGCGCCCTGCTGGCCCTGGGGGTCGAGCTCCTCCACCGGGACCTGCGCCGGGCCGGGATGACTGTGACATCGCGCACGCTCATGGCGTGCGTGCACCAGGTGCCCGCCGTGCTGGACAAAGCTTTCCCCGGCTACGCCCGGTCGGGGCTCCTCGGTATGGTAGTGGGGGAGAGGGAGCAGGCATGAATAAGCTGGTCCTGACGTGGGGGGAGTTTGACGCGGCGGTGGATCTAATCGCCCGGGGCGTCGCCGCGGCTGATTTCGACTCAGTGTATGGTGTCCCGCGCGGCGGCCTGCCCCTGGCGGTGGCCCTGAGCCACACCACCGGGCGCCCGCTGGCAGTGCTCCCGGGGCAGCGGACGCTGGTAGTTGATGATGTGGTGCAGACCGGCAGGCAGCTGAGCGCACTCGGGCGTATCTCTCCCTCCCCGTGCATCCGGACTTGGGTCTGGATCGCCAAGGGGTACCACCCAAACATCTTCGCTGTGCGCCAAGTTCCCCGCGACTTTTGGGTGGTGTTCCCGTGGGAGCAGGTCGGGCGGGCTGAGGAAGACGCTGCGGAGTACTACAAAAAGGGTGGGTGATGTTCGGGCACAATGAGGTGGTCGGCCAGAAGTTCTTCCGCGAGGCACCGGAAGCGCTCGCCGACAAGCTGTTGGTGACGTCGGTCTTCCACACGATCCAGGGCGAGGGGCCGTACGCGGGCCTGCCCGCGGTGTTCGTGCGGCTGGCGAAATGCCAGTATGCTTGCAGCTTCTGCGACACCTACTTCGACAGCGGGGACTGGATGGACTTCGGGGCGCTGCTCGGCAGGGCCTCCGCGGCCGGTCTCGACTCGGGCCACGCGCAGGCTGACCTGATGGTGGTCACGGGCGGGGAGCCGACCCTCCAGCAGCCGACCCTCGGCAAGTTTCTTGCGGTGTTCTTACGCGATCCGCGCCACCCCTCCCCGTTCACGCGCGCGCAGATTGAGTCCAACGGCCTCATCCCCGCCGACGTGCCGGACGGGACGATGGTGGTGGTGTCGCCGAAGTGCGCGGAGGTCGGGGGCCGCCCGCGGCCCTACGCGCGGTTGCCGGCGGCCTCGCTGGCGCGCGCCGACTGCCTCAAGTTTGTGCTGCGCGCGGACCCGGCGTCGCCCTACTCGGCGGTGCCGGACTGGGCGCTCGAGTGGCGGGCCTCGACCGGGCGCGAGGTCTACGTGTCGCCGATGGCCGAGTACCGGCGGACCCCGGAGCAGGCCCGCGCGCTGTACGAGGCGCGGAGCGCCCC
>JAUSFE010000017.1 GCA_030649945.1 Dehalococcoidia bacterium | reverse complement strand
ACACCGACATCACGCTCTCCAACACCAAGAGCGCCTCACACGCGCCCGGCGCCTGCACCGTCATCGAGAACGCCCCGGCCGCCGGCTGGAACCTCACCACCCTCGCCTGCACAGACCCCTCCGGCGGCACGACGACGAGCGTTGGCACGCGGACGGCCAGCATCGATCTGGCCCCCGGCGAGACCGTCTCCTGCACCTTCACCAACACCAAGGACGGCGCCTTGACCATCATCAAGGACGCCGTGCCTAACGACGCGCAGGACTTCTCCTTCTCCGGCACCTGCTTCACCGCCTTCTCATTGGACGACGACACCAACATCACGCTCTCCAACACCAAGAGCGCTGGTCACGCGCCCGGCACCTGTACCGTCATCGAGGACGCGCCGGTAGCCGGCTGGGCCTTCACCACCGTATCGTGCTTCGACCCCTCCGGCGACACCACCGTCAACGTCGGCACGCGCACAGCCACGATCGCGCTGGCGGCGGGCGAGTCCGTCACCTGCACCTTCACCAACACCAAGCTGGCGACGATCATCGTCCAGAAGACCACCGACCCCGGTGGGGATGCGCAGGCCTTCTCGATCGGCCTCACGGGTCCGACGCCCGGGTCCGGCTCAATCACGGACGCCACGGACCAGTTCTTTACCAACCTGGCGGGCGGCAGCTACACAATCACGGAGACGGTACCCGGCGGCTGGCGCTTTGACAGCGCCACCTGCGACGCGGGCGGGCCCAGCCAGGGCGTGAACAGCGTCAGCCTGACGCTGGGCGCCGGCCAGACCATTACCTGCACTTTCCACAACACGCGCATCGCTACGTTCACGGTGAACAAGGACTTTGACCCCGACAACGAGAGCTCCGTCACGGTCAGCCTGACGTGCGGCGAAGCAAACGTATCGCCCCAGTCCGCCAGCGCGTCCGAGTCCGCGGGGGCTGTGTTCACCGTCACGGGCTTCGCGGGCAACCCCACCTGCACGGGAACCGAGAGCCCGGTGCCCTTCGGCTACAACTCGACGGGCCCCTGCGCGGCGGCGTTGAGCGAAGGCTCCTGCACGATATTCAACTACCTGAACAAGGCGCGGTTTGAAGTGGAGAAGGACTTCTCCGACGACAACACCGCCCCTGTCACGGTGACGCTGTTCTGTGACAGCGGCAACGTATCGCCCGATTCCCTGAGCGCCTCGGAGGCTCAGTCGGCCGTTTTCGAGGTCACCGGATTCACGGGCGACCCAAACTGCACGGCCAGCGAAAGCCAGGTGCCGGACGGCTACAGCTCTACGGGCAACTGCAGCGCTGCTCTTGTCAGCGTGGGGCACTGCACGATCGTCAACACCCTGAACACGCGGCAGTTCCTGGTGAGGAAGGACTTCTCCGACAACAGCACGGCGGACGTGACGGTGAGCCTGAGCTGCGGGACGGCCACGGTGCTGAACGACGACACGGGCGCTTCGGAGGCGGACCCGGCGAACTTCACGGTGACCGGTTTCAACGGCGACCCGCTCTGCACCGGGACAGAGAGCCCAATCCCGACGGACTACATTTCCACCGGCAACTGCAGCGCGAACCTGACCACGGGGGAGTGCACGATAGTGAACACGCTCCACCGAATCGGCGAGTTCCAGGTGCTGAAGGACTTCCAGCCGGACAGCGCCGCCTCGGTCAGCGTGTCGCTCAGCTGTGGCGGCGGCGGCAACGTCTCGCCGGGCAGCGGGAACGCCTCGGAGTCCACCCCGGCCCCGTTCATTGTGACGGGCCACACGGGCGACCCCACCTGCACGGCCACGGAGGCGTCCGTACCGGCCGGGTACAGCTCCTCCGGCACCTGCAGCGCGGCTCTCAGCGTGGGGCACTGCACCATCGTGAACATCCTGAACACCGATGAATTCACTGTCAACAAGGACTTCTCCGATAACAGCGCCGCCTCCGTGACGGTCTCTCTCACCTGCGCCAGCGGCAACGTATCACCGGCCAGCAAGCCGGCGTCCGAGGCGTCGCCGGCGGTGTTCGAGGTCACCGGCTTTACGGGCGATCCCGCCTGTACGGCGACGGAGGGCACCCCGCCGCCGGGGTACACCTCCATCGGCAGCTGCAGCGCTGCTCTCAGCGTGGGGCACTGCACCATCTTCAACAACCGGAACGAGCGCCACTTCCTGGTGAGGAAGGTCTTCTCTGACCACGTCACAACCTCCGTGACGGTCACCCTCGCCTGCGCCAGCGGGAGCGTCTCGCCGCCCACGAGGTTCGCCTCGGAGGCGTCGCCGGGGGATTTCCTGGTCGTGGGCTTTACGGGCGACCCCATATGCAACGCGTCGGAGACGGAGGTGCCGATGGGCTACACGTCCACCGCCGCCTGCAGTGCCGCGCTGAGCGCGGGCGAATGCACGATCTTCAACATCCGGAACGAGGGCTTCTTCGAGGTGAGGAAGGACTTCTCCGACAACAGCGCCGCCTCAGTCACTGTTTCGCTGTCCTGCGCCAGCGGGAACGCCTCGCCGGACAGCGCGCCGGCCTCGGAGGCGTTGCCGGCGTCGTTCGCGGTCACCAGCTTTACGGGCGACCCGCTCTGCACCGGGACAGAAAACCCGGTCCCGGCGGGCTACACGTCCACGGGCACGTGTAGCGCAACGCTGAGCGCGCGCGGCTGCACGATCGTCAACACCCTCGTTGCCACGCCGACGCCGAGCCCGACACCGAGCCCGACGCCAACGGTGATACCGGCGACGCAGACACCGACGGCCACGGCGCCGCCGACGCAGGTGCCCACCGCGCCGCCGACGGCGCCCCCCAGCGCGACAGCCACGGCGACGCCGACGCCGACGGCCGTGCCACCGACGCCGACGCGGACACTGGAGCCGGACACCGGTACGGCCACACCCACGCCCACGCCGCCGCCGCCTTTGCCAGCGACATCGACGCCGACGCCGGTCAAGCTCCCGCCCACCGGCGGCGACCAGGGCGGCGGCCAGGAGACGCCGTGGCTGCTGCTGGCTGGACTGGGCGCGGTGGCCTTCGCGCTGGCCTGCGCCTGGCTGGCGAAGCGGGAGAGCGGACCCGCAGGAGGATAACCAGGCCGCGGGGGACTTCCCGGTAACGTAAACGGGGCAGGCGTCAGCATGACGCCTGCCCCGCACGCTTCCAGGGGAGGTCAGGAGACGGGGGTGGCGTCCGCGTGCGGAGTCTCCCCCGCCCCCGCACCGGTTGGAGGCTGAAGGTACCTCCCTGCGAGAAGCACCGGCCGGAGGCACCCCCACCCCGCCCCGGTTGGAGGCTGAAGGCAGCTCTCTGCGAGAAGCACCGGCCGGAGGCACCCCCACCCCGCCCCGGTTGGAGGCACCTGAAGGTACCTCCCTACGGGAATCTGGCCTAGGGGGGATGCCAGATGCCGGCGCGGCGCCGTCAGGTCCCGGATTGTGGTGCGGCGGTCAAACGTCGGTCTCGCGCTCGCCGAGGGCGGCCTGGGCCGCGGCCAGGCGGGCGACGGGAATGCGCAAGGGGGAGCAGGAGACGTAGTCCAGGCCCATGCGGTGGCAGAAGAGGATGCTCTCCGGGTCGCCGCCGTGCTCGCCGCAGAGGCCCAGCTGCAGGCGCGGATTGGCCGCGCGGCCCTCGTCGGCGGCGATGCGGATGAGGCGGCCGACGCCAAGCTCATCGATGGTGCTGAACGGGTTGTGCACCAGGAAGCGGCGCTCCAGGTAGAAGCGCAGGAACTTCTCCTCGGCGTCGTCGCGGCTGAAGCCGAAGGTCATCTGCGTCAGGTCATTGGAGCCGAAGGAGAAGAAATCCACTTCCGGGGCCAGCCGGCCGCCGGCGAGCGCCGCGCGCGGCAGCTCGATCATGGTGCCGAAGGGGATGGAGCCGGCCTGGCCGAGGACCACGCCGAACTGCGCGGCGACCTCTTGCAGCCGGTCCTTGAGGGCTCTCAGCTCGCCGGCCGCCACCACCATCGGCGCCATGATCTCCGGCCGGGGGTCCAGCCCGGCGCCGCGCAGGTCGGCGGCCGCCTGGAGGATGGCGCGCACCTGCATATCGTAGATGTCCGGGTAGGTGAGGCCCAGGCGCGAGCCGCGGTGGCCGAGCATGGGGTTGACCTCGTGCAGCAGGCGGGCGGCCTCCAGCAGGCGCTCCTTCTCCGGCAGCGCGGCGGCGTCCTCGCCGGTGGCCTGGAGGGCGGCGACCTCGCCGACGAGCGACTCCAGCGGGGGCAGGAACTCGTGCAGGGGGGCGTCCAGGAGGCGGATGACAACCGGCTTGCCGTCCATGGCGCGCAGGATCTCGCGGAAGTCGGCGGCCTGGTATTCGCTCAGGCGCTGGAGGGCGGCGGCGTATCTGCGGGCGTCGTCGCTCTGGGCCAGGCGCTCTGCGGCCGCGCGTTGGCGCTCCTCGGCCAGGCGGCGGGCCTCGCCGGACGTCCCCTCAAGGGCGGTGCGCGCCTCCAGCGCCTCGCGTTCCAGGCGGGAGACGTCGCGGGCGCACATCAGCATGTCGCGGACGTAGGGGAGGCGCTCGGTCTGGAAGAACATGTGCTCCGTGCGGCAGAGGCCAATACCCTCGGCGCCGAAGGCGAGCGCCACTGCGGCGTCGCTGGGGGTATCGGCGTTGGCGCGGACGCCCAGGCGGCGCAGCCCGTCGGCCCACGAGAGCAGCTGGGGCAACTCGCGGTTGGCGCTGATGTCCGGATCGATTGTCTGGATGGGGCCGGTGAAGACCTCCCCGGTGAAGCCGTCGACGCTGATCTCGTCGCCCTCGAGAATGACGGCGCCGCCGACGGACATGCGCCGCTGCCCGGGGTCGACGTTGAGGGCCGTGCAGCCGACGACGGCGGGCTTGCCCAGGCCGCGGGCGATGACAGCGGCGTGGCTCGTGATGCCGCCGCGGCTGGTGAGCACGGCGGCAGCCCTGAGGATGCCGGGGACGTCGTCGGCGCTGGTCTCCGGGCGCACGAGGATCACGGGGTCGCCCTCCTCCCGCGCTGCGGTGGCGGCGTCGAAGACGGCGCGTCCGGTGGCGGCGCCGGGAGAGGCGTTGAGGCCGCGGCCGAGGAGCCGCCCCTCGCCGACGGCGCTGCGCTTGGCGGCATCATCGAAGCGGGGCAGGAGGAGCTGCGTCAGGTCCGCGGCGGGCACGCGCCGGACGGCCTCCTCGCGGTCGATGAGGCCTTCGTGCGCCATGTCCACTGCCGTTCTCACCGCCGCCATCGCGGTGCGTTTCGCGGAGCGGGTCTGCAGCACCCAGAGGCGGCCGTGCTCGATGGTGAACTCGATGTCCTGGACGTCGCGGAAGTGGGACTCCAGGCGGCGGGCGAACGCCAACAGCGCCGCGTAGGCGTCCGGCAGCTCCTTTGCCAGCTCGGCGATAGGCTTCGGGGTGCGGGCGCCGGAGACCACGTCCTCGCCCTGGGCGTTGGGCAGGTACTCGCCGTACAGCGCCGGCTCGCCGGTCGCCGGGCTGCGGCTGAAGCAGACGCCGGTGCCGCTGTCCCAGCCGCTGTTGCCGAAGACCATGGCCATGACGCTGGCGGCGGTGCAGAGGTCGTGCGGGATGCCGTGGTGCTCGCGGTAGGCGATGGCGCGGGGGTTGTTCCAGCTATCGAAGACGGCCTGGACGGCGACGCGCAGCTGGTCCCAGGGAGCGGCCGGGAATTCCGCGTGCGCCTCCGCCACCAGCGTGCGGAACCGGCGCACGACGGTCTGGAGCGCGTCCTCGTCCAGTTCGGCGTCGGAGGCCACGCCCGCGCGCCGGCGGGCGTCCACAAGGGTCTCCTCGAAGGGCTCAGGGTCCAGCCGCAGGGCGACTTTGGCGAAGAGCTGGATGAAGCGGCGGTAGGAGTCCAGGGCGAAGCGCCGGTCGCCGGTCATGCGCGCCAGGCCATCCACGGTCTCGTCGTTCAGGCCCAGGTTGAGGATGGTGTCCATCATGCCGGGCATGGAGAACTTGGAGCCGGAGCGGACGGAGAGCAGGAGCGGCGTCTGCGGGTCGCCGAGGGGGCGGCCCGCGGCGGACTCGATCTCTGCTACGGCCAGGCGCACGTCATCCCACAGGCCCGGGGGGAACTGGCGGCCGCCGTCGTAGTAGCGGCGGCAGGCGTCCGTGCTGATGACGAAGCCGGGAGGAATGGGCAGGCCGAGGCCCGCCATCTCGCAGAGGTTGGCCCCCTTGCCGCCCAGGAGGTCCCTCATGCCGGCGTTGCCTTCGTCGAAGCGGTAGATGTATCCGGATCGTGACATGGTATACCGTTGGCTGCGGGCGCTATCTCCCTATTGTCGCCGTCTGGCCGGACGGAGCCAATAGGGCCGGGGATGTTTTCTGCGGCCGCTTCAACGCCGGGCCGCCTCTACCAGCGGCACGGCCAGCCGGAGCGCGTCCGCGTACTCCGGGTTGTGCCGGGGCGCGACCAGTTGCTTGAGCAGCATGCCGGGCTCGTCGCACGGCTCGGTCAGGGCGTGGTCTTCCAGCGAGCCTTCCGGCTCCTGGACGTGGACCACCAGGTGCAGCGGGTCGCCGATGCGGGAGACCGAAATCGAGGCGTCGCGGCCGCCGCCGGCGGGACAGCGCAGGCTGAGGGAGACCAGCCAGCCGTCCTCCACGCCGGCGTAGGGGCGCGGACGCATTTCCACGGAGATGTCCCCGCCGTCCTGCGGGAGGGACATGGCGTCGCCGTCGGCGCGGATCGCCCCGGCGGTGTCCCACCCCCAGCGCGAGGCCAGCCAGCCCAGCAGCAGGAAGGCCTGTGCGGACGCCTGCGCGCCTCGGTTGCTGGCGAAGGCGATCTTGACGTCGCGCACATCTGGCAGATAGCGGCGCAGGGACGTGCCTTCGCACTGGCGGACCAGCATTTCCCGCCACGGTTCCAGGCGCTCCCAGTTAAGATCGCCGATAGAGCAGCCGGGGTTCGCCTCGCAGAGCTGCGCCAGCTTGAGGAGGCCGTTGGCAGAGGCGAAGCGGGCGGAGTCCACGATGAAGTGGTCCGCGGTCTCCAGCATCTCCTGAAGCGCGTGACGCTCGCGCGGCAGGGGGCCGGTCCACCAGACGTAGACGGGGAGGTCCGGTACCAGCAGGGGGATGATGATGCTGTGCAGGTGCCCGGCGGCCGGGCCCCTGACGGTAAGCGTTACCTCCTCGCAGCAGACCTGCTGCTCCAGGCCCGGCGTGGTGTGGCAGTGAGCGGCCAGCCGGGCGTCGATGCGCGGCGCGGCGCTGGCCGGCTTCGTGATGATGATCAGCGCGCGCGATGGGTGATGCCCGGCCAGGCCGGCGATGGCCTGGCCGGCGGCGCGCGCCCGCTCGCGGTTGTCCGCGTGGACGACCATGTTGAGGAGGCTGGTGCGGATGGCGAAGCCTTCGCCGGCGGGCGACTCGCCCGCTGCCAGGCGACGCAGCCGGACGAGCTCGGACTCGATGCGCGCGGTGTCCAGGGCGGTCCCGGACCAGGTGAGGGTGATCTCGCCGTCCTCTGCGCTCAGAGCCTGCGCCACTCGCGGCCGTCCCTCTCTACCAGCGCATCGGCGCCGGCCGGGCCCCAGGTGCCGGCCTCGTAGTCTGGAAATGCGGGCGGCGGCGCGCTCTGCCAGCGCTCCAGGACGCCGGCCATGATGGACCACGCCGCTTCCACTTCGTCAGCCCGCGTGAAGAGGGTGGCGTCGCCGCGCAGGGCGTCCAGGATCAGCGTCTCGTACGCGGACGGCGCCTGTACCAGGAAGGAGGCGCCGTAGATGAAGTCCATGTTGGCCGGCCGGATGCGCACGGGCGACCCGGGAACCTTGGTGAGGAACTTGATGGAGATGCCTTCGTTGGGCTGGATGCGGATGGTCAGGAAATTGGGCTCCATGGCGGAAACGTCGGCGATGTCGCGAAAGAGCAGGTGGGGGGCGCGCTTGAACTGGACGGCGATCTCTGTGCTGCGCTTGGGCAGGCGCTTGCCGGTGCGCAGGTAGAAGGGGACGTCCGCCCAGCGCCAGCTGTCCACGAACAGGCGCAGCGCCACGAAGGTCTCCGTAGCGGAGTGCGGGGAGACGTTGTCCTCTTCCCTGTATCCAGGCACCTCCTGGCCGGAGATCCAGCCGCGGGCGTACTGGCCGCGCGCGGTGGCGGCGTCCACCTCTTCGCCCGCCAGGTGACGCACGGCGTGCAGCACCTTCACCTTTTCGTTACGCACGGCGCGGCCGTTGAAGGCGATAGGCGGCTCCATGGCGACGAGGGAGAGGAGCTGGAGCATGTGGTTCTGCACAATGTCGCGCAGCGCGCCGGTGGCATCGTAGTAGCTGCCGCGCTGGCCCACGCCGATGCTCTCCGCCACGGTGATCTGGACGTGGTCAACGTAGCGCCGGTTCCAGATGGGCTCGAAAATGCCGTTGGCGAAGCGGAAGACCAGGATGTTCTGGACGGTCTCCTTGCCCAGGTAGTGGTCGATGCGGTAGACGTCGTCCTCGCGGAAGGCGTTGTGGACCTGCCGGTTTAGCTCGCGGGCGGACTCCAGGTCTGCGCCGAAGGGCTTCTCGACGATGACGCGCGCCCAGCCGTCCCGCTGGTGATCGCGGCCGATGCCGCCGGTCTTCTGGAGCCCGCCGATGATCAGCGGGAAGGTGGTGGGTGGCAAGGCCAGGTAGTAGAGGTGGTTGCCGCCGGTGCCGCGCTCCTTTTCCACCTTCTTGAGGAGGGCGGCCAGCCGGGCGTGGGCCTGCGGCTGGTGGTATTCCCCGGAGACGAAGAAGAGGCTGTTGGCGAAGCTCTCCCAGACGGCATCGTCCACGGGACGGCGGGAGAACTGCTGGACGGACTGCCGGGCCCGGCGGCGGAACTCGTCGTCCGTCCAGTCGCTGCGGGCGAAGCCGACGACGGCGAAGCGCGGGGGCAGGCGCCTGTCCAGCGCCAGGTTGTACAGGGCGGGCAGCAGCATGCGGTGGGTAAGGTCGCCTGAGGCGCCGAAGATGACCATGGCGCAGGGTTCCAGCGCCTCTTCGGCGGCCGCCGCGGAGGGTCCGCCTGAGGCGGACAGCGGCGTGCCGGCGCTCATTCCCGCTTCACCCCGTGGCCCCCGAACTGCTCCCGCAGGGCGGCGATGAGCTTGGCGCCGAAGGACTCCTGCTGGCGAGAACGGAAGCGGGCGAAGAGCGAATAAGCCAGGACTGTGGCCGGGACGCCGCGGTCGATCGCCTCCTGCACGGTCCAGCGGCCCTCGCCGGAGTCCTCCACGAAGCCGGCGATGGAGGCGAGCTTCGGGTCCTTTTCCAGCGCGATCTCGGCCAGCTCCAGGAGCCAGGAGCGGACGACGCTGCCCTGGCTCCAGAGGGCGGCGATGCGGCGCAGGTCCAGGTCGTAGGTGGAGGCGTCCAGCAGCTCGAAGCCCTCGGCGTAGGCCTGGAGCAGGCCGTACTCGATGCCGTTATGGACCATCTTCACGTAGTGGCCGGCGCCGGCGGGGCCCATGTATCCGTAGCCGCCGGCGGGGGCCAGGGTCTTGAATACGGGCTCCAGGCGGCGGAAGACGGCCTCATCGCCGCCGATCATCAAGCAGTAGCCGTTCTTGAGGCCCCAGACGCCGCCGCTGGTGCCGACGTCCATGAAGTGGAGGCCCTTTTCGGCGAGCGCCTGCGCGCGGGCGACCGAGTCGTGGTAGTTGGAGTTGCCGCCGTCGATGATGGCGTCGCCGGGGGCCATTAGCGGGACGAGGGCTGCGATGGTCTGGGTTACGGGCAGGCCCGCGGGGACCATGATCCAGACGTGCCGGGGCGGCTTGAGGCGCTTGACCAGCTCCTCCAGCGAGAGGGCGGGCGCGGCGCCGCTGTCCTTGAGCGCCGCCGCGGCTTCCGGGTTGCGGTCGTAGACGACGACTTCGTGGCCGCCGGCGAGCAGGCGCAGGGTCATGTTGGCGCCCATGCGGCCGAGACCGATCATGGCGATCTGCATGCGCTAGCCTCCCCCCGCTCTCACGGCCGCGCCGGCCGCGGCCTGCGCCATGTCCACCAGCGTGCGCAGGCCGCCGGTGGCGTCCGCGCCCAGGTGTACCCGGATGAGGCGCCGCCCGCGCGACTGCAGGGCCTGCATATCGCCCAGGGCCTGGGCGCGCTTCAGGGTGCTGAAGCCGTAGGCGGACTCGCCGGGGATCTCCAGGTCTTGCGGGTCGTCGGCGGTAATCTGGAGGAACACGCCCTTGTCGGGGCCGCCCTTGTGCAGCTGGCCCGTGGAGTGCAGGTAGCGCGGCCCATAGCCGTGCGTCGTGGCGATGCCCGTGGCGTCACGCAGGACGGTGCGCAGTTGGGTGAGCAGCGCGTCGTGCTCTGGCGTGCGGGGGACGTAGGCCAGGAGCGCGAAGTAATCGCCGGGGCGGGCCAGGTCGCCGCCGAAAAACGCCGGCAGGGCAGCGCGGCCGTCCAGCAGGCGGCGCACGGGTTCGCCGTAGTAGAGGGTCAGGCCGCCGTCCGCGGCGGCGGGCTCCGGCTCCGGGAGGCGGCCGGCGCGCGCGGCCTCGCGCAGCACTTCGTTGGTGTTGTCCTTGCTCTCCTTCACGTTGGGCTCATCGAAGGGGTTGATGCCCAGAGCTGCGCCCGCGGCGGCGGTCGCGATCTCCCAGCGCAGGAACTCGCGGCCCAGGTCATGCGCATCGCGCAAAGTGAGGGTGATGACCGGGTAGCCGGCGGCCTGCAGGGCGCGCAGCGGCTGGTCCAGCCCGTCGCGCTGACCCTCGAGGGCCAGGCGGACGAACAGACGGTCGCCGGCGTATGCGGACGGTGCGCCGGCGGGCTCGCCGTCGATGGGGATCAGGCCCTTGCCGTCCTTGCCGGTGCTTTCGGCGAGCAGCTGCTCCGTCCAGGCGCTGAAGCTCTGCAGCGCAGGCGGCGCCAGGAAGGTGATCTTGTCGCGGCCCACCGCGGCCATTTGGGCCAGGGTAGCGCCGAGCTGGAGGGCGTCCCGGGGAGGCAGCGCGGCGGCGGCTTCCAGCACCCGGGCGGCATCGACGCCGATGGCGGCCGCCGGGGCGAGGCCGAAGTACGAGAGCGCGGAGTAGCGCCCGCCGACGTCCGGCGGGTTCAGGAAGCAGCGGCGGAAGCCTGCGGCCCGCGCCTGCGCCGCCAGCGGCGTCCCTGGGTCCGTGATGGCGACGAAGTTGTCCAGGACGGCGTCGCCGTCGCGGCCGGCCCGGCAGCGGTCGGCAAAGTAGCGGTAGAGGGAGAGCGTCTCGATGGTCGTGCCGGACTTGCTGGAGACGAAGAAGAGGGTGCGCTGGACGTCCAGCGATATCTCGACGGCGCGGATGGAGGCCGGGTCAGTGGTATCGAGGAGGGTGAGCGGCGGGAAGCCGTGCGCGGGGCCGATGGTGCGCTGGAACACCTCCGGGGCAAGCGAGCTGCCGCCCATGCCCAGCAGGACAACGTCGCGGAAGCCGCCCTCCTGCACCTCCTGGGAGAAGCGGCGCAGGTCGTCCAGCCGCTCCGCCATGTACTCGTGGATGGTGAGCCAGCCGAGGCGGTTCCGGATCAGCTCCTGCGCGGCGGGGTCCGCGCTCCAGAGTGAGGCGTCCCTGCCCAGGAGCCGCGGCAGGAAGCTATCGTCCTGGAGCGCCCTGAGTACCTCAGTCACCGTCCTATTCCCTTGCGCTCGTGCGGATACCGCTCTCCTTCTCTGCCAGGAAGGCCTCGCGCTTCCGCCGCAGCGTGCCGTTGGCGGTCTGGAACGCTTCCGAGAACAGTTGCACGCCCTGGACCTGGAGCTCGTCCGTGACGGTCTTGAAGTTGATGCCGGCCTCTTCCAGGCGACGGATACAATCGAAGGCGCCTTCCACGTCCTGCTCAAGGGTGGGCGCGGTGCGGCCGTGCTCGCGGAAGGCGTCCAGGGTGCTCTGGGGAAGGGTGTTGATGGTGTCCGGGCCGATGAGCCCCTCCACGTACATGACGTCGCGGTAGTCGGGGTTCTTGGTGCTGGTGCTGGCCCAGAGGCAGCGCTGAACGCGGGCGCCGGCCTGCGCCAGCGCCTGCCAGCGGGGGCCGGAGAAGATATCCTTGTACTTCTGGTAGGCGATCCTGGCGTTGGCGATGCCGGCCTTGCCCAGGAGAGAGCGCAGGCGCAGGCGCTCGGCGTCGGAGCCAGCGGCCTGAATCTTCTGCAGCAGCATGTCGTCCACCATGGTGTCCACGCGGCTGACGAAGAAGCTGGCCACGGAGGCGGTGCGGTCTATGGGCAGGCCGGCGGCGCGGCGCTTCTCGAGCGCGGAGATGTAGGCCCGGGCCACCTGCTCGTAGTTCTCGACGCCAAAGAGGAGGGTGATGTTGATGTTGAGGCCGTCCGCGAGGCACTGCTCTACGGCGGGCAGGCCGGCGGGCGTGCCGGGGATCTTGATCATGGCGTTGGGGCGGTTCAGCGCGCGGAAGAGGCGGCGCGCCTCATCGCTGCTCGCCTGCGTGTCGCCGGCAATAAGCGGCGATACCTCCAGGGAGGCGTAGCCGTCGGCTGCGTGTGTGCGGTCGTAGATGGGGCGGAAGACATCGGCGGAGCGCTGGACGTCTGTGACGGTGAGGGCGTCGTAGACGGCGGCCGGGCCTTCGCCCTGGGCTACCAGTTGTCGCAGGTGGTCATCGTAGACGTTGCCGGCGCCGACGGCCTTCTCGAAGATCGAGGGGTTGGAGGTGCCGCCGGAGACGCCGTCGCCGTCCACCAGGCGCTGCAGGCGCCCGCTGTCCAGGAGGTCGCGGTTGAGGTTGTCATACCAGACGCTCTGGCCGTACTTCTCGTTCAGTTCTCGCAACGGATTGGCCATGTCCGCTCCTTTCCTACCCCTGCACTCGCTCTGCTGCTGCCTGTTCGAGCGCGGCCACCTTCGCCAGGCGGCGGCGGTAGCGCTCCTCGCCGCTGAACTTCGCGCCGATGAAGGCGTTGATGATCTCCAGCGCCAGGTCCTCGCCGATGACGCGAGAGCCCAGGCAGAGGAAGTTCATGTCGTCGTGCTCCACGCCCTGGTGGGCGGAGTAGGTGTCGTGGCAGAGGCCGGCGCGGATTCCCGGGAGCTTGTTGGCGGCGATGACGGCGCCGACGCCGCTGCCGCAGACGAGGATTCCGCGCTCCGCCTCGCCCGCCTGGACGGGGCGGCCGACGGCAACGGCCAGGTCCGGGTAGTCCACGGGATCGCTGCTGTTGGCGCCGGCGTCCGTCACGCTGTGGCCGGCGGCGCGCAGGTGAGCCGCGATCACGTCCTTCATCTGGTAGCCCCGGTGGTCGGCTCCGACGACGATGCGCATGGCTGCTCCTTCCGGCGCTGGTTGGGGGGTGGGACCCCGGCGTCAGGGCGTCCGGGCGGTGGCCGGCTGCGGGTAGTGGCCCGTCTCCCTCATAGAGGGGCTAATGTACCCCCAGCACCTATGCTAGCCCCCAACGGTCAGGCGGTGCAACTGAGTGGATAGTGGACAGTGGACAGTGGACAGTGGACAGTGGACAGGTGGGCGCCGGCGGGGCGTGGGGGCGCGTCATGATGCGCCCCCACGCGGTACCGCGCGGCTCTAGCGGACGTTTACGGCGGCGTTGCTGATGACGGTGCGGCCTTCCTGCGTGCGGGCCTGGACGATGATCTTGCCCGCGCCCTCGTCCCACATGTCGGTGGTGATGGTGTCGCCGGGGTAGACGACGCCGGAGAAGCGGACGGACATGCCGGCGAAGCGGGCCGGGTCGTTGTCACAGTACTCGGCGAGGACGGCGCGGCCCACGTGGCCGAAGCTGCAGAGGCCGTGCAGGATGGGCCTATCGTAGCCGGCCATCTTCGCGAACGCGGGGTCTATGTGCAGCGGGTTGCGGTCCCCGGAGAGGCGGTAGATCATCGCCTGGATGGGGAGCGTCGGCATGGCGACGCTGCGGTCCGGCGCGCGCTCCGGCGCCGCGTTGCCGGCCTCCGGTCCGCGCTCGCCGCCGAAGCCGCCGGCGCCGCGCACGAAGATGCCGAACTGGTTGGTGAAGAGCAGGTCGCCGCTCTCCTCCTTCGTCTGCGCCTCCAGGGTGATGAGGGCGCCCTTGCCCTTGTCGAAGACGCCCGTCACCTTGCCGGCGGTGGTGAGCTTGCCCTTCACGGGAATGGGCTTGTGCATCTGGAACGCCTGCTCCCCGTGGAGGATCATGACCGGGTTCACCTCTACGGCGGCGGTCATGCCCATGAGGGCGGGGAAGGCCGGGATGACGGCGAAAGTGGGGAGCACCTTGAGGTTGCGCTCGAAGACGAAATCCAGCTCGCTGGCGCCCACGCCCAGGGCGTAGAGCATCACGTCGCGCTCGTCGTACTGGTAGGTGGTGGCGGCCAGCTCGGTGCCGACCACGCCGGGGCTGAGCGATTGGCGCTGTGTCATGACGGCTGTCCCGTCCCCGAGGCGGCGGGCGCGCCCTGCAGCCTGCTGAAGACGCGGGCCATGCCTTCGGCGTTGGCGTTAGCGAACTCCTGGGCGCCGCTCATGTCCTTGATCTTGGCCAGGCTGTCGCGGATCTCCTCCAGGCTGGACGGGCGCTCGTTGCCCAGGAAGACGCCCTGGCCTTCGACTATGGCGGCGCGGCCGAAGTAGCCGCCGCCGGCGGTGAAGACGCTGCCGGACTCCGCGCACTCCTCGGAGCAGAGGTAGGCGACCATGGGCGAGACGAGTTCGGGCTTCAGCTTCTCGAGGACCGGCGGCGGCATGATGTCCGCCGTGAGCCGGGAGGCGGCCAGGGGGGCGATGGTGTTGGCCTTGATGTTGTACTTGGCGCCTTCCTGCTTGAGGGTGTTCATCATGCCCACGACCGCCATCTTGGCGGCGGAGTAGTTGGTCTGGCCGAAGTTGCCGTAAAGGCCCGCGGCCGACGTGGTGAAGACGATGCGCCCGTAGGAGTTCTGGCGCATGACCCGGAACGCGGGCTGGGTGACGTTGTAGGCGCCCTTCAGGTGCACGGCCAGCACCTTGTCCCAGTCCTCTTCGGCCAGGTTGTGGAAGGCGCGGTCACGCAGGATGCCGGCGTTGTTGATGACGATGTCCACCTTGCCGAAGGCGTCCAGGGCGGTCTTGACGATGGCCTCGCCGCCCTGGGCCGTATCGACGCCGTGGTAGTCTGCGACGGCCTCGCCGCCGGCGCCCTTGATCTCCTGGACCACCTGGTCTGCCATGTTGGTGCCGGCGCCGGTGCCGTCGCGCGAGCCGCCGAGGTCGTTGACGACGACTTTGGCGCCGCGGGACGCCAGGAGCAGGGCGTGGGCCCGGCCCAGGCCTCCGCCGGCTCCTGTGACGATGGCTATCCTGCCATCAAACCTGACTTCACTCACGGGGGACCTCCGTTCATTGGACAGACCTGAAGGTCTGTCCCTACGCTGCTACGCTGCTGCTCCGTTCATTGGACAGACCTGAAGGTCTGTCCCTACGCTGCTACGCTGCTGCGATTGGTTAGCTGTGATCGCCGGGGCGGCTAACCCTGTTATTCATTTCACATTTGCACACCATTGTCAAACGGGAGGAGGCGCCTGCGGGCGCGGGCGCAGCCGAACTTCATGACGTGCGGCCGACGGCGCCCACCTCGGTCCTGATCTGGATCAGGCGCAGCACGTCCGCCCGCGTGACGAAGCCCAGGAAGGTGCGGCCTTCCATCACGGGCAGCTGGTGGATGTCGTGCGTGGCCATCATCTCCAGCGCCTGGGTCAGGTCGTCCTGGGCGCTGACGGTGTACAGCTTCTCGCGCGGGGTCATGGCGCTGAAGGCGCTGGTGCTGCTCCACTCGCCGGGCGGCACGCGCTTGAGATCGCTCATGGTGACGAGCCCCAGCAGGTCGTCCGTGACGACGATGGGGACGCAGCGCTGGCTCTGACCCAGGATGTGGTCGTGCACGAGGCGCTCCAGTGAGAGGTCTGGTGGTGCGCCGTGAAAGTTGCGGTTTACCATGGCGCCTACCTTGGCGCCCTCCAGCGCCTGGCGCAGGAGGAGTTGTTGGTAGGAGGTTTCGGCGGCGTTGCGCAGGAACCAGCCGATGACGATGAACCAGACGCCGCCGATGAATGACCCTGCCAGGACGGACACCACGCCGGCGGCGATGAGCCCGAAGGAGATAACAGTGCCGGCCGTGGCCGCCCAGCGGGTGGCGCGCAGCATGCTCTGGCTGCGGGCCCAGAGGGCGGAACGCAGCACGCGGCCGCCGTCCAGCGGGAAGCCGGGGAGCATGTTGAAGACGCCGACGGCAACGTTGATGATGGCCAGGTACTCCGCGATGGCGGCGGGCGGGCGGCCCGAATAGTCGTAGCGCCAGGCGATGAGGGCGAGGAGGCCGAAGAGCCCGCCCAGGAGGAAGCTGGTGAGGGGACCGACGATGGCGACCTGGAACTCCTGGCGGGCGCTGCTGGGCTCCGCTCCCAGGGCGGAGACGCCGCCGAAGATGAACAGCGTGATGCTGGTTACGGGCAGGCCCAGGCGCTTGGCCATGAGGGAGTGCGAGAGCTCATGCAGGAGGATGGAGGAGAAGAAGAGAATGGTGGTGATGACGGCGGCCGCCCACTCCTGGGTCAGCGTCCAGTCGTCGTAGACCTCGTGGAAAAAGCCGTGGGCCAGCCACCAGGTGAGGAGGAGGAAGATGGCGAACCAGCTCCAGTGAATGCGAATGTCGATGCCGGCTATCCGCCCTATGCGGAAGGCGCCCATGGCAGTGCTCCTCGCTGGTTCATTCTGCCCCTAGCATACGCCCTCTGCGCGCCCGGCCGCTCCGCGGCGGGAGCACGGCTGCGGTCCGGCGCAGCGCCCTAGCCCGCGCCAAGGTAAACGGGCCGGGGCGAAAGTCGTTGACAAAGGGCATCGCAAATGGCTATAAGAGACGTACCATCTGCGACATGACGTTCACGCAAGGGTTCGCCCCGCCCCGGGCGCCTATGGGAGGCCTTCATGGAGGAATCTAACTACTGGACGCGGTTGAGCCGGAGGCGCATCAGCAGGAGGGCTCTGCTGGGCGCCGGCGCGACAACCGCTCTGGGAGGCGCGGCCGCCGTCGTTGTCGGCTGCGGCGGCGGTGGTAACGAAGGCCCGAACGGCGTCACCGGCACCGCCCGGCCCACGCGCAGCGGCGTTGGGCCGTTCGCCGGGGGCAGCCTGACGTTCGGCCGCGGCATAGCGGCCCTGGGCATTGACCCGCACCTGGACCTGACCGGTCTGGACATTGACAGCCTCCTCTACAGCTATCTGTACGACTGGCGGCCCGGGACCGAGGAGATGGTGTTCAACAACCTGGCCACGGCCTTCGAGCAGCCGGACCCGGAGCACCTGCAGTTCATCTTCACGCTGCGGCCGGGGGTGAAGATTCACCAGGGCGGTCCCGGCGCGGGCGAGGAGATGACTTCCGAGGACTGCAAGCAGACCTTTATCCGGCGCGGCGTTTCACTGACGGCGCCGGACAAGCGCTTTCCGCACAAGATAGCCGGCAGCGCCAACCCGGAGGACCTGGGGCCGGCCCTGCAGACGCCGGACAAGTACACGTTCTCGTTCAACATGAAGGAGCCCTTCGTACCGGCGCTCAGAGAAATGGCGAACGCAACCTGGGCCATTGTGCCGGCGAAGGTGATAGAGAAGTTCCCGAGCCTGAGCCAGACGGGTTTCGGCAGCGGGCCCTTCATGCTGGAGGAGTTCCGCGGGGCGGAGCGCATAGTCCTCAAGAAGCACCCGGAGTACTTCCTGGCGCCGCGGCCCTGGCTGGACGGCCTGACCTACATTGTGATCACCGAAAACTCATCGCTGTTGTCCGCGTTCGAGAACGGGCAGCACGACGTGAACGGCGCGTTCCTGACCAAGAAAGACGCGGAGGACCTGCAGAACAATGGAGACATCGTGGTGGGCAAGGCGCCCTCGCTCTTCTACCCCGTGATCCACATGAAGATGAAGCCGCCGTTCAGCGATGTCCGCGTGCGCAAGGCTATTGACCTGGCGCTGGACCGGGATGAGATGATCGCCATCATCCAGGCCGGCGAAGGGAACTACAACGGGCCGATCCAGTGGCCGCAGGAGAAGTGGGCGCTGCCGCAGGAAGAGCTGCGGGCCTTCTACAAAAGCGACCCGGAGCAGGCCAAGTCCATCCTGGAGGAAGCCGGCTACGGCGATGGGTTCAGCGCCAAGATGAAGGTGCCCAAGCTCACGGGGCCCAGCGTCGTCGGCGACATCGCCGCCCTCATCCAAGCCCAGCTGGAGCGGGCCAACATCCACGTCCAGCGGGACGAGGTGGAGCTGGGCGCGTTCATCGGCAACACCCTGCTGCCGGGCAACTTCGAGATGGCGTTCTTCCCCAACCTGCCCTACGACGAGCCGGACCGGCCGCTGGCCTTCTACCACTCGCTGGGCGTGACGGGCTCCGGCAACTGGACGAACTACCGCAATAAGGAGCTGGACAAGATTATCGACGCCCAGTCAAGGGAGTTCGACGAGGCCAAGCGCAAGGAGCTGATTTTCCAGGCGCAACGGATGATCCTAGAGGAGCACGGGCCGCAGATCACCCTGGCGGGCGGCTTCGCCCACAGCGCGCACTGGAACTACGTCCACTTCCCTTATGAGCTGGGCGAGGAGCCGCCGGAAGACGCCGGCCCGTTCGGCACGGACATCTGGACGGAGAAGGTCTAGTCCCGACGCGTGGAAGCATAGCCCGTAATGCGCGAGTACATCATCCGGCGCCTGCTCCTGGTAGCGCCCATCATGGTGGGCGTCAGCTTCCTCACGTACGCCACCTTCAGCATCATCCCGGGGGACGCCGCCGTGCTCATCTGCCAGTTCAACTGCACGCCGGAAACCCTGAAGGACATCCGGCACGACCTGGGGCTGGACAAGCCGTTCTACGAGCAATACGGAGACTGGCTGGGCGGCATCTTCAAGGGTGACCTGGGCGAGTCCTTCTTCACGCACCTGCCCGTGACCACTGAGCTGGGCCAGCGCCTGCCCGTCACCGGGGAGCTCGTGGGCCTCTCGCTCACGCTCGCGCTCCTCCTGGGTATTCCGCCGGGAGTGTTATCGGCGATCCGGCCGGGTACGCCGCTGGATTGGGTAGCGAGGTTTGTCAGCGTCATCTGGCTGTCCGTGCCGTCGTTCTATCTCGCCACCCTGATCATCGCGTTCGGCGCGGCCTGGTTCCACTGGTCGCCGCCGCAGTTCGGGTCTGCGGGGACGGTATCGCTCTTCGAAGACCCCTGGCTGAACCTGCAGACGTTCTTCTTCCCTTCTATTGTGCTTGCCGTAGGCATATCGGCGGTGATCATGCGACTGACGCGCTCCTCAATGCTGGAGGTCATGCGTAACGACTACATCCGGACGGCGTGGTCCAAGGGGCTGCGAGAACGGGCGGTGGTGTGGCGGCACGCGCTGAAGAACGCGATGATCCCGGTGGCGACGATCATCGGCCTGCAGCTGGGCGCGCTGATCGGCGGCGCAGTGATCATAGAGTCAGTATTCAACCTGAACGGCATCGGCAAGTACCTGCTGGAGGCGATCCTGCGGCGGGACCTGCTGGTGGTGCAGAGCCTCGTGCTGATGTTCGCCGTCGTATATATTGTCGCCAACTTGATCGTGGACCTGGCGTACGCCTGGCTGGACCCCCGGATCAGGTATGGATAGCGAAGTGAGATGGCACAGGAAGTAGCCGTACCCCTTGAACTGCCAGAGGCGGGCCCGGCGCACATGGGCGCGGGGCGGCGGGCGCTCTACGTGGCGCGCCGCAACCCGCTGGGCGTTATCGGGCTTGTCTGCGTGCTATCGCTCTTCGCCTGCGGCATCTTCGCCGGGGTGATCGCCCCCTACGACCCATACCAGATAGACGGCGCGCACCTGCGGGAGGCGCCTTCCGCAGCGCATCCCTTCGGGACGGACCGGCTGGGCCGGGACGTGCTCAGCCGGACGGTTCACGGCGCGCGCATCTCGCTGCTGGTGGGGCTGGTCTCGGTGGCGATCGGCACTGTCGCCGGGTCGTTCTTCGGGATCCTCTCCGGGTATTTGGGGAAGTTGGTTGACAGCGTCATCCAGCGGGCGGTGGACGTCCTGCTCGCGTTCCCCGCGGTGGTGCTCTTATTGGCGATCATTACCGTGATCGGAGATGAAGATTCCGCCGTCCGCAAGTTCCTGGCGAACGATACGCCCGTGCCCACGGGGTCGTTCCTGGGCGTGCCTGTATTTCTGGATATTATCGTGATCGCCATCGGCATCGGCATCGCCGTCGCCGTGGCCACCACCCGCGTGATCAGGGGCGCGGTGCTCTCCATCAAGGAGAACGTCTACATTGACGCGGCGCGGGCGATGGGCGCGAGCGACTGGCGGATCATGCGGAGGCACGTCTTCCCCAACGTGGCGGCGCTGATCGTGGTGCTGGCGAGCGTCTCCCTGCCGGCGGCCATCCTGGCGGAGGCGGCGATCAGCTTCCTGGGCATCGGCGTGCCGGACCCGACGCCTTCGTGGGGCGCCGACCTTACCGGCCAGAACCGGGACGATGCGCTGCGCGGGATCTGGTGGGTGGTGTTCTTCCCGGGCCTGGCGCTGAGCCTGGTGGTGCTGGGGTTCAACATGGTGGGGGATGCCTTCCGCGACATCTCTGACCCGCGGCTGCGCGGCGGTCTGGGCGGCGGCTCCGGCTCCGGCTCCAGCCGCGGCGGACTGTAGCGGCGTCCGTTCCCCTCCCCGCCCCCCGGATGGAGGCCTGAAGCATGCCCTGAGCCTGCCGAAGGGGCGCTCCGCTACGGGCGCTGAGCCCCGCCACCCGCCCCCCGGATGGAGGCCTGAAGGCGCTCCGCTACGGGCGCTTCAGTTGCTGGACTTTTCTGCCGCGCGGGCGTAGGCTGCTGGCGGGCTGACACCAGCCCGGGCGGCAGCCATGCGCGACTACATCATCCACCGGGTTCTGATCCTGATACCGATGATGATCGGCGTCAGCCTGCTGATCTTCTTCGCCTTTCGCTTCATCCCGGGCGACTCCGCGTACTACCGCTGCGGCCTGGCCTGCACGCCGCAGGTTGTTCAGGATATCCGCGATCACCTGGGGCTGGACCGCGCCTGGTATGAGCAGTACGGGGACTGGCTGCTGGGCGTGGTGCAGGGTGACCTGGGGAACTCCCTGGGCGAAGGCGAGATGGTGGTGAACACCGAGCTGGCCCGCCGGCTGCCTGTCACCGGCGAGCTGATCGCGCTGACCATGGTGCTGGCGCTGGTGCTGGGCATTCCGCCGGGGGTGCTGTCGGCGATCCGCCCGGGCACGCCCTTCGACTGGATGGCGCGCCTGGCGAGCGTGGTCTGGCTCTCGGTGCCCAGCTTCTACCTGGGTACCATGGTCATCGTCTTCGGCGCCGCCTGGTTCGGCTGGTCGCCTCCGCAGTTCGGCACGGGCTATGTGTCGCCCCTGGACAACCCGTGGGCGAACGCGCAGCAGTTTCTCTTACCTTCGCTGGTGCTATCCCTGCCGGCCGCAGCGGTGACCGCACGGCTCCTGCGTTCGTCGTTGCTGGACGTGATGAGCAACGATTACATCCGCACCGCGTGGTCCAAAGGGCTGCGGGAGCGGGCGGTTGTGTGGCGGCATGCCTTGAAGAACGCCTTCATCCCGGTGATCACGATAATGGGATTGCAGTTTGGCGGGCTGATCGGCGGGACGGTCATCATTGAGTCGGTCTTCGCGCCCCCCCCCCCCCCCCCCCGGGATGGAGGCCTGAAGGCGCTCCGCTACGGGTCTGCCGGCGGCGGCGTCAGGGCCTGGACGTGCTCCCGGAAGACGTCCGTGGGGCAGAGCTTGAGGAACAGCCAGAGGCCCAGGACCAGCACGAGCAGATCGTCCAGCTGACCGATGACGGGGATGAAGTCCGGTATGGGGTCCAGCGGCATGACGAGGTACAGCGCGACGCCGGGGAGCACCAGCCTGGCAGGCAGTGGCACTCGCGGGTCGCGGAAGAGGCGCCAGAAGAGGGCCGGGCGCCGGCGCCAGGGGAGGCGCATGACTGCCCGAGCGCCGGTTTCGTTAGTGCTGCCGGGCAAAGCGGGCGATCCGTCTGCGCAGGTCATCGCGGGCGATGCGGAAGGCGTCGATGAGTGACTCGCCGCGGGCGTGGGTATCGGCCGGGTCCGCGGCGTCCCAGTGCAGGGGACGGCCGGCGCCCGGAAAGCGCGGGCAGGCTTGGCGGGCGGAATCGCAGACGGTAACCACGTAGTCGAACTCCTGTCCCGCGAACTCGGCCACCGGCTTTGACCGCTGGGTTGAGACGTCGATGCCGATTTCGCGCATGACCCGCACGGTCTGGGCGGCGAGGCCCTTGGGCTCGGTGCCCGCGTTGTAGACCTCGAAGCGGTCGCCCGCCAGGTGGCGCAGCAGCGCTTCCGCCATCTGGCTGCGGGCCCTGTTTCCGGTACAGACGAAGAGGACGCGCTTCTTCACGGGTGCCAGTATATGTTACACGCGTCCGCGACCCGGCGACGGGGATGGTGGCCGGCGCCGGGTATGACTCGGCAGTCTGTGGTACAATGCGCGCCAAAAAGGGCTACCGTTTCGCCGAAGGGAGGCTGCGATGTTGGGTGTCGCAGAGATGGCTCGGGACCTGCTGGAGGCGTGGAACCGCCGCGATTGGGGGCGCTACCGGGAGATGCTCCACCCGGAGTTCTCGTATACGGGCGGAGACGGCCAGCGGCGGGAGGGGCCGGAGGTGGGGCTGGCGGTGGCGCAGGGGTTCGCCAGCGCTTTTCCGGACGGGCGGATCGATGTCCAGCGCATCCACACCTCGGGCGTGACGGCCATCGCCGAGTTCATCGGCCGCGGCACACACGAGGGCGAGTTCATGGGTATCGCGCCGACGGGGCGGGAGGTGGAGATTCCGGTGGTGGACGTGCTGGAGACACGCGAGGGCTTGATCCGGGCCGAGCGCGAGTACATGGACATGCTGTACCTGATGCAGCAGATGGGCGCCGCCCCCGGATCGCCGCCGGCCTAGGGCCCGCGTGGCCGCGAGGGCCCGCCTGCGCGCGGGTATTGTCGAGGCACCCCGGCGGTGTTAGCATCAACTGCATCACCCCGTTCCGCAGGTTCGAAGGAGGGCCACCATGTCCGACGCAGCTAGTATCGCCCGCGAGTTGATCGACGCCTGGAACCGCCGCGACTTTGCCCGCTACCGCCAGCTTCTCCACTCCGACTACTCCTACACCGGCGGTGATGGCCAAACCCAGAAGGGGCCGGAGGCCGGCCTGGCTGTGGCCCAGATGTACGCCACCGCCTTCCCGGACGCTAAGAGCGACGTCCAGCGCATCCATGCCGCTGGCGACGTTGCCATCGCCGAGTTCATCGCCCGCGGCACCCATCAGGGCGACCTCATGGGCATCGCCCCCACCGGTCGCCGGGTCGAGGTGCCTATATGCAACGTCATCGAGGTCCGCGACGGCAAGGTCTACGCCGAGCGCGAGTACTTCGACGTGATGCACATGATGCAGCAACTGGGGGTTGTGCCCGCCGCCGCGACGGCGTAACTTCCGCACCCAAGACGCCGAGAGAGGCGGGCGGCCGCAAGGGCCGGCCCTACGTGCGGGCGCCCAGCGCCCGGGCCACTATCTCCATGCCCTCGTCCCCCCGGCCGGAGAGGCAGGACCCACGCGACAGCGGCGCCAGTAACGATCGCGCCCGACGCCTATAATGGGGGCGGTTCGAGAAGCGCATGGCACACGGAGCTTGAAAGGGGGCGCGCCGGTGCAGATCGTCTTTCGACTCGCCTACAGCCTGGCCGTGGCGATCCTGTTCGTGCTATTCGTCATCCTGGGCACGCGGACCTTCTACAGCGAACCCGAGTACCCTCGGTACCCGGAGCCATCGAGGTTCCCCGTTGTGGAGAAACCGCCGCTGCAGAGCTGCGATTTCCAGTCGGGCTTCTGCTATGACCCCAAGACGGATGCGCAGATAAGCGTGGAGGAGGCGCGGCGGTTGTACCCTGCGGAACTAGCCGCTCAGGAGGAGGCGTGGGTTGCCCAGCAGGAGTACGAGACGAAGGTCCAGAAGTACCTGGACGACCGCGCTGACTACCACCGCGTCGTGTTTATCGTGGCCAGCCTCCTCGGCGTGCTGGCGGTGGCCGTCGCCCTGTACCTCTTCGGAAAAGTCGAGGCCATGCCTCTGGGCCTGATCCTCGGCGGCATCGGCGTCATCATCTTCGGTTGGGTTGATGCGGCCGAGGACTTCGACGAGATAGGGATGGCGCCCCTGTTCATCGTCGTCGCGATCGGGCTGGGCGCGGTCCTGGCCGCAGGGTATCGGTTCCTGGGAGCGCGGGAAGCGGCAGGCGCAAAGGAAGGCTAGCGCAGGAAGGAAGAGGAACCGTGGCTACTGCGTTCAAACTGGCCTACAGCCTGGCGGTGGCGGTTCTGCTCGTCCTGTTCGTGGTGTTGGGGACGCGGACGTTCTACGAGTCCCCTCGGTACCCGGAGCAGCCGGCTGGCTATAGTCCGGGGTTTTACGAAGCGTACGAGGAGGAGCGAGCGGACTACCACCGGAACGTGTTCATCATGGCCAGCGTCCTTGGTGTGGTGGCCGCCGCCGCGGGGCTTTACCTGTACCGGCGGGTGGAGGCGATGCCCCTGGGCCTGGTGCTGGGCAGCATCGGCGTTGTCATCTTCGGCTGGGCGCAGGCCGCCGAGGACTTCGACAGGATCGGCATGGCGCCGCTGTTCGTAGTGGTGGGGATCGCGTTGGGCATCGTTCTGGCGGCGGGCTACTGGTTCCTGGGGCCTCGCGGCGGCCCAGCGGGGAACGGCGGCTAGCTCCGCGCCGGAGCTGCGGAAGCACGCGCGGCGTGTCATGCTCTTGAGCTAATGCTATAATGCTGGCCTATCAGTAAGTCGTTCCCCCTGTTCTGGAAGGAGGGCCACCATGCCAGACCCCGCCAGCATTGCCCGTGAGTACGTCGAGTGCGTCAACCGGCGCGACTTCGACCGCATTCGCCAGCTCTTGGATAGCGGGTACTCGTACACGGGAGGAGACGGCCAGCGGCAGGACGGGCCGCAGGCCGCTATAGACGTCGTGCAGATGTACACCAGCGCCTTCCCCGACGTGAAGAGTGAGATCCGGCAGGTGCACATCGCTGGCGACACAGCGGTCGTCGAGTTCATCGCCCGGGGCACTCACCAGGCCGAGCTGATGGGCATTGCGGCCACCGGACGCAAGATCTCCATGCCGATATGCACGGTGCTTGACATCAAGGACGGCAAGATCACCGCTGAGCGCGAGTACTTCGACGTGATGCACATGATGCAGCAGCTCGGCGTCGTGCCCGCTCCGGCAACGGCATAACCCGGGAGACACGCAACGTAAGGGTGACCGGGCCGGTCGCCCCTACGCGTCCGTTAGCCGCGGCTGTCCCCCAGGGCCTGCGCCACTATCTCCATGTCCTTATCGCCCCGTCCTGAGACGCAGATCAGCACGATATCGTCCGGCGCCAGGCTCTGCGCCAGCCCCGCCGCGTAGTAAACGGCGTGGGCGGATTCCAGCGCCGGGATGATGCCTTCGGTCTCGCAGAGCAGCGTCAGGCCCTCCAGCGCCTCTCCGTCAGAGACGGCCACGTATTGGGCGCGGCCGGAGTCCTTGTAGAAGGAATGCTCCGGGCCGACGCCGGGATAGTCGAGGCCGGCGGAGATGGAGTGGGTCTCCGTGACCTGACCGGCGCGGTCCTGCAGCAGGTACGAGAGGGCGCCGTGGAGGACGCCCGGGCGGCCCGCGGCCAGGCTCGCGGCGTGGTGGCCGCTGGCCAGGCCGGCGCCGGCCGCTTCCACGCCCACCAGCCGCACGGACTCGTCGCCGTAGAAGGGATGGAAGAGGCCGATGGCGTTGGAGCCGCCGCCCACGCAGGCCACGGCGTAGTCCGGGAGGCGGCCTTCTGCCGCCAGGATCTGCTGGCGGGACTCCCTGCCGATGACGCACTGGAAGTCGCGCACCATCATCGGGTAGGGGTGCGGCCCCACGACAGAGCCGATGAGGTAGTGGGTCGTCTCCACGTTGGTCACCCAGTCGCGGATCGCCTCGTTGATGGCGTCCTTGAGGGTGCGCGAGCCGGAGGCGACGGGCCGGACTTCCGCGCCCAGGAGCTTCATGCGGAAGACGTTGAGGGCCTGGCGGCGCACGTCCTCCTCGCCCATGTAGACGACGCATTTCAGGCCCAGCATGGCGCAGACGGTGGCCGCGGCGACTCCGTGCTGCCCGGCGCCCGTTTCCGCCACGACGCGGGGCTTTCCCATGCGCTTCACCAGTAGGCCCTGGCCGAGGGCGTTGTTGATCTTGTGGGCGCCGGTGTGGGCCAGGTCCTCCCGCTTCAGGTAGACCTTCGCGCCGCCCAGCCGCTCTGTAAGCCGGCGGGCGAAGTAGAGCGGCGTGGGGCGCCCGGCATAGTCGCGCAGGAGGGCGTCCAGCTCCGCGCGGAAGGCCGGGTCGGCCTGCGCTTCGCGGTAGGCGCGCTCCAGCTCCGCCAGCGCGGCCATGAGCGTCTCCGGGACGTACTGGCCGCCGTACGGCCCGAAGCGTCCGCGGGCGTCAGGGAGCGCGCGCATAGTCTCCCAGATAGTTCACGGCCGAGTACTGGCCACGTGATGCGTTGAACAGGCGTTTGTCGCCGGTCCACAGCTCGCACTGCTCAATATTCGCCAGCGCAAGGTAGAACATATCGTACAGCCGGGGGGCGTTCAGGGTGCGGCCCAGTTCCCACGCACGGTCCAATAACGCTTGCGGCTCGGTGATGCGAATACGCATCTGACGGAACTGCCGGAATGCTTCCTCGCCCTCTTCTGCACTTACCCGCCCGCGATGTATCGCCTGCCGGAGTACGGAGCCGGTTTCCATGGGGAGAAGAGGGGGGGCGATGAGTTCCGCGCTCTTCCCTTCCCACTCCTCCCTCAGCGCGAACGCGCGCGCGGTGAACTCCTCAGGCAAGAGCCACGCCACGACAAAGCTGGCATCCAGGCAGACGCGCAGCTCGGGCATCTAGTCCCACGGGCCGCGGACGGCGTCGAGCAGTTCCAGGGTATCGATGTTACCGACGCGCGCGCGGATCCTCTCCAGGTTCTGGCGCGCCAGCTCCCATGGGCCCTGCGGTTGCTCGCCCTTCTGCCGGCGCAGCTCAGCGATCGCCGCGTGCGCTCCGAAGTACGTGTGGCCGTTCAGCTGCGCCTTGTCGATGAGGCCGTCCCGTTCCAGCGACCAGAGGGTAAACGAGAGGGCGCCGGGCTTGAGGCCGAGGGCGCTGACAAGATCGGCGTCTCTGTAGGTGAAGACCTCCTCGGGGCGCTCCTGAATATAGTCCAGGACTCGGGCCTTCAAGGGCGAAATGCGGCCTCTGGCTGCGTGCCTGGCAGCGTCTGCGACTTTCATTGCACAAGCAACTTAAAGCGTTCTAAAGCAACTGTCAAGCAGCCGCCATTCAGCTGGAAGCCTCCAGCCTCGCCTTGATGCGCCGCAAATCGCCGTCCAGGCCGCGGGGCACCATGTAAAGGCGCCCGATGGGCATGAGCAGCTTGAGCATCAGCGATAGCCGCAACGGATCAGACCCCTTGGTCAGCAGCGTGCCGCCGTCCCCGGCCTGCAAGCGGAAGTAGTGGCGGAAGTGGCCGGTATCGTCTTCGGCTTCGAACACAACGCTAGAGTTGGGCTGAAGCTCCGTTACCCTGACCTGCGCTTTGTGCTCTCCCATCTGGTGGCCTATCGAGGTGAAGGTCGACCCAACCGCCACCGGACCCGGGGACGTACTCTCTATCTTGAGGTCGTGGCCAGCCCACTCCGGGTGTCGTGCGATGTCGGACACGTAGCGGTAGACCTGCTCGGGCGAGGCGTTTATCGTGATCTGGCGCTCGATTGCGGGCATGGCGACCCTCCTTCACTTTGGTGCGTTGGCGGCGAGGATTATAGCACTGCGGTCTATATCGCCTCCTTCGCGGCCTGGATGAAGGCGCGGATCTTCTCCGGGTCCTTCACGCCGTCCGTCTCTACGCCAGAGGAGACGTCAACGGCCCAGGGCGCGACCGTTTGCACGGCCTCGGCCACGTTGTCCGGGGTGAGGCCGCCGGCCAGCACCGTGGGCCGGGCGCGGGCTACCGCCGCTGCCAGGCGCCAGTCCAGGGTGCGGCCGGTGCCGCCGTAGGCGCCTTCGACGTAGGGGTCCAGGAGCACGATGCCCCCGTCGCCGGCGCCCGCCAGCACCTCGTCCGCCGTCTGGCCGCCGCGCACTTTCATGCACTTGAAGACGGGGCGGTTGAGGAGGCCGCACATCTCCCAGGGCTCCGAGCCCGAGAGCTGCACGAGGTCCAGCGCGCAGTCGGCGGCGATGGCGTTGATGGTATCGGCGTCCTGGTCGGCGAAGACGCCGGCGAGGAGCGGGCGGCGCTCCCGCAGGGCCGCCTCGATGCCCGCCGTGGCGGCGGACGTCGCGATGCGGCTGCCGTCCCGGCGCAGGGCGGCGGCGATGCGCTTGGCCTGACCCAGGGTCACCTGGCGCTGCGAGGGCGCGAAGACCATGCCGATGAAGTCGGCGCCATAGGCGGCGGCCAGGCGCGCGTGCTTCGGGTCAGAGATGCCGCAGATCTTGACGAGGGTGCGAGTTGGAGGCTGGACGTTGGAGGCTGGAGGTTGGAGGGACATGGGCTAGGGGATACCTTGCGGACGCAATATCGCATCGATGTACGCCCTGAGGCCCTGCTCGAACTTGCTCTTCCCGGCAATCGTATTCTCGTAGAACAAGGTGCGGAGTCCCGACACGTCGAACGGCAACTGAGACTGTCTCTCGGCAACGAGAATTGTGGGTCGTCTAACGGCATAGGCGTACCCGACCTCGAAGAACACATTCGAGTTGGACGGTGTGATGTCCGCGATGATCAGCGTCGCTTCCTCGATCTTTCTGACCACATCCTGAATGATGAAGCCTGGGCCCGGTGTTTCATCCTCACGCTCCACCTCGATATGGAACTCAGCACATACGGGCTTGATCACGTCTTGACACAACTCGTTGTAGGGTGCCGAGAACTGCATCACCACGAAGGCCTTCGGGCGATGCGCGGAAACTCTGAAGTCTCTTATGCGGATATCTGAAGAGCTCAGACACCAGAGGCCGATCTGACTCTCCGGAAACGTGAACGGCAGGCTTGTCCTTGCGATAACCACACCATCTACGATCATGGTGATGGTATTGGCCACGCGGCGCACTAGGAGATGATACTGTACATCCGCAGCTAGATTGCGGCGGTCGCCACTCACGAAATGTGTCTTCCACTCTCGACCATCGAAATAGCGGACGTTGAAGGCGCCCCCGGCACCGAGACCCGCGGTGATCATGGATTTCGTCTCCGGTTCGTAATACACGATGACTTCGCAGGCTTCGTAAGGGCCGAATTTCGAAAACTCGATGACCGCTTCGACGTCGCCCTCGGACAGGCGCTGATCGGAGATGTAATTCCCCACTGAGGAGAACGGATTCCCTTCAGCGTCGAGAATGACCTGCCCCGCTTGATCCTTGAGCGGTTCCCCGTGGAAGGCGATCGTTCCCTTCCTGTCGGGGCGGGAGTAGCGTCCGGTTATGGCCACCCATTGGTAATCCTTCCGACGTTGTTGTGCCATTAGGCCCTCCTTAGTCTCGATGTCCCAGCAGCTCCCGCAGCTTGGCCGCCGGGTCCGGCGCCGTCACCAGCGCCTCGCCGATGAGGGCGGCGTGGACGCCGCAGGCCTCCAGGCGGCGCATGTCGTCGCGGGTGCAGATGCCGCTTTCGGCGACGACGGTGGCGTCCGCCGGCGCGAGCGGGCGCAGGCGCTCGGTGGTCGCCAGGTCCACCTCGAAGGTGCGCAGGTCGCGGTTGTTGATGCCGATGACCTCCGCGTTTGCCTTCAGCGCCCGCCCCATCTCGCCTTCGTCGTGGACCTCCTGCAGCGCGGCCATGCCGAGCCCGCGGGCGAGCGCTATGAGCTGCGTCAGGAGGGGTTGCTCCAGGACGGCGACGATGAGCAGGGCGGCGTCTGCGCCGTGGGCGCGCGCCTCGTAGAGCTGGTATTCGTCGAAGAGGACGTCCTTGCGCAGGAGCGGCGGGCCTGCGGGCAGGGCCTGCCGGATGTCTGCGAGGTGCGCGAGCGAGCCCTGGAAGTGCTTCTCGTCCGTGAGCACGGAGACGGCGGACGCGCCGCCCGCCGCGTACTGCCGGGCCAGCCAGACGGGGTCAAAGTCCGCGCGCAGGAGGCCGCGGGAGGGCGAGGCCTGCTTGACCTCCGCGATGAGGGCGATCGTGGGGCGGCGCAGGGCGGCCGCGAAGTCGCGCGCAGCGGGCGCCCCGGCGGCGCGGGCCTGCATGGCGGCGAGCGGGACGGCGGCGCGCGCCGCGGCGAGCTCGTCGCGCTTGTGGGCGACGATGCGGTCGAGGATGGTGTCGGTGGTCTGGGTCATGGGTGGATTATCGCACGGCAGGGCGGCGGACGGCGCAGGGCCGGAGGCACCCCACCCCGCCCCGGTTGGAGGCACCCTTCGGCAGGCTCAGGGCAGGGGGCACACCCCACCCCGCCCCGGTTGGAGGCACCCTTCGGCAGGCTCAGGGCAGGGGGCACCCCACCCCGCCCCGGTTGGAGGCACCCTTCGGCAGGCTCAGGGCAGGGGGCACCCCACCCCGCCCCGGTTGGAGGCACCTGAAGGTACCTCCCTACTGGGTCGCCTCAGGAGGCGGCCGTCAGGTTCTCGAGGTGCACTTTCCGGTCGCGCAGCCCTTCCAGGACCTCGCTGGCGTCCAGCACCTCTATCCCGACCACCTGCTCGCCGGGCCCGATATCGACCGCGACCTGGTCGTTCAGTCGTATCACCCGGCATTCCAGCTGATCCTCGATGAACCGGATATAAAGTGCGTCTACCGATGGGTCGTACGTGATTCTCATGGCGTTCGCCTCAGAAATAGAAGACGTAGACGGCGACAACCATCAGTCTATCATCCTCGTGCGCAACGACATGCGCGACTTGTTTTGGTGATCCGCATGCCGTCACCCAAAGCTCCGGGATAGCTCCACGAAGGCCCGCATCCGTTCCCCGGCGGCGCCGGAGTCGATGGCGGCAGCGGCGAGGCGGGCGGCTTCCTTGAGGTCGCGGGCGATGTCGGCGGCGAGGAGGGCGGCGGCGGCGTTGAGCACGACGACGTCGCGCAGGGGGCCGCGCTCGCCGCTCAGCACGGCGGTTAGGGCCGCGGCGTTCTGTTCCGGCGTGCCGCCCTTGATGGCGCCCTCCGCCGCGCGCGGCAGCCCGGCGTCCTCCGGCGAGACGCTGTAGGAGCGGCTGGCGCCGCCGGAGACCTCGTACACGCTGGTGGGGCCGCTGAGGGAGAGCTCGTCGATGCCGCCGTGGCCGTGGACGACGAGCACATGACGGCTGCCGAGCCGGAGGAGGGCATCGGCCATGAGGCCGGCGATCTCCGGGCGGGCGACGCCCAGGAGCTGGCAGTCGGCGCCCGCGGGGTTGGTGAGCGGGCCCAGGATGTTGAAGACGGTGCGCACGCCGATCTCCCGGCGCACGGGGGCGGCGTACTTCATGGCCGGGTGGAAGGCCTGGGCGAACATGAACCCGAAGCCGGTTTTCTGGATGCACTGCGCCACCTGCTCCGGCGTCAGGTCGATCTTCGCGCCCAGCGCCTCCAGCACGTCGGCGGAGCCGCAGGCGCTGCTCATGGCGCGGTTGCCGTGCTTGGCGACGCGGGCGCCGGCGCCGGCCGCGACGAAGGCGGCGGCGGTGGAGACGTTGAAGGTGCCGCGCCCGGCGCCGCCGGTGCCGCAGGTGTCCAGGAGCGGGCCCGGCACGTCCACGCGCAGGGCGTGGTCACGCATGACGCGGGCCATGCCCACGACCTCGTCCACGGTCTCGCCCTTGAGGCGGAGCGCGACGAGGAAGGCGGCGAGCTGGGCAGGCGTGGCCTCGCCGGCGAAGACCGCGCGCATGGCGGCGGCCGCCTCCTCTTCGGTAAGGTCGCGGCGTTCGTTGACGAGCGCGGCGATGGCTTCGCGGATCATGTCACTTGCCTGGGCCTTCGCCAATTTCGACCCGCCAGGGTTCGACGAACTCCTCGTGGATCGGTATCCTCAGTCTTGATTCCCAGCATCGTCCGAAGACGTCGTCGTAATTCACCCGCGCCACCGCTTCGCCGCCTTCTTGAAGCTCTAGGAGTATGTTGTCCGGCTGCGGCATCTCTTCTCCTGCCCCCAGCACTCCTATCTGCCGCGTTCCTTCCTGTCCGTTGCTTAGGCTGACCCGGAACGTCACATTCAGGGCCGGCCCCGTCCCCACATTTCTGAGGCGGCAGTCCACGTTGGAGGGGGGACGGCCGCCCACTCCCATTCGTAACCAATCACACGCGCTGAAGTCGCGCGGCCTGAAGTCAACAAAGGGCTTCGCCCCCGAATACCTTGCTTCCTGCATTTCCCGTGCCATTTTCCGGCTAGCCTTGGCCTGCTTCCGCGCCTCCCATGCATACCAGAGTACACCGAGCAACGTCGCGGTTAGGACCACCAAAGTAAGCGCTTCGGGCGCTGACATCACATCTCCAGGAAGTTCCGCAGCAGGTCCTTGCCCACGGCGGCTTCTTCTTCGGTGAGGTCGCGGCACTCATTGACGAGCACGGCGATGGCTTCGCGGATCATGTCAGACGTCCTTGTGGGTCACACTGCGCCGCTTGGCTATGAGATCCTGAATGCTGATCGAGTCCTCCGGGTTCGCGAGGTATTCGGCCAGGCCCATTTCGCCCGCAATAATGTCGATCTCATCTTCGTAAGTATCCTCGATTGCTGCCAGGATGATGGTCGAAAGACTCGCATTCTTTCGGGCTGCAAATTCCGTTAGAATCTCGTGAAGTTCATCGGGAAGGTAGACCGAAGCTCGCTTTGACGGTTGTCGTCTGAAATTGCTTCTTTGCATATCACATCTCCAGGAAGTTGCGCAGCAGGTCCTTGCCCACGGCTGTGAGGATGGACTCCGGGTGGAACTGCACGCCTTCGATGGGGTGGCGCTTGTGGCGCACGCCCATGATCACGCCGCTGTCCGACTCCGCCGTGATCTCGAGCTCGTCCGCGGGGAAGCCGTCTTTCTGGATGGAGAGCGAGTGGTAGCGGATGGCCTCGAAGGGGTTGGGGAGGCCCCGGAAGACGCCCTTGCCGTCGTGCGTCACCATAGAGGTCTTGCCGTGCACGATCTCGCCCGCACCGGCCACGACGCCGCCGAACGCGACGCCGATGGACTGCAGGCCGAGGCAGACGCCAAGCATGGGCACGCGGCCGGCGAAATGCTTGACCAGCGGCACGCTGATGCCGGCCTCGCGTGGGGTGCAGGGGCCGGGGGAGATGACGATCTTCTGCGGCGCCATCACCTCGATGTCCTCTATGCCGATGGCGTCGTTGCGCTGCACTTCCACCTCAGCGCCCAGCTCACAGAGGTACTGGTAGAGGTTGTAGGTAAAGCTGTCGTAGTTATCGATGAGCAGGATCATGTGTGGCCCTCCGCGGGCAGGCGGCCGGGCTGAGAGCCCGGCCTTCGGAAAACGAAGATGGTGAAGCTGTCGTAGTTATCGATGAGCAGGATCATGGGCGACCTCCGTTGGGCCGGCCGGGCTTAGAGCCTGGCCTGCGGGGGAAGGGATTCGTGATGGCGTCGCGGTTATCGGTGCGCATGGCTCGCTCGCGGCGTTTGTTTGGACAGACCTGAAGGTCTGTCCGTACGCCCGGTTCCGGCCTCCAATCTCCAACCTCCAACCTCCAATCAATATCCCAGGCTGCCGGTGGTGATCAGGCCTTCTTCCATGGCCTCCGCCTGCTCGATGGCGGCGAGCGTGGCGCGGGCCTTGCTCAGGGTCTCCTGGTACTCCGTCTCGGGGACGCTATCGTACACCACGCCGCCGCCGGCCTGGATGTGCGCCACGCCGTCCTTCAGCGCCATCGTGCGGATGGTAATGGCGGTGTCCATGTTGCCGGAGAAGTCGAAGTAGCCGACGGCGCCGGCGTATGGGCCGCGGCGGTCCGGCTCCAGCTCGCTGATGATCTCCATGGCGCGGATCTTGGGCGCGCCGCTGACCGTACCGGCGGGGAAGCAGGCGCGCAGGGCGTCGTAGGCGGACATGCCGTCCCGGAGCTTGCCGCGGACGCGGGAGACCAGGTGCATGACGTGGGAGTAACGCTCCACGATCATGAAGTCGGTCACTTTCACCGTGCCGGGCTTACTGACGCGGCCGATGTCGTTGCGGCCGAGGTCCACGAGCATGACGTGCTCTGCGCGCTCCTTCTCGTCGTTCTTGAGGCGCTCCTCAATCGCGGCGTCCTCGTCCTCGTCGCGGCCGCGGGGCATGGTGCCGGCGATGGGGTGGGTCTCGACGACGCCGTCCTCAACGCGGACCAGCATCTCTGGCGAGGCGCCGATGATCTGGAAGTCGCCCATGTTCAGGTAGTACATGTAGGGCGAGGGGTTGACGTTGCGCAGCGCGCGGTAGATGGAGAAGGGGTGGGCATGGGTCCGGCGCGAGAGGCGCTGCGACGGCACGGCCTGGATGACATCGCCCGCGACGATGTATCTCTTCGCGCGCTCCACCATCTCGATGTAGCGGTCGCGGCCGACGTTCGACTCGACGCGGTCGTCGATGTGTCCGCCCGGCTCCATGTGGTAGGGCGCGGCGGGCAGGGTGCTGTTCAGGCGCTTGGCCAGCTCGTCGATCCTCCAGCAGGCCTGGCGGTAAGAGGACTCGACATCGCCGTCCAGCCGGCAGTGGGCGACGACCTTGATCGTGTGCTTGAGGTGATCGAAGACGAGCAAGGCGTCTACGAACATGAAAAGCGCCTCGGGCAGGCCGGTGGGGTCGTTTTGCGGGACCCGGACGCGGGGCTCGAAGTGGCGGATGACGTCGTAAGCGAGGAAGCCGACGGCGCCGCCGGTGAAGCGCGGGAGGGCGCTGCGTGCTTCGGTGTCTTTGGGGTGGGAGAGGCGGTAGCGCGAGAGTTCGGCCTCGATGTCGCGCAGGGGGTCCGCGCCCTCGCCGGCGTCCGGGAAGGGCCCGGAGCGCAGGACCCGGTACGGCTCGGTGCCGATGAAGGAGTAGCGGGCCAGCCGTTCGCCGCCTTCCACAGACTCCAGGAGGAAGGAGTGTTCCCCGCGCGCGACCTTGAGGAAGGCGGAGACGGGCGTCTCCAGGTCCGCGGGGACGTCGCGGTATACGGGGACGAGGTTGTTGTCGCCGCGGGCGGCGAGGGCACGGATGGCGGCGAGGTCTGGTTGGTATGTGAACATGGACGTGCTCCGATCAGGCAATCAGGCAATCAAGCAATCAAGCAATCAATCGAACAGGTCATCATGGTCTGGGAATGACTCGGGGCCGTAGCCGGCGGTTGCTTCCCGCACTGCCGGTCGCTTCTGAGCGGCGGCACGGTTGTCTAGATCGCGCATCTTGCTCGTCAGGATGGCGACGATGGACGAGAGCTCCTTCTGGAGGCTGTCGTTATGGGAGGGGTTGATGTATTCGGTTCGAGTTAGTAAGTCTAACCAGCTCCCCGCCTCGCAAGCGGATCCGCGGGCAATCGAGAGGTGGTTCCGGTAGGCGGCGAAGGTGTAACGCCCGTGCCCTTCCGCTACGTTTGCGCCAACGGAGCCAGCGGCGGCGACCAACTGGCGTGCAAGGGTCACGGACGCCGGGTCACGTGGAAGCGCCCGCGCCATGCGGATAACAGCTGCCGCCACCTCTTGCGCCTTCTGCCACACGTCCAGCCTCTGGTAATTGTACGGCTGATTGCTCGATTGCATGCTCGCCTGATTGCTTGATTGCATCTTCTCGTCCATCACTCCACCTCCACGTCGGCGGCGCCGCGGAAGTACGTGAGGCCCATGGCCTGGCGGGTCTCGGCCAGCGTGCGCTGACACTCCCGGCGCGCTCGGTCGGACCCCCGCTGGATGATCTCGTCGATGAGGCCCTTGCGCTGCGCGAACTCTGCCCGCCTTGCGCGGATGGGGTCCAGGAAGCGGTTGATGGCGGCGGCCAGCTTGCGCTTCACCTCCACGTCGCCCACCTTGCCCTGGAGGTAGCGCGCCTTGAGGTCTTCCACCTCCGCGCGGTCGTCGTTGAAGGCGTCGTGGTAGATGAAAACCGGATTGCCCTCCACACGGCCGGGGATGTCGGCGCGGATACGATTTGGGTCGGTGTACATGGACCGCACCTTCTCTTCGACTGTCCGGGCGTCGTCGGTGAGGAAGATGGCGTTGTCCAGGGACTTGCTCATCTTGGCCTTGCCGTCAGTGCCCGGCAGGGTTGGCACGTCGCCGACGAGGCCCTCGGGCTCCGGGAACACCGGGCCGAAGGTGTCGTTGAAGCGGCGGGCGATCTCGCGCGTGAGCTCGATGTGCGAGAGCTGGTCCTTGCCCACCGGCACGAGATCGCCTTTGACCATGAGGATGTCGGCCGCCTGCAGGACAGGGTAGGCGAGCAGGGCCATGGAGGCGGACTGCAGCTTGAGGTCGCGCACCTGCTCTTTCAGGGTTGGTATGCGCTGGGCCCTGGGCACGCTCACGAGCGACATGAAGATCCAGGTCAGCTCCATCACTTCCGGCACGAGCGACTGGAGGTAGATGGTGGTCCTCTCCGGGTCGATTCCCACGCTGAGGTAGTCGAGCACCAGGCCGTGGATGTTGTGGCCTATCTCCTCCAGGTTTGTGGTGCGTGTCGTCAGGAGATGCAGGTCGGCCAGCAGGAGGAAAGTCTCGTATTCATCCTGGAGGCGGACGCGGTTGGCCAGCGTACCCACATAGTTGCCGAGGTGAAAGGAATCGCTCGTGGGCCGGTCGCCGGTGAGGATGCGGGGGCGGCGGGCGGGCGGCGCCCCGGTGTTTGCAGTTGTGGTACTGGTGCGGTCAGTCATGGGTGGTTACCTCGCTTGGAGAGCAATGGAGCATTGGAGCATTGGAGCATGAGAGCATTAGGGCATCAGGGCATCGCAAAGTCAGGTGGTTCGGCTTCGGCAACCTCTCCGTGATATAGGCCGTACTCCGCAGTCTCCTCGCGAATCAATCCGGGTTTCCCTTCGTTTAGGCGCGCTTCGAGCCGCCGCATCGCGCTTGTGAGAGCCGCGATGATGGCTTCGCACTCTTGGACGAGTGGTCGCTCTGTTGCCGCGTCGATGTACCCGCTCCGATGAAGAAGGTCAATCCAGCTCTCCGTCTCGGCTACTGAACCTCGCGCGATCGAGAGGTGGTTGCGATAAGCCGCTACAGAGTAGCGCCCATGGCCTTCCGCGATGTTAGCCGCCACCGAGCCTGCTGAGGCAATCAGCTGCCTGATCACCGAGCGGCCAGCGTCGTCCTTGCGTACGAGTCGGCTCACCGCTATGACATCGACTGCCAGGTCCTGACTACGTTGCCAGAGAAGCGAGTTTCGGAAGCTGTGGACGCTGCCCGTGTCGCCGGAACCGCCGGTTGCCTTAGATGCTCCCATGCTCCGATGCTCCATTGCTCTAGACCTTCGGTATTCCCGCCATGGCCTCGCGCACCTTCTCCGCCGGGTAGGCGTAGTCCTCCAGCTTGCCGCTCAGGTACTGCTCGTAGGCGGCGAGGTCGAAGTGGCCGTGGCCGCTGAGGTTGAAGAGGATGACGCGGCGGTCGCCGGCCTCGCGGGCGGCGAGGGCCTCGTCCACGGCCGCCTGGATGGCGTGGGCGGACTCTGGGGCGGGGATGATGCCCTCCGTGCGGGCGAACTGGATGGCGGCGTCGAAGACTTTGGTCTGGTGGTAGGCGCGCCCCTGCACGTAGCCGTCCGCGACGAGTTTGGAGATGACCGGCGCCATGCCGTGGTAGCGCAGCCCGCCGGCGTGGATGCCCGCCGGGATGAAGGTGTGGCCGAGCGTGTGCATCTGCATGAGCGGCGTGGTCCCGGCGGTGTCCCCGAAGTCGTACAGGTACTCGCCGCGGGTGATGGTGGGGCAGGCCTCCGGCTCGGCGGCGAGGAAGCGCGTCTTCTTCCCCTCCACGAGGCGCTCGCGCATGAAGGGGAGGGCGAGGCCGGCGTAGTTGGAGCCGCCGCCGACGCAGCCGATGACGACGTCCGGGTACTCGCCGGCCAGCTCCATCTGCTGGAGCGCCTCCTGGCCGATGACGGTCTGGTGCAGGAGGACGTGGTTGAGGACGGAGCCCAGCGAGTAGTTGGTGTCGTCGCGCGTGGCGGCCTCCTCGACCGCTTCCGAGATGGCGATGCCGAGCGAGCCGGGCGAGTCCGGGTCCTGCGCCAGGATGGAGCGCCCGGCGTTCGTCTCGTTTGTAGGCGAGGCGAGGACCTTCGCGCCCCAGGTCTCCATCATGATCCGGCGGTAGGGTTTCTGCTGGTAGGAGACCCTGACCATATAGACCTTCAGCTCGATGCCGAAGAAGTTGCAGGCCATGGCCAGCGCGCTGCCCCACTGGCCGGCGCCCGTTTCCGTGGTCAGGCGCTTGATGCCGGCCTCGCGGTTGTAATAGGCCTGGGCGACGGCGGTGTTCGGCTTGTGGGAGCCCGCCGGGGAGATGCCCTCGTACTTGTAATAGATGTGGGCAGGCGTCTGCAGGGCCTGCTCCAGGCGGTGGGCGCGGTAGAGCGGAGTGGGCCTCCAGAGCTTGTAGACCTCCCGCACCTCGTCGGGGATGGAGATGTTGCGCTCCGTCGAGACCTCCTGCTGGATGAGGGCCATGGGGAAGAGCGGCGCCAGCGCCTCCGGGCCGATGGGCTGGTGCGTGGCCGGGTGGATGGGCGGGGGCAGGGGGGAACCCGCGGCGGCCATGTCGGGCGCGATGTTGTACCAGTGGGTGGGGATGCTCTTTTCATCGAGCAGGTACTTGTACTGGCTCATGGCGCTGCCTCCTTCCGCCCAGGGCCTCCCCGGGCAACCGGCCGGTCGCCCCTGCGGAGAAGGCGGCCGGCAAATGAAAAGACCCCTTGCCCGAAGGGGCGAGGGGTCTGCTCGCGGTGCCACCCTAATTCGTCCGCCCGGAGGCGGACCTTCTTCCGGGGACGCTCCGGCCGCTCATCCTGAGCCTGTCGAAGGATCCCCTGGGCCTGTAACGGTGCCCTCTCCGGCCTCGGCTACTGCCCCGGTCAGGCTAAAGCCTGACCTTCGGATGTCCTGGGGGTTCGCCTGGCGGCTCCCGGGTCCATTCACCCACCGGTCGGGAACCGGGCTTTCACCTTGCCCCGGCTCTCTGGATCCTTCCCTGGAAGGATACTAGTCCCGTTCTTCGCCGCTGGTTATTTGGTTGTGCGCGCAGTGTAGCACAGACGGCGAGAGAGGTGTCAAGCGGAACATTTGCGGACGCCGGGCCGCTATAATCGTGCCAGTCCGATGACGGCCGGTGAGTGGATACTGCAGAGAACCGACAACTCGCGCTTCCCGTACCGCCTGCAGCTGCGCCAGGCAGAGCGCCCGCTGCTGACGCTGTGGGTGCAGGACCGCTGGCCGGGCGCCGCGCAGAACATCTTCTGCCTGCGCGAGAAGGAGCCTCCACCCGGCGATGGTCTCCTGGAGGAAGTGGAGCGGGTGCCCATCGTGGCCCTGCAGCGGCGGGGCGTGCGGCTCTCCGTGGTGCTGGACCGGGCCCGCTACAAGCGCTGCGATTTCCTCTTCCTCGCGAAGACGTACAAGGGGCGGCCCGGAGAGGGCTACGAGCAGATCTTCTGGCAGACGCAGCAGTCCATGCGCCAGCGCCGCCCGGGCGCCAGGCTGGTATCCCAGCGGCGGCCGGCGGCGTACAGCGTGCGCATCGCCAGCGAGGAGCGGTACCCCTGGCGCTTCCCGGGCGGCGACGTCGAGCGCGGGCGCCTGGCGGCAGGGGATTACGCGCTGTTGGACGGGGATAAGATCGCCGCAGTCGTGGAGCGCAAGACGTTCGAGAACCTGCTCGCGGGCTTCGGTGTCATGCCGGCGCTCCACCAGCAGCTGCTGGAGCTTGCGACGTACGAGCAGCACGCGCTGGTGGTGGAGGCCCTGTACGAGGATTTCCTGAGCCCGAAGAAGGTGCACCACTACACGCCGGCGTTCTGCGCGGCGGCCATCGCCGACATGTACGCCGCGCACCCCGCGCTGCGCATCGTCTTCGCGGCCAACCGCAAGACGGCCAACGAGTGGACGCGAAATTACTTCGCGGCGGTCTGGCGAACGCTCGAAAGGCCCGAGTGACTCGGCGGACGTTTACCGCAGGCGCACCACTACGCCCTCATCGGCCCGCAGCTCGACGGCGTCGCCCGTCGCTTCGCCTTCGCGGTCCAGGTGCGTGGAGAGGATGATGTTCCCGCGCAGGGACGGCTCCAGGGCGAAGCGCCGCTCCTGCCGGCCGAAGTTGAGGACGACGAGGAAGCGGGCGCCGTCCAGCTCGCGCACGTAGGCCAGGATGTCGCCCTCGGCGGGCACGGGGCGGTAGGCGCCGGCCATGAGCGCCGGCTGCGATTGGCGCAGCGCCAGGAGATCGCGGTAGAGGCTGAGCATGGACGCGGGGTCGTCCGTCTGCGCGGCGACGTTCACCGCGCGATAGTTCCCGGCGAGCGGCAGCCAGGGGTTGCCGGCCGTGAAGCCGGCGTTGGGGGCGCCGTCCCATTGCATGGGGGTGCGGAAGGGGTCGCGCCCATAGCCCAGGGTCTTGCCGGGCGGGTCCTGGATCATTTCGGGCGGGACGGGCACGTTCTCCATGCCAATCTCCTCGCCCTGGTAGATGGTGGGCGTGCCGCGCAGGGTGAGGAGGAGCATGGCGCCCACCCGCGCCTGCGCGGCGCCGGCCTTGCTGGCGAAGCGGGGCCTATCGTGGTTGCCCAGGACCCAGTTGGGCCAGCCGCCGGCCGGGAGGGCGGCCTCGTACTGGTCGATCACGGCGGCGATGATGCGGGCGTTCCAGGGCTTGAGCAGGAGCTGGAAGTTGAACGGCAGGTGGCAGCCGTCGCCGGCGGAGCCGTAGTAGAGGACCAGGCGCTCGATGGGCAGGTAGATCTCGCCGACCAGCAGCCGGTCCTCGTATTCGTCCAGCGTGCGCCGCATGAGGGCGACGATATCGTGTACCTCCGGCTGGTCGCAGGAGTAGACGGGCAGGAGGGCGCTGTACGGGTGGCCGCCTTCCCTGTAGTCGGGGTTCGGCGGGTTGTCCCGGAACTGGGCGTCTTTGATCAGGTGGTACATCACGTCCACGCGGAAGCCGTCCACGCCGCGGTCCAGCCAGAAGCGCAGGGCGTCCATCATGGCGGCCTGCACCTGGGGGTGGCGCCAGTTCAGGTCGGGCTGCTCTGCCAGGAAGGCGTGGTAGTAGTACTGCTGCGTCGTCTCGTCCCACGTCCAGGCGATGCCGCCGAAGTTGGCGAGCCAGTTGTTGGGCGGGCCGCCGTCCGGCCGGGCGTCCTTCCAGATGTACCAGTCGCGCTTCGGGCTGTCCTTCGCTGCGCGGGATTCGGTGAACCACGGGTGCTGGTCCGAGGTGTGGTTGGGCACGAAGTCCAGCAGCACCTTCAGTCCGCGGCGGTGCGCCTCCGCAAGGAGCGTGTCGAACTCCGCCAGGGTGCCGAAAAGGGGGTCGATGTCGCAGTAGTCGGCGACGTCGTAGCCGAAGTCCTTCATGGGGGACGGAAAGATGGGCGAGATCCAGACGGCGTTGACGCCCAGCCACTGCAGGTAGTCCAGCCGGCTGGTGATGCCGTTCAGGTCTCCCACGCCATCGCCGCTGCTGTCCATGAATGAGCGCGGGTAGACCTGGTAGATGGTCCCCCACTGCCACCAGAGGCGCCGGTCTCTTGAGTCCATGCCGCTCCTAACAGTGCGCTGAAACTACAACCTTGGTGCCTTTGTGTCTTCGTGGTGAGCTCCCCGGGATAAACACGAAGGCACTAACGCACTAAGACACAAAGGATTCCTTATGTTGTAACCAATCGCCGTCACTGCAGCACGATTGGGTCGCTGCCCGGGCGCGCCCTTTCCCGCGCCAGGATGTCCTCGATCTCTCGGGTGCAGCGCTCGAGATCGTCGTTGATGACGACATGGTCGAACTCGGAGGCGGACGCCATCTCCTCCTGGGCCAGACGCAGGCGCAGCGCCTGTTGCTGCGCCGAGTCGCCGCCGCGGGAGAGGAGGCGGCGGCGCAGCTCCTCCTCGGAAGGCGGGGCGATGAAGATGGTGATGGCGGCGGGCGCCACGGACTTGATGTGACGCGCCCCCTGGACATCGGTGCGCAGCACCACGTCCTCGCCCCGGGCCAGGGCCTTCTGCACGGGCGCCCGGGGCACGCCGTAGCGCTGGCCGTATACCACAGCGTGCTCCAGCAGCCCGCCTCGCTCCAGCAGACGCTCGAACTGCGCCCTGGAAACGAAGGTCAGCTCTTCGCCGCCTTGCTCGCCGGCGCGCCGTGGCCGAGTGGTAGTCGTGACGATGAAGGCGTACGGCCTGCCGAGCGACTTCAGGCGCGCCCGTACCGAATCTTTGCCGGCCCCCGAAGGCCCAGTGAGCACGACCAGGAGCGGGCCGGCGGCCACCGGCTATTCTGCTTGGGCCTGCGGACTCCGGCCTGAGCGGGCGGCGGTCACACGCCCGGCCAGCGCCTCCGGGGTGATCGCCACCAGGAGGATTCTGCCGGCGTCCGTGAAGACAGCAGCCTTGGTGCGACGCCCGCTGGTGATGTCGATGATGATGCCCTTTTTCTTCCCTTCGCGCACCATGCGCTGGATGGGCGCCGAGCCGGGCGTCACAATGGCCAGAACTTTGTTCATGGCCAGGAAGTTGCCGAAGCCGACGTGGATCAGCTCCGTGGTGTGGGTGTTCGAGTCTTGCGCCATGGGTCCTCCTTCTGCATCCTCTTGCCGCCGGGGCGCGGGTGTTTAGTGCGGAGGCAACGCCTCCAAATCGCTCCAGAACCAAGGATATGATACCGCAACACTCTGGGACTTGTGAACAACCGTCTCTCCGTCTGCCAGACCGCCCGCCACGGCCAGCATCATCGCCAGCCGGTGATCGCCGTAGGAGGAGACTGTAGCGCCGCGCAGCGCCTGGCCGCCGGCGATGCGCATGCCGTCCGGCGTCTCGTCCACGCGGGCGCCCAGCCGCCGCAGGCCTGCGGCCGTGGTGCGTATGCGGTCCGATTCCTTGAGGCGCAGCTCCGAGGCGTCCTTGATCAACGTCTCGCCCTGGGCCAGGCAGCCGGCCAGCGCCAGCAGCGGCAGCTCGTCGATGGCGCGCGGGACAAGGTCGCCGCCGATGACCATTCCCTGGAGGCGGGACGAGCGCACGACGAGGTCCGCGACGGGCTCCGGGCCCCACTGCCGCTGCTCCTCGATGCTGATGTCCGCGCCCATCATGGCGAGCGCGTCCAGGATGCCGGTGCGCGTGGGGTTGACCGACACACCGGCTATGCGTATCTCCGCGTCCGGATGGAGGGCGCCGAGGACCAGCCACGGCGCGGCCGCGGAGATGTCTCCGGGAACGCGCAGGGAGAGGGGCGACAGCTCGGCGGCGAGGGGACGCACGGTAACGGCCGGACCCTCGCCGAAGGTGACGCTTGCGCCCATGGCCTGGAGCATGCGCTCAGTGTGGTCGCGTGTGGGGGCTGGCTCCTCCAGCGTGGTCTCGCCCTCGGCGTAGAGGCCGGCGAGGATAAGGGCGGACTTCACCTGGGCGGAGGCGACGGGCAGCCGGTAGTGGAGGCCGCGGAGCCCGGCGCCGCGGATGGCCAGCGGCGCCTTTGTATCGCCGTCGCGGCCGTGGATGCGCGCGCCCATCTTGAGCAACGGGTCTATGACGCGGGCCATTGGCCGCGAGCGCAGGGAGGCATCGCCGGTGAGGACGGAGAAGAACGGCTGCGCGGCGAGGAGGCCGCTGAGAAGGCGCATGGTCGTGCCCGAGTTGCGGCAGTCGAGCACCGCTTCCGGCTCGCGGAGGCCGCCCCGGCCGGCGCCCTTGATGCGGAGGGACGATTCATCCAGGCTCCAGGAGACGCCGAGGCGGCGCAGGCAGCGGAGCGTCGCCAGGCAGTCCGCGCCCCGCTGGAAGTTCTCCACGACCGCCTCCCCGCGCGCGATGGCGTTGAAGAGGGCGGCGCGGTGAGAGATGGACTTATCGCCGGGCGGCACGATGGTTCCCCGCAGAGCGTGCGCCCGGCGCACGGTCTGTTGCATGGCGCCCTACTTCTCCCGGCCGCCGGGCTCCTGCTTGCCGGAGCGCTTCTGCTCCATCTTCTCCAGGTCCCGCCGCACGTCCTCGGCGATGCGCTCTGCCAGGGAGAGCTTGCGCTTGCCCCCGGCGGCAGGCTCACGGTTCGCTTCCCTGATGAGCTCGGGGAGCTTCTGGGCCTTGCGCAGCTGCTCCGCCATCATGCCGCCGATGAGCATGCTCATCACGGTCTGGCGGGCCTCCGGGTCAGCCGTCTGGGGCGGGGCCCGGCGCGGCGGCTGGGCCAGCAAGGTATCGCGCTCGATCTGCGCTTTGGCGAATATCTCCAGGAGGGCCTCGTCCTGGGCGTCCTTGAGCAGGTCGCGGAAGCGCAGCAGCTCCGCGGCCATGCGCTCCAGCCAGTGGATGACGGCCTCGCGGTTGGTGCGCCAGATGCCGTGGCTCATGGCCGGGTCGCCGGAGGCCAGGCGGGTGACGTCGTGGAAGCCGGAGGAGGCCATGGCGCCCAGGTCCTCCCAGGCGGGACTGGAGCGGAGCAGGGTGAAGAGGCCCGCGGAGACCATGAGCGGCAGGTGGCTGACCGCGGCGGCGTACTGGTCGTGCTCCTCGGCGTCCATGAACAGGGGCTCGCTGCCCAGGAGGCGTACCAGGCCCAGCACGCTCTTGACGGCCGGCTCTGCGGCCGTGACGGCAGGGCAGATGCAGTAGGCCTTGCCCTGGAAGAGGCCGGCCTCCGCGTGCTGGATGCCCATGGTCTCCTTGCCCGCCATGGGGTGGCCGCCGATGAAGTTGACGCCCTCCGGGAGGAGCTCTTGCGCCCATTGCATGACGTGGGCCTTGGTGCTGGCCGTATCGGTGACGATGGCGCCTGCCGCCAGGTCCGGCGCGATCTGTTCCAACACGTCCCGCACCGCGAGCACGGGCGTGGCGATGATCACCATGCCGGCGCCGGCCACGGCCCGCGGCAGGTTGTGCTCCGCGCGGTCGATGGCGCCCAGGCGCTCGGCCTGGTTGGCGTTGGCGCGGTCGCGGTCGTGGCCAACGATGGTCACGCCCTGCAGGCCGGCGGCCTTGAGGGCGAGGCCGATGGAGCCGCCGATGAGGCCCGTGCCGATGATTGTGATGCGTCTGGTGGCTGCTGGTGTTGTGGTCATCGGGTCATCATCAGTATACGACGCGATCGGTCAGCGCGCGCCGACCCCGCCCCTGGGCGCAGCAACGCCCCTAGCCGCGCCACGCCCCGTTGCGGCGCGGCACGCCCCACGCGCCGCCCCCCTGGGCGCAGCAACGCCCGCCGCCTGCCCCACGCCCCGTTGCCGCGCGGCACGCCCCACGCGCCGCCCCCCTGGGCGCAGCAACCTCCCCGGGCCGCCCCACACCCGTTGCTGCGCCCCTACGCGTCGTCGGCCGCACGCAGCAGGCGCAGGCGTTCGTCCGTGGGCGAGGCGTCTTCGTGCCGGGCGATCAGTTCGACCACGGCGGGCGGCGCCCCCAGGCCGTGCGCCAGCGCGGCGCCGCGCTGGCCGTGGTGGTGGAGCGCAGCGAGGCCTGCCCGGGGCCCGGCAAACGGGCCGCCGCGGCCGCCCGCAAGACGGTTCAGCAGGGCGGGCGCCCCGGCGCCCAGAACGACGTAGGCCACGCGGTGCCAGAGGCGGATGTCCGCGCCGGCCAGGCGGCCCTTGCCGGCGTCGTGCAGGAGCGCCGCCATGAGGAGGTGGCTGTCGCAGCAGCCCTGGGCGGCCAGGGTGCGGTAGACGCCGAAACAGTGGCGCTGGTCGCGCAGCGACATGGAGTCGAAGAGCGGTATCAGGGCCTCTCCCAGCACGCCGGCCGCCTGCGCGCGTTCCGCGGCTTCGCGGCGCGGGCGGAGTGCGCCCGCAAACTGGCGCGCGCGGTAGAGGGCGCGGCTAATCAAAGACCGCCCCCTGGCGGCCGGCAAACAGCCTGGTCAGGAATTGGATGGCCGGGTTCATAATCTCGAAGAGGACGCCGAACTGGCCGCCGGTCAGGATGGGCAGCGCGATGAGGGCGATGAGGATGAGCGGGCCGTAGCGCTCCATGCCGGCGAAGGCGATGGAGAGGTCCCGCGGGAGGAGGCCGACGGCCACCTTAAAGCCGTCCAGCGGCGCGATGGGTATGAGGTTGAAGACTCCCAGGATGACGCTGAAGAGCACGATGGAGCTGAGGTAGAGGCCAATGTACTCCTCCGTGGTGAAGCCGCGGAAGGCGAGGACGCTGAAGGCCCTCAAGTTGAACGGCGAGATCCAGGGCACCATGTCCAGCTTGAGGGGGATGCCGGCGACAAGCGCCACCAGGAAGTTGGAGACGGGTCCGGCGCCGGCGACGGTGGCGAGCGAGGCCTTGGGGTTGCGGGTGGCGTTGGGGTTGACGGGCACGGGCTTGCCCCAGCCGAAGCCGACGAGGAAGAGGAGGATGGTGCCGGCGGGGTCCAGGTGCGCCAGCGGGTTCAGGGTAACCCGGCCGCGGCTGCGGGGCAGCCTATCGCCCAGCAGATCGGCCACGTAGGCGTGGGAGAACTCGTGGAAGGAGATGCCGGCGATGAGGGCGGTGACGACGGCGCCGACGAAGACGAGGGTGGCGAACGCGTCGACGTCCAGCAGGTCGCCGTAGACGAAGATCAATGTGGGTTCATCATAGCATGGGGGCATGGAGATGCCCTCACCCCCGGCCACTCTCCCGTGCGCGGGAGAGGGGAGACGGCGCGCGAGGCGTATGGGTGCGGCACTGGAGGCCGCAAGGGGCGCGGTCGGGTCAGCGGGTATATAATCGGTCTCACCGAATCGCCGATCGCAGACAAGGAGGCGGGCCACCATGACACTGAAGCGCACTATGGTCGCTGAGCCGGTGAGCGCGATTGCGCCGGCGCAGAAGGCCTGGAACTATCCGCTGTTCGACGCCATCTTCCAGCGGCGCGCACGGCGCTTTCCGCTGGGGGCGGAGATGCCCGGCGACCTGGCGCCCTTCAAGTCGGCGCAGGAGCCGGTGCCGCTGGACGAGATCGAAGAGGCGATGCTGGTGATGGCAGGCACCGGCATCAGCGGCATCAACCTCTCCGACCTGCCGTTTAACGACCAGGCCGGCGCCAACTGGTGCGGCAATACCATGCTGCAGTTCGTGGGCCGGGTCTACGCCAGCGCCTGCGGCTCCCATGGCACGGAGCTGTTCTTCACCAACGACGACGGCACCTACCTGGTGAAGCTGCGCGACAAGCTGCCGTCCGCCATGCAGGAGTTCGCGGGCCTGGACGACCGCGAGAAAATAGTGCAGGCGTGCCGCGCCAACACGGTGAAGATCGGCGACGGCCGCCTGGGGGTGCCCATGGTGCCCGGGATCACGCAGCCGTTCAACTGGTGGAATGTGAACCAGCCGGGCAGCACGCTATTCATGCCGGTTAGCGACCTGACGTGGGAGTACATCAACGTCCTCATGCTGGTGATGGACGAGCCGAACTCCTACTACATCTACGACGACCTGAACAACAACGCGGAGCCGCTGCGGGAGTGGGCGGACAAAGGCTATCTGGACCGCAGCCGCCCGTACGCCCTCTCCACGCTGGAAAGCAGCATGCAGATGATCATTCCGGGCACGGAGCAGGCGATCATGCTGCAGAACATGTACCTGGCGCTGCAGGCCATGGGCCTGGGCGGCTGGATATTCAGCTCGTCCGTGCCCCCGCTCATCATGCAGCTCATGGGCTTCCGCTTCCACGTGCCGGAGCGGACGGGCCCCATCAAGACCCTTTCGGGGGAGCCGCAGCCGTCGCCGGTGGGCCTGGACGGGCTGTTCCAGTCCTACTGCCCGCCGTACTACCCGGACATGGGGGCGGCGGTGCAGGCGATCTACGACGCCAAGTGGGGCTCCGGTGGCATCTACAAGGAGGAGGGCGGCCCGGCGCCGTACAAGGATCGCCAGTCGCTCGACAGGCTGGTGCAGAAGACGCCGGCCTGGTGCCTGGAAGCGGCGAAGGCGCTCTGCGACTATATCTGGCGGACGTACGGGCGCTTCCCGGCGACGGTGGACCCGATGATGATGAACATCTGGTTCCAGGCGCATCACCTGGAGACGGAGTTCTACGACCGCTACTACCAGCCGGGCGCCTACCACCAGGCCGTGAAGGAGCACATGGCGGCCTGGCACGGCGCGGTGTAGGGGTGGGTCAGGCCGGGCAGGGCGCGGTCGCCCGCGCCGGTGGGCGGTACCTGGGGTGGCGCGCCCACGTCAGGCGAGGGCGGCCTCCGGCGAGCCGGGCAGACGCCCGCCCGTCTGGGCGGCGGCGGGCGCTATCTCCATGCGGCTCGTGACCGCGCGCACGCCGGGCGCCCGGCCGGCCTCCCGCACGACGTCCTCGATCACTGCGAGGGCCGGCGCGCGGCCGAAGAGGACGACTTCGCCAAGGGAGGAGCGCACGTAGACGGAGGCGATACGCTGGAGGCCGGCGCGCTCCAGCGCCAGACCCAGGGCGGCCTCCAGGTGGACATCGTCCACGACCTGGCTGTGGAGGGCCATGATGCCCGGGATCCGCGCCGCTATCTGCTGGATGCGCTCCCGGGCGGGCGCGTTGCGCACGTTGCCGCGCACCGTGACCACGCCTGCGGACGCCTGGACAACAATCGTGCGCTTCTCGTCGCCGGCCAGTATGTGGTCGGCGGCCAGCGCTGCGGCGGCTGCAGCCTGGAGCTCGCCGTCGCTGCGGTACAGGGGCATCTTCTCCACCTGGACCGCGGGCGTCAGGGTCTTGCCTTCGAACTTGGCCTCGGCGGTCCGGATGCGGTAGATGGCGCCGGCGGCGCCGTGGCGGATGAGCACCTCCGTGGCGCGTCTGTCGTTCCGGGAGACCAGGAGCCCGGCGAGCCTGGCGCCGGCCATGGCGATGGGCGTTTGGCCGGAGACCGGGCGGGCGGGCGCGGCCACGGGAGGCAGATCTCTGGCGAAGGCCTTGAAGCTGTTGCAGTCCAGCGCCACGTGCTCATCGGACCACTCGCCGGCGATGGCGAAGGGGAGCTTGACGGCGGCCCGCCAGAAGAGGGCGCCGCTCTGGACGAGGATGTTGAGGACAGCCCACTCCTCGTCCACCTCAAAGCCCGCCAGCGTGCCGCGCCAGCGGTCCTGGAACCTGATCTTGCTGCCCAGCCTGAGCGCTGATATGCGGTCCAACGGCGACGCCTCCGTTCGAGTTTGTTCAGCAGCAGCGTAGATTATCCGGGGTGCTGGCGCCAGAGCCGCACGCGCTGCGCTATCGATATATCTGACGCCGGGAATTGGGTTGACGTTGCATGCGCTCGCGGATACTCTAAGCGTCGAAGTCCAGAAGCTGTCAGTTCTTTGACCGAAAGGAGGCGCACTCATGCCACAGTGGCTGTCTCGCCACGGATGGTTGGTAGTCTTGGTGGTAGCTGTAATGGGCCTCTTTGCCTTCGCCGCCTGCGGCGGCGACGACGACGAGGAGAAGACGCCGGCCGCGACTACGGCCGGGGCAACGGCGACGGCCGCCGGCGGCGGCGAAGTTGAGGCCTTGGCCGCAATATTCTACCCGGAGAGCGGCCGCGTGGCCCTCAGGGAGGCGATCGAGCAGAACTTGATCGATAACTTCCTGTTTGTAGACGGCACGAAGTCGCAGAGCATGTTCGATGAGATAGGCGTCGAGGCGTTCGAGGGCATGTACGGCACGCAGGCCGGCACCGCCAACAAGGAGTTCGCCACGGTGTTCACAGCAGCCGGCGGCAACCCGGACGCGCCATACGTCCGCGAAGGTTACGACACCGCTTACCTGATCGCGCTGGCGGCGGTGAGCGCCAACTCGACCAAGGGCACGGACATTCGCGATAACCTGCGCTTCGTCGCCAACCCGCCCGGCGAAAAGATAGGTTTTGGCGCCGATGAGTTCACCCGCGCCGTGAGCCTGCTCGCGGCCGGCACGGACATCGACTACGTCGGCGCCTCCGGCCCGGTTGACCTGGACGCCAACGGCGACCTGGCATCGGGCCTCGTCGAAATCTGGCAGATCGTAAAGGGCAAGATCACCTCGCAGGAGGCACGCACCGCAGACCTGGCGAAGGACACCGGCACGGACGTCCCGGCCGGCTCCCAGAAGCGGGCAGCCACGGCCCCGACCTCGCCCCTGAAAATTGGCGTGATCATGTCCACGACGGGCGACCTTTCGACCTTCGGCCCGCCGATCAACGACTCGATCGTCATGGCTATAGGCGAGATCAATAAGGCTGGCGGCGTGTTCGGGCAAGACGTGACGCTGGCCACGGCCGACGACGCAACGAACCCGGACCAGGGCCAGGCAGCGGCGCGCCAGCTCGTGGACGTCCAGGGCGTGCACGCGATCATCGGCGCGCTCGCCAGCGGCGTCAGCCTGCCGATCGCGGAGAACGTGACTTCCCCGGCGGGCGTCCTTCAGATTTCGCCCGCTTCCACAGCGCCCACGCTAACCACGGCCAGGGACGACGACCTGCTCTTCCGCACACCGATCTCGGACGTCGCGCAGGCGCAGGTGCTGGCCGCCTTCGCTGATGAGCTCGGGCTGAAGACCGTGTGCACGCTGTACGTGAACTCGGACTACGGCCAGGGCCTCTCCGAGGGGTTCGTCAAGAACTTCGAGGCGCTCGGCGGCAGCGTACCGGCGCAGGTGCCAATCGAACAGCAGCAGACGACGTACATCTCGGAAATCAGGCGCTGCGTCGGCAAGTAGCAGATAGCCGGCAGAAGGGCCGCGGGTGCAATGGCCCGCGGCCCTTTTCTTTGTACCGAATCACCATGTAGAGACGTCCCGGCGAGGCGTCTCCAGGCGTGGCGGGGCCGCAGCGTACGGCCGCGGTCCACTGCGAGTCGATATTATCCGTCGGGCCGTCGCCACATGGCTGCGATGGTCAAGCGGCTTCGTCTGCGGCGGCCGGCGCTGCGGGCGCGTCCGGCCCGTCACGCGGCGGGCGGCGCAGGCGGCGCACCTGGCGCTCGGCCCAGATGGACACGCGGCGCTCCTCCGGCAGCAGGCCGCGGGGCATCAGCAACAGGACGATCACGATGAGCGCGCCGAGGGTGAGGTCGCGGATGAAGGAGATGCGGAGGGCGATCACGCTTGGCAAATCGTAGGTCTGGATCAGTTGAGTGGCCTGCCAGAACCCCCAGACCACGTAAGCGCCCAGCACGGCGCCCCTGTTGTTGCCGCTCCCGCCGACGATGAGCATCGTCCAGATGAGGAACGTGGCGAAGAAGTGGGTGAACGTGTTCGGCGAGATGGCGCGGCTCTGGAAGGCGAACATGGCGCCGCCGATGCCCATGATCACGGCGCCCAGGACGAACCCCTGAGTCTTGAAGGCGTAGACGTTCTTGCCGCTGGCCGCTGTTGTCAGCTCATCCTCGCGTAGCGCCCGCAGGACGCGTCCCCACGGGGAGCGCACGCCGCGTTCCAGCGCGACGAACACGAGGAGCAGAGCCGCCAGCGCCAGCGCCAGCATGATGTACTTGTAGTCCGCGTTGCTGGTCAGGCCGCTCAGGGGCTGCGGGATGCCGCCCAGTGCGCGCGTGCCGTTGACCAGTCCGTGCTCCTCGATCGTGATGCGCCGCAACAGCTCCGCCACACCGATCATCGCGATCGCCAGGTAATCCTCCCGCAGGCGCAGCGTCGGTATCGAGAGAACAAAGGCGAGCACGCCGCAGATGGTGGCGGAGGCCAGGAGCGCGACGAGGAACGGGAACCACTGGTCGGTCGCCAGGGCCGGGACGACGTTCAGGTCTTCGCCGAAGCCGCCCACGTAGTTCTCGAAGCCGGCCGTGGCGGGCGCCTTCGTCACGATCGCCGCCGTGTAGGCGCCAACGAGGAAGAAGGCGGCCACGCCGAAGTTGAAGACGCCCGTGTAGCCCCACTGGATGTTCAACCCCAGCGATATGATCGCCAGCAGCGCCGCCACGGTCAGGAACGACGTGTAGAAGCTGACCACGGCGCCGACGTCACCCGAGCGCTCGAAGGAGATGCCCAGGATGACGGCGGTGACGGCGGCCGCGGCCAGACCGGGCAGTACCTGCGCCACCGTGATCCGCCTGGGGGCCGGCAGCCTCACTGCTTCGCTCCGAACAGACCCCGCGGGCGGACGAGCAGGATGACGATGAGGACGATGAAAGCGATCGAGAACTTGTAGCCGGGGCTGACCTCGCCGAGCAGCGGGAAGTCCGTTGATACGGCAACTTCCTGGACGGCGCCGACGATCAGCCCGCCCAGCAGCGCCCCGTGCGGACTGCCGATGCCGCCCACGATCGCGGCGGCGAACAGCGGCAACAGCACGATGAATCCGATCTCCGGCTTCAGCTGCGCCTGCAACGCCAGCATGACGCCGGCCACGGCCACCAGCGCGCCGGCCACGCCCCACGTCCAGAGCACGATCTGCTCTGTGTTGATGCCGCTGATGCGCGCCAGGTCCGGGTTGTCCGCCATTGCCCGCATCGCCTTGCCCAGCTTCGTGCGGTAGAGCAGCAGGTACACGGCTGCCATCAGCAGCATCGCCATGCAGAAGATGAACAACTGGTCGTAGAGCACACGCGTGCCCAGCAGGTCGAAGCTCGAGCGGAAGCCGCGGGTGTAAGAGCGGGGGTCGGCGCCCCAGAAGATGAGCATCAGGCTGCGGATGACGAGCGCCAGGCCGAGCGAGGCGATGGAGAAGATGACGATGCCGCTGCGGCGGCGGCGCAGGGGACGGTAGACGGCCCTGTCCAGCGCGATGAAGACGCCGGCCATGATCACGGCAGCGGCGGCCATCGCCAGCAGCAGCCCGTAGCCGAAGGAGAACTCCCAGATGCGCTCCCCCGCGCCGGGAAGGTCGCCGAGGTTGACCGGCAGCGCCTGAGTGTCCTGGCGCTCGCCGACGATGACGCCGCTGACGAGGAAAAACGCCAGGTACGCCGAAAGCATCATTGAGTCGCCGTGCGCGAAATGGCCGAACTTGAGGATGCCGTAGATCAGCGTGATGCCGATGGCGCCGAGCGCGAAGACGCTGCCCGTAACGAGGCCCGTGACGAGCGCGTCGCGGTGCTGGAAGAACGCCCAGACGAAGAAGAGGCCGATCAGCAGCCAGAGGCCGGCGCCGGTGAGGAACCCGCCCGCCGCCCGCTGGTAGTCGCGCAGCGCCGCGCGGAAGCGTTCCCGGCCGGCTTCTATCGTCGCCAAGTCGCGTCCATGCTAGGCGCCAAGGTACAGCCTGCCGACTTCTGCGTTCTCCAGCAGCCCCTTCGCCTCGCCGTCCAGCCGGTTGGCGCCCATGGCCAGCACGTAACCGCGGTGGCAGATGCTGAGGGCTTCGCGGGCGTTTTGCTCGACGAGGAGGATGGCGGTGCCGCCCTGGTTGATGACGCGGATGCGGTCGAAGATGAGGCCTACCATCTTCGGCGAGAGGCTGGCCGAGGGCTCGTCCAGCAAGAGGACCTGCGGGTCAAGCATGAGGGCGCGCGCCAGAGCCAGCATCTGGCGCTGGCCGCCGGAGAGCCGGCCCGCCACCTCGCCCTTGCGCGTCACGAGGTCGGGAAAGAGCGAGAACACCTGGTCCAGGCGGTCGCGGCGGCCGTCGCGGCGCACGAAGGCACCCATCTCCAGGTTCTCGAGGATGGTCAGGCTGGGGAAGACGTTGTCCACCTGGGGCACGTAGGACAGGCCTTTCCTCACCACCTCGTCGGTCCGCTGGTTGGTGACGTCTTCGCCCTTCAGGAACACGCGTCCGGAGCGCAGGGGGAGCAGGCCGAACACCGCTTTCAGCAACGTGGACTTGCCGGCGCCGTTCGGGCCGATGACGGCCACCATCTCGCCCTCGTGCACGGTGACCGAGACGCCGTGCAGGATCTCCACCTCGCCGTAGCCGGTGACGACGTCCCGGGCCTCCAGCACCACGTTCTCAGGCACGGTGTCTCCTCACACTACGGGGCTCGCTCACGTGGGCGACGACGAGGACGTTCAGCGGTACTGTCCTCCCAGGTACGCCTCTAGCACGCGCGCGTCGGCCTTCACTTCCTCCGCACTGCCTTCCGCCAGCTTCGCGCCTTCGCTCATGACGATGACGGTATCACAGAGGCGGGTGATCAGGTCCATGTCGTGCTCGATCAGGAAGAACGTGATGTTGAGCTCGCGGCGGAGGCGCTCGATGTCGGTCACAAGTTTCTTCATGAGCACGCGGTTGACGCCGGCGCCGGGCTCGTCCAGGAGGATCAGTTGCGGGTTGCACATGAGGGTGCGGGCCAGCTCCAGCAGCTTCTTCTGGCCGCCGGAGAGGTTGGCGGCGTACTCGTCGCGCAGGTGCAACATGTCCACGAACTCCAGCACCTGCATGGCCTTGGCGAAGATGGCCTCCTCCTGGCGGGAGACGCGCCAGGCGAAGAACCAGGGGTTCCAGATGCGCTCGCCGCTCTGGGCGGGCGGGACGAGCATGAGGTTCTCAAGGAGGGTCATGCTCTTCAGCTCGCGGGGGATCTGGAAAGTGCGCACGATGCCCTTCTGGAAGATCGCGTGGGGTGGCAGGCCGTCTATGCGGGTGCCACGGAAGGAGATGCGGCCGGAGGTGGGCTTGAGGAAGCCCGTGATGAGGTTGAAGAGGGTGGTCTTGCCGGCGCCGTTGGGGCCGATGAGGCCTGTGATGCTGCCGCCGGACACAGTCAGCGAGCAGCCGTTGACGGCGCGGACGCCGCCGAAGGCCTTGGTGACGTCATCGACGACGAGTATCGGCGCGGCATCCGGAGTGCTCATTTAGGCTGCGGATTCCCTCAGGGGCAAGTATACAGGAGCCGGGCGCCGGCGCCCGCGCCGCGTTTGACGCTCCGATCGGGCGGGTGGCACACTCGGGACAAATGTCTATCGGCGACCTGGCGGCCATCTTCGGGACGTCCTTCCTCGTGAGTCTGACGGGCGCCCTCAGTCCGGGGCCGCTGACGACCCTGGCCGTGCGCGAGGGCGTGCGCCGGGGTTTCTGGGCGGGGCCGGTGCTGGCCGGGGGCCACGGCGTCATCGAGCTGGCGCTGGTGATCGGGCTGGCGCTGGGCCTGAACCAACTCCTGGACAGCGACGCGGTGACCGCCGCCGTCGCCCTGCTGGGCGGCGGCTTCCTGCTGTTCATGGGCCTGCGCACGGTGATCACGGCGCGGGCGCAGGAGCTGCACATTGAGCGAGACGGGCCCGAGGCGAGCGCGGCCGCGGGGCGCTTCTCCGCCGCCGCGCTCGCGCCCCCGGTGGCGGGTCCGCTGGCCCTGGCGGCAATGGCCGTCAGCCTGACCAACCCCTTCTGGGTGGCGTGGTGGGCCACGATCGGGACGGCGTACATCGTGAAGGCGCTGGACGAGGGCGCGGCCGGCGTAGCGTCGTTTTACACGGGGCACATCATCGCGGACCTGGGGTGGCTGAGCCTGATCGCTTTTGTCCTGGCCAGCGGGCGGCGGCTGATGAGCCGCCGGGCGTATCAGCTGGTGTTGAGCGCGTGCGGGCTGTTCCTGCTGGGGCTGGGCGGCTGGTTCCTGGCCTCCGGAGTGGGGTACCTGGTGTGAGCGTGACCACGGCCGGACATTGCCGTCCCTGTGCGCCCGGCCGGCGGCGCTGATGGACGCGTTGGAGGCCGTGGGGCTGTTCGCGGCGGCGTTTGCGGCGGGGGCCATCAACGCGGTCGCGGGCGGCGGTTCGCTGATCAGCTTCCCGGCCCTGGTGGCCGCGGGGTATGCGGCGAAGACAGCGAACGTGACGAACACCGTGGCGCTGTGGCCCGGCTACCTGGGCGGGTCGCTCAACTATCGCTCCGAGCTGAGCCGGCAGCGGCGGCGCGTGCTCTTGCTGCTCCTGCCGGCCGTGCTCGGAGCGCTGGCCGGGTCGGCCGTGCTGCTAGCGACTTCCGAGGACGCCTTCGAAGTCGTCGTCCCCTTCCTCATCCTGTTCGCCGCCGGGCTGATGCTGTTCCAGGAGCGGCTGGCAGCCTTCGCCGCGACGCACCACCTGCGTTCGCGCGGGGAGGGCCACGTGCCGGTCCTGCTGCTGGCGGTGACGTTCCTGGGCGCGATCTACGGAGCCTACTTCGGGGCGGGCCTGGGCATCATCCTGCTGGCGTTCCTGAGCATCCTCCTGCCGGACGATGTGCAGCACTCGAACGCGCTGAAGGGGATGCTTTCGCTGATGATCAACGCGGTGGCCGTGGCCTCCTTCGCGGCGTTTGGGCCGGTGGAGTGGCGCCCGGCTCTCCTGATGGCTGTGGGCGCGCTGGCCGGCGGCTACCTGGGGGTGTACGCCGCCCGGGCGCTGGGCGCCGCGTGGCTGCGCCGGGCGGTCGTGGTCTACGGCGTGGTGGTAGCGGCGGTCCTGTTCGCGCGGCTGTAGCGGCGGAGGGCCGGGACCTCTAGAACCACGAAGACACGAAGACACAAAGATTGAATGCAGGAGGTTGCCTGATCCGTATGCTCTTCGTGTCTTTGTGTCTTAGTGGTATTCCAGCGTCCGCACGCCTGCCGCCGAAACCTCACGAATTCTTGCTTGCGGATAGCGAGCGATGGCGAGATATAATTGTTGCGGCCGGTTGCCTTTGCCGGATCGCCCCGGGGTCGCCAGCCAGAGGGAGAAGGGATGAAGTATCGCACTGTCGGCAGCACTGAGCTGAAGGTATCCGCCGTCGGGTTTGGCGTGTGGACGGTGAGCACCACGTGGTGGGGGATCAGCGATGAGGCGTTCGGGACCGGGCTGCTGCGGCGGGCCTATGACCTGGGGATCACGCTGTTCGATACCGCGGACACCTACGGCCAGGGCAAAGGCGAGACGATGCTGGCGGCGGCGCTGCGGGACGTCCCGCGCGATCGCTTCGTCATCGCCAGCAAGTTCGGTTACGACTTCTACAACAACCCGCCGCGCGAGGGCCAGCGGGAGCTGCCGCAGGACTTCTCGCCGGCGTACGTGCGGTTCGCGCTGGAGCAGAGCCTGCGGCGCCTGGGGACGGACTACATAGACATCTACCAGGCCCACAACATCAAGATGCCGCACATCCGGAGCCAGGAGCTGTTCGCCACGCTGGAGGACCTGAAGCGCGAGGGCAAGATCCGCCACTACGGCGCGGCGCTGGGGCCGGCCAACGGCTGGGAGCCGGAAGGCCTGGCCGTGATGCGCAGCCGGGACATCGCCACGCTGCAGGTGATCTACAACATGTTCGAGCAGGACCCCGGCGGGCGCTTCATCGACGCCGCGGAGCGGGAAAACGTGGGTGTGCTGGTGCGCGTGCCGCACTCCTCGGGACTGCTGGAGGGCAGGTACACGGCGGACACGGTGTTCCCGCCCACGGACCACCGCAGTCACCGGACGCGAGAGTGGCTGACGGAGGGGCTGCAGAAGCTGGCGCAGGTGGGGTTCCTGACGGAGGGCACAGGCCGCACGGTAGGCCAGGCGGCGATCCAGTTCGTCCTCTCATCTCCGAGCGTGGCCTCGGTGCTGCCGAATATCTACGACGCGGAACAGCTGGAAGAGTTCGCGGCGGCGCCGGACACGCCGGAGCTGACGGCGGCGGAGTTCGCCCGTGTGCAGGAGCTGTACGCGCGGAACTTTGGTGTGGAGCTATCAACGGCTGGCCGTACGTTGCCGGCGATCAATACGACCGTTTGAATGATAACGTCACCGAGGTCAAGCGCGTGCTCGCCGCTTTCATCCGCAAGCTGATGGCTGAAGGCTGATGGCTGACCGCTCCACGGGCCGCCGGCAGGTGGTCAAGTTCTCGTTCTTCCGCGCGGACCCGGCGTGGCGCGGGCTGCCGGCTGAGGAGCGCGAGCGCGGCAAGCAGGAGCTCTGCGCCGCCGTAGATGCCTTCGCCGGCCGGCTGCAGGTGCGCAGCTACTCGGTCGCCGGCCTGCGGGGCGACGCCGATTTCCTGCTCTGGCAGATCGGCGAGCGGCTGGAAGATATCCAGCAGCTGGCGACGGCGCTGCTGAGCACCTCGATGGGCCCGTACCTCACCATGCCGCACTCGTACCTGGCCATGACCCGCCGCTCGGTCTACGTCAGCCCCGAAGAAGCGGGGGAGCGCGTTCACCTGCACCCGGCCGACTCCAGGTACTTCTTTGTGTATCCGTTCGTCAAGACACGGGAGTGGTACCAGCTCCCTCAGGAAGAGCGCCAGCGGTTGATGGACCAGCACATCGCCATCGGCCGCAAGTACCCGGCCGTCAAGCTGAA
>JAUSFE010000009.1 GCA_030649945.1 Dehalococcoidia bacterium | reverse complement strand
ATCAGGTAGACCCCGTCGCCGGAGGAAAGGCCCGCGTTGAAAATAGCCTTGCAGGAGGCGGCGCCCAGCGTGCCGGTGACGCCGAAAACAGTAACGCCGTATTTTATGTTCCCGGGGAGCAGGGCGGCGGTTTTAACATTGGTGTTGCCGTCATCCTGGTCAGCCCAGTCCGCGATCCCGTCGTTGTCGGAATCGCTGGCCACCGGTTTCCAGGTCCCCCCCCCGGCTGCCGTGCAGACATACGGCTTGTTCTGCGCGGTATTGAAGCCCAGGGAACCAAGCGCGTCCCCGTTGCAGGCCGGCAGGCCGGCCGCGCTGTAGCGCCCGACCCGCACCAGGCCGTTGACGTCCAGCTTTTGCGTCGGCACCTCCGTACCGATGCCCACATTGCCGGAATTCCTGGGGATATATACCGCCGGGATCTCCACGCCGGCCTCCAGCGTCCCGATTTCAAACCGGTTGTTAAGGCCGTCGTACTTGAACATCCCGCCGTTATCAGTCGCCGCCGCCTCCGTGAGCCGCAGATACGCGCTCCCCATGTCGGCCGAGTTTATCCTGACCGTGGAATCGGCGGTTCCGTCCACCTGAAGCTTATGGTCCGGCGCCGTGGTCCCGATGCCTGTATTGCCGTTAGCTTCTATCCGCATGCGCGTGACCGCGATAGTCGAACCTATGGGCGTCGTGTCGAAATCAAGCCAGGCGCCCTGCGCCGCGTCGGTAAAGTTCTCCGCCGCCACCGCGCGGATGGCCGCGGTGGCGGCGGTCCGGAAACCTGTGGCGCCGTATCCGGAAAATCCATAGCCGCCGATACTATCCCCGCTCAAAAGCGGCAGGGGGGCCGCGGCCGTGCCGTTGGCATGCCGCAGGCGGAAGTGCTGCCCTTCGACCAGAACCGGCAGATTACCCGGCCCTGACAGATGAAGCGCGGCTTCCGGCTCCGCCGTCCCGATGCCGACCCTGCCCGCTGTCGTGATCACTACCCTGTAATTCCCGCCCGCATCGGCAAACCCCGCTATAGCCGGATAACTATCGCTGCCCCTGATCGTCACGCTCCCGCCCCTCACCTCAAGTTTCGCGCCCGGCCCCGCGGTCCCTATGCCTATGCCCAGGCTGCCGTTGGTCACGAACAGGGAGCTTGAAACGGTAACCCGGCCCTGCAAAGAGCTCCTGCCGGTGAAAGTCTGCGTGGCTGACAACACCGCCAAAGGCAGCCCCCCGCCGGTTAAGCTGTCAACATAAGCTTTATTGGCCGCGTCAGCGGGCAGCGACGGATCCGCCAGCCCCGTAACGATGCCAGCCCCGGCAAAGGCGATGCTTGAGCCAAAAGCCATTGCCAGGGAACCGGCCGCGGTGAAGGTGCTCTTTGCGGCACCCGCGCCGAACTGCGCCGCGCCCTCCACGTCCAGCGCCGCGCCCGGCGACGCGGTCCCTATACCCAGCCTGCCGTTCGTCACGTACAGGTCGCTCGAAACGGCAACCTGCCCCCCGAATGAGTTCTGCCCGGTGAAGGCCTGCGTGCCCGACAGCACCGCCGCGATGGCGCCCCCGCCGGTTAGACCGTCAATATACGCTTTGTTGACCGCGTCCAAAGGCCCCGCCGGGCCGGCCAGCCCCGTAACAAGGCCGCCCCCGGCAAGCGTGATGCCTGAGCCGGAAGCGATATTCAAAGACCCGGCCGCGGTGAAGGTGCTCTTTGCGGCACCCGCGCCGAACTGCACCGCGCCCGCCACATCCAGCGCCGCGCCCGGCGACGCGGTCCCTATCCCCAGCCTGCCGTTAGTCACGTACAGATCGCTCGAAACGGCAACCTGGCCCTGGAAAGTGTTTAGCCCGGTGAAGGCCTGCGTGCCCGACAGCACCGCCGCAATGTAGC
>JAUSFE010000142.1 GCA_030649945.1 Dehalococcoidia bacterium | reverse complement strand
TGGGGACCACGAAGGCACTAAGGCACAAAGACTTTCTGAGGTCCTGCAACCTTGGTGTCTTCGTGTCTTCGTGGTAAGAACGCCCGCCTGGGGACCACGAAGGCACTAAGGCACAAAGACTTTCTGAGGTCCTGCAACCTTGGTGTCTTCGTGTCTTCGTGGTAAGAACGCCCGCCTGGGGACCACGAAGGTGCTAGGGCCACTACATGAGGTAGCGGTGGACGGGCACGAGCCGCCGAGCGACTGAGTCCACGGCCAGGCCCATCTCTTCCAGCGTGACGGCGCCCAGGACCGGCTCGCAGCCCACGGGGCCGAAGACGACCTGCGTGAACTCCCGCTGGCCGTCCACTGTCACCCAGGTGCGGCCGATGTCGAGCTGGAGCTGCCTGCCGTCCGCCAGCCAGAAAGTTGACGAGCGGTAGGGCTGAACGCCGAGCGTCTGCAGGAGGTCCCGCGGGACAACGGTGTTGGTGGCGCCGGTATCGACGAGCGCCTCCAGCGGCTCGAACCTCTGCCCGGCCGCATCGCCGACTTCGATTCGAACCTTGAAAGCGGCCATTGCGAGATCAGTATAGCAGTAGGGAGATGCCGTAGCGTCAGCCGATGACCACTTCGGCGCCCGGCGATGGTCCGTCCGGCAGCGATCCCGTCCCTGCTAGGGTAGACGCCCGGCGGCAGCGGGAGTTACCGGGTGGGGCGGCGAGAGGAAGGTTAGAGACCACGAAGGCACTAAGGCACAAAGATTCTTTCAAAGTCCTGCGACCCGGGTGTCTTCGTGTCTTGGTGTCTTATCTTAGTGGTAAGAACGCCTGCGACGCTCGTGGATGGCGCGCTTCAGTGCGCCGGCATCCACGTCAGGCCAGGAGCCTGCCGCTGCGAACGCCGACGCGATCTCCTCTGCCGTTGGCGGAGTTGCCAGCAGTAGGGAGACGCCGTAGCGTCAGCCGTAGATCCGCTGCGCTGACCAGATGCTGCAGTCGTCATCCCCATCGATGATCTTAGAGCCGACACCGCCAAAGAGGCCGAAGGGTGAGTAAACGGACACGCTGTCCCCTTCCCAGAAACCGAGGCAGCCGACGCCGTACTCCAGGCTCCACAGCTCTCCGTTGCCACGCTGGACTATAACGGTATAGCCGGGGAAGTTCTCATCTATGACGTAGACGTTCTCCACAAAGTTGGTTATCTCCTTGACCCCAATAGTCTCGTCAACGCCCTCGACTTTCATTCTGTACCCGAAACCCCATCTGTAGATGATGACGTCCGGTCGGTAGGCGTAATGGTATGTGTAGTTGTAAGAAGATTGCTGCCACGTCTGGCCATTGCAGAGTTCGAAGACGGTGTCGCCTGACCAGCCCTGGAACGCGCCGTCAATGCAGGTGCGTGTGAATTCGGTGATCCGCGTTACCGCAACTGGGTCGTCGATATCCTCCACGTACATCCAGTAGGTACCTGTGGCATACACATACACGATCACCACGGCAGGCCGGTAAGCGTAGTCGTACGTGTAGTCGTACGACGACTGGATCCACAGCTGGCCATTGCAGAGTTCGAAGAGAGTGTCCCCAGACCAGCCCTCGAACGAGCCATCGATGCAGCTTTCGAGGGCGACGGAATACCCTGGTCCGGCATCTGGCGTCGCCGTGCGCGTTGCCGTCGGCGTCGGCGTGCGAGTCGGACTGTGGACGGGAGTCGATGTGGCCGCTGCCGCGGTTGGCGTACGTGTCCCTCCGCCGAGTGCCACCTCCTCCTGTGGATCCGGGCAGCCAGGCGCTGCCGATATCGTGAGACCTATCAGGCTCCGCGCCAGCTTCTGCGCGTCGCCGATGGTGCGGGCATCGCTGCAGTCGATGTCGCCCCAGTAGCGCACATCGCCGGCGACGTTCACGCTCTCGCCCGGCTGAGGGCAACCCTGCGCTTGGCTCACTGACAGGCCGATCAGGCTGCGGGCGAGCTTCTGCGCGTCGCCGATGTTGACGGCGCCGCTACAGTCGAGGTCGGCCCAGGCGACGGACATGCTGGCGTTGCTGCGGCCGCTGGGCAGAAGGAACAGTGCACCGGCCAGCAGCGGCAGCGCCACCAGCGCCAAGAGCAGAAGCCGTGGGCGAAACATCGGGCGTACCCCCTCCCAGGTGGCCGCAGTCTAGCACCCGCTAAGCGGGCTGTAAACGGCCTGGTGGCGCGGCGGCGTGCTTATTTCGAGGTATTTTCGCCGGGCGCTATCGGCTGTTGGCTGTTGGCTGTTGGCTGTTAGCTTGATTGCCTGATTGCCTGATTGCCTGATTGCCTGATTGCCTGATTGCTTGATCGCCTGATTGCCTGATTGCCAGCCGTTCCCCTACGCTATCCCCATGCGCGCCGAGATCATCTCCGTCGGCACCGAACTCCTGCTGGGCGAGATCCTGGACACCAACGCCCAGTACATCGCCGCGCGGCTGCCCGCCATCGGCCTCGACCTCTACTTCCAGTCCACCGCCGGCGACAACCTGGAGCGCCTCGTGGACACCATCGAGCGCGGGCTTGCGCGCTCGGACGTCATCATCATGACCGGCGGCCTGGGCCCCACGGAGGACGACCTCACCCGCGAGGCGATAGCGTCTGCTCTGGGCGAGGAGCTGTTCGTGGACGCCGACGCCGAGCGCGCGCTGCGGGCCTTCTTCACCTCGCGCGGCGTGGGCTTCCCGGAGCGGAACGTGAAGCAGGCGCAGCTCATCCCCTCGGCTACGGCCATCCCCAACCCGCGCGGCACCGCGCCCGGCTGGTGGGTCGAGAAGGGTACTTCGGCTTCGCTCAGCACAGGCTTTCAGTACATCATCGCCATGCCCGGCCCGCCCAGCGAGATGCAGCGCATGTGGGAGAAGGAGGTGGAGCAGCGGCTGGCCTCGCTGGCCGGCGGCGGCGTCCTCATCACCCGCGTGCTGAAGACCATCGGCGCCGGCGAGAGCCACATCGACGAGATGCTGGCGCCGCTGCTGAAGAGCGCGAACCCGACCATCGGCGTCTACGCCAAGCCCGATGGCGTCTACGCCCGCATCGCCGCCAAGGCCCCCACAGCCGAGGCCGCCCGCGATCTCATCGCCCCCGTTGAGGATGAGGCCCGCCGCATCCTGGGCGCCATCGTCTGGGGCGCGGACGGCGACTCGCTGGAGGGGATCATCGGCGCGATGCTGAACGAGCGCGGGCTGACGCTGGCGACGATGGAGTCGTGCACCGGCGGCCTGCTCGCCTCCACGATCACGGACGTGGACGGCAGCAGCGCCTACTTCAAGGGCGGCTACGTGGCCTACACGGCGCAGATGAAGATGGGGCTCGGGGTGAGCGCGGAGCTGATCGAGCGCTACGGGGCGATCAGCAGCGAAGTCGCCTGCGACATGGCCCGCGCCGCCCGCGAGTCCTTCCCCGGAAGGATGGGCGCGGACTACGGCATCGGCATCACGGGCGTGGCCGGGGGGGAAGAGGTGGAGGGGAAGCCGCCGGGGACGATGCACATCGCCGTGCACGACGGCCGCGAGGCGCAACCGCTCTCGTACGCATTCTACCAGGGTCGCGCCGCCACCAAGCGCCGCGCCGTGACGACGGCGCTGTTCCTGCTGCGCCGCGCGCTGCTGGCGCGAGGGTAGAGGTAGCGGAACCTTTCGGCATCGTCCTACGTCATGAATGTGCCAGATGAAGACGCTCATCGTGTTGCTTGCGCTGGCCGTGGTAGCCCTGGTGAGCGCTTGTGGCGGCGGCCCGCAAGGGCCACAGGGGAGGATCGCCTTTGTTTCCGGCCGTAGCGGGAACCACGAGATCTGGGTAATGAACGCCGATGGCTCCAACCCCCATCAGGTCACCCACATACCGCCGCTGAACTTCGACCCTTCGTGGTCACCCGACGGAGGGCAGATCGTCTTCATTTCCACTGCCGGTCGCAACGAGAATACCAACATCTACATCATGAACGCGGATGGATCCAATCTCCGCCAGGTGACGGATACTCCTGACACTGAACGTGCCCCCCGATTCTTGCCGGATGGCAAGAGCTTGGCATTCGCCAAGGGTCTGGAGGCGTTCTTGATTGACCTCGACGGGTCGAATGAGAGGCCATGGGGGACGGGTTTGCCCGGCGGTACCTCGCCAGACGGCGAGAAAGCGGCCTTCACAGTCGGTGGCACCGGCTGGCATGTCCAAGCCGGGGAGGTATGGGTAGCCAACATCGACGGCGGTGACCGCCGTCGGCTGACCGAAACGATGGCGTACACCGCAGCGCCTTCATGGTCGCCAGACGGAGACCGCATCGCCATGGAATGCGCTGAGAAGGCGCTGATCTACCAGCCGTTTATCGAACCGGAACCAGACACTGTCGGCATCTGCCTGATCGATCAGGATGGTTCCGGCCTTCGCCGCGTTACCGACAACGCCTCCAACCCCACCTGGTCGCCGGACGGCTCGTGGATAGCTTTTTGGCGGGACGAGGACATTTACGTCATGCGTGCCGACGGAACCGGTGCCCGGAAGATCACGGACTACCCCGGCCAGGACAGGACTCCGGCCTGGGGCCCTGTCCTCGAGCCTTAGGCGCTCCGGACATCCTGAACCATCCTGCGGCGCCGCACGCTGCTGGCGCGGGGGTGAGCGGAACCTTTCGGCATCGTCCTACGTCATGAATGTGCCAGATGAAGACGCTCATCGTGTTGCTTGCGCTGGCCGTGGTAGGCCTGGTGAGCGCTTGTGGCGGCGGCCCGCCCGGCAGCCCCGCTGGTCCGGTTTCCCGCGCTCCTACGCGCGCTGCCGAGAGCCCAGCCGACGTCTGCAACTTCGAACCCCACTCGTTCCTCCCGTCTCCCATCGCCGGGGCTCGGCCGGACCTCGGCAGCACTCCATATCCACCAATTTCCCTCAGCATGCCCAGTATCCTCGCGGCCCTGGCGGACGGCTCCGCGCCAAAGCTGATCGGCAGCGGGCAGTCGCCGGTGTGGTCTCCGGATGGCACGAGGATTGCCTTCACCACTAATATCCGAGGCGGTCTGGGCGGCATGTTCGATATTGCGGTCTCTGACGTGGAAACGACCAGTAGCCGGACCGTAGCCAGGGCGACTTGGTCGGATACTGATCTTGCGGGGCCGCTGGCCTGGTCGCCTGACGGCTGCTTCGTCGCCTTTGAGGATCTCGGTTACGGCTACGTCGTGCGCGCGGACGGCTCGGAGCCGCCCCTGCCGATCTTCTCCGGGTCGATAACCTCCTGGTCGCCGACCGAAGACGTGATCGCTTTCCCCGAAAGTGGCTCGCTCCGGGTCCACCTGCTGGAACTGGACACCGGCGTGCAGCGCCCCCTGCCTGCGTTCAGGCTCGTCATCTGGTCGCGGGATGGCGAGCGGGTCCTCTACGAAGACAGTGCTACGACAAGCAGGGACAAGACCGACTTCTACGTGCTGGACGTGAACGCGGATGAACCGCGGCTTGTCTACTCCCACCCGGGCTTGGCGCCGTTGAACGGAGTGGAAGAAGCGGCGTGGTCGCCCGACGGGACACGGATCGCGCTTCTTGTTCCGACTTCGGGCCCTCCATGCCCGGAGCCCGGAAGGACATGGGGTTCGGACTGCAATCCGTCTGACGTAACTGTTATCGACGTCTCTGGGGCAGCGGCAGCCGTGGTCGTTGGCCAGGGCTCGTGGCCGGTGAAGTGGAGCCCCGACGGCGCGTCTGTGGTCTTTCACCGCATCGAAGGGGAGGAGGCCTGGTTCTTTGCCGCCCCGGCCGACGGCAGCGCGCAGGCCCGGATGTTCCTCCAGGCGTGGGACCTGTCGTGGTCCCCCGCGGGGGACAGGCTGCTGCTAGTGCGGTGATTGGTGTAATTCCCTCAGGCCGCGGCAGCATGGATGTCGCCACCACTGCGGGCACTGGCGCACCATGACGTATACTGCCTGACAGGTTTGTGCGATACGCAGTCCCTCTGCTGCTCGTGATGCTCTCGCTGGCCTGCGGCGACGGGAGCGACCGCAGCCCGCGGGCGACGCCGGCGCCGTCCGCCACGCTGCGAGACTTCCCCTTCTCCACCCCGGAGCCGCGACCCCGGCGGCCGCTGCCCACCGGCCTCGGCTCCTTCGACGGCAACACGCCGCTGCCGGAGCTGCCGCCGGACACGGCCGTCTACCTCTCGCTGGGCGATTCGCTCCAGTACGGCTGTTGCGCGGACCCGGAGCTCTCCTCTCACCCCCTGTTCGCGGACTACCTCTCGCAGCGGCTGAAGCGGCCGGTCGTCTGGGTGAGCCTGGCGGGGAACGACACGCTGGTGGAGTTCATCGGCGGCGCCGGCGGGCAGACGCCGCAGCTGGACCGCGCCGTGGAACTGCTGCAGCGCTTCCGCAGCGAAGGGCGCGATGTGGTGGCGATCACGCTGAGCATCGGCGGGAACGACCTGCTGGCCCTGCGCACGCAGATGGGCTGCACCGGCGGCGGCCGCCCTGAGTGCCTGGAGGCGTTCCAGGAGATGCTCCTGCGCTACCCCGAGCAGATGGAGGTAGTGTACAGCCGCCTGAACGCGGCGAAGGACCCGGCGACGCCGATCCTCCAGAACAACTACTACGACGCCATGGACTGCGGCCGCCCGGGCGACGAGATATCGGCTTCGGCCGTGTCGGTAGGCATCTTCAACGGCTACATCGAGGGCGTGGTCCGCACTCGGGGCGCCTTCCTCCGCGACTTCTCCACCGCATTCCGCGGCCGCGCCTGCGAGTACATCTCCGGCGTCGATCCCACCTACGCCGGCTACGACGCTATCTTCGAGGTCGACCGGGTGCTCTACGAGTCGCTGCCGTCGGAGTTCTTAGAGCCGTTTGTGCGCCCGTAGCCGGCGCTCGCGGCTAGTGTAATTCCGCGCCGTCGGTGCTAGACTGCGGGCGCCATGGCTGGAAGGCGCGGCCGGCCGCCACATCCCGATATCCTGACTCCCCGCGAGTGGGATGTGCTGGCCCTTCTGCGCGACGGGCTAACGAACGAGCAGATCGCCTCGCGGCTGGACGTGAGCCCGGCGACGGCAAAGTACCACGTCTCGGAGATACTCTCCAAGCTCGGTGTGGCGACGCGGGAGGAGGCGGCGGTGTGGCGTCCGGAGGTGGAGCGCCGGGCCCTCTGGCAGCGGCTCTGGGCCGCGTCGCTGGCAGCGAAAGGGGCGGCGCTGCTGCTGGCCGCGGCCGCGCTGCTGGCGCTCGGGGTGCTGTCGTGGGGCATCCTCCGGACGGAGGGAGACGGCACAGAGACAGTCCTCAACACCGGGACGCCATCTGCGAGCCCTGCGGAAGCGGCGACGGGCACAGGCACTCCGCCTGCCCCGGTCGCCGGACAAAGCTTCCGCAAGGACGCCTCGGCCTCGGCCATCGCCTATTTCGCCGAGGACGGGTACGCCTACCTGGATGAAGGCGTGGGCGGTGTTCGAGAGCGGCTTGATGCGACGCTGCCGTGCTCCTCGAGTTACAGGTACGAGAGCCTCGCGTGGTTTTACAGCCTTGCTTGGTCACCCGACGGGAGTCGGCTGTATTGCAGAGGTGCCAACGCCCCGTGGAGCGTCGGTGTCTTCGTGCTCATGGATGGCGAAGGCAACCAGATCGCGAAGCTCGAGTCCCCGGAAATCAGCGGGGAGGTGTGGTCACCGGACTCTCACCTCCTGCTCTACTTCCGCCAGGGCAGCATAATCGTCCTCGATAGCGACCTACACCAGGCAGCGGAGATCCCCGGCGCGGACCGCTTCTGGGGGATGTACCCATTGCGCGGCGCGCCATACTGGTCGTCCGATTCTGCGAACATCGCCTACTACTCGCCGGCAGACGACGCGACGCACATCTTCTCGTTGTCCGCGCTCAGCGATGAGGCTTCGTGGCCGGGCTATCGGCCGCTCGCCTGGTTGTCCGATGACTCGCTATTCATCGGGCAGGGGACGTGGGACTTCAGCCTGGAGCACTTCAACGTCTCCTACGAGGCTTACGTTGCCGGCGTCCAGACTGGGACGCTGGCGCGGGTGCCGGGCCTCGACTACGACTCGGCGGCCCAGGGGCACAGCTCCCAGGCCTGGCTGTTGCCGGACGGCGAGCGGGCGGTCGTGGTCCTGTCCCAATGGGACGGCTCGGGCCTGCCGCTCGGCATCCTCGACATCGGGAGCGGGGAGATCATGGAGATCGCCGGTTCGTCGATCGCGTATCCCAGTGAGGGCATCCCGCCGGGCAACATCTGGCTCTCTGAAGATGGGCGGTACTTGTACTGGACGAAGATCGCCGACGGGACGAGCACGCAGCGCGCGGACCTGGAGACGCTGGTCGCCGAGCCGGTGTTCGAGACGGCGGCGCTGGGCCAGTCGGTATCGCCTGACGGGCGCGCAGTGGCGTACTCCGAAGCGGGCGAGACGGGCACGTTAACGATCGCGAACCTCGACGGATCAGGCAGCGTGGAGGTTGCGCAGGTTACCTCCAGGCTTCCCGGCGTCGGCACCGCAGTACCTCACGCCTGGCGGCCTACGCCGTGAGCTGCCGGTACAGCGTCGTAATCCGCGACGGCAGCGACTCGATGTCCGGCACCACCTCGTAGCCGATGTCCGCGGGACTTCGCGGTGACGCCGCCGCCTTGCTCCGCCCAGCGACAGCGCACCCTTGGAGGACCTTCGTCACTCCTGCTACCATCGCGCCGTGAAATACGACCCCGCCATTCACCACAGGCGTTCCATCCGGTTGCGCGACTACGACTACGCGTCGGCCGGCGCGTACTTCGTCACGGTCTGCACGCACGAGCGCCAACAGATTCTGGAACCGGTCTCCCATGTTGTACATGCGGCGTGGCTGGGTCTGCAAGACCGGTTCCCGGATGTCGCGGTCGACGAATTCGTCATCATGCCGAATCATGTTCACGGGATCCTTGTTCTCGGGCGCACCGTGGTCGAGGGCGCAGCGAGCCGCGCCCCTACCTCGCTCGCGGATGTCGTCTGTGCGTTCAAATCCGTGTCGGCAATCGCTGCCAATAAGTTCCTTGGGCGGCACAGTCAGCCCTTCTGGCAGCGAAACTACTATGAACGCATCATCCGAAACGAAGATGAACTGAACCGCATCCGCCAATACGTCCGCGACAACCCGCTACGCTGGGCGGACGACCCGAACAATCCCAACAACGTCCGCGTCCCGTCGCGTAGGGGCGCGGGCTCGCTCCGCCCCTGCCGGTGATGCTCCCTAAGCCGTGAGCTGCCGGTACAGCGTGGTGATCCGCGACGGCAGCGACTCGATGTCCGGCACCACCTCGTAGCCGATGTCCGCGCACATCTGCTTCAGGTAATCGTGGCCGTAGCGGTCCACCGTCAGGCAGAAGGGCACCATCCCCTTGCGCTTGGCCTCTATCAGCGCCATGTGCGTATCGTGGATGGCGTACTCCTTCTCCGTGCGGTCGCGGCCGTAGCCGTGGTCCTGCGGGCGGCCGTCCGAGACCAGGAAGAGGATGCGCACCTTGGAGTCGTGACCCTCCAGCTTGGCGGTGGCGTGCCGGATGGCCGGCCCCATGCGCGTGCTGCGCACCGGCGCGATCTTATCGATGCGCTTCTTGATGTGGTCTGAGAACGCCTCGTCCAGGTCCTTGACCACGTAGAACTCCACGTTCTCGCGCCCGTAGCCGGAGAAGCCGTAGATGCCGTAGGTATCGCCGATCGTCTCCAGCGCCTTGATCAGAAGGACGATGCTCTCCTTCTCCAGGTCGATGATGCGCTTGGGCGGCGTCAGCAGCTCCTGGGCACGGCGGGCCATCCACCAGGAGAAGTAGCGGCGGGGGTCGTCGTCGAACTCGTCCTGGGCGTGGCGGCGCTCGTGCTTGGCGATCTCCTCGTCCGTGGAGGCGCTCATGTCCAGCAGGAAGGCCACGCTCACGTCGCGCTCGATCTTGTTGCGGCGCCAGTAGACCTTGTCCGTGGGCGTGTGGCCGGCCTTGCGCTCGACCGCGTAGTCGATCATGGCGTCGAGGTCAATCTCCTCGCCGTCCAGCAGGCGCTTGATCTTGCGGAACATCTCGGGGCGCAGCAGCTCGAACTGGCGGCGGGTCTGGCTGACCAGCGAGGCGTAC
>JAUSFE010000141.1 GCA_030649945.1 Dehalococcoidia bacterium | reverse complement strand
GGGGGAGCCCCACCCCAGACCCTTCGTCCACCTGCGGCGGACTCAGGGTGACAAATCACGAGCCCGACGTGCCACCCGCCTGACCATGACGGTAGCGAGCAAGAGCGCCAGCGCCCCCAGGCCCCAGACGGTGAGGCCGGGCAGCGGAGTGGGCGTGGGCGTAGGAGCAGGCGGCTCTTCGCCGGAGGCAAAGACCTGGACGCGATAGTTGAAAGTATCCGCCACGTAGACGTTGCCCGAGGCGTTCACGGCAAGGCCCTGGGGGTCACCGAACTGGCCGTCGCCGCTGCCTGGAGTGCCCCATTTGGCCAGGAAGGCACCGCCAGAGGTGACCTTCTGGATGCGGTTGTTACCGCCTTCCGCCACGTATACGTTGCCCGATGCGTCGATAGCGAGTCCCTGAGGAAAGCTGAACTGGCCGTCGGCGCTGCCGTAGCTGCCCCACTTGGCCAGGAAGGCGCCGCCTGAGTTGAACTTCTGGATACGCTGGTTGTTCTGATCCGCCACGTAGACGTTGCCCGACACGTCCACGGCGACGCCTGTCGGCAAAGTGAACTGGCCATCGCCGCCGCCCTGGGTGCCCCACTTGGCCAGGAAGGCACCGCCTGAGGTGAACTTCTGGATGCGGCTGTTTCCGCTATCCGCCACGTAGACGTTGCCCGCTGCATCCACGGCGACACCAGTGGGACCGGCGAACTGGCCGTCGCCGCTGCCCTCGGTGCCCCACTTGGCCAGGAATGCGCCGCCGGAGGTGAACTTCTGGACGCGGTGGTTGATGGAATCCACTACGTAGAGGTTGCCCGATGCGTCCACGGCGACGCCGTAGGGGTGTTGGAACAGGCCGTCGGCGCTGCCGAAGCTGCCCCACTTGGCCAGGAACGTGCCGGCGGAGGTGAACTTCTGGATGCGGTGATTCCAGGTATCCGCTACGTAGACGTTGCCCGATGCGTCCACGGCGACGCCGTGGGGGTAAAAGAACTGACCGTCGCCGCTGCCCCCGGTGCCCCACTTGGCCAGGAAGTCGCCGCCGGAGGTGAACTTCTGGATGCGGTGGTTATAGGTATCCGCCACGTAAACGTTGCCCGATGTGTCCACGGCGATGCCGCCGGGGTACACGAACTGGCCGTTGGCGCTGCCCTGGGTGCCCCACTTGAATAGGAAGGTGCCGGCGGGCAGTGCACTTGGGGCGGCGGTGGCCAATGGCGCCACCAG
>JAUSFE010000140.1 GCA_030649945.1 Dehalococcoidia bacterium | reverse complement strand
ACGTAGCTGACGCTCAGCACGCAGACGCCCAGCAGGGCCAAGAGGACGATCATGATGCCGTCCATGGGGATGCCGAACAGGGAGTCCATGGCCTTCTCTTAGACCGGTCCGCTCTCCGTTACGGGCGCCCAGATGCCCGCTTCCCGGTTGATGAGTCGCTGGTCGCTGATGATCTGTCCGTCCTGCATCTTGATGATGCGCTCCGTGCGCTGCGCCACGCCCAGGTCGTGCGTGACGAGGACGAACGTCTGCGCGTGGCGTTTGTTCAGATCGTTCAGGAGGTCCATGATCTCGCCGGCGTTGGTGCTGTCCAGGTCGCCGGTCGGCTCGTCGCCCCAAACGATGGCCGGGTTATTGACGAGGGCGCGGGCGATGGTCACCCTCTGCCGTTGCCCTCCGGACAGCTCCGACGGCTTGTGCGTGGCCCAGCCTGTCAGGTGGACTGTCTCCAGGGCCTCCATGGCCCGCACTCTCGTTTCTTTGGCCGGAACGCCGGAGACCAGCAGCGGCAGCTCCACGTTCTCGACAGCCGAGAGGACGGGCAGCAGATTGTAGAACTGGAACACGAACCCCATGCGGCGCGCCCGGTGCTCCGTCTTGCGGTTGTCGGACATGGTGCTCAGGTCCACGCCCTCCACCATGATGCGGCCGCTGTCGATGACGTCCAGGCCGGAGAGACAGTTGAGCAGCGTGGTCTTGCCGCAGCCGGAAGGGCCCATGATCGCCACCATCTCGCCCCTGTTGATGCGGAGGTTGACGCCGCGCAGCGCCTTCACCTGCACCTTGCCGGTGTCATACGTCTTCACTACATCGATTGCCTCAATGATCGGCCGCAGGGCCTCCTGCTGCACCCGGTCCCCGTCCGCGCTGCGTTCGATGATGCTCATGCACTGGCTCCGTTCGGCTCGTCCAATCCCGGCCGTTCCGCTCCGGGCGATCGCGTTCCCTCAATTTTACCCGAACAAGACGCCGCACAGTGTGATGAAAATCACATGCCGGCCCGAGACGATTGTACCGGGGAATCAGGACGCCCGCAAAGCGACACCGCGAAGCGCTGAATTCACCACCATGCGCCTGCCGTACACCTCGCCGAAGCGCTCCGCCAGCCGCCCGCCAACCGCCGCCAGAGGCGGCGCCTGACCCGCGGCCTTCGCTATCGAGGTGACGCCGCGATCCCCGAGGCCGCACGGCACAATGCGTTCGAACCAGCCCAGGTCCACGTCCACGTTCAGCGCCAGCCCGTGGCTCGTCACCCAGGCCGTCGTACCAGCCGGCCGGCTTACCCGCACCCCGATGGCCGCGATCTTTTTGCCTCCCGTCCAGACGCCCGTCAGCCCGCGCTCCCGCCCGGCCGCGACGCCGTAGCCGGCCAGCGTGCGCATGATCACCTCTTCCAGCCCCCGCACATAGTCCGCCACGCCGAGGCCGGCGGCGCGCAGCTCGACGACGGCGTAGGCGACGAGCTGGCCCGGCCCGTGGAACGTTATGTCGCCTCCGCGGTCCGACTCGATGAGCGGCGCGCCGAGCATCTGCTCAGGCAGCCGCAAGTGCCCGCCCGCCCCCCGGCGGCCGGTGGTGTAAACGGGCGGATGCTCCATGAGGAGCAGCGTATCGGGGATCTCGCCCGCGCCCCGCCGGGCCACCAGCGCCTTCTGCAGCGCCCACGCCTCGCGGTACTCCACCCTGCCCAGCCAGGCGTACTCGCAGGGCGGCGCGGCGCCGCCCATCAGTCCAACCCCGATGCCGGGCCGAAGTCCTCCAGGCGCTTCTTGACGTCCGCCAGGAAGGCGCCGGCCTGGTGACCGTCCAGTATGCGGTGATCGAAGGAGAGGCAGAGGTTGACCACGGAGCGCACGGCGATGGCGTTGTCCGGCACGACGCGCGGCTGCTTCGTGATCGCCTCCAGTGAGATGATCGCCGCCTGCCCCAGGTTGATGATCGGCATCGAGACAATGGAGCCAAAAGCGCCGGTGTTGTCCAGCGTGAACGTCCCGCCCCGCACGTCTTCCAGCGTCAGCCTATTGGTCCGCGCCCGCTCGCCCAGGTCCGCTATCGCCGCCGCCAGGGCGGTCACGCTGAGGCGGTCCGCGTCCTTCACCACCGGCACTACCAGCCCTCGCTCCGTCGCCGCGGCAATCCCCAGGTGCACCCGCTTCTTGAGGATGATCTTGTCCTCCGCCCAGCTCGCGTTCAGGTAGGGGTGGTCCAGGAGCGACCGCGCCACGGCGTGGGCGGCGAACGGCAGGTAAGTCAGGTCAACGCCGTGGCGGCCGCGGAACGCCTCCTTCTGGGCCTGCCGCAGCGCCACCAGCCCGGTCACGTCCGCCTCCACCACCAGCCAGGCGTGCGGGGCCGTGAAGGCGGACGCCGCCATGCGCTGGGCGATGGTGCGGCGCACCGCCGTGAGGGGCACCGCCTGCTCCTCGCCACCGGGCGCAGCGGCGGGGGCCGACCGCGCGGGCGCCTGCGGAGCGGCTGCCGCCTTACGGCCCGCGGCTGCCCGCACGTCGTCCTCGATGATGCGGCCGCCGGCGCCGCTGCCCGTCACCTGGACCAGGTCCACGCCCATCTCCGCCGCCAGCCGCCGCACCCTGGGCGTGGCCCGGCGCGGCTCGCCGGCGGCGTCGGCCTCACGGCCGGCGGGCGGCGCTGCGGGTTGCCTGGGCGCGGGAGCTTCCCCTGCGCTCGGCACGGGCGGGGCCACCTCCGCCGGCGTCTCGCCCGCCACTTCCTCGATCACCGCCAGCTCGCCGCCTACCAGCACCGTCGCCCCTTCCGGCGCCAGGATCTCGCGCAGCGTCCCCGTTACGGGACACGGCAGCTCTACGTTCACCTTGTCCGTATTGATCTCGACGATCGGCTCGTACTTATCGACGTGCTCGCCGGGCTGCTTGAGCCACTTCTCGATTGTGCCCTCGGTGACGGTCTCGCCGACTTCGGGCATGGTGAGCGTGAACGCCATCGCAGCCTCCGTGTCCTGGACAGACCTGAAGGTCTGTCCCTACGAGTCTAATCGGTTCGATCGCGCCCTCGGTGATGGTGTCGCTGGCTTCAGGCATCGGCAGCGTGAACGCCATCGCGGCCTCCCGTCTGTTGGACAGACCTGAAGGTCTGTCCCTACGAGTCTAGCTGTCCGTACGAGTGTAATCGGTTCGATCGTGCCCTTGGTGATGGTGTTGCCGGCTTCAGGCATCGGGAGCGTGAACGCCGTCGCAGCCGTCTTAGTACGCTGCCAGCTTCTTGATGGCCGCCGCTATCTTTTCCGGGTTGGGCAGGATGTACTCCTCCAGCACGCCTGAATACGGCGAGATGGGCACGTCCGGCGAAGCCACCCGCGTGACCGGCCCGTCCAGGTACTCGAAGGCGTCCTGAGCGATGGTGGCCGCCACCTCCGCGCCGAAGCCGCCGGTGATGTTGTCCTCGTAGACGATCAGCGCCTTCCCGGTCTTCTTCACGGACTCCAGCACCCGCTCCTTGTCCCAGGGCGAGACGCTGCGCAGGTCGATGACTTCCACGCTCAGGCCACCCTCCTGCTGCACGGCCTCGGCCGCCTTCAGCGAGTGGTGCGTCATCATCCCGTAGGTCACCAGCGTCAGGTCCGTACCCTCGCGCTTCACCTCGGCGACGCCTATGGGAATCGTGTAGTCCTCGTCGGGGACCTCCTGGCGCATGAGGCGATACGCCTTCTTGTGCTCCAGGAAAAGCACCGGGTTCGGGTCGCGGATCGCGGACTTGAGCAGGCCCTTGGCCTCGTACGGAGTAGCCACGCAGATCACCTTCAGGCCCGGCACGTGCGCGTAGAACGCCTCGATGCTCTGCGAGTGGTACGGCCCGCCGTGGACGCCCGCGCCGTACGGCGTGCGGATCGTGATGGGGCAGCTCCAGGTGCCGTTGGACCGGTAGTGCAGCCGCGCCGCCTCGCTCACGATCTGGTCGAACGCCGGGTGGATGAAGTCCGCGAACTGGATCTCGGCGATGGGCAGGATGCCGTTGAGCGAGGCGCCGATGGCCACACCCACGATGGCAGCCTCCGCCAGCGGCGTGTCCATGCAGCGCTCCGGGCCGAACTCCTTTAGCAACCCCTCCGTAGCCCGGAAGACCCCGCCCTCGCCCACGTCCTCTCCCATCACAATGATGCGGTCGTCCCGCTTCATCTCTTCATACATCGCGTCGCGAACGGCCTCGATCATCGTCTTCTCAGCCATGGTCCTCACTCCTTCGGCGACGGTGATACGCCGTCAGTTCCTCACACGGGGGTCTTCCCACCCTGGATTCCCCTTCGACTGAGCCTGCCTGCCAGCAGGCAGGCTCAGGGCATGCTTCGCGAAGATGCCTTCTCGCCACAAGTGAGCGTGGCGGGCGCTCAGAATGACCGGAGCCAAGGCTGTCACCCTGAGCCCTTCGGCTCCGCTCAGGACAGGCTCCGCGAAGGGTCTGTCGACGGTGGTGGCGCCCGGCAAGTGTGGCGATTCCGCGACCTTCTCCAGGGTCACGATCGATGTACAACGGCCACCGCGTCGCCATGACAGATTCTTCACTTCGCTCAGAACGACAGGAGAGCAACGCCATGGTTCATGCCTCCACGAATACGTGCCGGAGCGCCGATGCCGCCTCAGGCTGGGCGGCGGCCTCCGGGTAATTCGTTGCGTCGTCCACTTCCGCCTCCACCCTCGCCGCCGTCTCCTTTTCCCGCACCTCGTCCAGGACGCCCAGCTCCTTGAGCTGCCGCGTGAAGCGGCCGATGGGGTCCCGCTGGGACCAGTCCTCCACCTCCTCGCGCGTTCGGTAGCGGCGGTCGTCATCGTCGCTGCTGTGCGGGACGAGGCGATAGGTCTTCGCCTCCAGGAAGGTGGCCCCTGCGCCGGCGCGCGCCCGCTCCACCGCCTCCTTCATCGCCCGGTAGACCGCCAGCACGTCGTTGCCGTCCACGGTCAGGCCGGGGAAGCCGTAGCCCTGGGCGCGCACGGCGACGTTCTCTACGGCGGCCTGTTTACGCCAGGGCACTGAGATGGCATAGGAGTTGAACTCGCACACGAAGATCACCGGGACCTTAAGCACGCCGGCGAAGTTCATGGCCTCGTGCGTATCGCCCGGGCTCGTGCCGCCGTCCCCGAAGTAGGCCACGCTCACCTCGTCCAGCCCGCGCAGCTTCGCCGCCAGCGCGCAGCCCACGGCGTGCGGGCACTGGGTGGCGACCGGCGCGCCCTCCGAGACGATGCGCAGCTGCGGGTGGCTGAAGTGCGAGGGCATGTTGCGGCCGCCGCTGTTGACGTCGTCACGGCGGGCGAAGAAGCTCATCAACACGTCCCGCGGCGTGAGGCCCAGGGTCAGCGCCACCGCGATGTCGCGATAGTAGGGAAATACCCAGTCGTGCCCCGGGCGCAGCGCGTAAGCCGTGCCCACCTGCGCCGCCTCGTGGCCCTCTCCGCTATACGTGATTGGGCCCTTGCCCATCCGTTGCAGCACGCGCTGCCGGGCGCTCAGCGAGCGGCCCAGCGCCATCTTGTAGTGCATCTCGCGCAGCTGCTGCTCGCTCAGGCCCGCTGTGTCCAGTGCCTGTTTCGCTACAGCCATTGCGCTCCGCCCTTTCCAGTGCCGTTCAGGCCGCTAGCAGGGTGCTGAAGAACAGCCTTACCACGGCGCACTTTTGAAGAGAGAAGCGATACACTGGGGGTTCGAGCGCGCCATCGTCCCACGCCCGCAGGTCTGCCCCACCCCAGATTCCATTCGGCTACGCTCAGGACAGGCCTTCGCGAAGCTGCGCAGAGCCACGTGGCAGATGTCGTCGCGCTCAGGATGACAACACGGGATGGGGCCGCGCTCGACGTACCACGGAATACGGTCGAGGTAGCTTGGAGACGGTGCACTAGCGGTCCTCTTCAACAAATACGTGCCGCAGGGCGGACTCGGGTGCAGGCGCGGGGGCTTGCTCCGCGTAGGCCGTCGCCTCGTCCACCTCCTGGGCGGCCCTCGCCTGAATCCCCTCCAGGGCGCCCTGGTCCGCTATCCCCTGCTCCTTTAGCCAGGCGGCGAAGCGGGGCAGCGGGTCTTTCTTGCTCCACTCTTCCACTTCTTCCCGCGTCCGGTAGCGCCGGTCGTCGTCGTCGCTTGTGTGGGGGACAAGGCGGTACGTCTTGCACTCGATGAACGTGGCGCCCTCTCCCCTGCGCGCCCGCGCCACCGCCTCCCTGGCCGCCCCGTAGACGGCCAGCAGGTCGTTGCCGTCCACCGTCACGCCGGGAAAGCCGTAGCCCTGGGCGCGGAGAGAGGCGTTTTCAATGGCGGCCTGGTTCCGCCAGCGCACGGAGATCGCGAACTGGTTGTTCTCGCAGACGAAGATGACCGGGACCTTGTGCACGCCCGCGAAGTTCATCGCCTCGTGCAGGTCGCCCACGCTCGTCCCACCGTCGCCGAAGTAGGTCATCGCCACCTCGTCCGTCCGGCGCAGCTTCGCGGCCAGGGCCGCGCCCACCGCGTGCGGCGCCTGCGTGGACACCGGCGCCGAACCGGACACGATCCGCAGCTGCGGGTGGCTGAAGTGCGAGGGCATGTTGCGCCCGCCGCTCTCGATCGCTTCCGCCTTAGATAGCTGGGCCAGCAGAAGGTCGCGGGCCGTCATGCCGATGGTGAGCGCGACGCCGATGTCGCGGTAGTACGGGAAGACCCAGTCGTGGCCCGGCCGCAGCGCGTACGCGGTCCCCACCTGGGTGGCCTCGTGGCCTTCGCCCGTCACCGCGAACGGCCCCTTCCCCATGCGGTTCAGGATGCGCTCCCGCTGGCCCACCGTCCGCGCCAGGACCATCTTGTAGTACATCTCCAGGAGCTGGTCTTTGGTCAGCCCCGTGGCGCCGGGGGTTTCCTTCACAGATACCACAGCACGCCTCCCCTTCACCAGTAGATGCTGATTCCCGCCGAAAGCTGGGCCGCTTCGCCCAGCACCTCGCTCAATGTTGGGTGCGGATGGATGTTGGCTCCCACCTCCCACGCAGACGCCTGCAGAAAGCGGGCCAGCGCCGCCTCCGAGATCAGCTCCGAGGCGTGCGGCCCGATGATGTGAACGCCAAGCAGGTCGCCGGAGTCAGGGTCATGCACGACCTTCGCGAAACCATCGGCCTCGTCCTCAATCAGGGCCATGGCGTTGTACTTGAAGGAGAAGCGCTGCGACTTGGCGTTGAGCCCCGCCTCCTTCGCCTGCTGCTCCGTCATGCCCACGCTGGCCACCTGCGGGTTTGTGTAGGTCACGCGCGGCACGCGGTTGTAGTCCAGCTTCGCCACCGTTTTCCCCGCGCTCGCCTCCGCGGCGATGAACCCCTCGGCCGCGGCCACGTGCGCCAGCAGCAGCCCGCCGATGGCGTCGCCCACGGCGTAGACGTGCGGCTCGGCGGTGCGGTAGGCGTCGTCCACGCGCACCCAGCCCCTGTCCAGTTGCACCTTCGTCTTGTCCAGGCCCAGGTTGTCCGTCACCGCCTCGCGGCCCACGGCCACCAACGCCACGTCAGCGGTCATCTGCTTCTCCTGGCCCTCGTGCTCCACTGTCAGCTCCACGCGGCTGTCGTACACACGCGTCCTCTCTGTTAAGACGCGGGCGGAGGTGAGGACGTTGGCGCCGCGCGCGGCCAGCGCCTTGCCCAGCGCCTTGCCCACGTCCGGGTCCTCCAGCGGCACAACGGCGGGCAGCATCTCGATGAGCGTCACCTCCGTGCCGATGTCCAGGAAGAAGGAGGCGAACTCCGAGCCGACGGCCCCGGCGCCGATGATCAGGATCGAACGCGGCGGCGCCGCCAGCGCCAGCAGGTGATCGCTGTTCAGGATGCGTGTGCCGTCCGTCTCCAGGCCCGGGATTTCCCTGGGCCGCGAGCCGGTGGCGATGACGATGTTCCGGGCCGTGAGCTTGCGGCCGCCCACCATCACCTGCGTGGGGGAGAGCAGGCGGCCCTCACCCTCGATGATCTCGATCTTGTGCTTCTGGATGACGGCGCGCAGGCTCTTGTGCAGCGTCTCGACGACCCGCTTCTGGCGCGCCACGACGGTGGGGTAATCAAGGGACACGTTCTCGACACGGACGCCGAACGCGCCCGCCTTGCGCACCCGGATCAGGGTGGCCGCGCTCTCCAGCCAGGCCTTGGTGGGGATGCAGCCCCTGTGCAGGCACGTGCCACCGACCTTGTCCCGCTCCACCACCGCTGCCGTGAGACCTAACTGTGTGGCTCTGATGGCGGCCGTATAGCCGCCGCTCCCACCGCCGATGGCTATGAGGTCAATCTCGTCCACTACCCGCCTTTACACTTTGCCCGGCCGGCAGTCCGCGGAAGCGATATCACCAACTTCAATTGTAGAAATGCGTATCGCCTATCCCTCATTATCCCGCTCTCCCCCTCAGCCCGTCAATGTATGAACGGCCCCTCCGCAGGCGTGCCGGATGTAACCTTCGTAGCGTTTGCGGGCGCGTCATGGTGCCCCCCTACGAACCGCCCCGCCCGGGCGCAGCATCGCCCCCCTTCACCGCGCGGCCCCCGATGCGGCGCCCCTACGCCCCGCCGCCGCCCAACGCCTGCGCGCCTGCCGCTTACGGCGGCAGCGGGCGGACGGTGCCGTATAATCAACCCCGCCATGGACTTCCGGCTGAGCGAAAGCGAAGAACGGCTGCGCCGGGAGGTGTGCGCCTTCCTGACCGATGAACTGGGCACGACCCATACCTCTGACCCCACGCCCATGCCGCCGGGCTACATGCCAGCCCGCGATTTTGAGCTGAGGCTGGGGCAAAAGGGCTGGCTGGCCCTGAGCTGGCCCGTGGAGTACGGCGGGGGCGGGCGTCCCGTGCAGGAGCAGTTCGTCGTCGAGGAGGAGGTGGCGCTGCACGGCGGCCCCGCCGGCGACGCCATCGCCCGCGTCATCGTCTCGCCTATCCTGCTCGCCGCCGGCAGCGAGGACCAGAAGCGCCGCTACCTGCCGCGGCTGGCCCGCGGCGAGATCACCTTCTGCCTGGGCTACACCGAGCCGGAGTCCGGCTCCGACCTCGCCTCCCTGCAGACAAGGGCCGTGCGTGAGGGCGACGACTACGTGATCAACGGCCGCAAGGTCTTCACCAGCGGCGCCTCCGCGAGCGACTACTGCTGGCTGGCCGCCCGCACCGATGCCGGCAGCCCGAAGCACGCGGGCATCTCCGTCTTCATCGTGCCCATGGACTCACCCGGCGTCGCAGTGCGCCCGCTCGTAAACCTGCTGGACGAGGAGTGGTTCAACGAGACGATATTCGAGAACGTGCGTGTCCCCGTGGGCGAGCGCGTGGGCAGGGAGAACGAAGGCTGGAAGGTGCTGACATCCGCCCTGGGGGTGGAGCGCATCACCATCTACCGCGCTACCGTCCACTGGCGCGCGCTCCTGGCGCTGGTGCGCCGCGCCCGCACTGCGCCAGCCGGCGGCCGCCCCTGGGACGACCCGCCGAGGCGGGGGGGCCTGGCCCAGCTGCGCGTCGAGTTCGAGGTGGCGCGCCTGCTCCTCTGGCGGGCCATCGGCATGCACGCGCAGGGCCTGGATTACCGGGCGCAGGCCGCGATGGTGAAGCTGTTCAACACGGAGTTCGCCCAGCGCCTCTACGAGGCCGGGATGCACGTGCTGGGCCCCTACGGCCAGCTGCGCGACGGAGCGGGGCCTGCGCCCTGGGGGGGCGCCGTGCCGCACGCCTACCTCTCGGCCGTGCAGGACACCATCGGCGCCGGGACGTCTGAAGTGCAGCGCGAGATCATCGCGCTGCGCGGCCTGGCGCTGCCGCGGGGGTAGCTACTAGCTTGGCTGTTAGCTATTGGCTGTTGGCTATTAGCTGTTAGCTTTTGGCTGTCGGCTGTCAGCTCTCCAGCGCGGCCTTCAGGTTCTCCAGCGAGGCCTCCAGCTCGTTCTGGAAGATGCGGGCCATCATGAACCAGGCGCCGAGCTTGCCGATGATGCCGTAGGGCGGGACGTAGTCGATGTCCCAGACCACGCGGGTGCCGCCGTTGGCCGGGGTGAACGTCATGCGCTCCTTCACGTCGAGGTAGCCGGTGAAATGCCGCGCCAGCACCTCGTTCGGCCGGTAGTCCGTCCACTCCACGTCGTGGGCGTGGCGCTGGGGGCCGATCTTGATCACCGTGCGCTCTCTCGTGCCCGCGCTCTTGCCATCGCCGGCGGCGATCGTCGCTTCCTTGACCCAGGTGGTCCACTCCGGCTGCTTCAGCGGGTCTGCCGCCAGCGCGAAGACGTGTTCGCGAGGCGCATCGATGTCAATGGCGGCCTTGAAGCGCGGCATTCTCTACCTCCTGGCTAACGCTAGTGTGGTGTGTCAAGAACGGCCTTACCACGGCGCACCCTTGAAGTGAGAGACGGTACACGAGGGGTTCGGGCGCGCCGTCGTCCCTCGCTCGTAGGTCTGCCCCACCCCAGATCCTTCGCGAAGCTACGCAGAGCCACGTGGCAGATGTCGTCGCGCTCAGGATGACCGACGGGATGGCGCCGCGCTCAACGTACCACGGGATACAGGCAAGGTATTTCGAAGACGGTACGCTAGGAGCGACACTAATATGGCCGTACACCGGGTGTCAAGAAAGGGCCTTGCAGCGACCCTTGGGCCGAGTATAATTATGACGCGAGCGGAAGTGGCTCAGTGGTAGAGCATCGCCTTGCCAAGGCGAGGGTCGCGGGTTCGAATCCCGTCTTCCGCTCCATTTTCTTGCCCAGCCGCCGCACCTTCGAAAGAGGTTTTTACTCCCACACACCGGCGCAGCATTCGTTGACGGGCCGGATAGAATAGAGCCGGGCGGCCAGACGGCCCTGCGCGCGCCGCCGGGTAAGGGACTATCAGGGTGCTGAAAAACGAGTCCTCGTCCCACCCCCCCACCCCACCCAAAGAAAACATTGAATCTGGGGGACACCCCCAGACCCCCGGCCCTTCGACTGCGCTCAGGACAGGCGCCAGGGCTCCGCCCCTCTGCACTCCCCGTTTTTCATCACCCTGCTATTGTCTGGCTGGTGAGCCGTATCGCCGGCGACCACTGCGCGTTTTCCTTAGCAGCCCACAGTGGAGGGAGTTGGCATGAACCCATCCGGGCTCTTCTCCGGCACCCTTGCCTGGTTGCGAGGGGATTCTCGCCACCGGCTGCTGGCCGCGGGCCTCTCCGTGACCGCCGCCGCAGGGGTAGCCGTCGCCGTGTACTTCGCGGCCTTCGCGGGCGGCGGCGGCGCACCCCTCCCCCAACCGACACCCGGCCCGCTCGCCTGTGCCCTCGCCCCGGCCATCGATGCGCTCGCGGCAGCGCCCGCCGGCGGCGACTGGCAGAAGGTATCGGCGCCCGCGGCCCAGTCCTGCTTCTCGCTGACGGCCGCTGCCCAGGACGCGTCCGGGGTGCCTGTGGACACCAGCTTCGTCATGTTCTTCGCAGGGCTGACCCCCGGCGGCGCAGCGGACGAAGTGCCGAAGCCCCCGGCCGCCGGCGACGTCGCCGCACGCTTGAAAGTAAGCCCCCCGGTCGAGTTCACTGTCGAACTGCTCTCCGAGGACCTGGCAATCCTTCCCCGGAAGGACGCCGGACGCTCGGCGGCGCGCTACCGCATCCAGCCCGCTGCGTCGCTCGCAGAGGACACGGTCTACCGGTTCAGCATGATGGATGGGGCCGGGGAGCGCCCTCTGCACACGTGGGCGTTCCAGACGCGGCGGACGCTGCGCGTAGTGAGCACGCTGCCCGCCGATCAGGCCACGGACGTGCCGCTGAACGTGGGGGTGGAGCTAACGCTCAGCCACGACAACGTGCGCGGCGTCCAGGAGAACTTCCACATTGAGCCGGCCGTAGAGGGGCGGTTCGAGACGCACAAGCGGACGGTGGTGTTCGTCCCCGCAGAGCTGCAGCCGCAGACGCTGTACACCGTCACCCTGGGGCCCGGCGTCAGCATCCCGGACACGGACCTGGCGCTGGCCGGCGGCTTCACCTTCCGCTTCGAGACAGGCGTCGCGTCGCGCGATGGGCAGACGCCCGGAGGCCCGCCGTCGCTGCAATTCTCGCGGCGGATCTGGGAGGCGGCCACGCAGGAGACGCCGGCGCTCGCCCTCTTCCAGTACTCCAGTACCGGGACGCCCGATGCCGGCCTGATCACGCTGCCCTTCGGCGTCTACCGCTTCGCTGACAGGGACGCCTTCCTGGCTTCGCTGGACCAGTTCACCGCCATCCCGGCGTGGGCCCGGGCGACGCGCGGCCGCTTCGCCGTGGACCACGCCGGCCTGGAGCAGGTCGCTTCGTTTGACGCCGAGGTCAGAACGCTGGGCCAGTACGGCGACCGCTACGTGCAGTTCCCCCAGCCGCTGCCGCAGGGATACTACCTGGTCGAGACGACGTTCGCGGAGAAGCCGGTCCAGGCGTTGCTCCAGGTGACAGACATGGCCAGCTACCTGTCCGTCAGCGGCACGCGCACGCTCCTGTGGGTAAACGACGTGGCGGCAAAGGCCCCGCTGGCGGGCGCCGCTGTCACCGCCGTGGGCGGCGGCCTCTCCGCCACCACAGGCGCGGACGGCGTCGCCTTCTTCGAGACGCCGCCGGACCTGATTCACCTTCAGACCAGCCCCTTCGGCTACACCGCCAGGGAGCCGGTGGGGAACATCATAGTGACCGCGGCGGACGGGCGCGAAGAGGTGGTGCCGCTGGGGGACATCTTCAACGGCTACCAGTCCTTCGGCTTCCGCGAGTACGGCTACCCGGGCGACCCCTCGCTCTACTGGCGCTATCTGTACACGGACCGCAACCTCTACCGGCCCGCGGACACGGTGCGCTTCTGGGGCCTGGTGCGTCTGCGGGAGAACCCGCCGCCGGCCCAGGAGGTGGTGGTGGAGATCGGCAACAACTACTACGACGAAAAGGGCAGCTACAGCCCGCAGATCGTCGCCAGCACAACAGTCACCACCACAGCCATGGGCACGTTCATCGGCGAACTGCCGTTCAGCGCGCTGGCGCCGGGGTTCTACCAGGTGCAGGCGCGCATCGGCGAGCAGATAATCTCCACCAGCTACGCCGAGGTGCGGGACTTCGTGAAGCCTGCGTACAAGATCGATGTCCTGCCCTCCCGCAACGCGGTCTTCGCCGGCGACTCAGTGGACTTCACGATCAGGGCGCAGTTCTTCGGCGGCAGCCCGGTTCCCAACCTCAACCTCAACACCGTCAGCAATAAGGGTACCGGCAGCGTCACCACTGACGCAGCGGGCGAGGCCCGGCTGACGCTGGCGGCAACAGCCTCCGGCGGCTACGGCTACGGCCAATTCGACTCCCTGAGGCTGGACGTGACGCCGGCGCTGGCGGAGGAAGGCGAGATCAGCGGCGGCGCCTGGGTGCAGGTCTTCCCGTCCGCCCTCACTATCGACGCCAGGGGCGACTACGCCGGCGGCGGCGCGACCGTCTCCGGCACGGTGTACAACGTTGACCTCACACGCGTGAACGGCGGCGCCGCCAAGGACTTCGACGACTTCCGCGGCCCACCCGCGGCAGGCGCGCAGGTCAGCGTCAGTGTGTCCGAGAACGGGTACACACAGACCGAGGTGGGCGAGACCTACGACTTCATCGCCAAGATCGTGCGCAAGGAGTACCGCTACGACTCGGTGACGACGCTGGTCGGCGACTTTGCCGCGACGACGGACGGCGAGGGGCGCTTCGCCGTCTCCTTCCCCGCCGCCCGGGACAAGTCGTACGAGATCACGCTCAGGGCCACCGACGATTCCGGCCGCACGGGCTCGCAAAAGACCTACCTGTACACCGGCTACAGCTACTACGGCTTCGGCAACACCCCCACGCTTGTGCCCGCTGTCCAGCGACAGTACGCGCTGGGCGACGAGGTGGCGCTGACGATGGCGGTGGGCAGCGAGGACCTGCCGGCGGGCGGCAACAACCGCTACCTCTTCTACCTGGGCCAGAACGGCATCCGCGGCTACGCCGTGCAGGACGGCCCGCGCTACACCTTCACGTTCGCAGAGGAGCACGTGCCCACCGTGACGGCCATCGGCGTGCGCTTCACCGGCGCCACGTACCAGGAGGTGAGCTTTGGCTACGCCGCCCGGTTCGACCAGTCGCTCAGGGAGCTGACGATCGCGGTCACGCCAGACCGGGAACGCTACGAGCCCGGGGAGAAGCCTGTGCTGGGCGTGACCGTCACCGACCGCAATGGGGCGCCGGTCCAGGCGGAGGTGCTGCTGAGCGCGGTGGACGAGGCGACCTTCCGCGTGCAGGGCACGGACTACTTCAACGACCTGAAGATCCTCGATTCCCTGTACACGAGCGTCCCTTCCGGCGTGCTGCATACGTACGCGTCCCACCAGTACCCGTTCTCGGTGACCCAGGCGGAAAAGGGAGGCGGCGACGGCGGGCGGCAAGACTTCAAGGACGTGGCGCTCTTCGATCGCATCACCACGGACGGGCAGGGAAACGGCAGCGCCACCTTCAAGCTGCCGGATAACCTCACTTCCTGGCGCGTCACTGCCATCGCCGTCACCCAGGACCTGCAAGCCGGCGTCTCCACGGCGCTGGTGCCGGTCAGCCTGCCGCTCTTCGCAGACGTGACGATGAACACCACCTACCTGACGAGCGACCAGCCGTCCATCAGGCTGCGCGCGTTCGGCGATGCGCTGGGCGCCGGCGACGCTGTCTCCTTCGAGGTCGCGTCCGCCACGTTGTTCGACGGCACGCTGACCGCGAGCGGGACCGCCTTCAGCGCCACTGAGCTGGCGCTGCCGGCCCTGCGCGAGGGGACCCACCGCGTTACGGTCCGCGTGACGGCGGGCGGGCAGGAAGACGCCCTCGTCCGCGAAATCACCGTCGTCCCCTCGCGGCTGCTGCGCAACGAAGCCCGCTTCTTCGAGGCGACGGTGGGGCAATCGCTCCAGCCGGAAGGCGCCGGGCAGGGCGCGACCACGGTTGTCATCAGCGACCAGAACCGCGGCCGCTACTACCCCGTCCTGCGCTCCCTGAGCTGGACCTACGGCGATCGCGTGGACCAGATGCTGGCGCGCAACCTGGCGCAGGGGCTGCTCAAGCAGTATTTCGGCGAAGAGACGGATTTCCCGGCGGAGTTCCGCCCGCTCGCCTACCAGACGACCGGCGGCGGCATCGCCATCTTCCCCTTCGCGGACGCGGACCTCACCCTCAGCGCCCGGGCCGCCGCCGTGGCCCCGGAGCAGTTCGACCGCCAGGGCCTTCCCCGCTACTTCCTGGGCGTGCTGGACAACACCGAGGAGACGCGCGAGCGCGGGGCGATCGCCCTCTACGGCCTCGCGGCCCTCGGCGAGCCCGTGCTCACGGACGCGCAGGCCCTGGCGGGCGAGAGCGACCTGACGGTGCGCGAACGCCTTTACGCGGGCCTGGCCGCCGCCGCGCTGGGTGACCAGGACACCGCAGGCCGCATCTACGGCGCCCTGCTCGCCGAATCCGGCGAGCGCAGAGGTCCCGCCCTGCGGCTCAACGTGGGCGAGGACCGGGACGACATCCTGGAGGCCACCTCGCTGGGCGCCATCCTCGGCGCCGCCCTCGCCGATGACTACGCGCCGCTTCTCTTCCAGTACACTACCGAGAACTACACGAGGGACGTCCTGGTCGCGCTGGAACAGATCAGCTACCTGGCCCAGGCCCTGCCCAGGCTCTCCGCGGGGCCGGTCCGCTTCGCCTACACGCTCGATGGCGCCCGCAAGGAGGAGCAGCTGGAGCTCGGGCGCAGCCTGACGCTCCTCCTTACGCCGCAGCAGCTCCAGGCCCTGGACCTCCAGGCGCTCGAAGGGACGATCGGCGTCTCTACGGCGAACCTGGCGCCGTTCGACCCCGCCTCCGTCAGCGCGGACCCGGCAGTCTCCGTCAGCCGCGCCTACGAGGGCCAGAGCGGGGAGACGGCCCTCCTCCAGGAAGGACAGATGGTGAAAGTCAGGCTCTCCTACAACCTGGGCGAGCAGGCCCTGGACGGCTGCTACCAGCTCAGCGACCTGCTGCCCTCCGGACTGAAGCCGGTCACCCGCCTCTACCAGTGGAACGTCCCCATTGACCAGAGCGTGGGCTACCCGTACCTGGTGGACGGGCAAAGGGTGAGCTTCTGCGTGTACCGGACGGACCAGCGCCGCACGCTCTCGTACTACGCCCGCGTGATCGCCACCGGGGGCTACACGGCGGAGCCCGTGATCATCCAGTCGCAGAAGGCGCCGGAGAGCATCGCCCTCACGCCGTCTCTGCCGGTCCAGATCCAGTGAAGCTGGCCCTTCCCCGCCGGCGCTCCCTGCGGACCGCCTCCGTCCAGACGGACGGGCGTCTGCCCGTGCCCGTGGCGGCCGCCGGCGTCCTCGCCGTGCTTGCGGGCGCGTTCTTCCTGGCCCCCGCGCTGTCCGGCCGGGAAGCGGCGCGCGCGCCCCTGCTCCAGCCGGCCCAGGCCTCGCTCTTCTTCGATGAGCATGCTTTCGCCCGCGCCGTGGCGCGCACCGAGGCGGCGCCCCCGCAACCGATGCCCGGAGTGCGAGCCCTCATCATCCCCCACCACTGGCTCGCCGGTCACCTGATCCTCTCCGGCCTGCGCGACCTCTCTGCCAGCGGCGAGTATGACCGCATCGTCCTGATCGGGCCGGACCACACCAACTCGGGCGCAGCGGCGGTGACGACGAGCGATCTGCCCTGGCAAACCGCGTTCGGGCCGGTGCAAGCGGACGCGGCCGCCGTGGCCGCGCTGACCGAAGGCGGCCTGGCCCGCAACGAGCCGGGCGTGCTGGACTATGAGCACTCCGTGGCCGGCATCGTCCCGGCCGTCGCCTATTATCTGCCGGGCGCGGAGATCATCCCGCTGGTGCTGCGGCACGCCCTGACGCCGGCGGAGGTCCAGGACCTGGCGGCGGCGCTCGCCGCGCTCATGGACGAGCGGACGGCGCTGGTGGCCGCCGTGGACTTCTCGCACTACCTGCCCGCCCCGCTGGCGCGCGAACGTAACACCGAGACCGTGGCGGCCCTGCGCTCGCTGGATGCCGGCGCCGTCCTCTCGTACGGCGACGAGCACGTCGACTCGCCGGCGTCCATCGCCACGCTGATGGCGGTGATGAGGCTGACGGGAGCGACGGCGTTCGAGCTGCGCGCGAGCACCAACTCGGCGGAGGTGGCGGGCGAGGGCGCCGGGCCGGTGACGAGCTACATTAGCGGCTACTATCACTAGCAGTTGCTGAGAAATGGGCCGGGCAGCGCTGAGGGCGCGGCACCCACCGCCCTTACCCCCATCCCCGAGCAGCGCCCCTACCGGCGGTCCATGTCCGCGCAGCGCGAATGTTCTTGCGGCGGGTGGCGCTGAGGGCGCGGCACCCCACGCCTACCGGCAGGCAGGCCCCGCCCTACCCCCATCCCCGAGCGGGGTGCGGGCGAATGCCATTCGCCCCTACGGCGGCCCGTGTTGGCCCGACGCGGAGGTTTGTGCGACGGGTGGCGTTGTGGGCGCGGCACCCCACCGCCCTGCCCCCATCCCCGAGCGGCGCCCCTACCGGGGGGCCGCCTCGCCCAGGAAAAAGCGGTCCAGCTCCCCGCCCTTCCCCGGAAGGGGCACGCGCAGGAACAGCCCCTGCGCCTCCGCCAGCAGCCGCCCGGAGGCGGTGTGGATCGCCGCCTGCGCCTCCAGGCGGCGGCCCCGCTCGCGCAGCACTTCCGCGGTCACCGTCAGCGGCCGGCCCAGGGGCAGCGGGCGGCGGTACTTCACCTCCATGCGCGCGGTCATCGCCCACGCGCCGGCGGCGTACATCGCCCAGCCCATCGCCTCGTCGAGGACGGCGGCGGCGATGCCCCCGTGCGCGAGCCCCGGATAGCCCTGGTGCGCCTGCCGCGCGGTGAAGCGGCCCGTCACGCGCCCGCCTTCCACCTCAAACTGGATGTGCAGCCCCTCCGGGTTGCGGTCCCCGCAGCCGTAGCACCAGTGCCGCGGGCTGTCCTCTGGTTCCTGCATGGGCTCAGGCGCCGTTGAACGCCCGGAAGGCCACCACGCCGTTCTGTCCGCCGAAGCCGAAGCCCTGGGCCAGCGCGGCCTTCACCGGCGTCCGTCGCGCCTTGAGAGGAACGTAGTCCAGGTCGCACTCGGGATCCGGCGTCTCCAGGTTGATCGTCGGCGGGATGATGCCGTCCCGGATCGCCAGCACGGCCGTGAGTGCGGAGACCGCCCCGGCGGCACCCAGCTGGTGCCCGACCATCGACTTGGGGGCGGTGACCGCCACGCCGTACGCGTCTTCGCCCAAGGCCCGCTTGATTGCGGCGGTCTCGGCCGCGTCGTTGAGGGGCGTTCCCGTCGCGTGGGCCACGATGAGGTCAACGTCTGCGGGCTGGAGGGACGCCGCCTTCAGCGCCCGCGCAATCGCCAGCGCCGCCGCCTCGCCCGTGGGGTCCGGGGCCGTGATGTGGTACGCATCCGAGGTGACGGCGCCGCCGGCCAGCTCCGCGTAGATGCGCGCCCCGCGCGCCCGGGCGTGCTCCAGCGTCTCGACGACCATCGCCGCCGCGCCCTCGCCGTACACGAACCCATCGCGGTGCAGGTCGAACGGGCGGCAGGCGCGCTCCGGCTCGTCGTTACGGGTGGAGAGCGCGCGCATGTTGGCCATGGCGGCGATAGAGATGGGGATGATATTCGCCTCCGCGCCGCCGGCGATCACCACCTCGGCCTCGCCCAGGTCCAGCAGCCGCTTGGCGTCCACGAACGCGAAGATTCCCGCCGCGCAGGCCGCCACGGAGGTGATTGTGGGCCCGCGCACGCCCAGGTTGATCGCCACCTGGCAGGAGGCCATGTTCGGCGCCATGGCCGGCACCGTGAACGGCCCCACGCGCGAGGCGCCCTTCTCCAGATACACCTTCTCGCTATCGGCGATGACGTCCACGCCGCCGCCGCCCGTGTTCATCACGATCGCCAGGTCGTCCCGGTTGCTGGTGTCTATCTTCAGCCCGGCGTCGTCCACGGCTTGCCGCGCGGCCGCGACGGCGAACTGCGAGAAGCGGGCGGCCCGGCGCGCGGCCTTCGCCTCCATGTAGCGCGTGGGGTCCCAGTCCTTCACCTCCGCCGCTATCCGGCACTCCTGGTCACTGGGATCGAACAGCGTGATCCGCCTGACGCCGGAGACGCCCGCCGTCAGGTTGAACCAGAACTCGCCGACGCTCTGGCCAATGGGCGTGATGCAGCCCAGGCCCGTAATCACCGCGCGCACCATCAGCTAGCGCACCTCTCCAGCCCCGGCGCGTCCGCCAGCCGCCACATGCCCTCTCGCTCTTCCACGAAGACCCATCGCACCTCTCGCTCGTTCTTGCCGAACGCCTGGACGACCGTCGCCGTCGCCCTTACACCATCGGATTCTACCGCCTTGAGGCGCCGGAAGCCCGAGGGTGCGTCCTGGCCGGCCAGCGCCTTTGCCAGCGCCTCCTGCGGGCACTTCGCGGCGACGTCCGCGGCCAGGTAGTCGTAGAGGGCCTCCGGGCCGGCGGACGCGTAGGCGTTCGTGGCCAGGGCGGCCACGCCGGCGATCTGCTGCGACTGCTCCGCCGTGAGGGCGCCGGGGGCGCTGCCGCCATCGCCCCCGCAGGCGGAGACCACCAGGGCGGCGGCCAGCGCCGCGGCGGGCGCCGCCAGCGCCGCTCTCACGCGCTCACCTCCGCCTCGCCGGAGACCAGCACCTCGCCCCGCTGGTTGCGGCACTCCACCTCGCAGACCGTGCCGCCGCCCTCGCTGCGCACGACGCGCCCGGCGGCGGTTACCGTATCGCCGGGCCGCGCCGGCGCCCGGAAGCGCACCTTCAGGCGGCCGCCCGCCAGCCACGCCTCGCCAAAGGCGGCCGTCAGCATCTCCGAGAGGTACGCCAGCACCAGCATCCCGTGCGCGACCGTGCCGCCGAACTGTGTCTGCGCGGCGAACTCGGGATCCGTGTGCAGCGGGTTCCCGTCGCCGCCGGCCCGCGCGTAGCGGTCTATCTTCGCCTGCGTCAGAGCCTTCACGACAGGCCCCAGCTCAACGCCCGTCTTCAGTGTCACGTCCCGCTGCGACGGCATCGGTCAGCTCCCGCCTCCGCCGGCGGGGAACGTCAGCGTCGCCCGCCCGGCCATCACCGGCCGCCCGGCGGCGTCGCGCACCGCCAGCTCGACGCCCATCAGCACCCAGTCCTGCCGCTCCCCGCGGGAGGCGACGGCCGCCTCCGCGGTCAGCCTCTCACCGGTGTGGAGCGCGCGGCTGAACGTCAGCTCCTGGCCCAGGTGGATGGCGCCCGGCGGCAGTCCCGCCTGCTCCAGAAGCGCCCGCACGGACAGCGCCGCGACCGCCATGGGCGGGACAAGGGCGTCTCCAGCCGGACCGATCGCCGCGTCTTCCACCGCCGCTATGTACTCGCGCACCCACTTGGGCGAGAGGGCGAACTCCACGGGCGGGAAGCGGTGGCCTTTGGGCAGCGACCCGAGGGTCAGCGCCATCGCGCTAGGCGGGCTTGCCGGCGAAGCGGCTCATGTCGATAACGCGCCGCTCGTGGATGCCTTCGCCGATCTTGGCGCCTGTCTCGTTGTAGACCTCCACCTCGAACACCACCTTGCGCCCCTCCGCCTCCTTGACCCGCGACTTCACTGTCACCTTCATGCCGATGGGCGTCGGCGCCGTGTGCTTCACGTCCACCCGGTAGCCCACGGAGCTTTCGCCCGCGTCCTGGAACGGGATCAGCATCTTCAGACAGAGGCCCTCAATGTGACCCACCATGGCCGGCGTGGAGTACATGGGGACGGGCAGGTGCTTCACGCCCATATCCGGCGTGGTATCGATCACCATCTCGTCGCTGGTGCCTTCTGGTATCTCCTTCATGCGGGTCATTTCCTCCTGGCAAGGGGCGGCTTGAACCAGTATAGCGGATGGCCGTGGCTTACCGCAGAGAGGTGTTCGGCATCAACTGAGTGCGTGCTAAACTTATTTGAGAAAGCCGAAACATGGCAAAAATCACTATCCTCCCGCTGGAGCGCACCATCAAAGCCGCGGACGGCGTCACGATTATGGAGGCCGCGCACGAGCACGGTCTCTACTGGCCCACCACCTGCGGCGGGCAGGGCCTCTGCACCTCCTGCGCTTGCAGCGTCGAAGCCGGCGCCGAGAACCTGGCGCCCATGGGCCGCGGCGAGCTGACAACGCTGGCCGCCGAACTGGGCGAGGCCGCCGTCCGCAAGCGCGGGCTGCGGCTCGCCTGCCAGGCGCGCGTGCAGGGCGACGTCACGGTAGTGAAGCGCGGCGTGCGGCCGGCGGAAGCGCTGACGTTCGAGTGAGTAGACCTTCCCTTGTCGTATTGGCCTACCCAACCCAGCCTGAAGCCTGCCTGCCGGTAGGCAGGGCCTGGGGCACGAGGAGCGAGACGATGCCCCCGGCTTCAGGCGGGGGTACAGGATATCCCCGCGCACAACCATCTCGGTTGCGCCGCGAAATTAGCGCTTGCTAGAATGAGCGACATCCCTCCCGCTTGGAGCCAGCATGACCTACATCATCACTGAACCATGCATCGGCACGAAGGACGCTTCCTGCGTGGACGTCTGCCCGGTGGACTGCATTCACACGACGGCCGAGGACCCGCAGTACTACATCGACCCTGACACCTGCATCGACTGCGCCGCCTGCGAGACCGTCTGCCCGGTGAACGCCATCTTCTTCGAGGACGACGCCCCGGAGCAGTGGAAGAGCTACATCGAGATCAACGCCGCCTGGTTCAAGACCCACGAGACCGGCGGCGCCTTCCGCGCCCGTACCGAACGTCACTAATTCGTAACATTCGCTCCGCCCGCAGCCTTGACCGCCTGCTCGTTCCCGCTTATTCTTTTTCATATCGCCAATAGACGCCGTTAATAGCTCCGGGAGCGTTGCCATGGACTTCGGCCAGATAGAAGCGTTCATACAGGTCGCCACCCATAACTCCTTCAGCCGCGCCGCGGAAGTCCTCCAGCTCACCCAGCCCTCCATCACCGCCCGCATCCAGGCCCTGGAGCGCGAGCTGGGCGAGGAGCTCTTCGAGCGCGGCGGCCGCGGCGTGCGTCTGACAGACGCCGGCCACGTCTTCCGTCCCTACGTGGAGCGCCTCCTGCAGACCCTGCAGGAGGGCCGCTTTGCCGTGGATGAGGTGCGCAATGCCCAGCTGGGCTCCCTGCGCCTGGGCTCCGCCATCACCATCTCCACCTACGTCCTGCCCGGCATCCTCCACACCTTCTGCCAGCGCCACCCCGGCGTGGACGTCGTCATCCGCTCCGGCCGCTCCGAGCAGGTACTGAACATGCTCCTGGCGGACGAGGTGCAGGTGGGCCTGGTGCGCTCGCTGGCCAACGCTGAGGTGGAGACCACTCACCTGTACGACGACGAGATCGTGCTCGTGGCCTACCCGGAACATCCCTTCGCCGCCCCGGACGCCTGCCCCACGGTCGCCGAAGCGGCCGCCCAGCCCATCGTCCTCTTCGATCGCGGCTCGTCCTACTACGGCCTTATTCACAACTTCTTCCGCCAGGCCGGCGTCATCCCCAACGTCGCCATGGAGCTGGACTCCCTGGAGGCGACGAAGCGCATGGTAGAGCAGGGGCTCGGCATCGCCCTGGTCCCCCTCGTCACCATCGAGCGCGAGCTAGCGGCGGGCATCCTTGTCCGTGTGAACCTGGCGAACGCGGAGCCCATCAAGCGCCCCATCTCGCTCATCTATCGCCGCAACCGCAAGCGTTCCCGCACCGTGCAGGCGTTCGTGGACGCCCTGGCGGAGATCTTCGCCTCGCCCATCCCCGTGGCCTGACGGCGCCGCCTTGCCGGAGCCTGCCTTGCACGCCGACCTCTACGTAAGGCGCGGCTGAAGCGCCTGCACCCGGGCGAAGGAGTTTCTTTCGCAAAGGGGAGTGCGGGTGCGCGAGCGGGACTTCTTCAAGGAGCGCCTGAGCCGTAAGGAGTTGCTGTCGCTGCTGGGCGCCACGCCGCCGGCGGAGGCCTTCGCCTGGCGCAGCCCGCGCGCCAGGGCGATGGGGCTGGACCCCTCGCAGCCGCCGCCGGACGTGGAGCTGCTGCGGATGATGCTGGAGGTGCCCTACCTGCTGCGGCGCCCGGCGATGCGCATCGGCGGCCGGACCGTCTTCGGGTTTGACCGGGCGCGTGTGGAAGCCGCGCTGGTGGCTGCGCGCGGCTGACGGCGCTTAGAGCGCGCCGCGGGGGGCGGCCTGCTGCCGCAGGCGCGCGAGGCGCTGCGCGGTCACCAGCCGCTGCAGCACAGCGGCCGGCGGCGCGCCGCGTTGGGCCAACATCGGGCTGTGGGTGGCCGGACCCGGCGTCTTCCAGCTACCGGGTACCAGCTGCCCTGCCAGCCTCCAGGTCCGAGCATCCGCCTTCACTCCCCGCCTTATCATCATCGCGCCAGGTCCTTCTCCATGAGGACCTTCAGGCGGTTCAGCGCGCGGAAGATGGACACGCGCACGTTGAGCGGCGTCATCCCCATGATCTTCCCGATCTCCTCATGGGTCAGTTCAGCGTCGAACTTGAGGGAGATCAACTCCTGGTCGCGCCGGCGCAGCTGGCGGACATGGTACATCAGGTTGCGGATGCGCTCATCGCGCAGCAGGTGGTCCTCCGGGGTCGGCGGACTACCGACGAAGCGCAGATCTTCCCGGGCCCGTTCCTGCTGCGTGAACTCCCGCTTCTGCCGCCGGAAGTGCCCGGCGATGGAGTTCTTGGCGATCATGAACAGCCAGGCGGCGTAAGCGCCGGGCTCGCGCACCGTCTCGCCCTTGACGTACGCCCGCTCGAACACCTCGGCCGCGAGATCCCTGGCCAGGTCCACCTCCCGCACCCTGCTGTAGACGAAGGCGAAGACCTTGGTGTAGTAGGTCTCGTAGGTCTTGCAGAACGCCGCGTCGTAGCCGGTCGTCCTGGGCGGGCGGGCCGCGCCGGCCGTCCCCGCCGAAGGCGGGCCGGAGGCCTGCGCCGCCTGCATTTGCGCACCCCGCTGGATCGCTACCGCCTCAATCATCACCGCTGTCCTTTCTGGAAAGATTCCCGTTTGGACAGCTTCAGTCTGCGGTCCGGACAGGGGTGACGGTTAGTGTCAGAAGGCCAGCATCAGGGCAGGCATGGGGCCAACGTTGAGTGGTGCAGTCCGGCTAACCGCGCCGGGCCGGGAGGCGGCCGCCGGGCGTCAACGGGGGCGCCTACGCCACGTCAGACGGAGGGGCGGCGCCGATGCGGGTTTCTAGCGCGCCGCAGCCGCTGGCTTCCCCCCCGGCCCCACCGTTCCGCAATCGGGATGCCGTGCGTCCCACCCACCCGCCCGGGATGTTATCTGGGGGACACCCCCAGACCCCCGACAGGGGGCTCCGCCCCCTGTACCCCCGTGTTGCACGAGAAGGCAGCCTGGCGCAGCACGACTTAGCGATATCTGTAAGCAACATTCGTGGGAACTACATCTAGCGCGCGGCGGCGGCTCTGATCGTCTTCAGGATCTCGACATTCTGCCTGTCGGGCCCCTCGTTGTCGAAGCCCGGCACCTCGAGCAGGAACGGCGTCTCCGCAAACGCCGGGTGCGCGAGCATGTTCTCGAACCCATCGCGGCCGATGTGTCCCTCGCCGATGTTCTCGTGGCGGTCGATGCCCCCCGCCAGCGGGCACTTCGAATCGTTGGCGTGCACGGCCACCAGGCAGTCCAGGCCCACCTCGCGGTCGAATTCCGCCAGCGCTGCGTCCAGCCCCGCGCGCGTCTTGACGTCGTATCCGGACGCGAACGCGTGCTGGGTGTCCAGGCAGACTTTCACCCGCTTGCTGCCGGATTCGCGGATGATGCGCCCCAGCTCCGAGAAGCGGGAGCCGATGGCACCGCCCATGCCGGCGCTGTTCTCCAGGATCAGCCACGCTTCCTCCGGCGTCGCCTCTATCACGCGCCGCACGTAGTCCACCACCTGCGCGAAGCAGGCCTCGTAGCCGGCCCCCTTGTGGCTCCCCAGGTGGAAGATGACGCCTCTGGCCCCGATGAGGGCAGCCGCCTGCATCTCTTCGACGAGAGCGCCGTAGGACTTGGCCAGGAATTCCGGGTTGCTGGAGGCCAGGTTGATCAGGTAGAGCCCGTGGATGAACACCGGCCCAATGCCCGTCTCCGCCAGCCGCGACCGGTAGGCGTCCAGCTCCGCCTGCCCGTAGACCTTGCGCCGCCACGCCTGGGGCGCGCCGCTGAAGACCTGGATGGTCTCTGCGCCTAGCGCCGCCGCCCGCTCCACGCCCTTGTCCACGCCGCCGGACGTCCCCACGTGGGCGCCTATCTTCACCATGGCCTCCTGCCCTGCCTACCGGCAGGCAGGCCCAGCAGCGGAACGCGGGAGAGGATGCCCCGGAGCCTGTGCAGGAGCACCGTGCCCTGCACGGCCCTCATGGCGCCCTCCTCGCTGGCGTCGCCCCACCCCTCCACCGTGGCGGCGCCCGTCTCCAGGTCCACTCGCGCGGAGGTCACGCCCGGCAGCCCTTCCAGGGCCCGCTGCACGCGGCGCGCTCAGACATCGCAGACCATGCCCCCCACTTTCAGGCGCACGGTCTCGCCTTCGCGGGCAAGGAGTCTGGCGCCCGGGGTGACGAAGAGGTTACGGAGCTTCAGTCGCATGCGGCCCACCGCAGCCCAGTATAGCGTGCGGCGACCGGGGCGCAGCGGTCAGCCGTAAGGCATTTGCGCGCAAGGGACGGGCCTCAGTGGGAGCGGCGGGAGGACCCGGATTCAGCCGTGCTCTCGATGGCCCCGAAGAAGAAGGCCTCGATGGCGCGCGCGGCCTCTCTCCAGGAGCGCTGCGCTGCCAGCGACAGGAAGGCGTCACCGGTGAAGGCCGACCTCAGGATAGCCACGGCCACGGGCACGTCCAGGTCCGCGCGAAAGCTGCCCTCCCGCTTCCCGCGCTGGAGCAGGTCCGCCACCAGCTCCGTGAACTCCGCGTCGCTCGGCTGCATCTGCTGCAGGCGGCCCGCCAGCACCGCCTCTGCCAGGGCGCCGGACTTCTCGCAGGCGTCTGCCACCATGCCGATGAGCGTCCTCAGCGCGCTGGCGGGGTCAGTGCTTGCCGCGGCCACCCGCAGCCGGCGCAGTATGTCTTCCTTCGCCCGCTCTATGAGCGCCGAAATCAGCCCCTCCCGGCTCTCGAAGTGGCGGTATACGGTACCGACGCCGACGCCGGCGTGCTCCGCGATCTCGCGTACCTCGGCGTCCAGCCCGCGCCTCGCCAGCACCTCGGCCGCCGCCACCAGGATGCGTTCCCTGTTGGCCCGCGCGTCCGCCCGCGAAGGGGGGGCCTGCTGTCGCATTACATCCGTCATGTCGCTGCTATCATAGCAGGCTTGACGGAACCGGAACTCCGGTTCATAATCTCGATGGACTCAGCGCCTCTTTCGCACCCGCTCCCGGCGCAATCAGGAGGATTGACCCTTGACCGCACCCAGACGGCCGCGGCGGTCGCTCGTGTTCGAGCGCTGGCCGCGTTTCGCCCTGCGCCATCCCTGGTGGGTGCTGGCGGGCGTCGTGGTGGTGCTGGCCGGCTGCGCGGCCCTGTGGGCCAGCACACCCCATAAGTATGACGACAGCTTCAGCGTCAGCGGCACGGAGTCGCAGGCCCTTGTAGACCTCCTCAAGCAGCGCTTCACCCAGACGGCGGGCGATACGGCCATCGTGGCCGTACGCGCCCCGGCGGGACTGGAGGAGCCGGAGACCCGCGGGCGGGTGCAGTCGCTGGTGGCCGGCCTCTCCGCCCTCCCGGACGTAGTCGCCGTCTCCTCGCCTTACCAGCAGCCGGGCGACATCTCGCCGGACGGGACCATCGCCAGAATCACGGTGCAGTACTCCAAGCAAGCGTTCGGCCTGGACCACCAGAGCGTCCGCGCCCTGATGGATTTGCGCAAGCAGACCTCCTCTTCGGAGTTTCAGGTGGAAGTCGGGGGGGCCGTCGCCAGCGTCGATGAAAGGCAGATGGCCACGCGTTCGGAGATCATCGGCGTCGTCGCGGCCATCGTAATCCTGCTCATCGCTTTCGGCTCCGTCGTCGCCATGGGGCTCCCCATCATCACTGCGGTGCTGGCCCTGGTCTCCGGCCTCTTGCTCATCGGCGCCGCCACGTCGCTGGTCAAGATGCCGTCGTTCACCCCCCAGTTCGGCGCCATGATCGGCCTGGGCGCCGGCATTGATTACGCGCTGCTCATCGTCACGCGGTTCCGGCAGGGGCTGGCCCGCAGGCTCAGCGTGGAAGACGCCATCGTCAAGGCGGCGGCCACGGCCGGGCGCTCAGTAGCCTTCGCGGGGACAACCGTGGTCATCGCTCTCCTGAGCCTGTGGACCATCGGCTTGCCGCCCGTCGCTTACTCGGCCTCCGCGGCCTCGCTCGTGGTGGCGATTTCAGTGCTCCTGGCGCTGGTCACTCTGCCGGCGCTCCTCAGCCTCGCCGGCGCGCGCATAGACCGCTGGCGCATCCCGCTGCTCGCCGGGGGAGCCGAGGAGAGCGAGTCCGGCCTGGGCTACCGCTGGAGCCGGGCCGTGCAGCGCCTTCCCATCCTCTGGCTGGTCCTCTCCCTGGGCATCCTCCTGCTGCTGGCCGTGCCGTTGCTGGACATGCGGCTGGGCGTCGCCGATGCCGGCAACAACCCCACGACTCTCACTTCCCGCCGCTCGTACGATCTGCTCTCCACGGGCTTCGGCCCCGGCTTCAACGGGCCCATCCTCGTCGGCGTCAGGCTGGACGCCAGCGGCGCCGTTGAGCAGGTGGAGCAACTGCCCGCGAAGATCGGGGAGACGCAGGGCGTGGCGGCCGTCTCACCGGCCCGGTTCAACGAAGCCAGGACCGCCGCGCTCATCACCGTCATCCCATCCACCGCACCCCAGTCCGAGGAGACCGAGCGGCTGGTGCACACGCTGCGCCGCTCTGTCCACGCGCAGGTCAACGGCGCCGGCGCGCAGGCGTACGTAGGCGGCCCCACCGCCATGTTTATCGACATCGGCGACCGGATTCAGACGCGCATGCCCATCTTCTTCGCGACCGTCATCGGCCTCAGCTTCGTGCTGCTGATGGTCGTCTTCCGCTCCATCCTCATCCCGCTGAAGGCCGCGGTCATGAACCTGCTGTCCATCAGCGCCGCCTATGGGGTGATCGTCGCCGTCTTTCAGTGGGGCTGGCTGGGCGAGCTGCTGGGCATTCAGCGGCAGGGGCCCATCGAGTCCTTCATGCCCATGTTCCTCTTCGCCGTCCTCTTCGGGCTTTCCATGGACTACGAGGTGTTCCTCATCAGCCGCATCCGCGAGGAGTACAGGCGGACGGGAAATAACGCGGAGGCCGTGGCCAGGGGCCTGTCCGCGACCACGCGCGTCATCACCGCCGCGGCCGCCATCATGGTCGCCGTGTTCCTGAGCTTCGCGCTCGGCCACTCGCGCCTGATGAAGGAGTTCGGGCTTGGGCTGGCCGTCGCTATCTTCCTGGACGCCACGCTCGTGCGCCTGGTGCTGGTGCCGTCCACGATGCAGCTGCTGGGAGACGCGAACTGGTGGTTCCCGCGCTGGCTGGACCGCATCCTGCCGCGCATCAGCCTGGACCTGGACGAGCAGGAGGGCGCGCCGGAGCCGCTGCCCGGGGAGCGGGTCGTGGAGCCTGCCGGCGCCGCCATCCCCAGGGCGGTCCCGTCGCCCGCCGTGGAGCCGCCGCCGCCCGGTCTGCGCTGGGGCCGGCGTAGCTGGCTGGCGCTGGCCGGCGTCGTCCTCTTCGCGCTGGCATTCGCGCTCTCCCTCTGGGGACGGTTGCGCCTGGCTCAAAAGGCCTGACGCTGCGAGCCGGGGGCCGTCGCCGGCGCCGTCCCGTCGCCATCCCCGGGGCGGGGCGTGGGGCCACCCCCCGTCACCCCTCCGTGGACAGACCTGAAGGGTCTGTCCCTACGACGGTTCGACGCATGGGCCCGACGGATGGGCCCGGCGGCTAGAGCCGCTCCGCCTCGCGCCGCAGCTCCGCCCGGAAGTCCGGGTGCGCCACGGCGATCAGCTGCTGCGCCCGCTGGCGATGGTTCTTCCCCCACAGCCGCGCCACGCCGTACTCCGTGACCACCGTGTCCGCCAGAAAGCGCGGAATGGTGACGATAGACCCGGCCTCGTGCGCGGCGACGACGCGCGAGAGCGCACCGTCCATCGCCGTGGAGGGCAGCAGCGTGATGGCCCGGCCGCCCTTCGAAAGCACAGCGCCGAGGTGCGTCTCCGGCTGCCCGCCCGTGCCGTTGATCATGCGCGACCCGAATACCGTCTCGGAATTGATCTGGCCAATGAGATCGATGGACAGGGCGTTGTTCAGGGAGTGGAAGTTGTCGTTCTGGGAGATTGTCCGCACGTCCAGCAGGTACTCCGGGTCGTAGACCTCGAAGGCAGGGTTGTTGGTTACGATCTTCAGGTCCTCCGAGTCCGATCCGGACCAGGCCACGGCCACCGCTTTCCCCTGGTGGATGGCCTTGCGCCGGCCGTTGATGACGCCGCAGTCCACCAGCCTGGCGATGCCCGGGGCCGACATCTCTGTGTGCAGGCCCAGGTCGTGCTTGCCATCGAAGGCGCCTGCCCGGGCGAGGTACATGCCGGGCTCCCCCACGCCGATCTGGATTGTCGCCCCGTCCGGCACCAGCTCGCCCACATATCCGGCGATGGTCTTCGCGGCGTCCGGCGGGTCCGCGAGCCCCAGCAGGCGCCGCACCTGGTCCGGCGGCACGCGCGCCATCACCGGGCCCACCACAATCAGCCGGTCCAGATCGTCAAGCTCGTCCGCAATCGCCAGGTACTGCGCCCGCAGCGCCTCATCCTCCACCCGCCGCAGCCACGCCTCCACCATGCCGCGCGTGATCTCCACCGCCGGCACCTCCACGAAGTGCGCGATCTCGCTCACGTGCACCCTGTTGTCGCCGCAGACCGGCCGCAGCCCCGGGTCCACCTCCGCGATCGTCGCCGCCGCCCGGCGCACGTAGGACCGCTTGTTCCAGTTGTGCGCGCCGAACTGCACGTAGCCGTCCTCGTCCGGCGGGGTGACGGCGGTCAGCAGCACGTCTATCCGCCGCCGCTCCGGGCGCCCCTCGTCGTGGTCCTTGAAGTTCAGCGAGAACAGGTTCGGCAGATAGGTCGCCCGCCCTTCGTCCGTCGCCGTGCGCCCGAAATCGCCGATGAACAGCTCGAACTCCAGCCGGAACGCCTCCTGCCACCCGTCCTGCAGCCAGCCCGGGTCCGATAGCGGCGCCGCCAGCCGCAGGTCAATGCCGCCCAGCTCCCGGCAACGCCGGAACAGCGCCGCCCCCAGCGTCCGCGGCCCCGCGATGGGGATCACCACCAGGCTGTCCCGCCGCACGATCGCCATGGCCTCGTCGGCCGTGGTCAGGCGGCGTTTGTACTCTTCGCGCCAGTCCATTCGTCTGTCTCCGGGAGAATATGGTTCATTATGGCGGGCGCCGTGGGCCCTGCCAAGAGCGGCGCGCCGGTAGTGTGGTGACTCAAGAACAGCCTTACCACAGCGCACCTTTGCGGTGAGAGACAGCGCACGAGGGGTTCGCGTGCGCCATCGTCCCTCGCTCGCAGGTCTGCCCCACCCCAGATCCTTCGCGAAGCTGCGCAGAGCCACGTGGCAGATGTCGTCGCGCTCAGGAGGACAACGGACGGGATGGCGCCGTGGGCCCTGCCAAGAGCGCCGCGCCGGCAGCGCTTCTGGACTGGCCGTGCCTGGGAGCGATAAGATGTCAGCGCCAGGTCCGCCCGGTCCGAGGTCGCCATGCCCGACAAGGTTCAACAGGAGATAGAGGAGCTTCTTGCCAAGCTCGACACGTTCCCGCCGCGCCGCTCGCCGTGGTCCAGGCTCACAGACTGGCTGCGCCGCGGCCGCCGCGGGATAGGGCGCTTCTTCACCGGCCTGGCGCTGCCGCGCCTCTCCGCCGGCCACGTCCTGCTGCTGGCCATCGCCATCATCGTCACGGCCTATCTTGCCGGCGGCAAGTCAGACCTCACGCGCTGGGTCATCGCCGGCGGCGTCGTGCTCTTCATCGCCGCCTTCGTCCTCTCCCTCCGCCGCCAGTCCCGGCCGCCGGAAAAGCTCTGGCGGGGGCAGCCCCTGGACCTGCGGCACGGCGGCAGCCGCGGGCGCCCCTGGTGGGACCGCTGGCGCAACCGCCGTTAAGGACGTCGAGACGCCCCGCAGACCCCTCCTCGCGCTGGCAGGCTGCGGCCTGCTCATCTGGGCGGCCGCGGCGGCCTGCTCCGGCGTTGGTCCTTCCGGGGAAGGACGGCCCACGCCCTCGCTTTCGCCTTCGCCCTCGCCCACCCCCTCGCCTGCTGTCACGCCAACGCCAGGCCTGGGCGCCCCGCAGTTCGGCTCGTCCCGCGCCCTCGCTCACGTCGGGGCGCTCTCCGTTGACATCGGCGTCCGGGCGTCCGGCACCGAGGGCGAGCGGAGGGCGGCCGGCTACATCCGCGATCAGCTCGCATCCTTCGGCTACGCCGCCGTGCTGCAGCCCTTTCCCGTCCGCAGTTTCGAACAGCTGCGCGCGGACCTCAGTGTCGCGGCGCCGGAGGCGCGCACCATCCCCGCCGAGGCGCTCACCTTCAGCACCGGCGGCACGCTGGCGGCCGCGGTCGTGCCGGCCGGGCTCGGGCGCCCGCAGGACTTCCCGCCGGACACCGCGGGGAAAATCGCCCTGGTCCAGCGCGGCGAGATATTCTTCGAGGACAAGGTGGAGAACGCCGCCGACGCCGGCGCCCTGGCCGCGATCATCTACAACAACCAGCCGGGCGACCTGCACGCCTCCCTGGGCGACGAGAGCCGCATACCGGCCGTCGCCGTCGACCAGGCTTACGGGCAGGCGTTGGTGGACCTCCTGGCGGCCGGGCCGGTGACGGTGCGGCTGGACGTGGAGACGAGAATCAGTGAGGCCCAATCGCAAAACGTCGTGGCCAGGCCGCCGGGGCAGGCGTGCCGGGTCATCGCCGGCGGTCACTACGACTCGGTGCCCCAGGGCCCGGGCGCCAACGATAACGGCTCCGGCACGGCCACCGTCATCGAGATGGCGCGCACGCTGGCGGCCGACGGCGAGTTCGACCCCGTGTGCTTCGCGCTCTTCGGCTCCGAGGAGGTCGGCCTCATCGGCAGCGCCTTCTACGCCGGGTCGCTGAGCGAGGAGGAGCGGTCGCAGGTGAAGGGCATGCTCAACTTCGATATGCTGGCGGTGGGCGGCTCCTGGCCGCTTTCGGGCTCGCGGGAAATAGTGGACGCCGCGGCCGCGGAGGCGCAGCAGTTGGGCCTGGACTACAGCACGGAAAGCGGCCCGCCGGCCGGCACCGGCAGCGACCACGCCAGCTTCATTGACGCCGGCATCCCGGCTATCCTCTTCAACTGCTTCTGCGACGAGCACTACCACACGGCGGAAGACCGCTTCGAGTTCGTGCAGGAGGGGCGCCTGGCGGAGGCGGGGGCGCTGGGGCTGGGGGTCATCGCGCGGCTGCTCGGGGCGCCGTAGCCGCTTGCCCGCACTCCCGCGTTGCGATACTATGCGCCCGACGTGAAGATAACGCCCCGCCCTCTTCTCGCCTTCCTCTGCCTGGCCCTGCCGGCCGCGCTGCTGCTCGCCCTCGCGGCCTGCGGCGGCGGCGGCGACAGCCCGGAGTTCCAGTCGGGCCGCCTTACTGACCCGCGCAAGGTGCCCACGGTCACCCCCTGGCAGCAGCCGCCCGAGGTCAAGATCGTCGATCCTGACTCCATCGTCCCCATCAGCGGCGGCGGCACACCCCTGCCCAGCGCCACGACTGAACCCGGCGAGCCCGGCGTCTGCGGCGAGACCTACAAGGTCGTCTCCGGCGACACGATGTTCGGCATCGCGGACAAGTGCGGCGTGGACCCCCATGACCTGATCGACGCCAACCCAGACGTCAACGCCGGCAGCCTGAGCGTGGGCCAGGTCATCAAGGTGCCAGCGGCGGCCTCTCCCGCGCCCTCGCCGTAGCGCCTGAGGCGGACCGCCGGCGATTGTTACTTTGTTCACATGTCCTATTGTTCGTCCCCGCTCGCCTGTGCTAACATCGCTCCGCATTGGCGAATCGCCCCGCCCGCAAGTCCCGTCTTATGGCCATCGAAGAGAAGCAGACCCAGGACCGCCTCGCAGAGCTGCACAAGCGTAAGGAGAAGGGCCGGCTGGGCGGCGGCCAGGAGCGCATCGACGCCCAGCACAAGCGCGGCAAGCTCACCGCCCGCGAGCGCCTCGCGATTCTCCTGGACGAGGGCAGCTTCGAGGAGTTGGACTCGCTCGTCGTCCACCGCTCCACGGAGTTCGGGCTCGACAAGCAGAAGTACCTCGGCGATGCGGTGGTCACCGGCTTCGGCAAGATAGACGGCCGCCCGGTCTACGTCTTCGCCCAGGACTTCACCGTCTTCGGCGGCTCACTGTCGGAGGCGGCGGGCGAGAAGATCTGCAAGGTGATGGACCTGGCCATGCGCAACGGCGCCCCCATCATCGGCCTGAACGACGGCGGCGGCGCGCGCATCCAGGAGGGCGTGGTCTCGCTCAAGGGCTACGGCGAGATCTTCACCCGCAACGTCCTGGCCTCCGGCGTCGTCCCCCAGATCAGCGTCATCATGGGCCCCTGCGCCGGCGGCGGCGTCTACTCCCCCGCCATCACGGACTTCATTTTCATGACCCAGGGCGGCAGCCAGATGTACATCACCGGCCCAGACGTGGTCCGCGCCGTCACTCACGAAGACGTCACCCACGAAGAGCTGGGCGGCGCGAGCGTCCACAGCACCCGCACCGGCATCGCCCATTTTTCCGTGGACGGCGAAGAGGACTGCCTGCAGGAAGTGCGCCGCCTGTTCTCCTTTCTCCCGGCCAACAACCTGGAAGACCCGCCCTTCGCCGAGCCAGGCGACGACCCCGGGCGGCTCTGCGACGACCTGGCCCAGGCCGTGCCCGAGGACCCCAGCAAGCCCTACGACGTGCACGCCGTCATCGAGTCCATCCTCGACGACGGCGACTTCCTGGAGGTGCACGCGGGCTGGGCGAAGAGCATCGCGGTCGGCTTCGGCCGCCTGAACGGCCGCGTCGCTGGCGTGGTGGCCAACAACCCCATGCACATGGCCGGGGTCCTGGACGTGGACTCCTCACGCAAGGGCGCCCGCTTCGTCCGCTTCTGCGACGCCTTCAACGTCCCCATCGTCACGCTGGTAGACGTCCCGGGGTACCTGCCGGGCACCACCCAGGAGCACGGCGGCATCATCGTGCACGGCGCCAAGCTGCTGTACGCGTACGCGGAGGCCACCGTGCCGAAGGTCACCGTCATCCTGCGCAAGGACTACGGCGGCGCCTACCTGGTCATGGGCTCCAAGCACCTGCGCGCGGACGTCAACTACGCCTGGCCCGCGGCCGAGATCGCGGTCACCGGCCCGGACGCCGCCGCCAACATCATCTTCCGCCGCGAGATCGAGGCGGCGTCCGACCCCGAGGCCAAGCGCAAGGAGCTGATCGAGGGCTACCGCCGCAACCTGGCCAACCCCTACATCGCCGCCTCCCGCGGCTTCATCGACGACGTCATCGATCCGCGCGAGACCCGCATCAAGGTGATCCGGGCGCTGGAGATGCTGCAGAACAAGGCGGACACCAACCCGCGCAAGAAGCACGGGAACATCCCGCTGTAAGGGGCAGGAGGCTGGAAGTTGGAGGATGGCGGTTGGAGGTTGGACGGCCCTCGCCGCTGCTGTCATTCTGAGCGCCGACCACGTCCTTGTCCGCACCAAGCATCTTCGCGAAGGAATCTGGGGCGGGGCAGCCGCATCTTGTCCGCAGCCGAGCAGGTACCCAGGCTTCGCAGCCGCCGAGATTCTTCGTCGCCCCAACACTGCCCATCCCTTCCATGCTCCTCAGAATGACAAGAGGCGATAACCCATGCCCGTAAGGATCACCGACACCACCATGCGCGACGGCCACCAGAGCCTCCTCGCCACCCGCATGCGCACCGAGGACATGCTCCCCATCGCGGAACAGATGGACGAGGCCGGCTTCCACAGCGTGGAGGTCTGGGGCGGCGCCACATTTGACACGGCCCTCCGCTTCCTGCGCGAGGACCCCTGGGACCGCCTGCGCGAGCTGAAGAAGCGCTTCCGGAAGACGCCCTTGCAGATGCTCCTGCGCGGCCAGAACGTCGTCGGCTACCGCCACTACGCGGACGACGTCGTGGAGAAGTTCTGCGAGCTGGCCGTGAAGAACGGCATGGACATCTTCCGCATCTTCGACGCCCTCAACGACCTGCGCAACCTGGAGACGGCCGTCCGCGCCGTGAAGAAGGCCGGCGGCCACGTCCAGGGCACTATCTGCTACACGATCAGCCCGGTGCACACGCCGGACATGTTCGCCGCCCAGGCGAAGCAACTCGAGGAGATGGGCTCCGATTCCATCTGCATCAAGGACATGGCCGGCCTCCTCCACCCCTACGTCGCCTACGAGATCGTGCGCAGCATCAAGGAAGTCGTGAAGGTCCCCGTGCAAATGCACTGCCACTGCACCAGCGGCATGGCGGAGATGTCCTACCTGAAGGCCGCCGAGGCGGGTCTGGACGTTATGGACTGCGCCCTCTCCACGCTCTCCCAGGGCACCTCGCAGCCGCCCGCGGAGTCCATGGTGGCCACCTTCCAGGAAACGCAGCACGACACCGGGCTGAACCTGGAGCAGCTCACACACCTGGCCGATTACTTCGGCGAGGTGCGCAAGAAATACGCCGCGTTTGAGGGCAACGTGCGCCTGGACGCCGGGGTGCTCCTGCACCAGGTACCCGGCGGCATGATCTCCAACCTGGTCTCCCAGCTGCGCGAGCAGGGCGCCATCGACAAGCTGAAGGACGTGCTGGACGAGATCCCGCGCGTGCGGAAAGACATGGGCTACCCGCCGCTGGTCACGCCCACCAGCCAGATCGTCGGCACCCAGGCCGTCCTCAACGCCCTCTTCGGCCAGCGCTATAAGCAGGTCACGAAGGAGTCGCGGGCCGTCGTCCTCGGGCAGTACGGCCAGACGCCGGCCCCAATCAGCGCAGAGGTCCGCAAGACCATCGCCCCGGACGCCGAGCCTATCACGGGCCGCCCCGCGGACGGCATCGAGCCGGAGCTGAAGAAGGCCAGGGCAGAGGCCGGCGGACTCGCCCGTTCAGAGGAAGACGTGGTGTCCTACGTCCTCTTCCCCCAGGTCGCCCGCGAGTTCCTGGAGTGGCGGCGGCAGGGCGCCGGCCTGGAGAAGGAAGTGATAGCGGCCATCGCCGCCGCCCTGGCGCACGGCCAGCGCCCGGCAGCCGCGGCGCCTGACGGGGGCCGCGGCCACGATCACAACGCCTGGAAGATCGCCGGCCGCCGGCGCCTGTTGCGGGGTTGAGCGCTTGAAGCTGGTCATCGGCGACCAGGAGTTCGACGTCCTGCCCGGCGGCGAGACCATCACCGTCGGCGATGAGTCGTTCGCCGTCCGCCTCACGCGGCGCGGCAACATCCTCACCGTTTATGTCAACGAGAAGCCCTTCGCCGTGCAGCTGCCCGAAGCGACCTCAGGCGGACCGGAAGAGGGGCCAGTGATGCTGCTGGTGGACGCCAAGGAGTACCAGGTAGAGCTGAAGGGCAAGGGGGGGGGCAGGCCCCGGCCGAAGACCGCGGCCCGCAGGGCGAAGGCCGCCGGCGCTCAGGGCGCCATCGTCTCCCAGATGACCGGGCGCGTCATCAAAGTCAACGTCAAACCCGGCGACAACGTCAACGAGGGCGATGTCCTGCTGGTCGTCGAGGCGATGAAGATGGAGAACGAGATCGCCGCACCCACGGCCGGTGTCGTCAAAGAAGTCTCCGTAGCCGCCGGCGCCCGCGTCTCCGAGGGCGACATGCTCGTCGTGCTGGAGCCGGCGTCGTAGAGACGGCCCGCTGAAGCGCTCCGGCTTCGGCACCCCCACCACCTCTAGAGCCCCGCAGCTCAGCCTCCGCTGGCTCGATTGGGCCCCCCTCGACCAAGCTCAGGACAGGCTTCGACAAGCTCAGGGCGAACGGATGTCGCCGCCGGCGCCCGCGTCTCCGAGGGCGACCTGCTCGTCGTGCTGGAGCCGGCGACCGCGGCCCAGTTGTAGTTCTCACACAGGTTGTTTACGGCCAACTAAGGCAGTTGGGGCGTTCGCTTGTATCGCGGCGTAGTCCGCCGCTCGCCCCTTCGGCTGCGCTCAGGGCAGGCCTACGAGTGCCTCAGGGCGAGCGGGAAGGAGAGTTGGCCCGAATCCACAGCCAGCGAAAGAGCCCCCGACCTGCTCATGGTGAGGTACTCGTACCATGAGCGGCTGCCGAACGCTCCCTTGTAAACAACGTCCGTGGGAACTACAGCTAGCGCGCGGACGAAAGCGCAGCGCCCGTAGAGACGCCCCGGCGGGGCGTCTCTACATTTTGTGCGGGCCGCCTGCGCGCTGACGTATCCGGCCGTCGACGCTCTCTGGACACTCACGCTCGTGCGCCGCTACACTTCGCGATTAGATGGCCGCGCTGCGACTGCTCCTCATCCCGCTACTGATCGCCCTCTGCGCCCTGGCTCTCGCCTGCAAAGACGGCGGCTCCTCTGGCCCCTCCGCCACGCGAAACGGCGCCGCCGCCTCGCGGACGGCCGGCGCCGGGCCCGGCGGCGGCACGACAGCGCCCGACGAGAAGAGCCCGCCGCCGGAGGAGAGCCCCGGCGCAACCGCGGCCGCGCGGACAGACGGCACGGAGGCGCCGCCCTCGCCCGCCGCGGAGGGAGCGCGGGCGGTGGCGCCGGCGGACCAGAACACGTTCGTGGCCACCTTCCAGGGGCAGTCCAACCTGCGCGAAGAGCAGTGCTCGTACAGCCCGGCCACACGCATCACGAACTGCCCCGGACGCGGCCTCTTTGCGGTGGACCCGCCGCTCGCCGGCGAGGACATCTCCTGCGCCCTGCTCACCGCCGATGACCAGGCCGTGGCCATCCGCTGCAGAAGCCAGGAGCCGCTGGAGGCCCTGTACTACGAGATCAGGTCATAGGGTCAAGGGTCTAGGGTCAAGGGGTCATGGGGTCAGAGGAACGGCGGCCGGGGTACCATGGGCTGCAGGCGTACCAGAAAGCCGACGATCTGGCTGTCGCTATCTACTCATTTTGCGGCAAACTGCCTGCCCGGGCGCGATTTCTCGCCGATCAGTCGTGCCGCGCGGCGGTGTCCGTACCGGCAAACATCGCCGAAGGGTATGATCGGAAGTCGCCGAAGGAGTACCTGAGAGCACTCTGGATCGCGCGCGGCTCACTTGCCGAAGTCGAGTACTACATACACTTCATGCAGCGCGTCAAGCTCGTGGACCACCCGACAGCAGCTGGTCTCGAGAACCTGCGAGGCGAGACGGCCCGCCTTCTGTTCTCGCTGATCCGCGCGCTCAGATTGAAATACGAGGGGACAGACGCAGGTGGCACACTGCGAGAAGGGCAAGCACCCTACGGCGAGGAGGGCGCCAGCGAAGCAGACGTTGACCCTATGGCCCATGACAGTATGACCCCATGACCCATTGACCCCATGACCCACGACCCTATGACCCTATGACCCTGCCGGAGGCCCCATGAAGGTACATGAGCACCAGGCGAAAGAGCTCCTCGCGCGCTACGGCGTTCCCGTCCCGCGCGGCCGTGTGGCCGGGACGGCCGCTGAGGCGGCGGAGGTCGCCCGCGAGCTGGGAGCGCCCGTGGCGGTGAAGGCCCAGATCCACGCCGGCGGCCGCGGCAAGGGTGGCGGCATCAAGCTGGCCCACAACCCCGAGGAGGCCCGCGACGCCGCCAGCCGCATCATCGGCATGCGGCTCGTGACGCACCAGACCGGCCCCGAAGGACGCCTCGTGAAGCGCGTGCTGGTGGAGGAGCAGTTGCAGGTGGAGCGCGAACTCTACTTCGGCATCGTCATCGATAACTCCATCGGCCTGCCGCTCGTCATGGCCTCCGCCGACGGCGGCGTCGAGATCGAGGAGGTGGCGGCGAAGACGCCGGAGCGCATCCACAAGACGCCGGTAGACCCAACCGTCGGCTTCCAGCCCTTCCAGGGCCGCCAGCTCGCCCTGGCCGCCGGCCTCACGGGCGACCTGATGCGCCCCGGCGCCGCCCTCATCGCCGGCCTCTACCGCGCCTTCGCCGAGAACGACTGCTCGCTGGCGGAGATCAACCCGCTCGTGGTGACGAAAGACGGCCGCCTGCTGGCCGCCGACGCCAAGCTCACCTTCGACGACAACGCCCTCTACCGCCATGAGGACATCGCCGCCCTCCGGGACAGGGACGAGGAGGACCCCCTGGAGGTGGAGGCCCAGGAGTCCGGCATCGGCAACTACGTGAAGCTCACGGGGAACATCGGCTGCGTGGTGAACGGCGCCGGCCTGGCGATGGCGACCATGGACGCCATCAAGCTCGCCGGCGGCGAACCGGCCAACTTCCTGGACATCGGCACGGTGAACGACCCCAGCCGCGTCGTCGCCTCCTTCCGCATCCTGGCCGAAGACCCGAACGTGAAGGCGATCCTGATCAACATCTTCGGCGGCATGGCCCGCGTGGACGTGATCGCGCAGGGGATCATAGAGGCGCACGAGCAGATGGCGGTGGGGGTGCCGGTAGTGGCGCGGCTTGTGGGTACGAACGTCGAAGAGGCCGAGCGCCTGCTCAAAGAGTCCGGCCTCCCGCTGATCCGCGCCGCGGACCTGGGCGAGGCGGCGCAGAAGGCCGTGGCCGCGGCAGGCGCGGCGGTAAGGTAGAGCAAGATGACCGTCCGCGTTGGCATCGTCGGTTCCCGCTTCGTGGCCACCCTGCACGCGCAGGCGCTGCGCCAGATCCCCGGCGTGGAGCTGGTGGCGGCGGCCTCGCCCACTCCGGAACACGTCTGGGAGTTCCACCGCCGCTTCGAGATCCCCCACGCCTTCGGCGACTACAAGGACATGCTCGCCAGCGGCCTCATCGACGCCGTCACCGTCGCCTGCCCCAACGACCTGCACTGCGAGGTGACGATCGCGGCGGCGGCGGCCGGCAAGCACGTGCTCGTAGACAAGCCTCTGGCCCTCAGCCTGGCGGAGTGCGACCGCATGATCGCCGCCTGCAAGAAGGCCGGCGTGGTGCTGATGTACGGCGAGAACCTCTGCTTCGCCCCGAAGTACGTGCGGGCCAAAGAGCTGGCGGACGAAGGCGCGCTGGGCGAGGTCTACAGCGTGCGCCAGCTGGAGTGCCACTACGGCCCGCATTCGGACTGGTTCTGGGACGTCAGCCGCTCCGGCGGCGGCGTGCTCATGGACATGGGCTGCCACTCCATCGCCTATTGCCGCTGGGTGTTCGGCAACGACCCCATCGATACCGTCTACGCCGAGGTCGGCAACTTCGTGCACAAGGAACGCACGCGGGGCGACGACCACGCCGTGGTGATGATGCGCTTCGCGCCCAGCGACAGGCACCCGCGCGGCGGCCTGGGCATCGCCGAGAACTCCTGGGCGCGCACGGGCGGACTGGACGACCGCGCGGAGATCTACGGCACGAAGGGGCTGACCGTGGCAGACATCGCCCGCGGCAGCGCCCTCAACACCTACAGCGCCGAGGGCTACAGCTACGCCACGGAGAAGGCGCCCCGCACCCGCGGCTGGACGTGGACCGGCTACGAGGAGGCGTGGAGCTACGGCTTCCCGCAGGAGATGGCGCACTTCGTGGAGTGCATCGAGAGCGGGAAGCGGCCGATGCTCACGGGCGAAGACGGCCGCGCGGTCCTCGAGGTCATCTGCGCGGCGTACGAGTCAGCGCGCTCCGGCCGCCGCGTCACGCTGCCCTTCAACACGAACGCGGCGCGGCCGGTGGACCTTTGGCTGGTGGAGTAGGTGCGTGCGGTGCCGCAAATGGCGGTAGAGACGCCCCGCCGGGGCGTCTCTACGCGACAGCTATCGCACTAATCTAGCGCCCGAGCCAGCGCCTCCTCGCGTACCAGCCGCCGACCGCCAGGGCGACAACAGCCGCCGCCACTGCGCCGGCGGCGATGGCGAACGACGGATTGTCGTTGCCGCCGCCCGCGTCGGCGTCCGCTTCGCCGCGAGACGCGCCGACGCGGAGTTCGGTCACTCCGCCGACTAGATCAGTCGAAAGGAAAGCGAAATTATTCGAGGCGTCAGCGTCGTCGAGGTCAACTGCGGCGCCGAGGCCGAACTCTGATGGCAGGTCGATCACGTCTGACACCGCCAGGAGATCAAATGATTCCCCCGGCGCCAACGATGGCACGTCAACCTCAGCTACAGCAACCGCAGAGTCCGCATCAAGATTAGCCACATAGAAGAACACTGGCGCTGGCAGCGTCGCCAGGTGGCCGACGTTGACCACCGCCGCCGACATTGAGACCACCGGCAGTAGTTGACCCACCTGGAAGTTTGTCAACGCCAGGTCGCTTCCCAACGATTCAGGCAGGACGGGGGCAAGGGTGAGTTTCTGGCCCCCCAATTGGACCGGTTCTCCGTCCTTGTCATATTTCACAGGTTTGTCCTCATATTTGGGAACAATGGTCCCACCGGCCTTCGCGGCGTCTTGAATGGCTTGCGGCGCCTGCTTCTTCACAAGGTCGATGTTATCTCGGATATATTTGTCGATGGTGGCCTTGTTGTCCTTCAGGACCTGCAGGCCGGCATCCGTGTAGAAAGATTTCGTGGCGTCCTCCTTCTTCAGACTGCCCACGCCCTTCTTCCAGTCCTCCTTGCTATCTGCTATTAGCTTCTCAATTAGAGCCTTGAACTTGTCATCCTTTACGATGATGTCGTCGACCCCGTCGGCTGGTTTCTTCAGCACATCTACGCAGTACTTGGATAGCGCATCCAAGGATGCCTTAACCATGTCGCGAGTCTTCTGAGGGGCCTTCGCCATAGAATCTGGGTCCTTGCCAGCGAGGGTGTCCCAGCCATGTCCTATGTTTGTGGGGTACCCTTTGTGAGCGAACCTGTCTTCAACGAAGTGCAAGTATTGGCCCAGCTTCAGACGCTGCTTCTCGGTCTCCTTGCCCGCCGCAGTCACCCTGTTCCAGAGCACGCCGGCTTGCTTATTGACGTCCACGTCATCGTCCGGGCCGAACGCGTGCCACTTCGCGTTGTTGGGGCTGTCCAGCCATGCGACCGTTTCCATATTCTTGTCCTGGCCCCAGTCCCCGGTCGCAACTTCGAGCGCCTCTGCCCACGTGAGGCAGCCTATCCTCAAAGCCATGGCGAACTTGAGGTCGTAGTGGGCGTCCTCCTCAAACGCCAAGGCTGATGGCGGTCGTAGCAGGCTGGCCTGCGTCAGGAGTAGGGCCAGCCCCAGGGTGATCGCGAGAGGAAGCTTGCTCATGCCGCCCGCTTACGGAGCCAGACCCTCCGCGCGTACCAGCCGCTGGTCGCTATAGCCAGCGCCGCCGCAATCCCGCCCGCGATCGCGCCGTACAACGGGTTCGAAGTGCTGGATCCGCTGCCGACCGCCACCGCTGGCTCGCCGCCGCCGGTGAGGAGCTCGGTTGTGCCACCTACCGTAGGCTTCGACTCCGAAATAGCTGCCTGAACCGTGAAGAAAGCCTGGCCGCCCTTCGCACGGAACTGATAGTCGTTGCCGACTTTCCTGAGTTCGCCTGTCTTTTCCGCCTTGTCGCCCTTCGCATCATCTCCTTGGGTCTCGTCGTCGCGGTACCTGATGAACGTCTTGCCGCCGGACTCGTACATCCCAGTCACAGTGACGATGTGCCCGCCATACTGAAGCTCGACATCCTCAGTAGGCAGTTCCTTCTTGAGCCATGTGACCAGATCCTCTGTTACCTCGGGGACGCCCGCGATCGGACCGATAGCGTTCTGAAGGTCATTGATCTTAGTCGTCGCACCTGGGATCTTGCCCTTCAAGTAATCGTTCTTAATCTTGACCTTCTGTGTATACGAGTTCGTCCCGCCCTGACTCGTGTGAGGTCCCATAGCATTGTCAAGATCGTCATATATCTTCTTCACCTGTTGGGGTGTTATCTCGCCGGTCAGCCAAGCAATGCTCCGTGCGAAGGCGCCCTTGATACATCCGAGGTTCTTTTCCTGGACGCCAGGCACGTCCTTGTGCTGGATCACGTTCTTTACTGCATCTTGAATCTGTACTCCCGCGGGCTCGCCGATAGCGACAGGCAGGGCCGGGCTGGCCAGTTCACTGCCAAAGCTGTGCCTTTCGATTTCGGCGACAAAGGCGTTCGTCACCGCTCCTGCCGGTGCTGAGGGCCGGATCGCCGCGTCAACAGTGAAGACGTAGTCCAGCGAGAACAGATCCGTCCCCGCGGGAAAGGTCCCCGCGGGATCGTCAAACAGCGTGATGTCGAAATCCACCCCCTGCCGCGGCGATGCATTACCGATAGTATCGGGGAAGATTGGCAGGTTCTGGACTATCCACTTCTCCCCGGTTCCAGCGTTTGCAGTCACGTTCAGATACTCAGTCTGCGTGGGGTGGCCGACAACATCGACCTCCATGTACCCCCAACTCGAGTCGTCTACCTGCAGGGAGCCGTTCTCGTCGTACCAGTCAAGCTGGCCGAACGTGAAGCTGCTGGCGGAGGCGGGAGCGGCCTCTGCCGTTCCCGACGAATATCCATACCCCCAGGCCAAGATTAGCCCGAGAACCAGCATCGCAATTGCTACGCGAGCCGATGAGCCTTTCATTCCGCACTCCTCTTCTAACTGCTTCGTAACCGTTCGCCGCTTGTCGGTTCGCGCGCACTGACCCAATAATGCAAGAAGCTAGGGAGTGCGCCCGCATTGCTTAGCACCGGCCCCGGTGGCGGTAACCACCGGGGCCCTTCCGTTACGCCGTTAATCCTCTAGACAAGCACCTCTCGAAAAACAAAATCGCCGGGCCTCGCCTGCGGTCAGGCGATCCCGGCGTTAGAAACTGAAGACAGCGGCTAGTAGCCGCATGGCCCGCACCCCCTTGTTATTTCCCCCGATTATAGTCAACTGGCGGGGCTTGTCAAGGGGGTTTCGCGCGAAAACGCGGCGATTTTCTCGGTCCAGGCGACGAAGACCGCGCTAGACGCAGCTCATGGGGCTGCCGTTCAACACGAACGCCCCCCCCGGCCGGTGGACCTCTGCCTGGGGACGGCTTAGGGGCGGCCGGCCGCCCCTAAGCGAGAGCTATCGCCGCACGAAGCGGGGTCATCCGCCGCTCGTCAGGATGCGCAACTCGGCGCCGGTCTGCGGGTCCGGACCCACCTCCGCAGCGGTCGCGCTGACGGCGTCGGCGGCGCTGAGGCCGTCGTGGAGCAGGCGCTCCAGAAGGCGTTGGGTGGCGGCGTCGGTGTGGCTGGCCGTCACGGTGTCGCTCCAGCTCACGAACGCGCTCGCGCCCCTGTCGAGAAAGGCCTGCGCGGTCCGAGTGGTGGCGAGCCCGTCGCAGCCCATCAGTATGACACGGGTGCGGTTGAACCTGCCCCGCATGCTCGATTCGACAAAGCCGCGCGTTATCCCGAAATACCTGGGGCTGTCATCGCCGTAGGACGCTATGTTCAGTTCGGTTTGTGCCTGCTCCTGGGGATACTTCGCCGGGTCGTAGGGTTCGTTCGTGAACAGCCCGATGCCATTTTCGGGGGTTAGCGCAAGGCTACCCCTATCTCTAATAAGGCCGGCGTGAACCCTCATCACCAGCAGGTCATAGCGGCGAAGCGGCAGGTCCCGGTAGAAGTCTACCGTCACTTCCTCGCCGGAGTAGTAGTCCACGGCGTACCCGGCTTTTTCCATTGTCTCCGTGGCCGACTTGCGGAAGTCAGGGTTGGGCACCGTGAGGCTGAGCTGGTCAATGATGGCGGCGGTCCTGGACCGCGGAGGCTCGCCGCTGGAGGACCCGTTGCCCAGCAGAAGCCCAGCCACCACCAGGGCGGTGAGGAAGGCGACGGCACGGAGGAGGGTCACGGCCCAGCGGGACCGCCTGCCGGCGTCCCTGCGGACGCGACCCTCCCCCCGCACGTTCGGCCGCTTGCGGACACTCATTGCCTTATCCAAGCGTTCGCCTGCGTCGGTTCCAGCAGCCGAGGCCGAGAGCCACCCCAGCCGCACCGCCATGCCTACGCCGCTTGGCCTTCGGTGCCTTGTGTCTCATCCCTCCCGGCGCAGCCAACGCCTGCGGGCGTACCACCCACCCGCCGCGACGGCGACGGCTGCCGCTGCGAGGCCGCCGGCGATGGCGGCGATGTCAGCCGGCGAGAGGCCTCCCGAGCTGCTGCTTGCCCCGGCCGCGGCCCCCTCCTGGGCGATGTCCGGCGCTTCGAAGATGCCGCCGACGAGGCTGCACCCGGTCGCCGGCGTCAGGGCGATGTCGAGGCCGGTGACGGCCGGCGGCACGGTGACGGCGGGGCTGGTGTTGGTGGCGTAGCCCGCCTTGGCGGCCTGGACCTTGTAGTTGCCGGGCACCACCACCCACCCGTAGCTGCCGTTGGCCGGCGTGGTCTGCGGGTTCGTGACCGGTATGTGATCCGTGGTGGGTGGCACGACGAAGTTGCCCGCCCCGTCGTCCTGCAGCAGGGTCACGGTGGCCCCGCTGAGAGGCCCGCCGGTGCAGGCGTTGAGGATGGTACCACTGGGATCGTAGAAGATGATGTTGCCGATCTGAATGACATCCTCGGGCCCGGCGAGCGCCGGATTAGCGGGGTAGCCCGCGGTATCCGGCGGGCAGTCCACATCTATGCGCATCGTAGAGGCGCCGGCCGGGAAGGGCCCAGGGAAGGTGGCCTGGAACAGGGTGCCGCCAACGTTGGTCATGGCGGCCGAGGCGGTGCTGCTGTTGGAGAAGGTCATTTTGACGACAGGAGGCTCCACAGGGACACACGCCGTGATGTTCTTCTGGATCACCAGCGTGGGGGTGCCACTGACCTGCATGGGCGTGCCGTTGGCGCTCGTGCCGGTCGAGGTGGTGATCGCAACGTCCGGCGGTGGCGGTACCGGCGTGGGCGGCGGCGCCGCCGTCGGCGTGGGGGTGCACGCAGGGCACGGTGTCGGCGTGCTCCCCGGCGGCGGGCATGTCGCCGGGGAGATCGCCAGCCACGCGTCGCTGATTGTAAGGATGGTGTAATCCTCCCCCAGCATCGACGCTGCGTTGACGTTGAGCAGGTCCAGGAAATACACGCCGGGAGTGAGGCCCGCGCGAGCCTTGATCCAGTCCATGACACCGGACCTGGGGCCGACCGTGAAGGCGCTGAGCTTGAACGCGACCGTCCGCCAGACGTCCCAGGCGCCCGGGGCAATGCCGTTGGCGATCGAGATGTCGTTAGAGTTGGGGAGGATGACCGAGGCGGCAGTGTGGCCGGCGAAGTCTACTGTATTGCTGCCGTCCACGTCGTGGCCGATGGTAGCCAGCGGGTTCGGGCCGTTCGGACCCTCCTCGCCGTCGCCGTTGTTGCCGTCCTGGTCGAAGGGCTCCACCTGGGTGTCCTCGTCGTAGAGGCCATCCCCGTCGTCGTCGTTACCGAGGACGAGGCCAGCGGCAACCAGGTTCGGGGAAGCCCCAACCGCTGGCGCTGCCGTCGGGTACCCGATGTCGAAGTTGAACCCGGCGAGTCTGTCAGTGGACAAGGGCGTCGCCGGCAGGCCGCTCATGACGACGTTAATGGGGAAAGTCGCGCCGGGCATCACCACGATGCACTCGTCGATTGGTCCGAGCACACTGCCGGTGTTGCCGCCGCCATTGGCCGGGTCCATGTCAATGGCGATCTGTGTGATGTTCGGGTTAGTCGGAACAGCGTGGGCGGTCTTGCCCATCGGGCCCACGGACAGGAACGCCAGGAGCGCCAGCAGCGCCAGTGACCCCGGCAGGACAACGAACAGCGAACGTACGTTCGGCAAAGCGCACCCCCTCTTGAGTTGCCCTGATTATAGTCAACTGACGGGGCTTGTCAAGGGGGTTTCGCGCGAAAATGCGGCGATCTTCGCGGTCCAGGCGACAAAGGCCGCGCTAGACGCAGCTCGTGGGGCTGCCGTTCGCTATCTCGGCCAGAAGTGGCGCGTCTACACCTTCGCCAGCGCCTTCAACATCTCCGCCTCGTCGTGGGCCCGCAGGGTCTCGCTGTGCACGTTGCCCGCCTGGGCGATGTTGAACAGCCCGGCCGTCATCGACTCCTCGTCCGGCGCCTCGATGATGGACACGAGATCGTACCGGCCCTGCGTCCAGTAAGTGCCGATGACCTTGAACCCGCGCTCCTCATTCAGCTTGCGGGTCTCCTGCGCGCGTTTGACGGTGTCCTTGATGTTCTTCAGGCCCTGGTCAGTGAAGCGGTAGAGGACTACATAGCGGGGCATAGCGACCTCCTTCTCGGCTATCAGCGGCAGGCTGTCAGTTTTCAGCCTCCATTGTAGCCCCCGCGTCAACGCCCCGGAAATCGGAGAGCAATAGAGCAATAGAGCAATGGAGCATGGGGAGCGGGAGTCACTGCTCCGACGCTCCGTTGCTCTACAATAGGGGCGTGAGCATCGAAACGGCGGGCGAACCGCAGGTAACCCCCGCCACGGCCGAAGACCTCCCCTTCATCCGCGAGAGCGTCGATCGTCTGCGGCTGGACCCCGAAGACCTGCGGCCGGAGCAGTTCATCACGCTGCGGCGCGAAGGCCGCATCATCGGCTTCGGGCGGATCAAGCCGTACCGCGAGACCTGCGAGGCTGGGTCGGTGGCCGTGATCGAGGAGGAGCGCGGCCGCGGCTGGGGCGAGATGATCGTCCGCGAGCTGATCCGGCGCTTCCCGCAGGACGAGGTCTACGTCACAACCGATATCCCCGCCTACTTCGAGCGGCTGGGCTTCCTCCGCACCGAGATCCTGCCCGCCGAGATCGAGGCCAAGGTCAGCCGCGTCTGCGAGTCGCTGCGCCCGGGCACCGTGGGCATGGTCTACGACCGGCGCATCGAACGCCTGCCCACGCTGGCCGGCGTCTACCGCGCCCGGCACGTCATCGAGCGCCATCTCGCCCGCACGCCGCTGCTGCACAACCTGCCGCTCTCCCGCCGGCTGGGCTGCGAGGCCTACCTGAAGCTGGAGAACCTGCAGCCCATCGGCGCCTTCAAGGTGCGCGGCGGCGTCTACCTCTGCTCCACCCTGAGCGACGAGGAGCGCGCCCGCGGCATCGTCGGGGCGTCCACGGGCAACCACGGCCAGTCGCTGGCCTACGGCGCCCACCTCTACGGGGCGCGCTGCGTGATCGCGATGCCGGAAGAGGCGAACCCGCTGAAGGTGGAGTCCATGCGCGCGCTGGGAGCGGAGGTGGAGTTCCACGGCGCCAACTTCGAGGAAGCCCGCCTGTGGGCAGAGGAGTTCGCCCGCCGCGAAGGCCTGCGCTACATCCACCACATCAACTCCCCCGAGCTGATCGCCGGGGTGGCCACGATGAGCCTGGAGATCGTCGAGGACCTGCCGGACGTGGACGTCATCGTCACGCCCATCGGCGGGGGCAGCGGCGCCGCCGGCCACTGCCTCGTCGCCAAGACGCTGCGGCCAGAGGTGCAGGTCATCGGCGTGCAGACGGCGGGCGCGCCGGCGGTCTACCACTCGTGGCGCGAGCGCAAGATACAGCGTGCGCCCATCCACACCGCCGCCGAAGGCCTGGCCACAGGCCAGGCCTACTACGTCTCCGTGAAGACCTTCATCGACCGCCTGGACGATATGCTGCTGGTGAGCGAGGAGGAGATGCGGGACGCCGTCCTCCTGCTGCTGGAGGCGGCGCACCAGGTGGCGGAGGAGTCCGGCGCGGCGGCCACCGCGGGCGCCCTGCAGATGGCCGAGCGCCTGCGCGGCAAGAGGGTGGCCATCATCCTCAGCGGTGGCAACATGACCCTGGACGCGCTGCGCCGGGTCGTGATGGGGCGCCCGGGGTAGGGGGCCCCACGCTGTCGTTGCCTCGGAAATGCGATGTGTGAGGTTCGCGCCGCGCTATTTCGCGGTCCTTCCGGATCCCTCGGCATCCTTTCCCGCTCGTCCTGAGGTTCTCGTAGGACGAGCGGAGCACGGAGTCTCCGAGCACTGCCGGCGCCATACTCCGCTCATGGTACGAGTGCCTCACCATGAGCGGGAAGAAGCCGCCATGCATTCTCATTCTTGGTGGCGTCGCCAGGGACATGACAGGATTCTGAGGAACGAAGAATCTGTCCTGGACAGCCGCGGCGCTGGGGCAGCGGCATCCCGGGACTCTGGAGGGAGCGCGGCGTGGCACAAGGTCGCGTGCCGGCTGATCGAGGCGTCCGCTCCCTCACGACAGACCCTTCGCTCCGCTCAGGGCGACAGCAGAAGCGGGCCCTTGCGCTACACCATCGCGGCGCATTCTAATTGCCCGCAAGGAGCACACCGCATGCCACTCCTCGCAGGCGCCGCCACCGCCGACATCACTCCACCCGTTGGCGGGCTCATGGACGGCTACGGCAGCCGCCGCGAGGGCTCCCAGGGCGTCCACGACCCGCTCATGGCCAGCGCGCTGGTCCTGGACGACAGCCACGAGCGCTGCGCCATCGTCAGTTGCGACCTGCTGGGGATGCACGAGTGGGTGACGGGGGAGGTACGCCGGCGCGTGGGCAAGGCCACCGGCATCCCGCCGCACAACATCCTCGTCTGCGCCACGCACAACCACGCCGGCCCCATTGGCCTGCGCGGTGGCATGTTCTCCCGCCTGGACGAGGCGCTGGCCTCATCGCTCGCCGGGAAGCTGACGGACGCCGCCGTCGCAGCCTGGGAGCAGCGGCGCCCGGCGGCGCTCAAAGTCTCGCAGGCAACCGTCGATACCGTGAGCATGAACCGTCGCGACCCGGACTGGCCCATCGACCCGGCGCTGCGCGTCGTGCTGGTGGACGGCGAGGAAGGGCCCATCGCCTCGCTCCTGAACTTCGCCTGCCACGGCACGGTGCTCAGCGGCGCCAACCTCCAGCTCTCCGGCGAGTTCCCGGGCGCGGCCTGCCGCCTGCTCCAGCGGGAGACGGGAGCGCCGGCCGTCTACCTGAACGGCGCCTGCGGCAACGTTAACCCTGTCTGGATACGCCAGGACTTTGAGAGTGTGGAGCGCGTGGGGCAGATCATCGGCGGGCAGGCGCTGCGCCTCATCGGCGAGCTGCGCACCGCCGGCCCCGGCCAGCGCGCACACAACATCCGCTGGGACGAGTTCCCGGAGAAGCCCGCGCCCGGACGCCTCGTCCAGCCGCGCCTCCGCGTCGCGCGGGCGGAGGTGGAGCTGCCGCTGCGGGAGTTCGCGCCGGACGCAGAGTACGCGGCCCGCTCGTCCGAACTGGAGACACGGGCGGCCGCGCTGGCGCCGGCCAGCGGCGGGCGGCGGCAGGTGATGGCGCAGCTCACGCGCCTCCAGAACGAGCGTTGGGCCGCCGCCTGGGCCCGCATGCAGCCGGACAGGCGATCGCAGCGCGCGGAGGTCCAGGCGCTGGGACTGGGCGACGGCCTGGCGGTGCTGGCGCTGCCGGGCGAGTTCTTCGCGGAGACGGCGGCGGCGATCCGCGCGGCATGCGCCGCGCCTGCCGGCGGGCAGGGCATCCAGGACCTGCTCGTCGCCTGCTACGCCAACGATTACATCGGTTACGTCATCCCGGCGGAGGCCTACGAGCAGGGCGGCTACGAGTCCGGAATCACTTTCTGCGGCCCGGAGGCGGAGGGTATAATCGTCCACACCTCACTCTCGCTCCTGAAGGAAGTGCCGAATGGCGACTGACGGCACTCGCGCCCACGCCTGTCTCCCCGGTCATTCTGAGCGCCGACCACGCTTGCTCGCAGCGAGGACACATCTTCGCGAAGAATCTGGGGAGGGGCAGGCGCCCGCGCGACGATACCCCCGCACTAGCCTGAGGAGACATTGATGACCAAGCGCGTCCTCGTCACCACCGCGAACGCCCCTTCCGCCGGTCATTCTGAGCGCCGGCCACACCCGCTCGCAGCGAAAGCGTATCTTCGCGAGGGGCAGATGTCTGTGCGAGGACTTCCCGCCGCTAGCTGCGGTGTCTCAAGAACAGCCCTACCACAGCGCACCCTAGCAGTGAGAGACGGTACGCGAGGGGTTCGGGTGCGCCATCGTAGGGCGCAGCACACGCCAGGCCCGCCGTCTGAGCCGCACCGTCTTGACCTGATGAAGGCGTGACATCCGACCGCTGCCGCGTGTGCTGCGCCCCTACACGCTGCCCCACCGCAGATTCTTCGCGAAGCTGCGCAGAGCCACGTGGCAGATGTCGTCGCGCTCAGGACAACAGACGGGATGGCGCCGCGCTCGACGTACCACGGGATACAATCAAGGTATTTTGGAGACGGTACACTAGCCGCAGGAGACACTGATGCCGAAAAACGTCCTCGTCATCGTCGCGCACGCGGACGACATGGAGTTCATGGCCGGCGGCGCCATCGCCAGGATGGCCGCGCTGGGCTACCACATCCGCGAGGTCATCGCCACCAACAACGAGCGCGGCACCCTGGAGCCGGACTGGAGCACGCAGTTCACCGCCGACGCCCGCCGCGAGGAGGCGCGGGCCGGCGCCAGGGTGCTGGGTGTGGACCCGGACATCGAGTTCCTGGGCTACGAGGACGGCCGCCTCTCCGAGACGCCGCTGAACGAGCTGCGCGAGCGGTGCATGCGCGCCATCCGCCGCCACCAGCCGGACGTCCTCTTCACCTGGGACCCGCACGCGCCCTACGAGGAGCACCAGGACCACCGCGCCGTGGCCTGGGCCGCGACCGAGGCCGCCACCTTCTCCCACTTCCCGCTGTACCACCCGGAGCACCGTGCGGAGGGGCTGCAGCCGCACTACGTGGGCGAGCGTTACTTCTTCGCCAAGTCCCCGCGCGACGTGAACAAGGTAGTCGATATCTCGGGCTACATCGACCGCAAGGTAGACGCCCTCTGCGCCCACGTCTGCCAGATGGAGATGACGGTGATGGACCTTCAGGTGCAACTGGCGGCCTCGGGCCTCGACGTGCCGTTGCTGCGCGACGCTTACCCCAGGGACTACCGCCCGCTCGTCGAGGCGCAGATCCGGGCCTGGGCCGCCGCCACGGGCCGCCAAGCCGGGTTCGCCTATGCGGAGGAGTTCCGGCGTGTGCGCTTCGGCGGCATCGAGCGCTGGGCGCGCGAGGCCGGCGGGCAGCTTCCGGACGACCTTTAGGCGGCGAGCAGGCGGGCGGCAGGCGCCCGGGCGATCAGGCTTCGACGCCCGGGGGCAGGCAGAGAACCGCGCGCGCCAGGTTCACCACCAGGATCGGCTCCCGCCAGACCCGCGAGCGGTCGTCCGCTGAGATTATGGTGGCATCCGCCAGAGGAGCGAAGCGCCGCGTGCCCAGGATCGGCCCCTCCGACCGCTGCCCGTCCGCCAGCACGAAGGCACGGCCACTGATATCGAAGCCGGGGACGATGACCACCGCCTCTATCGGTATCTTCTGTACGACATCGAAGGAGTCGCCCCTCTCGGGAGCCTCGCTGCGCGGGGTGGCGAAGAGGATGCTGTCCAGGTGCACCTGCGCCAGGCCGAACGTGTGCGGTTCCTCTCCCTCACGCATCAGGTCTTCCAGGCGGCCGTCATGCACCTGGAGGAAGTTCCCCTCGATACCGTTGAGCATGTCCAGCAGGCGCCGCGGCGCGCCGGACAGGCGGACCTCCCCGGTGATCCGGTGCCTGCCCAGCACCATCTCCACCAGAACGGCCGTGGACTGCTGCGGTATTGCTTCAAACATTGGGCTGGCGCCAAGGGCTGCTTCCACGGTTACTTAGACCTCATCTTCGTCACTCGCCTTCGAAGTAGCTCTCGCCCGGGTCCGGCTCTTTGCGGTACTGCGCGGGCACCGTCTCCTGGGCCATCCGGTTGGACACCTTGTTGGCGTACATGTCCGCATCCGCCCACTGGATCATCTCTTCCAGCGACTCGCCCCCCCACGGGAAGCCCGCCAGGCCAATGGAGACGCTGACCATGATGTGCTTGTCGCCGTCGCGGCCCATCGGCGTCTGGGCCAGGTCCTCCCAGAGCCGGCCCGCCAGGGCAAACGCCCCCCGCTTATCCGTGGCCGGCATGATCACGCCGAACTCATCGCCGCCCAGGCGGGACGCCACGTCATCGTTGCGGATGTGGCGGGAGATCAGCCTGCCCAGGTTCGCCAGCACCACGTCGCCCACACCGTGTCCGTATTCGTCATTGATCCGCTTCAGACCGTCCACGTCCATGAGCAGGATGGCGAGCGGCTGCTTTCTGGTGTGCGCCTTATCCAGCTCCGCCTGGATCACCTCATAGAAATGACGGCGGTTGTACAGGCCGGTCAGTTCGTCGCGATAGACCTTGTCCTGCAGGTCTGTGAGCGTGAAGAGCAGATTGGCCTGGTACCGGTGCAGCGCCTCCACCTGCATCTTGCGTATCACGAAGTTGCAGAAGATGCCATAGGCGAACGGCACGCCGCCCAGCAGGGGGTAAACGGCGAACTCCCAGGGGTGCTGCGCCTTGACCAGCAGCAGGATCGCCAGCGTGGCCGCCGTGACGATGCCGACAGCCACTCCGCCGAACCAGGCGATGCGGTTGATGCGCCCCTCCTCGCGGGCGAGGTCTTCCTCCGTCGCCCCGATACCCCTCCGCGGCCGCTTGCTCTGCATCTCACCTTCCATTCCGTCGTTTGTCCTTGCCCGTCCGCCTGAGGCGGAGGCTGCGCACGCGCACGCACGCCTCTCCGCAGAGGCAGGCGGGCGCTGATACGCGTCTCAATCAATAAGACGCCGGGTGGTAGACAGAGTTACAGGGCGAGAAGGACGCGGGGGGAGCTGATGCCTGCCTACCCTAGTCTAGGGTATGCCATCTAGCCAATCCCCAATTCGGCTGTCGCGCGGCGGAGACGCCGGGGATGGCCGCAGGCCTCGTCGCCCCGCCCGTCCCTAGCCGACCCGCTCGTGTTTCCCGTACACTAACTCTCGCCATGGGGGTGACGAAAAGCGACCGCGTTTTCGCCGCGCTGAGGGGCGAGTCCGCCTCAGGCGGAGACCGCGTGCCGGTGTCCGCCTGGTGGCACGACTTCGCCCGCGAATGGTCGCCCCAGGGACTGGCGGCGGCCACGCTGGAGGCGTACCGCCGGTACGACTGGGACTACATCAAGGTGAACCCCCGCGCCAGCTACTACGCAGAGGACTACGGGGCGCGCTTTCAGAGTCATGAGCACCGCCAGCCCGACCTGCTGCAGCCGGGCGTGGGCAGCGCGGAGGACGTGCGGCGCCTGCGGCCGCTGGATGCGACGCAGGGGGCGTACGGCGAGCAACTGGAGGCCCTGCGGCTGATCGCCCGGGAGTTGCGCGGGGAGGCGCCCTTCATCCAGACCGTCTTTTCGCCGCTGGCCGTCATCAGCCGCACGGCCGGGTCCGCCAAGTTCGTGCAGCGGCTGATGCGCGAGAACCCGGACGAGCTGCTGGCCGGGCTGGAGGCGGTGACGCAGACGCTGGCCGCCTACGCGCGGGCGTGCCTGGACGCGGGCGCCGCCGGCATCTTCTTCGCGACCGTGGAGTGGGGCTCCGCCGACAACATCACGCCGGGGGATTACGACCGCTTCGCGCGCCCGTTTGACCTGCGGGTGCTGGCAGCGGCGGCCGGCGCGCCCTTCAACGTCTTCCACGTCTGCCGCGCCAACAACCACCTGCTGCGCCTGCTGGACTACCCCGTGGCGGCCTTCCACTGGGACGCGCGGGCGCCGGGCAACCCATCGCTGGCCGAGGCGCTGGAGCGCACGGAGCGTGCGGTCATGGGTGGCGTCTCGCATGAAGGCGCGATGGGCGGGAACGACCCGGCGCTGGTGGAGGCGGAGGCGCGGGCGGCGATCGCTGAGGCCGGCGGGCGGCGCCTCTTGTTGGCCCCGGGCTGCTCCATCGACCCGGCCGTGCCCGAGGGCAACCTGCGCGCCCTGGCAGGGGCGGCCCGGCGATGACCGTATCGCTGGCCCGGCGGGAGCTTGGCCGCGTCGCGCCGGGGCGGCCTTCCGCCGTCACCATCGGCGTCTTCGACGGCGTGCACCGGGGCCACCAGCACCTGGCGGGCCTGCTGCTGGAGCGGGCGCGGCAGGAGGGGCTGGCGCCGGTCGCCATCACCTTCAACCCGCATCCGCGCGCGGTCCTCTGGCCGGGCACCGCCGTCAGCTACATCACTTCGCTGGAGGAGCGCGTGGAGCTGCTGCAGGCGCTGGGCCTGGACGCCGTGGCCGTGCTGGCCTTCACCTCGGAGCTGGCGCAGCTATCGCCGCGGGACTTCCTGGCGCTGGTGGTGGAGGAGCTGGAGATGCGCCTGCTGGTGGTGGGGCCGGACTTCGCGCTGGGGCGCAACCGCGCCGGCACGATCGACGTCATGCGCGGCGTGGGGGAGCAACTGGGCTTCCGGGTGGAGGTCGCCGCCCTGCTAGCGGAGGACGGCGAGAAGGTGGGGTCCAGCGCGGTTCGTCAGGCGCTGGCCGGCGGTGAGATTGAGCGCGTGGAGCGCCTGCTGGGACGGCCCTTCTCGCTGCGCGGCCCAGTGGTCACGGGCGAGAGGCGGGGCCGGGACCTGGGCTTCCCCACGGCCAATATCGCCCTGGGGCTGGACCGGGCGCTGCCGGCCTACGGCATCTACGTCACTCGCGCATACGTCCACGAGAGCGCGTACCAGTCCTGCACGAGCATCGGCGTCCGGCCGACGTTCGAGGTGGAGGCGCGGCCGACGGTGGAGGCGTACATCCTGGACTTCGACGGGGACATCTACGGCGAGGAGCTGCGCATTGACCTGCTGCACCGGCTGCGGGGCGAGCTGAGGTTCGGGAACGTGGACGATCTCGTGGCGCAGATGCAGCGCGACATCGAGGACACGCGGGAGTGGTTCCGGCTGGAAGGGGCGGCGAGATGAGAGACGGGATCGCTCGAGGTTGGAGGTTGGAAGTTGGAGCCCGGTTCCCGTTGCCATGACTGACGCCCGCATCCCCACGGCGGCAGAGCTGCGCTGGATCACCACGCGCGCCGTGGCGGAGATCATCCCGCAGCGGGAGGTGCTGGCGGCGCTGAGATCCGGCCGGTCCCTGCGCCTGAAGATGGGGTTCGATCCCAGCGCGCCGGACCTGACGCTGGGGCACGCCGTGGGCCTGCGCAAGCTGCGCCAGTTGCAGGAGCTGGGCCACACCGTCGTCATCATCGTCGGCGACGGGACGGCGCAGATCGGCGACCCGTCGGGCCAGTCGAAGACCCGGCCGATGCTGACCGCCGAAGAGGTGAAGGCGAACGCGGAGACGTACCTGCGCCAGTTCTTCAAGATCGTGGAGCGCGAGCGGACGGAGGTGCGCTGGCAGAGCGAATGGTTCGGCGCCTTCACGCTGGCGGAGGTGGTGCGGCTGGCGGCGAAGTTCACGGTGGCGCAGATGCTGGAGCGGGAGGACTTCGCGCAGCGCTTCGCCGCGCAGAAGCCCATCGGCGTGCACGAGTTCCTCTACCCGCTGCTGCAGGGCTACGACTCCGTGGCGGTGCGGGCGGACATCGAGTTTGGCGGTACGGACCAGACGTTCAACCTGCTGGTGGGGCGCGAGCTGCAGGGCCACTTTGACCAGAAGCCGCAGGCCGTCTTCACCGTGCCGCTGCTCGTGGGCACGGACGGCAAGGTGAAGATGAGCAAGAGCCTCGGCAACTACATCGCCGTGGAGGACCCGCCGCCGGAGATGTACGGGAAGGTGATGTCGATCCCGGACACGCTCGTCGGCGACTACTTCGAGCTGCTCACGGACGTGGCGGACGGCGAGGTGGCGGAGATCCGCCGGTCCATGGCGGAGCGCACGGACCCCATGGAGCAGAAGATGCGCTTGGCGCGGGAGATCGTGGCGCAGTTCCACAGGCGGGCGGAGGCAGAGGGCGCGGAGGCGGAGTTCGTGCGCACGTTTCGCCGGCGGGAGCTGCCGGAGGACGCCCAGGAGGTGCCGGTGAGGTTCCAGAACGAATCGGCTACGGTGGACTTCACGGAACTGCTGGTGTCTGCGGGTGTGGTGAAGAGCCGGTCACAAGTGCGGCGGCTGGCGGCACAGGGGGCGATCGAGGTAGATGGCATCAGGACGACCGAGCTGCAGCCGGCGCTGCGCCGGGGCAGCGTCATCCGTGTCGGCAAGCACCGCTTCCTGCGCATCGTGGACGCGGACCTGTCAACGGATGCGTAACGGATTAACGCATGCGCTGCGTGATGGAACATCCGTCATTCCGCGCGGCAAGACGCAGGCAGCGGGCGACAGGGGAGTCCGCGCGGAATCTGGGGCGGGGCCGGCCATCCGCGCGGCGGGCACGGCGACGCGTGCGCAGATGGGTTCGAGCAATGCGACCGGCTCGCGACGGGGGGCACTGACTGCCGAACGGGTTCCAGCCCCGCCCCAGATTCTGCGGGGAAGTGGTTGTCGCCCGCTGCGGCAGTGGTCGCCCCGCAGAATGACACACAGGCAGATTGTTGCCCGACGGCCGGTTCGCGCATAAGCTTGTCTGCAAATGCCCGATCTGCCGGAAGACCTCCTCGCCGCCGTGAACGACCAGGCGCAGGCCCGCGTGCAGAGGAACGTGCAGGGCTACGCGAAGTACCTGACGCCGCAGGCCATCGATTCGCTGCGCGGCTCGTTCTCCGGTGTGCCGCCGCGGGTGTCGCGCTACGAGATCGACTCGCCGGAGGCGCGCGGGGCGGACTTCACCGTCAGCGTGCGCTACTTCGTGCGGGACCAAGCGTTCGTGGTGCGCAACCGCTGGCACAAGGAGGGCGACCGGTGGATGATCGTCCACGCCGAACGGCTGTGGGCGGATGGAGAGCACCGCCCGGGCATCCTCTCACGGCTGGCCGCGCGCCTGATGAGGGTACTGCGCCACCGCTAGGTCTGGCGGCTGGTCGCCGAGGGCGGCGTCTCAGCCCGGTCCCTGAACCTGGCCACCAGACCCCAGGCGGCGGGCAGGGTGAGCGAAGCCAGGAACAGCTTCATCAGGTCCCCCACGATAAAGGGGTAGAGCCCGCCCTTCAGCGCCTTGTCCCAAGTGCCGGACCCGGCGATCAGGTCCCCCAGCGGCTTCTGGGCCACCGGGTGCTCCCAGCCACTCCCGATGAGATAGGCGAGCCAGAGTATCCCGGGGACATAGATCAGGACATTGCCCAAGAACATGCCCAGGTGCACCCAGGGCTTGCGGTCCCATTGCCGCTCTGCCAGGTACCCGACCAGTGCAGCCGCCAGGATAAAGCCCACAATGTAGCCGCCGCTGGAGATGTCCCACGGCAGGGCATTGGAGCCGTTCCAGGGCAGGATGAAGTGGACGTCCCAGCTGCCGGAGATGCCCGGGTTGACCGGCGCCAGTACCGGAATGCCGATCATCCCCATGAGCATGTAGATGGAGAGGGAGCCGGCGCCCCGCCAGGCCCCCAGAGCGCCGCCTGTCACCAGGGCCGCGAAGGTCTGGCCGGTAATCGGCACTGTTGTCCACGGCAGCTGCACGGCCATCTGGGCGCACAGCGCGACGAAGCCCGCGAAGCCCACCATGAGCGCCAGGTCGCGAGCCAATGCCGCGATCTTGCTGTCCGCCTGGATCCGCGGAAATACGGCATCTGCCAGTGTCAGGGCCTCGGTGCGTTGCAAGGCGTCCTCCTTGGGATGTGGCCTGGGTGAAAAGCGTAGCGAATAATGCCGCTGCTAATCCTAAGGGCTGCCTTCACCGCGGGCAAGCGGCGCGCGGTCACTGAGAACATGCTGACTTGAACCTGCGGATGGCGACGGGATAGCATTTCAGAGGAGTTGAGATTGAGGCGTCATTCCGCGTCCCTCGCCCTGGTAGTGGCCGCGGTGCTCGTTCTGGCCGGCGCCTGCGGATCAGGAGATGACGGCGCGCCGGCCAGCCCCAGCGTCAGCGCATCGTCGGCGGGCGAGATACGGCTGGGCATGACGAACGACCTGGCGGGCGTGGGGAAGACGCCGTACGGGGCGGTGACCAAGGCGCTGCAGGCGTACTTCGCGAAGGTGAACCAGGAGGACGGCGGCGTCTGCGGGCGGGAGATCGCGCCGGTGGTAGAGGATGATCAGTACAGCGCGGCGCTGGCCCTGGAGAAGACGAAGAAGCTGGTAGAGCAGGACCAGGTGCTGGCGGTACTCGGCGCCTTCAACACGACGAACCACCAGCAGGTAGCGCCCTACCTGAACGACCCCAACGGCGACGGCAATACGGCGGACGGCGTCCCGGACCTGTTCCTTTCGACCGGCTGGTCCGGCTGGGGCGACGTCCAGAAGTGGCCCTGGACCATTGGCTATATCCCGGACTACACGACGGACGCCAGGGTCCAGGCGAGATACGTGAGCCAGAACTTCCCGGGCAAGACGATCGGCATCCTCTACGAGAACGATGCCTTCGGCCAGGACTACCTGAGCGGCCTCAAGGGCGCTCTTGCCGACCCGGCGCTGCTGGTCTCCGAGCAGCCGTACGATCCGCTGGAGCCGGACATCGGGCCGCAGTTGCTGAGCATGCAGCAGGACGGGGTGGAAGTGGTCTTCCTGGCCACGATCCCGGAGTTCACGGCGAGGGCGATCTTCGAGTCCCACAGCAAAGGCTACAGGCCACAGTTCGCCATGAGCTACGTCAACGCGCCGGCCTCGGTGGCGGCCGCGCTGGCGGGGGGGAACTCGCCGGCGCAGCTGGAGGCCGGGTTCAAGGAGCTGGAGGGCACGCTCTCCACGGCCTATCTCCTCAGCGCCATCGAGGACGTGGAAGACCCGGCCATGCGTGAACACCAGCGCATCATGGGGACGTATGACGGGCCGCCGGTGAGCAGCCTGAGCGTGTACGCGCAGTCGCTGGGCGAGCTGGCCGTGGAGACCCTGAAGCGCTCGTGCGATAACCTCTCGCGCGGGGGCGTGCTGAGGGCCGCCGAGTTGATCCAGGGCTTCCGGCCGTCTCTGCTCGCGGCCGGTATTGAGGTCGATCTCGGCCCGCAGGACCACCTCTCTATCCAGGCGCTGCAGCCGGTGCAGGTGCGGGCCGACGGGACGCTGAAGAAGCTGGGAGAGGCGGCGCGGGCGCAGTGACGGCGCGAGGCGTTGACACGCGCTCCTGCGGCTCCCTAGTATTCGCACTGCCACAAGTTGCGGGAGGAGAAGCGCCAATGACCCAGGACGACGGCATCGATGCGGCTGTGCATCGCCACGCGAAGGCGATAGTGAGCATGGACATTGCGCAGATCATGAACGACCTGATGCCCGAGGCGATGCTGAAGCTGCAGGCGGCGGCCGGCGGCGGCACTGCCATCCAGATCCACGGCTATGAGGTCACCGGCCAGTCCTCCGAAGGCGGCGATCACGTCTATGACGTGAAGTACCTGGGGCCGGAGTCCTTCACCGTCCGCGCCCGCTGGTCGAAGCTGGGCGCGGAGTGGAAGATTGTGGACGCGGACATCATCGCGCGGGAGTGATGGCGCCGTCAGCACTGGCTACCCCGGTGCCCCTTCGTTTATCATCGAAGGGTACCGAGGAGTACGACCGCATGAACAACGCCCTCAAGCAAGCATTCGAAGCCGCCTCACGGCTGCCCGAACCCGATCAAGAGCAGCTCGCGGCTGTCATCTTGGAAGAGCTGGCCGCGGACAAACGGTGGCGGGCGGCACTTGCAGAGTCGCTGCCGGCCCTCGATCGTCTCGCTGATGAAGCGCTGGCCGAGTATCGAGAAGGAGGTACCGAGCCTCTCGATCCGGATGCGCTTTGAAGAACACTACCCATCGCTTCCGCAAGGCATTCGCGGCGCTGCCCGAACAAGCGCAGGTCCGAGCCCGGCAGGCATATCGCACTCTCCTGCGCGACCCTGCGCACCCGAGCCTGAGGTTCAAACAAGTGCACCCCGCAGGCCGATCTACTCGGCTCGCATCGGTCTCACGCACCGCGCACTGGCCGTACGCGAGGACGATGTGCTGATATGGTTTTGGATCGGCACGCACGCTGACTATGACCAGTTGCTCGCGACACTGTAGCCGCGTGGAAGATTGTGGACGCGGACATCATCGCGCGGGAGTGATGGCGCGCCTGCGCAGCGTTCCCGGTCTCTCCTGGCGGACCCTCCCGGTTGCCCTCTCGGCGCTCGCGCTGCTGGCCGCCGCCTGCGGCGACGACGGGCAGGGACCGGCGTCCACCGTCACCGCGCAGGCCACGGAACGTCCGGCGGCAACGGCGGCACCCTCGCGCCCGGAAGCGCCTTCGCCCACCTCTCCGCCGCAGGAGCCAACTGCCTCTCCCGGACAGCGGCTCGTCTACGACCCCGCCTCGTTCACCTGCCCCGGTATGCCCGCGCCGGCCATCGACCGGGAGTGGCAGGTGTCGGCGCCCAGGGGCCAGCCGGGTCCGGTGCGCCCGGCGGAGGTGGTGGAGCTTGGCCTGCGCAACAAGTTCGGCGCCGCGGACGAGAACTACTACGCCGGCGCCCGGGTTATCGCCCCGGACGGCACCTCCTTTACCGGGGCCACGTCCGTAAGCGCCGATGCCTGGGGCTATCTCCTCTATCCCGAGAACTTCACCGGAGGCGCCCCGCTCTCCGCCGGGGTCCATACGGTCGTCTGGGAGATAGACGGCGGTTTCATCGCCTGCGACGGGTTCGTCGTGGAGCCTTACTAGCCGCGCCGGGCCCCTTCCGGTGATCCCGCTGCGATGAGCATCACGGATGTGGCCCGCAGGGATCCCTCCCTGTGGCCCGGCAGGCCTCTTCTCCGTAGGCCCGCCGGAATCGTCAAGTGACCTCTAGGCCCGCGCCGCCTCGCGCTGCTTCTGGGCGGAGTCGATGATCTTCTGCGCCAGATGGGAGGGCACCTCTTCGTAGTGCGAGAACTCCAGCGTGAAGAAGCCGCGGCCCTGGGTGATGGAACGCATGTCCGCGGAGTAGCGCTGGACCTCTGCCAGCGGCGCCTGCGCGTCGATCGTCGTCATCGTTCCCTGCGGCGTCATGCCCAGGACGCGGGCGCGCTTGACGTTCAGGTCGCTGATCACGTCGCCGGTGTTGGCCTCCGGGACCGTGATGCGCATGTTCACGATGGGCTCCAGGATGATGGGCTGGGCGTCCTCGGTGCCCTTCTTGAGCGCCATGGACGCCGCGATCTTGAAGGCGATGTCCGATGAGTCCACCGGGTGCTCCTTGCCGTCGTAGAGCGTGATGCGCACGTCCACCATGGGGTAGTGGGCGAGGACGCCTTCATGGCTGGCCTCCGTCACGCCTTTTTCGACGGAGCCGATGTACTGCCTGGGGACGGTGCCGCCCACGATGCGGTCCTGGAACTCCACGCCGGAGCCGCGGGGCAGCGACTCCACCTCCAGCGCCACCCGCGCGAACTGGCCGTGGCCGCCCGTCTGCTTCCTGTGCGTGTACTCCGCCTGGGCCTTCCCGCGGACCGTTTCACGGTAGGGCACCTTCGGCAGTGACATCTCCAGGTCCACGCCGAACTTGCGGCGGATCTTCTCCAGCGCCACCTCCACGTGCGACTCCCCCAGGCCGGAGAGGATCATCTCGCCGGTGTCCGCGTGGCGCTCCAGGCGCAGGCTGGGGTCCTCCTCCACGATGCGGTGGAGGGCCGTGCCCATCTTGTCCAGGTCCGCCTTGGTCCGGGGAGAGATGGCGGCGCTGAAGGACGGGCTGGGGAAGGAGATGGCCGGCAGCGTGACGGCGCTCTCGCGGGCACAGAGAGTATCGCCGGTGTGTGTCTCGGCCAGCTTGGCGACGGCGCCGATATCGCCGGCCGACACCTGCGGCACCTGCTCCTGGGTCTTCCCGGCGACGTGGTAAACGGCGCCGATGCGCTCGGCGGCCTGTTTATTGGCGTTCCAGGCCTGGGAGTCAGACTTCAGCGTGCCGGAGAACACCCGGAAGTACGTGAGCCGGCCCACGTAGGGGTCCGCCGCGGTCTTGAAGACGAGCGCGACGACGGGTTGCGAAGCGTCGGCCCTGAACTCCTTGCCGTCCAGGCGCAGCGGCCGGTCCGTGGGCGCCGGGAAGAGCGCCGCGATGGAGTCCAGGAGACGGCGCACGCCGACGAGCCTGGCGGCCGAGCCGGCCAGCACGGGCACGATGCTGCCGGAGACGACCCCCGCGCGCACGCCCCGGGCCAGCTCCTCCGCGCTCAGGTCCTGGCCCTCCAGGTACTTGGTGATGAGGGCGTCATCGGTCTCGGCCGCGGCCTCAATGAGCTTCTCGCGCAGGGATTCGGCCGCGCCGGCGAGGTCTGGCGGGATGTCCTGCTCTTCGGCCTTCTCGCCCATGTAGGCCTTCATCGTCAGCACGTCCACCACTCCCTCGAACGACTGCTGCGAGCCGATGGGGATCTGGAGCGCCAGGCACTTCTTGCCCCACATGTCCTGCATGTGGGCAAGCGTCGCGTTGAAGTCCGCGTTCTCGCGGTCCATGCGGTTGACGAAGACGGCGCGCGGCAGCTCCAGCTCATCAGCGAAGCGCCAGGCGAACTCCGTGCCTACCTGGATGCCGGAGGCGGCGTCAACGGTGATCAGGGCCAGCTCCGCCGCCCGCAGGCCGCACTTCACCTCGCCCATGAAGTCCATGTAGCCGGGCGTGTCCAGGACGTTCACTTTGTGCCCGCTCCACTCCAGGGGGAGGATGGAGAGATTGAGGCTGAACTGCCGCTTCTGTTCGTCCGGGTCCCAGTCACTGGCGGTGGTGCCCTCTTCAACCTTCCCCAGCCGGCTGGTGGCGCCCGCAGCGAAGAGGAGGGCTTCGGCGAGGGAGGTCTTGCCTGTGCCGCTGTGGCCGGCGAGCGCAACGTTGCGGATCCTGTCTGCCGGGTAATCTTTCATGAAGGGGCTACCTCTCTTCAGGTGTGTGGGGCTACCTGCGGATTCTATCGTACCGATTTCACACGTCGCAAGGGAAGGCGGCGGTCCGTCCCGCCGGCCGCCACACCTTCGAGGGTGCGCCGGCTGTCTTGACACTCAAAGCAGACCGCTGATAATAAGAGCTACTCCGGGCAAACACATCAGCCGCATGGTTGATGCGTGAAGGAGGGTTCTCCGGGCCACCGCTCTCCTGGCCGCCGTCGCGCCGGCCATGGTCGCCCCGGCTCAGCACCCTCAATACGCGTCCACCCGCGTCTGGGACAGGCCCAGATAATGACGTACGCGAGGAAGGAGGTCACCGTGCCGAAGTGGAGGATGAAAGGCGAGTACATCAAGAACTGCAACTGTCTCGCCAGTTGCCCCTGTGACACGATCGGCGTGCCCGCGCCGCACGCGAACTGCGAGGGGATGGCCGGGATGCGCATTCTCGAGGGTAGCTTCGACGGTGTGGATCTGAGCGGGCTGAAGTGGGTGGCGACCGTCCACTGGCCAGGCGCGCTGCACGAAGGCAACGGGACGATGGAGGCGTTCCTCGATGCGAACGCCAGCGAGGCCCAGCGTAACGCTCTGGTCCAGATCCTGACCGGCCAGGCCGGCGGAGGGCTGTTCGAGGTCCTCGCCGCTGTTTGCCCCAACGTCGTCGGCCCGCACTTCGTGCCCATCGAGTGGGAATTCGACCGCGAGAAGCGCCGCGCTCGCGTGGCCGTCGCCGGCTACATGGAGACCGTGAGCAAGCCGCTGACTATACCGCCGACGGGCGAGGAACAACGGGTCGTGGTCCAGATGCCGAACGGATTCGAGTACAAGAGCATGGAGGTCGCCCAGACAGCGGTGCTCCGCTCCAAGGGTGCGGTCAACTTCGAGTGGGAGGGAACGCACAGCTCGCTGGCAATCGTGGAGCACACAGACCAGGGGCTGGCCGCCTAGCGGCGCCAATCGCCTGTTGCCGTCTGTCCGAGCGGGCCGGTGGATGGCTGAGCCTTGAGCAAGGTAGACGATGGCATCAGTGGCAGTCGCGGCCCAGACGACGTGCAGCCGGTGTCACGCCACTCTGGGCGGTTCGCGCTACGAGTTGCGCGCCGGAGAGGAGAGGCGCCTGCACTGTCTGCGCTGCGGTTTCCTCTATCCGCCGATGGTGCGCCGCTCTCTTCTGATCGCGCTACTTGTGGGCACAGTGCTAACGGCGATCAACCAGGGGAATCTGCTGGTGGCCGGCGACTTTCCCGCGGCGCTCTACTGGAAGATACCGCTGACCTACAGCGTGCCGTTCTGCGTCGCGACGACGGGCGCATTGCTCAACGCGCGGGTGCGGCGCAGTCTTTGATGGCAAGCCAGGAGGAACTATTGTGACGACAACCGCCTCATCCTATCCGCTGCCCCGGGAGCGGAACCTTATCCTGGGCTCCCTGCTCGTCCTCGCCGCCATCGCCTGGGGGCTGCTGGTGTGGCAGTCGGTGGTGATGGACGACGAGATGAGCCTGACGATGGGGATGGGCGCGCCCGTCTTCATCGCCATCTGGGTGGCGATGATGGTGGCGATCATGTTCCCCACGGCGGCGCCCATGATCCTGATGTTCGCGCGGGTGCACAACCAGAGAAAGGAGCGCGGGCAGACCTTCGTGCCCTCATGGGTCTTCGTCTCCTCGTACCTGCTCGTGTGGTCGGTCACCGGACTCGCGGCCTACGGCGCGGCGGTGCTGGGCGATGACCTGGCCGGCGAATCGGCGTGGGTGATGGACAACGCGGCGCGGATCGGCGGGGGGGTGCTGATCGCCGCCGGGCTCTACCAGCTCTCGCCGCTCAAGCGCCTGTGTCTCTCAAAGTGCCGCTCGCCCATGAGCTTCATTCTGAGCTCCTGGCGCGACGGTTACGGCGGTTCCTTCCGCATGGGGCTGGAGCACGGCGTCTACTGCCTGGGCTGCTGCTGGATGCTGTTCGCGATCCTGTTCCCGCTGGGCATGATGAACGTGGCGGCCCTGGCGCTGATCACGCTGCTTATCTTCGCGGAGAAATCGACGCCCATCGGCAGGCAGGCGGCGCGGGGGGCGGCGCTGGGCCTCGTCGTCTACGGCGTGCTGGTTATCGCCTTCCCGGATCTCCTGCCCACTGTGATGAGCGATGGCGGCATGAGCGGGACCGACGCGATGCAGGGGATGTAGCGGCAGGTGTCGCTGGAAAGGAGGACGCTTTGACAGACGCCGGCCTGTACCACGAAGGGAACCACACGCTGCAGGAGCAGTTCGATAGCCGGCGCATCGCCGACCGGCTGGAGGAGGTGACCGTTCACCAGCGATTTCTACCGGGCGAACGGGAGATGATTGAGGGAGCGTACATGTTCTTCCTGGCGACGGCTGACGCCGGCGGCTGGCCGGACGTCTCTTACAAGGGAGGGCTGCCGGGCTTCGTGCGCGTCGTCTCGGACGACACGCTAGCCTTCCCGAACTACGACGGCAACGGCATGTTCAAGAGCCTCGGCAACCTGCTGGTCAACCCGAAGGTGGGACTGCTCTTCATCGACTTCGAGGACCCCGGACGCATGCGGGTGCAGGGCACGGCGAGCCTGAGCGCGGACGACCCGCTGATGGCGGACTTCCCGGGCGCGCAGCTCATCGTGCGGGTGAAGGCGGAGCGCATCTTCCCCAACTGCCCGCGGTACGTTCACCGCATGCATCTCGTCGAGGAGTCAATATATGCGCCCAGCGGCAGGCACACGCCGCCGGTCCCGGACTGGAAGCGCATGCCCGTGTTCAATGACGCGCTGCCGCAGCGGGGCCCGGCGGCCTGTGACACCGATTGATCGTCTGATCGTCTGAAGGAGGCAAGGCAATGGCAGACCACATATCGTTCTTCTGGGGCAAGGCGCATCCCGGCAAGCTGGACGCCCTCGTCGCGCACATGAACAAGTGGCAGCGCGAGCAGAGGCCGGCCGCGGCGGGGTGGGTCCGCTCCATCGTGGTGCGCGGCAACAACAACGCGGACGAGTTCTGCGGCGCCGTGCGCTGGGACAACACGGCCAACTACATCAAGAACGCGGACCGGCCGGAGCAAGGCGCCTGGTACCAGGAGCTGACCGCGCTGGTGGACGGCGAGATCGGCTGGTTCGACGGCACGCTGGCCGGGGAGTGGACAGCGTAGGGGGTAGTCGCACAGCGGATAAGCGGGGACGGCGGGCTCAACAGGTGCGGAGTGTCTGCGTCACCCCTCCCCACCAGATTCTGGCTGCGGCCAGAATGACGGAAGGCGCTAGCGGCCGGACTGGCGCTCGGCGAGCCAGACGGTGTTGGCGAGGAGCATGGCGACGGTCATGGGGCCGACGCCGCCGGGGACGGGCGTGATGGCGGCCGCTACCAGGCTCACGGCCTCGAAGTCCACGTCGCCCACCAGGCGGCGGCCGGAGCGGCGCGCCGGGTCCTCGATCCAGTTGTTGCCGACGTCGATGACGACGGCGCCGGGCTTCACCATGTCCGCCGTGATCGCCCGCGGCGAGCCCATGGCGGCGACCAGGATGTCCGCCCGGCGGGTGAAGGAGGCCAGGTCCTGCGTTCCGGTGTGGCAGAGGGTGACGGTGGCGTTGGCCCGCCCGCTCTTCTGTATGAGGATGGCGGCCAGCGGCTTGCCGACAATGTTGGAGCGGCCGCAGATGACCACATGCTTGCCCGCCGGCGGGTGCCCGCTGCGGTGCAGCAGCTCGACGACGCCGGCGGGCGTGGCGGGCCAGGGGCATGGTTCGCCGCGCATGAGGCGGCCCAGGTTCATCGGCGTCACGCCGTCGGCGTCTTTGGCCGGGTCGATGGCATCGATCACCGTGTCCTCGTGCAGGTGGCCCGGCAGCGGGAGCTGCACGAGGATGCTGTGGAAGCGCGCGTCTTCGTTCAGGTCCAGGATGCGCGAGTAGAGGGTGTGCTGGTCGACGTTCTCCGGGAAGTGGAACGTGTCGGAGTAGATGCCGGCCTGCTCGGCGGCGTCGCCCTTGGAGCGGACGTAGGAGAGGGAGGACGGGTTCTCGCCGACGAGGACGAGGGCGAGGCCGGGGGTGACTCCCCGCTCGTGGAGCTTGCGGGCGTGCTCGGCGGCCTCGGCCCGCACCTGGGCAGCGAAGGCCTTGCCGTCAATGATCTGGGGTGGCATGCGGCCCTATCATAGCGCAGCGCGCGCCGGTCCGCCCTCGCATATAATCGCCCTGCACGCGCAAGACCGAAGGAGGAAGGGAGTATGCCTGACGAGGCCATCGGCTCAGTCGCCGCGCTCTGGCGCTACCCGGTGAAGTCGATGATGGGCGAAGAGCTGAACGCCGCCCGGGTGACGCCGCGCGGCCTGGCCGGGGACCGGGCATACGCGCTGGTAGACCCGGCCACGGGCAGGATCGGCAGCGCGAAGGTGACCCGCAAGTGGGGCCGCCTGTTCGCCTGCCGCGCCCGCTACGAGAGCGAGCCCGACGGCTCGGGCCAGGCGCCGCCCGCCCGCATCGTCTTCCCGGACGGTGACATCGCGTCCACCGCCGACCGCGGTATCGACGCGCGCCTGTCGCGGGAGCTGGGGTTCGCGGTGACGCTGGCCTCGACGCCGCCGGCGAAGCTGGTGCTGGAGTCGCCGGCGCTGGGCACGGTGCCGGAGAGCGACGACGCCCCGACGATGGAGTTCCCCGTGCTCAATGGCTTCTTCGACCTCGGCTCCCTGCACATCCTGACCACGGGCACGCTGGACCACCTGCGGGCTCTCTACCCGGAAGGCCGCTTTGAGGTGCGGCGCTTCCGCCCCAACATTGTGGTGCAGACGCCGCCTGGCGAGAGGGGCTTCCTGGAGAACGGCTGGTCGGGCCGCACGCTGGCCATCGGGGACGAGGTGCGGGTGCGGGTGATGGGGCCGACCATCCGCTGCGTGATGACGACGCTGGCCCAGGACGACCTGCCGGCCGATCCGGGCATCCTGCGCACTGCCGCCCAGCACAATCAGGCAAACGTGGGGGTCTACGCCATGGTGGAGCGGCCTGGTCGCGTTCTTCGCGGCGACGCTGTGCGGATTGCTCCGTCGCCCTGAGGAACGAAGCCCGTCCTGAGCGGAGCCGAAGGAGGCCTGTCCCGGTTCAGCGCCTGCACTTGCGCGAGCGGCCGGGACGCGCGCAGACGCTCCGGATTGCCCTGCCGCCCTGAGGAACGAAGGGCCTGTCCGGGTAGGGTCATGGTGGCAGGTCGAACGGTCGGGATCAGGCGGGCGTTTCGGACGGTCCCATGCGCTTGTCTGGGTCCCAGCATTGTGCTGGGACAGGTTCTTCCTTCGTCAGAACGACAGTTGCGCCCAGCCGGTCGCCGGAACAACGTCTCTTCCCGCTCGTCCTGAGGTTCTCGCAGGACGAGCGGAGCACCGAGGGCCGACAGCCGCTACACCGCGAAGGGCAAGTGCGCGCGCAGGAGGTTGAGGGCGGCGCCGGGTCGGCGCAGCGTGACGGACGCGAGCAGCGCCAGCGCCGGGGCGGAGCGAGCGAGCCGCAGCAGCACTCGCGAGGGGTAGTCGATGTCCCCGTGGCGGACGGCCAGCGACTGCAGTCCGCCTGAGGCGGACAGCGCCCGCACCACGCGCTCCACGTGGGCATCGCCCAGCGCCAGGCCGACGCGGCGCAGGCGCAGGCTGCGCCGCAGCTCCCGCCCGATCTCGCGCTTCCAGTCCCGCTCGTAACGCGACAGGGCCCGCGCGCTGAGGTCATCGGCCGCGAACGCGGAGAGGGCCGCGGCGGCGGCGTGGCGGGCGGCGACGAGGCCCGTGTAGATGCCGCCGCCGGAAAACGGCTTCACCTGCCCGGCGGCATCGCCCACCAGGAGGACGTTGTCGCCGTAAGAGCGCGGCGCGAACCCCAGGGGGATGGTGCCGCCATAGAAGCGGCAGGGCTCGATGTCCGCAAAGAGGCCTGGGAAGCGGTCCGTCAGCCGCCGGTAACAGGCGATGGGCTTATGGCCGGGGCGGCAGCCGATGCCGGCGCGCACGCGTCCCTCGCCGGTGGGGATGATCCAGCCGAACCAGCCGGGCGCCAGGTCCTGCCCCACGAAGACGTGCACGAAGTCATCGCCTCGTGGGACGCCGGTGCGGGCGTCGCGCGCAGGGCGGAGCTTCCCCTCGACGCCCAGGCAGTACACCTTCTCCGGCGGGCCGGCCAGGCCCAGAGTGCGGGCGACCCGCGAGTGCGAGCCGTCGCCGCCGACGACAAGGCGCGCCGTGAAGCTGGCCTCCCGGCCGTCGCACTGCGTGTGCAGGCGCACGCGGTGGTCCTCGCGCTCGACGCCGGTGACGCGCGCCCGCACGAGCTCTGCGCCGGCGGCCTGCGCCTGGTCGCAGAGCGTCTCGTCCCAGCGCACGCGGTCGATGGCGACGGCGCGGGTGTCCCCGCCGCCCAGCGCGACCTCGCTGCCGGCTTCGGTGTGCACGAAGGCGCCGGCGAGGCGGTGGATGATGGCCTCTTCGCCGATCTCCGCCTCTCGCAGCGTGCGGGGGCTGATCAGCCCCGAGCAGTGGGAGGGGACGCCGACGGCGCGGTGCTCTTCGAGGAGCCGCACGCGCAGCCCGGCGCGAGCCAGGTTGCGGGCCGTCCGCGACCCGGCGGGCCCGGCACCGACGACGGCGACGTCACAGTCGAGGGTCATGGGGTCGGGGCCTCAGCGGGCAGGGGCATGCTGAGGGCAATTATACGCGAGGCGTGTCAGCGACGGGCGCGGGGTGCGGCGGCTGAGGGCGCCCCCCTTACGGCACCACCAGCACCTGGCCCGGGTGGATGAGGTTGGGGTCCGGGCCGATGGTGGCGGCGTTGGCCTCGTAGAGGCGCTGCCAGCCGGGGAGGCCGAGCTGCGCCGCGATGCCGGAGAGGGTATCGCCGGGCTGGACGGTGTACGTGCGGTCCGCCTGAGGCGGAGGCGTGGGCGCCGGCTCGGGCGATGGGTGCACGGGTAGGGGCGCGTCATGATGCGCCCCTATTGCGGTCTCCAGGGTCCACCCGCGTGGCAAGCTGTGAGATGGACGCGGCCGCCAGTTCGTATTCCCGGCTTGACATTTCGCCTTCCTCCTTCGGCAACCCGGCGCTCGCCACGGCCTGCCACATCTCCTCGTTCATGTGCTCGTAGGACCAAAAGCTGACGCCGCGCGACCCGCGCTCCGCCGCCTGCCGGACGAACTCGCGCACATCGCCGGGCTCCGGGTAGCGCACGAAGCCTTCCTGGTAGAGCCCGCCGACGGGGAAGACGTCCGACGGCGGGATGCCGAGCGCGGCGTAGTCCTCATACGTCCAGCCCAGAGACTGCGCCAGCGGCCAGCGGAAGGCGTTCCAGTAGACCTGCGGCGCGGTCCCCATGCAGTGGCGGCGAAAGGCCTCGAAGGGGAAGGAGCGGTGGTAGCGGGCGATGGCGAAGCTGCTGAAATAGAGCGGGTAGTCCGGGCCCAGTCCGCCTGAGGCGGAGATGCGGCTGCAGACCTCCTCGGCGGCTTCCGGGCGGCCCTTGAACTCGGACTCCACGTCGAGCACCAGCAGATCGGCCTCGCCGTAGGTGGCGGTTTCGATGGCGCGCTGCGCCTCGCCGGCGGGGTCGCGTCCGTAGAGGTAGCCCCAGCCGCCGGCGGCCAGCCCGCGTGCCTTCAGTTCGCGGCAGATCTCGCGCCAGGGGAGGCCCTGGTCGAACCAGTGCGGCCCGTCGAAGGCCTTGACGAGGGCGCCCCGGCAGCCGGCGTCCTGCAGCCGCTTCGCCACGCGGCCGGGGTCGCCGCCGTCGCAGCGGCGCCAGTTCCAGAGCCAGACCCATTTGCCGTGCAGTGAGGTTGTCATGTGCGCAGTGTCGAACAAGCGTTCTGTTATCTGCAAGCCGCAACCGGCACCGGCCCCGCCGACGGCGGGCTTGACCTATCGCGGGGGGCGTCGCGATACTTAGTCGTCACTAAGCGAAGGAGGAGCCCCATGCCCGAGACCGGCCGAGCCGCCATCTTCACCGACACCGGCAAACCGTTCGAGATCCGCGAGTACCCCGTACCCGATCCCGCCCCGGACGGCATGGTCGTGCGCGTGACCTCCGCTGGCATCTGCGGGTCCGACCTGCACGTCTGGCGGGGCGATATCCGCATCGCTATGTTCGGCCCCGGCGCGCGCATCCTGGGCCACGAGATGACCGGCCGCGTCTCCAGGCTGGGGGCGAACGTGCGCACGGACTCCATGGGCCAGCCGCTGAAGGAGGGCGACCGCATCGTCTACCCCTACTTCACGCCCTGCCGCCGCTGCTACCAGTGCCTGCGGGGCGAGTTCGCGGCCTGCCCGGTGAAGTACCCGCCGATCCCCATCTGCGACAACGCGCCGCACTTTTTCGGGGCGTACGCGGAGTACTACTACATGAAGGAGGCGGCGTTCGTCTTCAAGACGCCCGACGAGCTGGGCGACGAGATGGTGACGCCGGTGAACTGCGCCCTCTCGCAGGTGATCTACGGGCTGCGCAAGGCCGGGCTGAAGATGGGCGATACGCTGGTGATCCAGGGCGCCGGCGGCCTGGGCGTTAACGCCACGGCCGTCGCGCGGAGCATGGGCGCGGGCACGATCGTGGTCATCGACGGTGTGCCGGAGCGGCTGAAGCTGGCGAAGGAGTGCGGGGCCGACGTGCTCATCGACATCAACGAGGCCGCGACGCCCCAGGACCGCATCGCGAAGGTGATGGGCCTGACCGGCGGCCGCGGCGCGGACATCGCCGGCGAGTTCGTGGGCATCCCCGCGGCCGTGCCGGAGGGCATCGCCATGGTGCGCCAGGGCGGTACGTTCCTGGAGGTGGGGAACATCAGCATCGGCCAGACGACGGCGATCGACCCTTCGATGCTGGTCTGGCAGAACAAGACGGTGGTGGCCGTGAACATGTACGACCCGGCGATCCTGCCCGTGGCGCTGGACTTCCTGATGCGCAACAAAGACCGCTTCCCGCTGGCCCAGGTCGTCTCCCACAGGTACCCGTTGGAGAAGATTGACGAGGCGTTTCAGCAGGCGGAGTGGACGGGGAAGAAGACAGCGATAGCGCGCGCGGTGATCACGCCCTAGTAATCCGTGACGTTGAAGAGCGTTCTATCAGAGGTCGGCTGCGCCAATGGAAAAGCGCGGTCAACGGGCTCGGTAATAGTGCGCGAACTTTCTTAACCAAGTACTAGGTCAGATTCCCGTAGGGAGGTACCTTCAGAGCCTGCCCTGAGCCTGCCGAAGGGTGCCTCCAACCGGGGCGGGGCGGGGGAGCCTCCGCCCGCCGGCGCGCGGGGCGTCAGGCCGGCTCGCCGATCTCGGGACAGCCCGCCGCCTGCGAGATTGCCAGGTCGATGAGGTCGCGGGCGATCTTCTGCGCGTCGCCGATGGTGACCGCGCCGCCGCAATCGATGTCGCCCCACGGGTGATGCTGGCCGCCGACGGTCACCTCGCTGCCGATTCGCGGGCAGCCGTCCGCCTGCGTCACCGGCAGGTCGATGAGGTCGCGGGCGATCTTTTGGGCGTCGCCGATGGCCACGCCGCCTGAGCAGTCGATGTCGCCCCACAGGCGCCCGCCGGGCGGGGTTGTCGGGGTGGGGGATGCGGCTGGCGCGGCGCTGGCTTCGTACGCCCCGATATCGCAGACGGCGTTGCCGTTGCCGTCGCCGTCCACCGGGCGGGCGACGCCGCGCTGGTCGGTGGTGGGGCAGCCGGTGTTGTCGCCGGCGTCGATGGCGGGGCTGCCGGGTAGCAGGGCGTGGGTCTCCGTCGGTCCGCCGTTATCGGCCAGTGGACCGAGGAGCGGGTCCTGGCCGGAGATGAAGGCGCCGCTGATGGGGCAGGTGGGGTCCTTGATGAGGTTGTGGCCCTGGGAGCCGAACTCGCCCGTACAGTCCGGAAACTGCGGGCCGGAGGGGTCGGCGTTGTGCGCGATGATGGTGTGCTCGAGTCCGGCAGCGGGCCCTCCGTTGGCGATGCCGCCGCCCCCGCCGATCCCGTCGCCGTCGCTATCCGCGGTGTTGAAGGCGACGGTGGAGTTGAAGAGGCCGACGGCGAAGCCGCCGGTGGTGCTGACATATATGCCGCCGCCCTCCCCGCGGGCCGAGTTGCCGCTGACGGTGCTGTTGGTGAGGATGAGGGCGCCGGAGAACGGCGAGGCCCAGATGCCACCGCCGTCCGTGGTAGCGGTATTGCCGCTGATAGTGCTTCCTGTGATGGTGGCGCTGTCGTCGTTCATGATGCCCCCGCCCGCCGTGGTAGCGGTATTGCCGCTGATAGTGCTTCCGGTGATGGTGGCGCTGCCGGAGTTCATGATGCCCCCGCCCCCCGTGGTAGCGGTATTGCCGCTGATGGTGCTGTCGGTAAGGCTCAGCGTGCCGAAGCGGTTGTCGATGCCGCCACCGCTCTCGCTGGCTGTGTTGTCGCTAACAACACTGTTGCTGATCGTAAGGGTACCGTGATTGAGGATACCGCCGCCTCCGCGGTCCGGCGAATCCGACACGTTGTGGCTGATGGTCGACTCCACCACCTCCAGCGTGCCTTCCCCCCTGTTGATTATGCCCGCGCCTCCGTAAAGCTGCGCATGGTTGGAGTCCACGGTGCTCTGGCGGATGACCATCGTTCCGAAGTTAACAACACCGCCGCCGGAGCCAGCCGTGTCATTGTCCACGACCGAACTTCGCGTCAGTGTCAACCAGCCGTGGCTCCAAATCCCTCCTCCTCCCATCGTCTCCTCGCCAAGCCCGTTCCGGACCGTCACTCCGTCGATTGTCGCATGTGTGCCGTCAAAGATTTTGAACACGCGGTGCGTGCCGTTGCCGTCGACGATGGTGGTGGCCGCGCCAGCCCCGTTGATGGTCAGGTCGCCGGCTATGTCCAGGTCGCCCGTGGCGGCGGCGCCCTCGCCCGGGCCTGCGATCGCGAGCGTGTAGACGCCCGCCGGCAGCGTGATGGTGTCGGCGCCCGGTAGGGCGTTGGCGGCGATTATCGCCTCGCGCAGGGAGCAGTCGGCGTCGCAGGCGCCGTCGGCGGTGTCAGCGGTTTTCGTGACCGTGAAGTTGGCGGCATGGGCGGGTGGAAGCTCGCCCCCGAACAGGAAAGCGAAGAGCGCCAGCGCGATAACCGGAGCAACGCGAGGCGCAGACGGGCGGACAACGGCCATGACACCCTCCCCGTGGCCCGTGCCCGCACATTAACAGGAACGGGCGAGCCCGTCAAACTGTCGCCGACGGGTCATGTCCGCGGCCCTACGCCGTCTCGCCGATGCCGGGACAGCCCGCCGCCTGCGAGATCGCCAGGTCGATGAGATCGCGGGCGACCTTCTGCGCATCCCCGATGGTGACGACGCCGCCGCAGTCGATGTCGCCCCACAGGCGCTGCGGGCCGCCGGCGGTGACGTTGCTGCCGATTCGTGGGCAGCCGTCCGCCTGCGAGATCGCCAGGTCGATGAGGTCGCGGGCGATCTTCTGGGCGTCGCCGATGGCCACGCCGCCGCTGCAGTCCACATCGCCCCAGATGCGCCCGCCGGGCGGGGTTGTCGGGGTAGGGGATGCGGCCGGCGTGGCGCCGGCTTCGTACGCCCCGATATCGCAGACGGCGCTGCCGTTGCCGTCGCCGTCCACCGGGCGGCCGTAGCCCCGCTGGTCGGTGGCGGGGCAGCCGGCGTTGTCGCCGGCGTCGATGGCGGCGCTGCCGGGTAGCAGGGCGTGGGCCTGCGTCGGTCCGCCGTTATCGGCCAGCGGGCCGAGCAGCGGGTCCTGGCCGGTGATGAAGGCGCCGCTGATGGGGCAGGCGGGATCCTGAATAAGGTTGTGGCCCTGGGAGTCGAGCTCGCCCGCACAGTCCGGCGCGCTGGGGGACCGGAGGTCAGCGTTGCGCGCGATGATGGTGTGCTTGAGGCTGGCAGCGGGCCCTCCGTTGGCGATGCCGCCGCCCCCGCCGAACCCGTCGCCGTCGCTATCTGCGGTGTTGAAGGCGATGGTGGAGTTGAAGAGGCCGGCGGCAAAGGCGCCGCCGGCGCTGCTGATCATTATGCCGCCGCCCTCCCCGCGGGCCGAGTTGCCGCTGACGGTGCTGTTGGTGAGGATGAGGGCGCCGGAGAACGGCGAGGCCCAGATGCCACCGCCGTTCGTGGTGGCGGTATTGCCGCTGATAGTGCTTCCCGTGATGGTGGCGCTGCCGGAGTTCATGATGCCCCCGCCCGCCCCGGTGGTGGCCCTGTTGTCCTTGACGGTGCTATCGGTGAGGACCAACGCGGTGTAACCACCGACGAAGATGCCCCCGGCGCTGCCGGCCACGTTGTTGATGATCGTGCTGTTTGTGACCACCATGTTGGTGGAGCTGACGATGCCGCCGGAATTCCCGGCCTGGTTGTCGTTGACGGCGCTATTAGTGATGGTCAAAACGGACCCGTGGGAAGCAAAGGCACTGGAGATGCCGCCGCCGTCGTCGCCGGCGTTGCCGGTGACGACGACGCTGGTGAGTGTAAGGTCGCCGGCTTGCGGGATCGGGACAGGAAAGATGCCGCCGTGGAGAATGCCGCCGCCGTCGCCGTCGGCGCTGCCGTTGCGAATGGTGAGACCCGAGATGGCGACAGCGCCGGCGACGATGTGGATCACCCGGTCCAGGCCGGCGCCGTCGATGATGGTGGTGGCCGCGCCGGCCCCGCTGATCGTCAGGTCGCCGGCTATGTCCAGGTCGCCCGTGGCGGCGGCGTCCTCGCCCGCGCCTGGGATCGCGAGCGTGTAGACGCGCGCCGGCAGCGTGATCGTGTCTGCGCCGGGGCTGGCGTTGGCGGCGATAATCGCCTCGCGCAGGGAGCAGTCGGCGGCGCAGGCGCCGTCGGCGGTGTCCGCGGCCTTCGTGACCGTGAAGCTACCGGCGTGGGCGGGTGGTAGATCCCCCTCGAACAGGAAAGCGAAGAGCGCCAGCGCGCTAATCAGAGCAACGCTAGGCGCAGACAGGCGGACAACGACCATGACACCCTCCCGGTGGCTCGTGCCCGCACATTAGCAGGAGCGGCTGGGCCCGTCAAACTTCGCCGGCGGTCAGGGCTGCGGTTCTACGCCGTCTCGCCGATGCGCGGACAGCCAGCCGCCTGCGATACCGCCAGGTCGATGAGGTCACGGGCGATCTTCTGGGCGTCGCCGATGGTGACCGCGCCGCCGCAGTCGATGTCGCCCCACAGGCGCTGCTGGCCGCCGGCGGTGACGTTGCCGCCGATCTGCGGGCAGCCGGGCCCCTGGGTGATGGCGATGTCGATGAGGACGCGGGCGATCTTCTGTGCGTCGCCGATGGTGATGCCGCTCAGGCAGTCGATGTCGCCCCAGAGCACGGCCCCCGTGCCACCGGTGGGCGTTGAAGTCGGAGCCGGAGTTGGTGTCGGGGTGGGTGTTGGCGTCGCCTCGTCAAGGAGAAAAATTGTGCGGTCGAAACCCATGACCCCATCGAAGTCGGCATGGATGTCCCAGAAGTTCCGAAGCGGTCTTCCCTGATACATTTTGCCGTTCCCAAAGCCTGGAAGGTTCTGCCAATTCCAAACTTGGTAATTTCGCGCTGCGTTATGGTCATCACCGTTGTACTCGCAACCCCAGTTTGCGCAGCTTATCAGGGAAAGGCTTCCGAGGGCATCAGGGTTCCAGTCCAGGCAGTCGGACAGATGGCCGGTTGGGTTGAAGCGGTCGTATTCAAATCGCGCGTTGGGCGCGTTATGCACTGAACCGCAGCGGCCGGTCACCCCAAGAGCCTGTGGATAGTTCGGCCCTTGGAAGATGTCGCGAAAGAAGGCGCCGTTGATGGCGTCCAATTCCGCCTCCATCTGGTGTCCCCACGACTCCAGGGCGTTGGCCGTCCCGCTTCCATAGTTGAAAGTGTATACACGATATGTGTGGCCGCACAACGGCATATCATTTGAACGGTAACTGTTGCTTATATCACCAAACGGCCCAGACATTTTGGACTCGAAACCGTTGGCCCAGGGGTAGGCCCAAATCCAAACTTCCTGGACGTTCAGATCGTCCACGTAATGGCAGATGGCGTTCTGTTGCATAATGGTCTGGTAGTCAATTACCTGGCTTCCTAGGTCAGGATTTGGGCCTGCGCCGTCAGTGTGCGGAACGGCCTCCAGCCGCTCTTGCGTATCAACAATGCGGTACCTGAGTGAGGGTTGCGCATTGGAGTTCCTATACCCCAGATAGGTTGATGATTCTTCGAGTGCTTGAATTAGTCTCTTTGTGATCTGAATGGTCCGCAGCCTAATAGACGACAATGGCAAGTCGATGTCACCAGTAACGTTGATATCCAAGTTCTGCCCGTCCGGGGTCAGCGGAAAAAATCTGATGATTAAGACGTTCATGTCGTAACAGTGACCTGCGCCGACCTCCGGTGGGCACTGCGGGGTGGAAGGAACAGCAAGGGTGTCCCAGTTTACAAATAACACTCCGGCGCCTCCGACGTTGTTGTATTCGACTATTACGCTGTGCTGTCCCTGCCCCAACGTCACCTGCCCGTCATACTCGGTCGCTCCCTGCGCCCGCCACCCGTCTACGACTAGGCCTCCATCAACGAATATCCGTATGCCGTCATCTGCAGTGCCGCTGAACACGTAGTCGCCGGCGGCGGAATAGAATTCCCCCATCCACCTCCCTGAGAACGGCGGACCAAAGATCGGCTCGCCGGGGCCACCAACGCCCCAGTCGTATCGAATCGGCGCATCTTCGCACCGGGACAGAAGAGGGTCACCAGCGAAGGAATCGTTGCCCCAATACCGAGCCAGGTATTGGCCGTCAGTACAGGGTGTCGGCACTCCGAGGCTGCTCACCACTCCCCTCCCATTTGAAGGGAGGCCAGCAAAAACGGCCATGGCTAAGGCCAAGGGCAAGACAGAAGTCAACAGATAGCGCATCTCCCCCCCCGTGGGGCACTCGCGGCCCGCTTGTGGCTGGCATCATACGCGTGGAGCCTGCCGCGGTCAAGCCGCCTACGTGCCCCCGAACGCCGCCTTCGCCGCCCGCAGCAGCTCCGGGTCCAGGACGATGTCCACGCCGGTCATCGCCAGCGCCTGCGCCACCTCCAGCATCGACTTGTGGGCGCCGTCCGTGGCCGCCACCGCCGTGAAGCCGGGCGTGTGGTTGAGGGCGAAGGCGCCGATGCTGAACGTGGGGTGGATGGACGGCACCACCGAGCTGACGTTGCCCATGTCCGAGCTGCCTGTGGACTCCACCGGCACTTCCAGGAACTTGCGGCCCAGGGCCTCGGCGTTCGCCCGGTAGGCCTGGGCCAGCGGCTGGTTGCTGTTCAGGGGCGCGTAAGGGTAGGGGGCCCAGATCACCTGCAGCTCGGCGCCGCTGCCTTCGGCGCCCGCCTGGAAGCAGCGCTCGACGCGCCCCTTGAGGTCGGCCAGGTACGGCAACTGGAGCGCCCGCACGAGGAACGTGCCCTCGGCGCGGTCCGGCACGACGTTCGGCGCGGAGCCGCCGTAGGTGATGATGCCGTGGATGCGCGAATCGCGGCGGATGTGCTGGCGGAGCTGGGCCATCGCCTGGTAGGCCAGCACCAGGCCGTCCAGGGCGTTGACGCCCGCCTCCGGGGCGATGGAGGCGTGGACGGCGCGGCCGCGGTAGATGACGTGGCACTGCTCGACGCCGTACATGGGCGGGCCGGCGATGTCGAAGGGCGAGGGATGCGCCATCATCGCCACGTCCACGCCCTCGAAGGCGCCGTGCTCGATCATCATCACCTTGCCGCCGATGTCCTCCTCGGCGGGCGTTCCCAGCACGAGCAGCGTCACGTCGTCAGGCGAGACGGCCGCTTTCAGGCCGAGGGCGCCGCCCAGGCCCGCTGTGGCGATGAGGTTGTGGCCGCAGGCGTGGCCGATCTCCGGCAGGGCGTCGTACTCGCAGAGGTAGGCGATGGTGACGGGGCCTTCGCCCCAGCGCGCGCGGAAGGCGGTCTGGATGCCGAAGGCCGCCCGCTCAACGGCGAAGCCGCGGGCCTCCAGCCGGCCGGCGAGGAGGGCGGCCGCGCGCTCCTCCTTCAGCGCCAGCTCCGGGTGGGAGTGGATGTCGAGGCTGATCTCGACCAACTCCTCGCGAGCGGCGGCGACGGCCTGCTTGGCCCGCTCCTTGGCGATGTCTATGTCACCCATCCGGTCCTCCTTGCGGGTTCCGGCCAGGCTGAAGCCCGGCCTTCGGCGTGTGTGTACAGCGTAACGTAGAGACGCCCCGCCGGGGCGTCTCTACGCCGCCGCTCCAGCACGACGTGAGGGGCGCCGCTGCCGTACGCCATGATCCCGTAGATGCGTGTTGTCATAGTAGCAGGTGTCGTTTCTGCCTTCGATCTGCTCCCGCTAGAGGTAAAGCATATCGGCGTGGAGACCGCGGATCGCCCCGGCCGCTGGGGGCTGAATTGTGGGTGTGAACAGACTGGCCGTCGAGCTGCGCCGCACCAGCCCGGGGTCTGGAAGCGCCCCCGGCGCAGGCTCGCAGATCGCCAGCGTTGACCGCCCCAACGCGCGCGCGGCGGCGGCCAGGCCGCGCAGGAGCTCCGCGAACGCCTCCCTGCGGCCGGCTGCCCAGCCCCAGTCCGCGACCGCAGCGCCCCTCGACCGGGTCGTCACGCCCGTCGTCCGTTGGGTGTGGATGCGCTCCGTCGTCGCACCCTTGTCCCACAGGCCGCCTACCGCAACGAGGGTGCCGCCCTCGAATGTGCCGTAGAGGTCGTCGATGCTGTACCGTCTGTCTCTGCTTAGCCGCGCGGCAAACGACTCCAGGGTCAGCGGCTCGAAGAAGTCCTCGCCGGCGTGGGTCGTGTTCACCAGTCGCACGGCCTCCTCGAGCCGGCCGTCCGGAATCCTCTCCGCTTGCCCCCCCTGCGACTCCGGGACGTCGAATTCCAGCAGCGTCCCGTCCACCGGCCAGCGCCCGCCGCCCCGCTCGACGAACGTCAGCGACGGCTTGTTCTCCGGTGCGATCAGGTAGTACGGCCCTTCGGCGCCTCGTTCTCCCGCCCACGTGAAGAGGTCTCTCGCCATCACCCACGCTATCCCCCAGCCACGCAAATCGGGATGCACGCGGGCCTGCTGGATGTAGACGAGGCGGTGCGGCTGCCCCTGAACCACCGGCGTCTGGATGACGCCCGCCATCACCCCAACCACGCGACCCTCCAGTTCGCCGAGCACGACGCGATACTCTCCCTGCTGGCGGTGACAGGCAAAGAAATCCGGGGAGCGATCGAAGGTCTCCTCGACGTCGCCGATGAGGAGCGGGCACTCCAGTTCGAGCGCGATCAGGCGATCGTTGTCTGCGGCAGTTGCCTCGCGCACAATGAGGCCCGGCGGGGTCGCCCTCTCAACGCTCATGCGGGCAGGGCACAGGCGTCACCTCATCGGGAGCGCCGGCGCTGCGAAGCGCGACACTGCACAGCGGCGTCTTCCCGCTCATGGTGAGGCACTCGTACCATGAGCGGAGTACACCGGCCATGAGGTTCAGGCCCACTTGAACTTGACGGAGACGATCTCGTTGGTGCGCAGGGGCAGCTGCACCCCGCCGTCATGCACTGACACCGGCTGCGGGTGCTCCTCGTTCAGGTCAACGCGCTCGACGCCCGCATAGGGGGCGTTCAGCCGCAGGCGGGCGGTGATGGCTTCCGGCGAGATGTTGTAGAGCCGCACGACCACGCCGTCGCCTTCCTCGGCCGGCTTGATGGCGGAGACGATGGCGGCGGTGGGCTCAACCGACACCAACGCGCCCTCGGGAGGCAGTGCGCCGGCGCCGTGCAGAGTGGACAGCGCACGCAGCGGCCGCGCGAAGCGGTGGGCTTCGGCGCAGGCGTTCTCCCAGCCGCCGGTGTGCGGGATGAGGGAGTAGTGGAAGCTCCAGCGGCCGATCATCTGGGCGCCGGGGGTCATGGGGGCCGGGCCGGCGTGCTGTCTGCGCGTCGTCAGGTCGCCCCGGGAGAGCCAGCCGACGCAGCGCAGGAGCGTGAGCGCTATGGTCACCGTGCCGCGGTTCTCCCGCAGCGCCTCGTAGTCGGGCAGGCCCCGGTTGGCGATCATCAGGCCGCGCCCGCCGTCGCTCACGTCCACGAACGTCTTCTGCGGGTGCATCGGCATGGGCGTCTCCATCCACGTGCCGTCGTACTCCGGCAGGCCCACGGGCCGCTGCACGACGCCGAAGTGCTGCTCCGCGCAGGAGTGGTCCGCGGCGAGGCCGGACGGGAAGTGGACGCGCAGGCGGTGGTCCCCGGCGCGGTTGTCCACCTCTGTCTCGATATCGATACGGGCGATGCCCGGGTACAGGCTGACGCGGCTCACGATCTCGCAGTCCACCCGGCCATCGGCGCGCGCCTGGCGGTCCTCGCTCAGCCCGGCGGGCAGCGAGTAGGCCATGCTCACCTCCAGCGTCCAACGCACGGGACCGTCCTCCAGGATGCGAATGGACGGTGGCGCCGCCGGCTGGTCTACGAAGAAGTCCTGCTCGGGCGGACAGTAGGTGTACTCGTCGCCGCGCTCGCCGCCGTCCACGAAGCGGTTCAGGGCGGACAGCACGACGCCGCTGCGCTTGTCCGTCACTGTGAGAGTGCCGTCCTGAGCGCCGGCCTCCACGCGGAAGTACTCGTTTTCGATGGCGCTGCCCTTTCCCGCCCGGGGGCCGACGGCCGGCTCCGCGTATTCGACACGGTAGACCCTGTAGCCGAACCCGGGGACGTCCGGCGCCACGAACGCAGCGGTCACCCGCTCGCGGGGGTCACGAGGCGAGTAGCCTCCGCGCTCTGTCAGCTGGACCGGCGTCTCGCGGCCGGCGCTGTCCACGAGTCTGGCGGGCAGCTTCGCGCCGTCGGCGGGCAGCCGCACGGTGCAGAAGTCCGTGCGTGGGCCGTGCTCCGGGTTGAAGACGGCGACGCTGCTCTGGCCCTGCGGCGCGGCCAGCGTGGCGATGTGGCGCTGCGCCTCCAGAAGCAGCGTCTGGGCGGTCTGCTGGCAGCGGTTGAAGCGCAGGCGCACGTCATCGTAGACGGCGTCCACCGAGCAGCCGGTGACGGAGTCATGCGGGCCGTTCTGGAGAAGGAGCTTCCAGGCGTGAAGAAGGAGCCCCCGGTCAGACGCCGCCTTGCGGGCAGCGGCCCCGGCGGCGGCGCCCAGGAGCTGCGACCAGGCGACGGCGGGCTCGGTGTAGCGGGCGAGCAGGTCCTCGCACTCCTGGTAGCGCTGCTTCGCCCACATGCGCGTGGAGAGGACGCCCGGCAGGATGTTGGAGCGCTGGCTGTTGCGGAACTCGCCGGTCAGGAGGGGCAGCGCATCGTAGCGGGCGCCCAGCTCCTTCTTGATCGACTCGACGAGCAGCGGATAGTCGCCGTGAACCATCGCGCTGCCGTCCAGCAGTTCGTTGGCCAGGCGGATGACGCGCGAGAGGCCGGTGTGCGCCGGCAGATGGTCCGTGCCGTTGGGGATGAGCACGAAGCGGGTGGTAGCCAGCGGCTCCAGCAGGCCGCGCACCACCTTCAGGCCGGCCGCCAGCGCCTCTCTCTCCTCGGGCAGCGCGGCCATCAGGCCGTAGCCGTAAGGGAAGTGGATGGCCAGCACCTCGGAGCCGTCGGGCGCGGCCCAGCGGAATTCGGAGGTCGTCGCCTCGCGGCCGACGCCGCGCCAGATGAGGACGGAGTCGATGCCGAAGCCGCGCAGGATGGCGGGCAGGTGCGCGATGTGGCCGAAGGCGTCCGGCGAGTAGCCCACCATCATCGCCCGCCCATAGGCGCGCGCCGAGCGGATGCCGACCATGAGGTTGCGCACCCAGGCCTCGGCGCCGATCAGGAACTCGTCGGGCAGGATGTAGTTGGGCCCCGCCAGCAGGCGGCCCTCCCGCACGAGCCGCTGGATGTCCGCACGGCGGTCCGGGCGCACCTCCAGGTAGTCGTCCAGCGGCACCGTCTGGCCGTCCAGGACGAAGTGGCGGTACTCGGGGTCGCTGTCGAACAGGTCCAGCAGGGCGTCCATCATACGCACCAGGCGCGTGCGGAATTCCTCGAACGGCTGGTACCACTCGCGGTCCCAGTGGGTGTGGGAGACGACGACGAAGGTGCGCTTTACTTCAGATGTCATGTTAAATTACCACGAAGGCACAAAGGCACGAAAAATAAGTCAATCCGACTCTTTGCGCCATGAACTGCCCACAAGCCTTTGTGTCTTAGTGCCTTGGTGGTCTTTCTGCACCCAGCTGTTACCACGAAGACACAAAGGCACGAAGATTACAGGACTATTCGTTTGATTCCATCCTTGATGACCGGCACGTTGAAGTTGATTAGCAGGCCCAGTCTTATCCCGGTTAGCTTCAGGTACGTCAGCAGTTGCGCCTGGAAGATGGGGTGCATCTGCTCGACGGCCTTGAGTTCGACGATGACGGACTTGTCCACGAGCAGGTCCAGCCGGAGGCCAGCCTGCAGCCGCAGGCCGTCATACACGATGGGCAGACTGACCTGGGTCTGGAAAGGCATCTGCCGCTTTCTCAACTCATGGCAGACGCACGCCTCGTAAACGGATTCCATCAGCCCCGGCCCAAGCGCAGCATGCACCTTGTACGCGGCGTCCACGATCTCGGATGCCAGTCTCTCCGTTTCGCCGGGCAGCGGCAGATGTTCCATGGCTGTTCTCATGAATTCTTGCGCCTCAACGCCTTCGTTGTCTTCCTGCACCGAGCTTTTACCACGAAGACACAAAGACACGAAGAATAGGTGAACTTTGTCTCAGTGCCTTCGTGGTCCTACAGGAGTTCATCTAGCTATCGTTGTCTTCCAGGATTTCATCTAATCAAGATCTTTGTGTCTTTGTGCCTTTGTGGTCTTCCAGGACACAACTACTCCACTACCCGCAGCCATATCGGGTTCGTCATCGCCCACACCACTTCCCCGCGCTCGGGGCGGCCGCGGTGGCCGCGCAGCTCCGCGCGCACGTAGCCGCGGCCGGAGATCTCCAGCGAGAAGCGGAAGTCCGTATCGACTGCGTCCAGGGGAATGATGTCCAGCGGCTCGCCGTCGCAGATGAGCCAGAGGCGGCGGTCCAGGCCGCCGTGCACCTGCACCCGGAAGGCGACACGCCGGCCCTCCTGGGCCTCCACCGTGTCCCCCATCATCTTCTCGAAGCCGCCATCCCCGTCCCCGTCCGCCGTGAGGATCAGGTGCGAGCCGTTGGGCGCGTCGCTGATGAAGACGTGGCCCCGGCGGATGGCGTCCAGGACGCTCTCCTCAGACGGCTCGCCCTGTGCGTAGACCCAGGTGGTGGGGTTCGCGAGGCCGTGCGGGTGGCGGGGGGGCGCCGGCGGGATGGAGTGCGTGTCCGACCCGCCGACGGCGATGACGCGATCGCCGCGGCGCAGCAGGGCGTCCCAGCGCTCCAGCGACTCCCAGTTGTAGAAGCGCCAGGGGGCCTGCCAGACCTCCATGCACGGGTAGCCCTCCCAGCCCTGGAAGAGCCACGGCGGCCCCACGGACTTGGGATGGTTCACGGAGATCAGCCCGCCCTGCTGGAGGACGTAGCGCCGCACGGCCGCGATGGACTCTTCATCGGCGCAGCGGTACTCTATCCACTCGCGCAGGCCCCACATGTTGGCGTGGCCCCAGTAGGTGGTGATCTCCTCGCCCGGGATCAGCGTGATGGGCATGTGGGAGAGCTGGTCCAGCTCCTCGTGGTGAGTGTTGGTGTTGTGGTCAGTCACGGCGAGGAAGTCGAGCCCCTGCTCCACGGCATTCACGACCAGCTCCTGGACGGAGTTGAGGCCGTCGGAGTGCAGCGTGTGACAGTGCAGGTCGCCCTTCAGCCAGCGCGCCTCGCCCCCGGCCGTGCGCCGCGTGGGTGCGGGCCCGCCGCCGGGCACCGGGCGCGCCCCTGCCTGCGGCCCGTCCGGCCTGCCTACCGGCCAGGCAGGCGCATCGTCTTCGGCCACGTCCAGGGTGATGTTGACCTCGTAGCGGGCGCCGTGGGGCTCGATGCGGTCCACCCCCAGGATCACGTTCCACTCGCCCGGGAAAAGCGGCCCGCGGATGTAGCCGGGCGTGGCCTCGTGCGGGGCCAGGAAGAACTCGCGCTTGGAGGTGCCGCTCCAGCCGCGGAAGCCGGGCGCCTCCAGGAAGTCGTGGCCGCGGGAGTCGAAGATGCCGATATCGACCGTGTTGCCGGGGCCGAGGCCGAAGGGCGCCGTCACCGGGTCGGAGTAATCGTACGAGACGTGGACCCGGCGCGTACGCGGGGGTACGGGGAACGGCAGGTACAGGAACGGGCTGCGCCTTACCTGCTCCTCCGTGATGCGGCCCTGCAGGCGGGCCTTCTGCTCCAAGGGCTGCGGTCTCCTCCCAGGTCCTTCCGGCTGGCTTCAGCGGAGTGACGCCAGTGTATCACAGGGTTGGCCCCGCCGGAACGGGCTGCGGCGGGTGTCACGAGCGCCGAGCGTAGTATGCTAAGGCCGCGATGCCGACGCTGATCCAAGGCGGAAACGTGCTCCGGCCGGACGGCCAGATGGAGCGGGGAGACATCCTGATTGACGGCGGCGTCATCCGGGAGGTGTCAGCGGGCATATCCGCGGTCACCGGCGCTGAGCTGATCGATGCGAGCGGCCTGACGCTGGCCCCCGGCTTCATAGACCTGCACGTGCACGGCGGCGGCGGCTTCTCCCTGGCGACGCCCGACCCGGACGAGATCCGCTCGTACGCCCGCTGGGCGGTTGCGTACGGCGTCACATCATTCCTGGCGTCCATCTGCGCGCCGGACCTGGAAGTGGCGCTGGACTACATGAGGGCGGTCACCCTGGCGGCGGGGCCGGTGGCAGGCGGCGCGAACCTGCTGGGCATTCACCTGGAGGGCCCGTTCGTGAGCCACGAGCGGCGGGGCGCGCTGCCAGACAGCTGGCCCCTGCCGCCGGACCCCAGGACGCTGGACGGGCTGCTGCAGGCCGCCAACGGGCTGCTGCGCCTGGTCACCATCGCGCCGGAGCTCCCCGGCGCCGACCGTCTGGTGCGCACGGCGGTCGCGCGCGGCGCGACGGTGGCGGTGGGCCACACGGACGCCGGCTACGCCACCGCGGTCAAGGCATTCCAGGCCGGCGCCACGCACGTGACGCACGCCTGGAACGCCATGCGCCCGTGGCACCAGCGAGACCCGGGCCCCCTGGGGGCGGCGCTGGACTGCCCGCAGGCAACCATAGAAGTGATCGCCGACGGCGTGCACCTGCATCCCACCACCGTCCGGCTGCTGATCCGGGCGTTCGGCGCGGACCGCACCGTCCTGGTGAGCGACGCCGTCGCCCCGGCCGGCCTGTCCGCCGGCACGTTCCGCATCGGTTCGCAGGAGGCGCGGCTGGAAGACGGGCGGATGCTGCTGCCGGACGGCACAATCGCCGGCAGCGCGGCCACGATGGACCAACTTGTGCGCTGCGTCATCGAATGGGGCTGTGCGGAGCCGGCCCAGGCGCTGCGGATGGCGTCCGCGGTGCCGGCCCGCGTGCTGGGCGTCTCTCAGCGCAAGGGCGCTATCCAGCCCGGGTGGGAGGCGGACGTCGTCGCGCTGGACGGCAGTCTGGGAGTGGCTATGACCTGGGTCGCCGGCAACCTGGTCTACCAGCGGCCCGGCCGCTAGCGTACCGTCTCCAAAGTACCTTGGCTGCATCCCGTGGTACGTTGAGTCGCGGTGCCGTGCCGTTGTCATCCTTGTATCTTGCATGCGCTTGGCCACGTTGGTCCGCAAACGCACACCGGCGAACACGGACTCGATGGCGTTCGTCGTCCGCAGATGCAGCCAGTGCTCTTGCGGGAAGTCGAAGAAGGTCACGAAGTCCTTCCAGTCCCGCAGCACCGTGGC
>JAUSFE010000126.1 GCA_030649945.1 Dehalococcoidia bacterium | reverse complement strand
GCCACGGTGCTGCGGGACTGGAAGGACTTCGTGACCTTCTTCGACTTCCCGCAAGAGCACTGGCTGCATCTGCGGACGACGAACGCCATCGAGTCCGTGTTCGCCGGTGTGCGTTTGCGGACCAACGTGGCCAAGCGCATGGGCAAGCGCGAGAACGCGCTCTACGTGGTGTTCAAGATCGTGGAGCGGCTGGGGCAGAATTGGCGGGCCCTGAACGGCGGCCGCACGCTGATGACCCTGGTCCTGGAAGAGAGGCGATTCATCGACGGTGTCTTAGGGGGTGACGAAGTGAAGGCGGAAGCAGCCTGAAAGAAGATCGCTGGAGGGGCTAATTACACAAGAGTTGACGAGAGCTCACTGACCGGACGCCTGATGGTCATCGAAGTGTTCCTGACGAGAGAGACCGCATGGCATGTATCCAATGGTGCGGGTTGGGCCAACCGAAAATCACGGGCGACTCGGACCTAGTTGGAGGGCCGGACGGCCGGCCTGCCCCCCTTTCGTTAGATCAATAGACAGGAACAATAGGCCACTGGTCTACTTATATACGGGCCGAATAGCCCTTTGGTCCCGGTACATGGATGCGGCTATAATCGAACAAAAGACTGGAGGGATGACGTGCTATCGGTAACTCGGCTCTTGAACGGCACCGCAACCCCCGCGGACGCACTTCGCTACGGACGGCTTACGGGCAAAGTACCCTCCCACCTGCTGCATTTCTCCGCCGATAAGAAGCCGGTGGTGGTCTGGAACGTGACCCAGCGCTGCAACCTCTTTTGCATACACTGCTACGCATCCTCTCAGAACCGCGAATATCCCGGCGAACTGACCACAGCTGAAGGCCTACAGCTCCTCGACGATCTCGCCCGGTTTGGCGCACCCACGCTGCTCTTCTCCGGGGGAGAACCTCTCACCCGGCCGGACCTGTTCGAACTGGTCTCGCACGCCAGCGCGTCCGGGCTACGATGTGTTCTTTCCACGAATGGAACGCTGATCACGCCCGAGGCGGCGGACAAGATCGCTGAGTCCGGTTTCACGTACGTTGGGGTCAGTCTGGACGGAATCGGCGAGGCCCACGACAAGATCAGGGGAAAGAAGGGGGCGTTTGACGAGGCGCTGCGCGGCCTCCGGCTCTGCCGGGACCGAGGCGTGAGGGTCGGTCTGCGATTCACGATCCACCGGAAGAACCTGGACCAGCTCGCGGACATCTTTGACCTGCTCGAGACGGAGCATATTGACCGCTGCTGCGTGTACCACCTGGCCTACGCTGGTCGCGGCGACAGGATCCGCTCGTACGACTTGACACCAGCCGAGACGAGGGCCGCGGTCGAGTTCATATTCGACCGCGTGCAGGACTACGAGCGGCGAGGCATCGATAAGGAGATCCTGACTGTCGACAACCACACTGATAACGTTCTGCTCTATAGGCGCATGCAGCGCGACGCGCCCGAGCGCGCGGACGAGGTGTACCAGATGCTGGAGTGGAACGGCGGCAACCAGTCAGGCATCGCGATCGCCTGCGTTGACCCGCGGGGCAACGTCCACGCCGACCAGTTTTCGTGGGACTACACACTGGGGAACGTCCGTGAGCGACTGTTCAGCGAGGTCTGGGCGGACGCCAGCGAGCCGCGGATGGCGATTCTCAAGGATCGGAAGGCTCACCTGAAGGGCCGCTGCGCCGGCTGCAAGTGGTTGGAGGTGTGCAACGGCAACCTCCGCGTGCGCGCAGAGCGGTACTTCGAGGACTTCCTGGCGCCGGACCCTGCGTGCTACCTGACTGACGAGGAGATCGGGATCGAGCCGGGGAGCGCAGCGGCAGCGGAGGCGAGCAAATGGCCGGTGCCCGTGCAGCAGGAATGGGTGGTGGCATGACCGCGAAATCCCCGAGAGCCATGGCCGAGCGCCAGGCCCACGACGCGCGCATGGTCCAAACCGACTTCAATATTTCACCTTTTACGATCGCCTGGGAGTTGACCCGGGCCTGTGCTTTCGCCTGCCGGCACTGCCGGGCGGAGGCGCAGCCAAAGCGCAACCCTAACGAACTGACGACCGAGGAGGCCTTCCGCCTGATTGACCAGATCAAGGAGTTTGGCGACCCTATCCTGGTTATTACGGGGGGCGATCCAATGATGCGCCGCGACCTCTTCGATATCCTGAGCTACGCATCTGGTAAGGGGTTGCGGACATCGCTCACGCCGACCACGACGAGGCTCGTGACAGTGGAGAAGCTGCGCCGGGTGAAGGACGCAGGTGTCCGCCGTGTGGCCGTCAGCATTGACGGGCCATCGGCGGAGCCGCACGACGCATTCCGGGGATTCCATGGCTCATTCGATATGGCGTTGCGGATCGCCCGGGCCGTCGGAGAGGCTGGCCTCTCGCTGCAGGTAAACACCACCGTCAGCCGCTACAACGTCAACGTGCTGGACGAGTTCATCGATGTGGTGAGCAATCTCAACGCCGTTCAGTGGAGTCTGTTCTTCCTGGTGCCGACAGGCCGGGCTCTCGCTGGCGACATGATCTCACCGGAGGAACACGAGCGGGTATTCAACTGGCTCTACGGGCTATCAGGGAAGGCCTCCTTCGATATCAAGAGCACGGCAGCGCCCGCTTATCGGCGGGTCGTCATCCAGAAAGCCATGGGGAATGGTGCCGGCGGCGGTACCCTGGCCGGCGCCGGCTACCGGTATGAGGACGGTCTCAACCGGCCGGTGCAGGGCGTGAACGACGGCAAGGGTTTCTGCTTCGTCTCCCACGTTGGGGACGTCTGTCCGTCGGGATTCCTTCCTCTGCCGGCAGGCAACGTGCGAGAGCGTTCCGTAGTTGATATCTACCGCAACTCCAGGCTGTTCCGGGAACTCCGCGACCCGTCTCTGCTAACAGGTAAGTGCAGCGGCTGTCGCTTCCGCGAGGTGTGCGGTGGCTCGCGTGCGCGGTCGTACGCGGTCACGGGCGATTACCTGACCTCGGATCCATCCTGCGTCTACGATCCCGGCAGCGAGGAGATTGCGCAGGCGGCAGGAGCGAACTGAGAGATGGACACAGGAATGTCGCTCGTTGCTTTGGGACTCAGTCACAAGACGGCCTCGCTCTCGACGCGGGAGCGTGCGTCGCTGAACGCCGAGGACCTTCCCGGCGCCCTTTCTCGCCTGGACACGAGGATTGGGAACGGGGTGATCCTGTCCACCTGCAATCGTACCGAGCTCTACTTCGTCGCCCACCCCGACATGGCGAACCATTCGGACGCTCTTGGACTCTTCCTCGGCGTGACCGGGGCACGCCAGGAGCGCATCCAGGAGCACACATACTACTACCGCGGCGAAGCTGCGGTGCGACACCTTCACCGCGTCGCCTGCGGTATGGACTCCATGATATTCGGCGAAGTGGAGATCCTCAGGCAGGTGCGTTCCGCGATGAACGCATCGTTCGAGGCCGGCCTGTTGACTGCTGTTCTTGACCGGCTATTCCACGCGGCGCTCCGCGCCGGCCGCCGGATCCACGCAGAGACCTTTCTCGGCCGGCACGACCGCTCAGTTGCTTCTGCCGCAGTAACACTGGCTCGCGGGATTCTGGGTGACATCTCTGAGAGCAGGGTGCTGGTGCTGGGCGCCGGTGACGCGGGCAGCATGACCATCAGGACGATGCTTCGTGAAGGAGCGAGCGATATCCGGATCGCCAACCGCACTTACGGCCGCGCCGCGAACCTTGCGGGGCATACGGGCACTGTGGCGGTTCCCCTCCGCAGGGTGCCCGAAGTGCTGTGTGAGGTGGACCTTGTGGTCTGTGCTTCCGCTTCGCCACTCCTTTCCAAAGAGGCCCTGCTATCGGTTGTCCCGATGCGCTGCCCAGGCCCGATCGTGCTCGTCGATATCGGGGTACCTCGAAACATCGACCCTTCAGTCCGCGATGTGCCGGGGATTCACCTGTTCGACATGGATGATCTCATGACGATGTGTCCGGCCACGCCGGAGGACAGGACTCAGGATCTGGCCAATGCAGACGCGATCTTCGAGGAGGAGGTGGGACGGTTCCTCTCCTGGTGGCGTTCCTCCCATGCGGTCCCCACGATTAGGGCGCTGGAAGACACCGTGGAGGAGGCACGCAGGCGCGAGGTGGCCAAGACGTTGCGCCGCCTCCCGTCATTTGACGACCAACAAAGGGAAGCGCTGGACGCGTTAACGAAAGCGCTCGTCAAGAAAGTGCTGCACCAGCCCATTACGCGACTCAAGCTCCACGGTGACGATAAGGAGTACATCGCCATCGGTCGCGAACTGTTTGGACTGGAGACGAATGGGGCCAGGGCTCACGAATCCGGCAGGCGGAATGGGCGCACGCGGCCGAAGGCGGCGGCCCCTCTCTCAAGCGCTGGCGTGATGACCTGACGGGACCGGAACCGGCCCTGACTCCTTCTAAGGGCGCAGTGACCTATGTACCTGAGTCCTTCCGGGACGGTCGATCCGATTTCGAGTGACCCTTGCCGCGCAAACCCGTTCTCTATGATCACGCCAGGAGTCGACCAACGCCAGGTCATCGAGTCGAAGAGCATAATTCGTGGCGATGGTAGGCATGACCGACGGACGCAGGATCGAGATTCCTGAAGACCAGGTCACCGACTTCTGCAGGCGGTGGAAGACCGCCGAGATCGCTCTCTTTGGCTCTGTTCTGCGCGAGGACTTCCGACAGGATAGCGACGTTGATCTGCTGGTGACGTTCGCTCCTGATGCGAAGTGGAACTCCTCGATCACGTCGACATGGAGGATGAACTGGAGAGCATCCTGGGGCAACCTGTGGATCTGGTGAGCCGCCGGGGGATCGAGAGGGGCCGCAATCCGTTCCGTCGCCGAGCCATCCTGGAGTCGCCCCGGGTCGTGCATGTCGCGTGATCGTGACTTATGCCGCAGATGGGCCGCGCAGAACCCGAACAACCGTGCCGAATTCTGCGCACCATAACTGATGGCTAAGCCGCATCCGAGGGCAGGTTCGACAGACAGCTCGCTAGGCCGCATGGGCGTCCGCTATCTCCGGAGCCGGGTGCGTGGCATCACGATTCAATTCGAACCAGTGCAGATTGCGTCCGCTGGTGCCGTGACCGCTTTGCCGCATCCACGCACCATAACTGCTGCCGGGGCGCGACGCGCCTTTGGGAATGCCGCTTAGGAAAATCTATCTCAGCCCTTCTGCGTGGGAAGGAGATCGGCGACGAACCGGAGCGACCGTCGCTCGTAGGCCAAAGCTCCGGACCTGACGGTGAGCTTCGCGAACGTGACCGTCTGCCTCGTCAGGCAGATGCTCGGGCGCGCTAGTTGTACAATTAGCGCCATGGACAGCACGAGCGAAGACGCCGTCCGGTTGTTCGAAATCGGCTGGTGTAAGTAGACGATGTCGCAAAACGTACGCTTCGCGACCTCACAGCGGTTTCCGGACAAGATCGTGCTCAAACGAGAAAGCTAGCCATGCGGTTCGGTGTGCTTTGTTCTGCGCAGGCCAATAGCGACGCATTCGGTCCCGAAACCGGGCAGGGGTTTCGCGACTATCTCGACTTCAATGTCGAAGCCGAGGCGCTCGGATTCCATTCGAGCTTTTCGGTGGAGCACCATTTCACCGGCTGGAACCAGGTCTCCGCCACGCTGTTACTGCTCACGGGCCTGGCTATGCGCACGACCAAGCTGCGCCTCGGCACCGCGGTGATGGTGTTGCCCTGGCACAACCCGGTGCTGCTGGCGGAACAGGCGGCGACCCTCGATTTGCTCTCTGGCGGCAGGCTCGATTTCGGGATCGGCAAGGGCTACCGGCACAATGAATTCACCGGCTTCGGCATCGCTCAGGAGGAAGCCGAGGCGCGCTTCGAGGAAGCGCTTGTAGTGATTACGCGGTCGTGGCTGTCGCGCACGCGCTTTTCCCATCATGGTCGCTTCTGGACATTCGAGGACATCGTGGTCGAGCCGCCGCCGGCGCAGCAGCCGCATCCGCCGCTCTGGGTCGCCGCTGGAAATCCCACGTCGATCCGCCGCGCGGCGGGGCGCGGGTTCAATCTCATTCTCGACCAGTATGCGAGCCCCGAAGCGATCGGCGAGCGCATCTCGATCTACCGCGCCGAACGCAAAGCGCACGACCTCGCATTCAATCCGATGCAGGTCGCCGTCGCGCGCCAGCTCTATATTGCAAAGGATGAGGCCGACACCGAGGCCGCGCTGGCGCGACTGGCGCAATATACTCAGCGCACTATTGCCGTCTCGCGTACGCCCGACGGCAAGATCGGCTCGCACGTTCTGGCCTATGCGGATAAAGCCGGCGCGACCGAGGCCAATGCGCTGTTCGGAACCCCCGATGAGATTAACAATAAGCTCGATGCGGTGAGAAATGCCGGGGCGGAGTATGTCTTGCTCACGGTATCCGGCGGCATCAACCAGCTGCGACGTTTCAAGCGCGACATCATGCCGAACTTTTCAACGCTGCCGATAACGACGCCCGTCACGCGCGCGGCGGAATAACCTGTGAACAAAAACTGTTCCACCCCCTCGACCGCACTCTTCATGGGCAAGCAGCTCGTCGTGGCGGCATCACCCAAGCGCCGATCGTGGGAGTTTGTCGCGAGGGCTTCGAGGAGCCGGTGCGGATCTCTGAGGTTAGCTGGCGCGGGTAGCAGTCAGATGGCTTGACGGCCTGGCAAGCCTCGACGACACTTTCAATCAGATGCTCAGCCCGTCCTGAGTCAGATGCTCAAAACGGCCGTTTTTCAGGCAGAAATTGCCTGAGTGCGTTTGGGGCGGCAAGAAAAGCGACCCATCCGATTCCCAAGCAGAGGGTCGTGGGTTCGAGCCCCATCGCCCGCATAGAATCAGGAGAGAACCAATGATCGTCGTGCGCTTCAAGGTGCAGTGCAAGCCCGAAAAGGCCGAGCAGGTGATGGCCGCGTTCAAGGAGGTTATCGCGCCCAGTCGAAAGGTGAACGGCGTCGTCAACTTCGACATCGGCCGGGACCTTGCCGACCCGAACTCGTTCATCGCTACCGAGGTGTTCGCTGATCGCGCTGCGCTCGATCGCCAGGAGTCGCTACCGGAGGTTGCGAAGACGCTCGGGATCCTCGAGGAGTCGCTGGCTGCGGAGCCCGAGGCAACTATCTTCCACGTCTCCTCTTCCGAGCCGTGGGGAGGCTGAGGACTCGGCAACAGATCGGCCGACTAAGGGCCGGTTCGGGGCGCCCCGGGCTGATGAACCCGCGCGTCCCGCCGCAGTCACCCGGCCCCGTCCGGCGCGACCGGACGGCGCCCGGTCAGTGAGCGCGCGGCGGCCAGCGCCAGGGCCACGGCGGCGCGCCCATCGGCGCCGGTGACGGACGGGGCGCTGTCTTCCCGCAGGCAGCGGATAAACTCCGCCATCTCCGCCTCGTAGGACGCCGCGTAGCGCTCGCGGAAGAAAAAGGGCGGCGGCGGGGCGTGCTCCCCGGCGGCGTCACGGAGGACGGCCCGGTGCGGAGTCTCGTTCTGCGTGGCGAGCGTGCCCTGCGAGCCGAACACCTCCACACGCTGGTCGTAGCCGGCGACGGAGCGCAGGCTGTTGTCGATGGTGCCGACGGCGCCGTTCCGGAAGCGCAGGACCGTGAGGACTCCTTCGGCCGGACGCTTGCCGTCCGCGAAGGCGATGGACTGCACGGAGGCGACCTCGCTCCCGGCGAGGTGGCGGGCCATGTCGAAGTCATGGACGGTGGTGTCCAGGAACACATCGTCCCAGGTGCGCTCATCGGCACCGGGGAGCTCCGGGTCGCGGCTGACGAGGTGCAGGATGCGCGGGGTGCCGAGCGTGCCGGCGGAGATGGCTTCGTAGGCCCGCCGGTAGGTGGCGTCGAAGCGGCGGTTGAAGCCGACGAAGAGCTTGACGCCCGCCCCCGCGACGCCTGCCAGCGCCGCATCGATCTCCGGCAGGGCGACGCCGAGCGGCTTCTCGCAGAAGATGTGCTTTCCGGCCGCCGCCGCGTCGCGGACGATGGGCGCGTGCGTCTGTCTGGGCGAGCAGACGGCGACGGCATCGATGTCCGCGGCCTTCAGCAGCGCGCGGTAGTCGCTGTACACGTCCGTTACGCCCAGGTCCCGGGCGCAGGCCTCGGCGGCGGGGCCGTCCACGTCGGCGATCGCGCGCAGCTCGGCGCCGGGCAAGCGCCGGGCCAGGTTCCCGGCGTGGAGGCGGCCGATCATCCCCGCGCCGATGAGGCCGAAGCGGATGAGGCGCGGGCCGCCCATATCGCCGTCTACAGCCCCAGGCCCCGCAGGTAGTCGCGGTCGGCGAGGGCGCGCTGGAGCGGCGTGGTCCCGCCGGGCGGCGCCTCGTTCTCCACAACAATCCAGCCGCTGTAGTCCAGACGGCGCAGCCCGTCGAGGACGGCGCTGTTCGCTACGACGCCCTCGCCCAGGCCGCGGAAGACGCCCCGGCGCAGCGCTTCGGGGTAATCCCAGCGCTCGCGGCGCGCCCTCTCCATGGCAGCGGGGTCGCAGTCCTTGAAGTGAACGTGCCAGATGCGGCCAGCGAAGCGCTGCGCGGCCTCCCGCGCGTCGCCCCCGGCGAACTCGTAGTGGCCGGTGTCCAGGCAGAGCCCCAGAAGAGCGGAGTCCGTCAGGTCCAGCAGCGTCTCGATCTCGGACGGGGTCTCAACGAAGCTGGCGCCGTGGTGGTGGAAGGCGGTGCGCAGGCCGGTCTGGTCTTTGACGGCGCGGGCGAGGCGGTCGCACCCGGCGGCGGCGGCCTGCCACTGGTCCCGGGTCCAGCCGTGCTCCGGGCGGATGCGCCCGGCATTGGCGGTGCGGACGGGATCGGCGACCGGGTCATCGGCCAGGATGACGAAGGGCAGGCCTTCCTCCGGCGTTCCCCTGACGCAGCCCGCCAAGAGGCGCGCCGTGCGCAGGGCGAAATCCTCGGCGGCGGCGTGCAGCGAGGGGTCTGCCAGCCGCACCGGGACGAAGGCGCCGGCCATGGCCAGCCGGCGCCGCGCCAGCTCCGCCCGCACCAGATCGGGGTCTTCGGGCATGAAGCCCCAGTCGCCCAGCTCGGTGCCCTCGTAACCGGCCTCGGCGATCTCGTCCAGCACCTGCTCCCACGCCGCGTGGTCCGGATCGCCGGCGCCCGTGACCATGCCGAAGGAGCAGGGGGCGTTGGCGGCCCTGATCATGGGCGACCCCGCCGGGCCGTGGTCCAGGTGCGGGTGAGGAGCGTCACAGGTGGTAGCGCTCCTTCCGGCGGGACTCTTCGTAGTCGCGACGGGCTGCGCGGACCGGCTCCATTTCGCTGACCTCCGCCACCGGGACGTCCCACCAGGATTCGTATGCGGGCAAGCGCTCTTCCCCGTCGACTTCGACAGCGATTACGGTAGTGCGGTCCCGGGCGCGCGCCTCGTCCAGGGCGCGGCAGAGGTCATCGTGGGTGACGGCACGGACGGCGTGCGCGCCCAGGCTGAGGGCGTTGGCGGCGAAGTCCACGGGGAGGACGTCGCCGTCCAATTGCCCGGTATTCGCATCCCGGAAGCGATAGCGGGTGCCGAAGCCGCCGGAGCCGAGCGACTGCGAGAGGCCGCCGATGCTGGCGAAACCGTGGTTGTCCAGCAACACGATGATCAGCTTGAAGCCCTCCTGGACGGAGGTCACGATCTCCGAGGACATCATCAGGTAGGAACCGTCGCCTACCAGCACGTACACCTCGCGCTCCGGGTCAGCCATCTTCACGCCGAGGCCGCCGGCGATCTCGTAGCCCATGCAGGAGTAGCCGTACTCCACCTGATAGCCCCTGGGATCGCGGGTGCGCCAGAGTTTGTGCAGGTCGCCGGGGAGGCTTCCCGCGGAGCAGACGACGACGTCCCGCGGGCGGGAAAAGGCGTTGACGGCGTCGATGACCTGGCCCTGGCTCAGCGGCGGACCGTGGCGGATGGCGAAGACGCGGTCCACCTCAGCCACCCACTGGCCGCGCAGGGCACCGATGCGGGCGGCGTATTCGGGCGAGACGCGGAAGCCCTTGAGGCGAACTGCGAGCCGCTCCAGGGCCACGCGCGCGTCCGCGACGAGCGGGAGGGCGGCGTGCTTGTGGGCGTCAAACTCCGAGACGTTGACCCCGATGAAAGGGACGTGCGGGTGCTGAAAGGCGGTCTTCGAGGCGGTGGTGAAGTCGCTCAGGCGGGTGCCGGCGGCGATCACGAGGTCCGCCTCACGGGCCGCAACGTTGGCCGCGAGCCCGCCGGTAACACCGACGGCGCCCAGGTTCTGCGGGTGGTCATGGGGGAGCGCGCCCTTGCCCGCCTGCGTCTCCGCGACGGGTATGCCGGTCTGCGCGGCGAGGCGCGCCAGGGCCTCCCACGCCTCGCTGTAGACCACGCCGCCGCCGGCGATGATGAGCGGCGCCCGGCTGTCCCTGATAGCGCCCGCCGCCCGCTCCAGCAGCGCGTCCTCAGGCTCGGGGCGCGGGATACGCCAGACGCGGCGCTGGAAGAGATTGGCCGGGTAATCGAAGGCTTCCGCCTGGACGTCCTGCGGCAGCGCCAGGGTGACGGCGCCGGTCTCCACCGGCGAAGTGAGGACCCGCATCGCCTCCGGGAGCGCGCTGACCAGCTGGTCCGGGCGGTTGATACGGTCCCAGTAACGGGAGACGGGGCGGAAACAGTCGTTCACTGAGAGGTCCTGAGAGGAAGGCGACTCCAGCTGCTGGAGGATGGGGGCGACGTTACGGCGGGCGAAGACATCGCCGGGGAGCAGGAGTACCGGCAGGCGGCTGATAGTGGCGCCGGCCGCGCCGGTGATCATGTTGGTGGCGCCGGGGCCGATGGAGCTGGTGCAGGCGAAAGCGCGCAGGCGGAGGCTCATCCGGGCGAAGGCGGCGGCCGCGTGCACCATGGCCTGCTCGTTGCGGGCCTGGTAGTAGCGCAGCTCCGGGTGCTCCTGCAGCGCCTGGCCGATGCCCGCCAGGTTGCCGTGGCCGAAGATGCCCCAGACGCCGGCGAAGAACTGCGTCTCCCGCCCGTCGCGCTCCACGTACTGCTGCGTCAGGAAGCGGACCAGGGCCTGCGCCGCGGTCAGCCTCGCCGTCTTCGCCTCGCTCATCGCCTGTGTCACCCCTTGAGCCAGCGGGTTATCGCGTCCATGTTACGCCACGACTGCTCCGCGATGACAGCGGCGGCGGTGGTGGGGTCGCAGCGTTCGTGGATCAGGCGGCCGAAGGCCTCCGCCAGGGCCAGCGGGTCGCCGTCGCCCGGGTAAAGGGTGTTGCGGCCAATCATCGCGCCGCGAACGTTGGGCCCGGCGGCCAGGGCGGCGGCGACCTGGCGCAGCAGGGGCGCAGGGCCGCCGGTGGCCTCGCCCCCCAGGATGAGGATCGGTAGGGTGGTGGCGCGGGCGACGCGCTCAAAGCCCTCGCAATAGGGCAGCTTCAGCCAGAGGTAGCGGCTGCTATCGCCGAGGGCGGAGGCGACGCCGGCAGTGCGGGCGAGGGCGGCGGCGTCCCGGCAGACCTCGTAGCGGTCGCCGGCGCGCACAACGGGGAGCGCCTCCAGGAAGGCCGGCAGGCGGAGGTGGTTCAGCTCGCTGATAGCGCGCGCGGCGGCGGCCATGGTCTCCAGCGAAGCCGCCTCTTCGTCGCAGAGGCGGAGGAGGAGTTTGGCGCCGTCCAGGCCGCGTTCCGCGCAGGCCGCCGGCGTGGCGCCCGTGATGCGGTCGTCCAGCTCCCAGGAGGCGCCGGACAGCCCGCCCCGGTTGAGACTGGCGATCAGCAGCCTGCCTTCGAGGAGCGGCGGGGCGCCGGCTTCGCAGAGGAGCCCGTCCAGGAGGAGCAGGTCCTCAAGGATGTCCATCGTCGCCATAACGCCGTCCACGGAAGGCGCGAGGAGGACGCGTACGACCCGGGCGAGGTAGTCGCGACGGTCCGCCATGGCCAGCGGGTCCTCGCCCACGGCCGTGACGCGGCGGGCGGGATGGTCGGCGGCCAGGACGTTCAGGCGGCCGTCAAGGGTGAGGGTCGCGCGGCGTTTGCGGGCCCCAGCGGCGCGCACCACGCGTTCGGGATCGGACACGCGCAAGTCGGTGAGGCGGGCCAGGACCGCGTCCGGCAGGAACTGGGACGGGACGAAGGCGGCCACTCAGAACCCGCCCCGGTCACTGATGAACTGCAGGGCCTCGTCCAGGTAGGGCATGAAGTTGGCGCAACCGTGGCGGGTGACGACGATGGCGCCGCAGGCGTTGCCCATGCGGGCGCACTTGAGCCAGTCCCAGCCGCTGAGGCAGCCGTAGATAAAGCCGGCGGCGAAGGCGTCGCCCGCGCCCAAGACGTTGCAGACCTCAACGGGAAACGGGCGCGCGGGGACCGCCTCGCCGCCCGGGAGGAAGACGGTGGCGCCCTCCGCGCCGCGCTTGAGGACGAGCGCCTCCAGGCCGCAGCGCAGGGCGGCGGCGGGGTCCGCGGGAGCGGCGGGTGCGCCGCCGGGCCCGGCAAGGGCAGCCGACACCTCCTCCTCCGTGCCAATGGCGACGTGGACGAGCGGCAGGACGGCGCGGACGGCGACGCCGAAAGCGCGGGGGTCCGGCCAGAGAGCGGGACGGTAATCGATGTCCAGGAAGATCTTCGCGCCCGCGGCCCTGGCCTGCTCCGCCGCGAAGACGGTGGCGCTGCGGCCCGGCTCCCGGCTGAGGCCGGTGCCGGTGATGAGGACGGCGCGGCTGTCCGTCACGGGCGCGCGCAGGACGTCGTCAATGGCGATCTGCGTGTCGGCGCAGTTGTCGCGGTAGAAGACGAGCGGGAACTTGTCGGGCGGCTCGATGCCCAGGAGCACGGCGCTGGTGCGGCGGCCCGCCTTACGAGGGATGAACCGCGTCTCCACACCCTCGGCGCCCAGGAAGTGGAGGACAAATTCCCCGACGGGGTCTTCGCCGACGGCGGTGAGGAGGGCGGAGCGCAGGCCCAGGCGGCGGGCGCCGACGCTGACGTTCGTGGGACAGCCGCCCACGTACGCGGCGAAGCTCTTGATCTCCGGGAAGGGGACGCCGATATCGTTGGCGTAAAGGTCGATGGAGCTGCGGCCGATGGCCAGCAGGTCGTAGGTTTTGGCACCGCCGCTCATCGCTCCTCCATCGAGAGGTCCACCAGCGGCAGCCGCGGGTCCTGCGCGGTCCAGCCGTCCTTTGTCCAGACGTGGACGGGGTCGTCGGAGTAGGCCAGGGACTGGGCGGACCCGGCCAGGAAGTTCAGGTAGTAGCAGTCGTAGCCGTAGGCGGCGGCGACGGGGTGATAGCCCTCTGGCACGAGCACGATGTCGTTCTGGCGGCAGACGAAGGCGGCGTCCCGCGAGAGGTCTTCCGTGTAAACGCGCTGGAAGGCGAACCCCTGCGGCCGGCTGAACCGGTAGTAGTAGACCTCCTCCAGGTCCGCCTCCAGGATGTTGCCGTGCCCGTCCTCGCGGTGCGTGTCGTGCTTATGGGGCGGGTAGCTGCTCCAGTTGCCACCGGGGGTGAAGACCTCGACAGCGACGATGCGGTGGCAGCCGAAGCCCGGCGGGATGATGCCGTTGATCTGGCGGGTGGCGCCGTGGCCGCCGCGGATCTCCACCGGGCAGTCCTGCGGCCGCACGAGCCGGGCGGGGTGGTCGCGGTCTGTGGGCGCCCAGCCGTGCGCCAGTTCCACGCGGGTGAGAGCGGTAAGCGTGACGGCAGTGCGGCGCGGGAGGTAAAGCGCGTATGGCATGCCGGCGAAGACATCCGCACGCCGCCCCACGGAGGGCCACTCGCCGCGGCTGGAGCGGACGGAGCAGACGCCCCCCAACAGGACAACCGCGGCTTCCGTCTCGCCGGTCTCGTGCTCCCAGGCGTCGCCGGGGGCCAGGCGGTGGACGGCGATGTTCAGCAGGCTCCAGCCGGCCTGGGCGGCGGTCACGCGATTGAGGACCCCGGACGCCTCCGGATCTGTGGTTAGGGGCCGGAACAGCAAGCTCGCTCCCCATATTGGTGAAAGGGTAGTTCCTAGAATAGCACGCGCCGGCAGGGAAGACGGCTAGCGGTCGGCTGCTGGGGTGCGCGGTCCGCCGGCTGGTTGCTGAAAGGCAGTCCTGGAGGCGGTCGTGAAGTCGCTCAGGCGCGGCCGACTTTGCCCGCGAGGATATCCCGGATGAGCGTCTCCGTCTCTTCCGAGGGCGCGGCTCCAATCTCGCGAAGAAGCGCGGCACGGAAGCTCTTGTATTGGCGGTCGGCCTTCTGGCGACTACCAACCTCGGCGTAGACGCGCATCATTAGCCGGTTAGCATCCTCATTCAGAGCGTCGGCCTCGAGCAGACGCTGGAGACGTTCGGCCGCCAGTTCGAGTTTTCCCGCCGCCGCGTACAGCTGGCTCAGCTCAATCAGGAGGTCATTATGTAAATCCCGCAGCTCCCGGCGCGGCCCCTCGGCCCATTCCGCGTAGCGATCCTCTACAAGCAAGTCGCCCCTGTATAAGACGATGGCTTGCTCATACAGATCGAGTCTGTTTTGAGCGAAACGGGCCGCCCGCGCACAAGATCGGAATTCGTCGATGTCCAGGGAGATTTCAGGCGAGAGGATGACCATATCATCGGCGATCTTGACCACCTGAGCTTTTACCTGTCGCGCGGTGAACTCGGCGCGCAGATCAAACAGGATCTTACGGAGGTTCGCGGCAGCCGCCGACGGGTTGAGGCTGGCCCAAAAGGCATCGAGAACCTGTTCGCGGTGCAGAGAGCGGTCCCTCTGAACGGCCAGGAGCTTGAGCAAGGCCTTGGCGTTGCGGTGATGCCACACCTCGTCGATGATCACATCGTCACCGGCGCGCACCTCGAAGCGCCCCAGTAGAGACATGCGCAGCCCCGCGTCGTCCGTTTGCGCGGTCATGCCGTCTCGCCCTTCGGGCCGACGATCAATGATACCTTAGTCGGCTGCATTGTACTCTTGTCCCCATCTAGATCGGTACCAATAATATCGCATAGGGCTTTCCAGTTGTTCACCGCCGACACCACAGATTTTTCGAGACTGGGCTTCGTACTTGGCGAAGCCGACAAGCATGACATCAAAGTGATTCCGGTCCCGAGCGACGTCACAGAATATTACAAGAACGTAAAGAACGGCAAAGAACGTCAAAAGAACAGCCCAGTAACGCCTGCGGAACGCGTACGGAACACCGCTCTCTTACAGTGAGGTACGTGAAGGTGCTCACCGTAAAGGAGGCGGCTGATCAGCTCAAGGTCAAGCCACAATGGGTATACAGCATGCTGCGCGGCGGGGGCCTACCGTTCATCCGTCTCGGCCGTGTGATCCGCATCGACGAGGATTCCCTGGAGAAATGGCTGGAGGAACGCCGTTCTGTGGCGTGATGCCGAATTGGAAGGACGCCGACAGAAGTGCCCATCAATAGCCCGGGGCTGAAGGCCGATGAAGGAGACGCGGAAAGTATGGTGTTCAACGGATGCCACCGATGCAGAGGGGACATGTGGGAGGAGCAGGACATAACTTCCGGCGTGCTGGACCTGGTGTGTCTCCAGTGCGGGCACCGCCAGGCAGTTCAAGCCGCCGATCCTGGGCTAGGCATCGAGGATCTGACCACCAGACGCCGCCCGGCGCCGGACAGGAGATCAAGAATCGCGGTCATCAAGCCCGGACCGCAACATCACGAGCGGCTGTTCGCGGGTAGAAGCTGAGTCTGAACGTGAACGCGTATGGAGGTACGTGCCCGATGTGTTGCGGAGACCTTAATGGTTCTCCCAATTGCCAATTCTGCCCGTGCGATCTTGGAAGCGCCGGCGTCGAGCCCGCAGACAGCGCGCTCGACGCCCTGGAGACGGTCACGGCCGGGTTTGTGGTGCAAGCACCGTCCCCTGAGATATCGCAGTGGCGTGGCATCCAGCGCCGGCCGGACGCCGGCTTCAACCCACCCGTTCCTGTCCTGGAACGCCAAACATAGACAATAGCTAGACCTTCCTGGGTTGAGCTGGAACGCACCCCCTCCAGCTCCTCCCTGGCAGGTCTAAAGATACGGAGACGTACAAGTATGGCAATCCGGCATCGCGTGAAGGGACTGAAGGGCGCGCTGGGCTGGTCGCTCGCGGCCATCGCGCTCGCTTACGCCCTGGGCGTCGCTGTCGCCGGGATCATATCCGCGTAGCCACAGCAGACGGCCACAACAAAGCAGTTTGCAGCAAGAGTGAAATGGCCGGGATAGGAAGAGAGGTTCCAATGGCCAAAAAGGTCAAAGGCAAGATCGACCAGGTGAAGGGTAGAGTCCAGGAGGCCGTAGGCACGGTAACCGGCAGTAGGACTACCAAGCTAAAAGGGAAGGCACGGGGACTCAAAGGAAGGTTAAAGGCGAAGCTTGGTTAAGCGAAGGAGTCATCGCCTGCCCATCAGGTTGCAGCGTCCAGGGAGCCCCGCTCTACCCCCGGCGGGCTTATTAGACCGGTCGAGCCGGGCCAGCGCCGCGACTGGCCGGGCTCCCTGGGCGCTGCAAGGTGGCCTTCAAACACGGCACATCGACACAAAGACGCGATAGGAGTTAGGACCATGATCGGTTTGTTGCTAATAGGCCTGCTGCTTATCCTGCTCTTCGGGGGCCTGGGACTGGCGGTTTCTCCGCTGTTCTTTGTTCTCCTGATCATCCTCCTGGTATTGGCGCTCGGGGGCGGGGGCTTCTACAGACGCGGACGATGAAGGATACATTTGAAGAGGCGACATCGGTGAATTACGACGGCCCGTACGAACACCAGCGCAGGGTCTCCGCGTCTTCGGCGATTCTCCTCATGATCTTCGTTGCCGCCGCCCTGGTCATGGTGGCCATCGTCGTCTGGAAGCCCCTGGTGCACCAGCCGTCAACGCCGGCGGCCTCGGCAGGCGAAGCGGCGCCGGCCCTGCAGCCGGCGATACCTGCCCCGGCCGCTCCGGAGGTCAGTTCGCCTTGACCGCGGTTCCCTGGAAGCGGCTTCTCCAGATACCTCCACCTAGGTCAATCTCTCATAGGGTTATCGTGGGGCTCGGCGCCGTTGCCCTTGCCGTGCTCCTTTTCGCGGTGGGCTCCGCCACGCATGCCGGCGCGGCAACCGCGCCCGGACTGGGTTCGGCGGCGAGCTTCGCGGTCCTGGGCGGCACGACGGTGACCAACACCGGCCCCACCACCATCACCGGCGACCTCGGTGTCAGCCCAGGTTCTGCGATCACCGGCCAGGCGAGCATCACCCTCACGGGAGCGACACACGCAGGCGACGCGGTCGCGCTTCAGGCGCAGAATGCTGTCACCACTGCCTACGATGCGCTGACAAGCGAGCCGTGCACGGCGACGAATGTGGCGCTGAGTGGAGCGACGCTCACGCCGGGCGTGTATTGTTATACGTCGTCGGTTCTGTTGACGGGGACACTTACGCTGAGCGGCGCTGGGGTCTACGTCTTCAAGACGGTGAGCACGCTCACTACCGCAGTTGGCTCGACTGTGTCGCTGATCGGTGGCGCTCAGCCGTGCAACGTATTCTGGCAGATCGGCAGCTCCGCGGATCTCTTTACAAACACGACGTTCACAGGGAACATCCTCGCGCTCACGAGCATCACCCTGCAGAATGGCGCAAGCGTGTCCGGCAGGGCGTTGGCGCGAAATGGTGCGGTGACGATGGATACGAACACCGTCGGCTTTTCGGACTGCGCCGCAGCCACCGCCAGCACTTCACCAACGGCTTCACCAACCGTCTCCGCTACCGTGACGGCATCACCAACGGCCACCGCCACACCAACAGGTACAGCGGCGGCCACCGCCACCCAGACAGCAGCCGCGACTCCTGTGCCGACGGCGACACCCGTGGGACAGACGCCAACTCCTACACCCACGCCGGTTGGCCAGACGCCGACGCCGACACCTACTGCCACGCCGGTTGGCCAGACGCCAACGCCGACTCCCACACCCACGAACACACCTTCGCCGGCCACCCCGGCAGGCCCCCATTTCCCGAACACCGGCGGTCCTCCCTCGCAGGGAGGTGTCCCCCGGATCCCTCTGCTGCTCGGCCTGGCTCTGAGCGGCCTCGCCGCTACCGCATTTGTCCTGGGCCGCCGGGGTCTGCGCCCCGGCGCGCAGCAGGGGGGCCGCTAGCGCGTCGTCGCAAAGGCAGGGGGAATGGCGAACTCCGGTCAGCGGCATGTCGATTGGAAGGACGCTGGCGCGGGGCAATCGCCCCCGATCAACGAGGACGCGACCGATAACATCCGGCGCGGCTGAGGAAGCTGGCCAGCGATCGGTCCCAACAAAGGAGGAAGGGATGACTACCCAGAGACGAGATGAGGAGATGGCAGACGAGAGCGGCCGGCGACCCGTCGCAGACCGGCCGATTGCCAGGGAGGATAGCGTAGTCGAAGAGCAGGTCGTGCACTCGCCGGCCGGCGGCTGGAACCTGGCACGCGGCTGGGTTCGTAGCCTGGGCGCCCTAATTATGGTCGCCCTCGCAGTAGTGGAGACGTTGCTGGTCTTCCGGCTGGGATTTCTTCTGGCCGAAGCCAATGCCAACAACGGCTTTGTCAACTTCATCTACGACGTCAGCAAGCCGCTCGCCGAGCCGTTTCAAGGGATCGTCGCCAACAGCGGCAATCTCGAATACGCGTCACCCATCGCGATGGGTGTGTACGCGGTCGCCGCGCTGCTGCTAATCGCCGTCCTGTTTGCAGTTACGGCCGGCCCCTCGGCAATCGGGGAGAAAATCGTTTCCAGCCGTACGCAACAGAGCGACCGGGATGTTCGATAAGTTGACGCACGGTTGCAGTTCTGAAGGGAGGTTGAGTTTAATGAGCAACAACATATGGCTGGTGCTTATAGTTGTATTCATCGCCCTCGTACTCCTGGGCGTGGTGACTGTCGCAGTGAAATAAGCGAGCACGCCCTGCTCCAGGACCAGCCCGGTTTTCCCGGCTTACAGGGACGGCGCCTGGAGCGAGCTACTTCGCCTGAATCGCGCCACGGCGTTGGCCAAAGGAGAGTCCGGCAGGCCGCCACACTAAGGAGAGCAAACATGGCCACGTCGAATCAGCGACACGTTGTGCAGCACCCGCAGGGTGGCTGGGCTGTGAGGAAGCCGCACGCCGACCGGGTTAGCTCGCGCCATCAGACGCAGGCCCAAGCCCAGACGCGGGCGAAGGAGATACTGTCGCATGGCGGCGGCGGGGAGGCAGTGACCCACAGGCGAGACGGAGGCATCCGTCAGTCGCACACCGTCTACCCGGCGGTTGTCGACTGGTCCCTCCTGTCTCCCCAGGGACACGTTCTGTTCTATATTGCCCTCTGCCCGGACAGCACCACCAAAGACATCGCCCGGTCCATCGGGCATACAGAACGGCAGATCTGGAATATCATCCAGAATCTTAGACAGGGTGGCATGCTCCGCCTTCGCAGGAACGGGCGGCGTCATCACTTTACGATCAATTTCGACGCCCCGCTCTTGCATCCCACGATCGAGGAACTGAGCCTGCGATCCCTCATGGAAGGCGCCGTCGAGCAGGTGCGCAGCGAGGTTCCGGACATCTGTCAGGACGCCAACCCGCCAGGCCAACTTCCATGATGAGCAACCGCGTATCGCCTATCCCGCTGGCCCCTCCGGCCCCAGCATCGCGGCCACCCGGCGGGCGATGGCGAGACTGGCGGTGAGGCCGGGTGATTCGATGCCGCCCAGGTGCACGTAGCCGCGGTCGTGCCAGATAAGGAAGTCGCGCGGGTCCTCGCCGGGGCGCTGGAGCTTTGGGCGGTAGCCGGTCTGGCCGGGAACAAGGTCATCCCCCTGCAGCGCAGGCAGGTAGCGCTGTGCGGACTGCAGGAAGGCGTTCCGGCGGCGGTCTACAGAGCGGAAGTCCAGCGGGTCGCCGGGCGCAAGCCACTCGGCGTCCGGGCCCAGGTGAACGCCGCCGTCGATGTCCACCGTGAGGTGGATGCCGAGCCCCTCGCGTTGCGGCGGCGGGACGGGATAGACGAGATGGCGGACCCGTGCGGCGGCACTGCCCGGCGCGACATCGTAGTAGCAGCCGCGGCTAACGGTCTGGGCGAACGGCGGGTTGTCGCGCCCGCCTGCGGGGTCGTAGCCCAGGAGCGCACCGATGCGGCCGGCGGCCAGGCCGGCGCTGTTCACCAGCTGGCGGGCGGCGAGGGAGAAGGGCGCGCCGCCCGGGCCCGCGCCGTGCACCAGGAATCCGCCCCCGGACCGCTCCACGGCGGAGACTTCGTGCCCGAAGGCGACGTGGGCGCCGCCGGCGCACGATGCCTGGAAGAGCGACCGCATGAGGCCCATCTGGTCGATGACGCCGGAAGTCTCCGAGAGGATGGCCGCCGCGGCCTTTACGCCGGGCTCCAGCGAGCGGACGTCGCGCTCGTCCAGCAGGGAGAGCCCCGGGACACCGTTGGCGGTGGCCCGGCGGTAGACGTCATGCAACTCAGCGAGCTCGCCTTCCCCCACGGCGACGATCAGCTTGCCGGCTTGCCGCGCGCGCACGCCGTGCTCGCGGGCCCAGTGGTAGAGCAGCCGGTTGCCTTCGAGGCAGAGCGTGGTCTTCAGCCAATCCGGCGGGAAGTAGATGCCGGCGTGCACGACGCCGCTGTTGTGGGAGCTATTCTCGCGGCCGTAGCCCGCGTGGCGTTCCAGTAGCGCCACGGAGCGGCGGGCGTCTGCCCGCGACAGCTCGGCGGCGGCGGCCAGGCCGACCACGCCCGCCCCGATGATCGCCACGTCGACATCGGCGGTCATGAGGTGTACATGCCGGGCGTTACTCACTCACGATCAGGGCACGATCAGGCACGATCAGGGGTCCAGTATCTGCGCGAGGCCCACCCCGGGGTCGTTCGCCGCCGCGCGCTGAGTGGCCTACCCGGCGGCCGCTACCGGCAACGATACATCATCGCGGTCCGGCTGCTCCAGCCCCGCGGTGATGCACGGGCGGCTTGTAGACCGGCAGCCGGACCCCGGGTGTAGGGCCTGCACCCGGGTCCGGGGCCACAGTAAGGGGGTGCGGCTGTCGGTCCACAAGCACACTCATCGCTAACTGGCAGGACCGGCGGGCCGGCGATCCCGGCGCGCGAGTTGCCGGGTACGCCGCTCCCGCCCGAGGCCCATTCTGGCCGGGCCGCGGGAGCCAGCCAACCGGGGAACCTGCGCAGTTCAGCCGCGTCCTGGCGCAATGGGCATGCCGGAGATTACGCAACCACCGGCCGCGGACCTACGTACCTGGGCCGCCGGCCGGCGCGGGCTTCGCATACAATCAGGAAGGCAGCGCATGCATGAGACCACCGTCCTGGATACGATCGGCCGCACGCCGATGGTCGAGCTCCGCCATTGCAGCCCGCACGAGGGGGTGCGCCTGTTCGCGAAGCTGGAAAGCTGGAACCCCACGGGCAGCGTCAAGGACCGCATCGTGCGGCGCATGGTGCAAGAGGCGGAACGGAGCGGGCGGCTGGAGCCCGGCGGGCGGATCATCGAGGCGTCTACGGGGAACACCGGCATCGCGCTGGCGATGATCGGCCGGGCGCGCGGGTACGGCGTGCGTATCGTGACGCCGGAGAACGTATTCCCGGGGATCCCGCGGACGCTGGCCGCCTACGGGGCGGAGATCACGTGGGTGCCCGCCGAAGAGGGCGTGCGCCGGGCGATAGAGGTGGCGCGGGAGATAGCGGCGCGAGAGGGCTGGTTCATGCTGGACCAGTTCGCCGATGCCAACAACGTGCGCGCGCACTATGAGGGGACGGGCCCGGAGATCCTGGCGGACCTGCCTAACGTGAATGCCTTCGTGGCCGGACTGGGCACCGCCGGGACGCTGATGGGCGTGGGCCGGCGGCTGAAAGAGGCGAATCGCGACACGCTGGCGATTGCGGTGGAGCCGCACCCGGGCAACCAGGTGCAGGGGCTGAAGAGCCTGGCGGACGGCTTCGTGCCGCCGCTGCTGGACTACAGCCTGCTGGACGGAAAGATCCTGGTGAGGAGCGGCCACGCCTTCCGGGCCGCCGCCGAGCTGATGCGGCGGGAAGGGATCTTCGCCGGGGTCTCATCCGGCGCGGTGCTGCACGCCGCGCTCAAGTTCGCGCAGCGCCTGCCCAGCGGGAACATTGTGCTCCTCTTCGCGGACAGCGGCTGGAAGTACCTGAGCACGGACCTCTGGACGCGGCCGCCGGAAGCGGAAGAGAGTGAGGAGGAGCTGGACGACGTTATCTGGTGGTGACCGCAACCCGGAAGTCAGCACCCCCGCCGCCGGGGCCGGTCAGTCAATGGCCACGGGCCAGCAACCAGCGGCTGTCGATCGCCGGGCCGGAAGAGGACCACCGCTCGAACTCCAACACCAACAGCGACTCGCCCTCTTCCAGCCGCCCGCGCAGGCGGTCGCGCAGGTCCGCCGGTTCCTCCGCCGTGTAGACGGCACAGGCCGCACCGCCTAAGCGGAGGACGTTGCCCTCGCCGGCGCTCTCGGCCAACTGCGCCGCCAGCAACTCACCCAGCGGCCGCCGCTCTGACCACGCGATCACGCACTTCAGGGTGGGCGCCAATCTTCACTCCTCACTCCCCACTGCTCACTCCTCACTCAAGTACTGCTGGAACCAGCCCAGGCACCTGGTCCAGGCATCGGCGGCGGCCGCCTCGCGGTAGCTGGGGCGGCCCGCGTTCATGAAGGCGTGGCCGGCGCCCGGATAGGAGTGGAAGTCGTGCGCCTTGCCCAGCCGCGTGAGATTCGCATCGATCTTCGCGACGTCCGCCGGCGTTGGGTTTGGGTCGTCCTCGCCGAAGAGGCCCATGACAGGACAGGCGATGCGGTCCGAGAGGTCGAAGGGGGCCGGCCCTGCGCCCCACGGCGCCATGATGTTGCCGCCGTAGAAGACGACCGCCGCGCGCAGGTGCGGGCTGTGCGCCGCCATCAGGTACGCCACTCGCCCGCCCATGCAGAAGCCGGTGATGCCGATGCGGTCCGCCCGGGCCTCCGGCAAGCGCTTGACGTGCTCGAAAGCCGCGTTGACGTCGCTCACGATGCCGGCGTCGCGCAGCCGGCCCATGCGGGTCATCGGGTCGTCGCTGCTGCCGGGGTCTTCGCGGTGGTAGAGGTCCGGCGCGGCGGCCAGGTAGCCGGCCGCGGCGAAGCGCTCCGCCATGCGCTGGATGAAATCATCCACGCCGCCGGCGTGCTGGATGACGATGACGGCCGGGAAGGGCGGACTGCCCGGTGGCACGCCCACATAGCAGCGCATTGGCTCCCCGCTGACGCTGACCGTGTCCCATCGAGACGGCATGGTTGTGGCCTCCTTCCGTTGCGGCGCCCACGACCGTGGCACCCAGCGTTGACCATATAGGATGGACGGGCGAGAATCAAAGGCAACCGCGAACGGTCCCGGGTGCGGCCTGCGCACCCCGGAGCAGGCGCGGACCGCGGATCCCCACGTTCCTTCCAGGGCAAAGAGGTAAGACATGAGACGCTCGCTTTTCCTGTCGATGCTCGCGGCGGCCGCTTTTGCGGGGCTGAGCGCCTGTGGTGGCGGCGGCGATGACGGCGGGGGGACCCCGACGCCGAAGGAGTCCGCGGCCACGCCCTCGGCCGCACCGCTGGGCGTGGCCGACCTGGCGAAGGCGGTTGTGCAGATCCGGGCGCTGGACCGCTCCGGCGACACGGTGTGGCACGGCTCGGGCACTATCATCTCGCCCGAGGGACTGATCCTCACCAACGCCCACGTAGTGGACGACCGCTTCGACGAATACGACGAGTTGGGCGTAGCGATGACGACGAAGACGGACGAGCCGCCGGAGCTGAAGTACGTGGCGGAGATCGCCGCCGTGGACTACGGGCTGGACCTGGCGGTGATCAGGATCGTGTCCGACCTGGACGGGAACAGAGTGGACGAGGTGTTCCCTTCCGTGCCCATCGGCGATTCGGAGAACGTGGATATAGGCGACAGCATCCGCATCCTGGGATATCCAGGGATCGGCGGTGAGACGATAACCTTCACGAACGGCGTGGTGAGCGGGTTCACGGCGGAGCGCTCCGTGGGCGGCCGGGCGTGGATCAAGACGGACGCCACGATCGCCGGCGGCAACTCCGGCGGGCTGGCCGTGGACCCGAACGGACGGCTGATCGGGGTGCCGACGATCGCCGGCTCGGGCTCGGAATCGGCGGCGTTCGTGGACTGCCGGCTGATCACCGACACCAACCGCGACGGCGTCGTGGACGAGAGCGACACCTGCGTGCCGGTGGGCGGGTTCATCAACGGCCTGCGTCCGGTGAACCTGGCGCAGCCGCTGATCGCTGCGGTGGAGGCGGGCCGCGACTACGTCTCGGAGATCGGCGCCGACGAGACGCCGGCCCCGAACTTCCGCGCGGATGACGTTCTGATCAGCAACATGGTCTTCGCAGACGGCGTCACGGAGCTCGACGAGCCGACGAACGTCGTGGAAACGCTGCCGGCGGGCGCCGAGCGGGCCTGCGCGTTCTGGGACTACGAAGGGATGCAGGACGGCGTGAGCTGGGAGGCCGTCTGGTACGTGGACGGGACGCTGAACGAAGAGGGCAGCGTGATTGACGACACCTGGGTGGGCGGCGAGTCCGGCAACTGGTGGGTGTGCCTGGTGGACGAGCAGGACGGGCTCGCGGACGGCCTCTACGAGGTGATCATCTCGGTGGACGGCGAGGCGCGCGGTTCCAACGTCATCTTCGTGGGCGGCGACCATCCGCCGGTGGCCTTTGAGATCGACAACACCTCGGACACGCCGATCTGCTACGTGTTCCTCTCGCCATCCGGCGCCCAGAACTGGGGTTTCGACAAGCTGGGGACGGACGAGGGCATAGACGCGAGAGACTCGAAGACACTGCAGATACCGGCGGGCACGTACGACATGCTCCTTCAGGACTGCGACCAAAACGACCTGCTGCAGGAGCTCGCGCTGGACCTGACTGAAGATAACGTTTACACGGTGACGAACCAGTAACGGCGCCCAGGCTACGGACGGGCGAAGGAGGGCGCGATGCGTTACGGCCCCGCGGCACAGGTGGTGGTGGCGGCGGTCTTCGGCGTCTTCACGCTGGCGCTGGGGCTGTGGGCGTTCTTCGACACGTCTTCCTTCTACGACGAGATCGCCACATTCCCGCCGTACAACCGGCACCTGCTGCACGATGTGGGGGCGTTCCAGATTGGCCTGGGCGTGGCGCTGATCGCGGCGATCGTCTGGAGGGGGGACGCGCTCCTGGCGGTGCTGGCGGGCGCAGGCGCCGGCGCCACGTTGCACTGGGTGGCGCACGTCGTTGATGAGGGGCACGGCGGGCGGTCCAGCGACCCCTACGCGCTCGGGATCATCGCGGCCATCGTGGTGGTGGCTGCCGTGTGGCGATGGGCCGATAGGACATGGGGACGCCGGTAGGGGCGCTGCGCGCTGCGCCGGTGCGGGGCTGACCACGGCTAGCCGTGGCCGCCGTGGCCGAAGTTGTGCGCCGCGGGTGCCAACCCCCCACCCACTTTCAGCGCCCGGAACGAGCGCGCCATCAGGTTCGTGATGCCGTCACGGCGCTGCAGCTCGCCCTTCACCGCGACGAACGGCTCGCCGCGCACGACCGGCCGCTCGCGCTCGTAGAGGTCCGGCTTGACGATGACGTTGACCAGGCCCCACTCATCCTCCAGGACCAGGAAGACGAAGCCCTTGGCGGTGCCGGGACGCTGGCGGCAGACCACCAGGCCGGCAACCTCCACAGCGGCGCCGTCCGCCAGCCCCTGCAACATGCGGCTCGTCATCATCCCCTCATGGAGGCGCGGGCGGATGAGCTCCATTGGGTGGCACGCGGGCGACATGCCCAGGATGGTGTAGTCCGCCCGCAGCCGGTCCCACTGGGACATAGGCCGCAGCGGCGCCATGTCCTGCTCCGTGGGCAGGGGCAGGGCGAGCTGGCGCTGTGTGGCGTTCCGGCCTGCGGGGCGGTAGACGAGCCCCAGCTGCCAGAGAAGCTCGCGGCGCTCCAGCCCGAAGCTATCGAAGCAGCCGCAGGCGATGAGGTTCTCGATCTGCTCCCGCTTCAGGCGAGTGCGCTCGATGAAGTCGAAGAGCGAACGGAACTCACCCCCGCGCACGCGCTCGTCTTCGATCTCGCGGGCGCCCTTTTCGGGGCTGAGGCCGCGCACGTAGCGCAGGCCGATGCGGACGGCGGAGGCAGTGGGTAGTGGATAGTGGATAGTGGATAGACCACCATCCGCCCCCATGGCAGGGGGCAGTGGATAGTAGACAGTGGATAGACCCCCACCCGCCCCCAGGGTAGGGGCGCCGCTTGCTGCGCCCCCGGGGGAGGAGCCGGGGTACCTCTGTACATCTCCCAGCCGAACATCCCCGCCACTTGGACAGACCTGAAGGTCTGTCCCTACGGGTGGGTCTGTCCCTACGGGTGATGGCTGGTCGTCCGGCAGCGGCTCCAGCGTGCAGTTCACATCGCTGCGGTTGATGTCCGGGGGCAGGACCTGGACGCCGTGACGCTTGCCGTCGTTGACGAGGACGTGGGGGGCGTAGAAGCCCATGGGCTGGGCGTTGAAGAGGGCGCAGAGGGACTCCGCGGGGAAGTGGACGCGCAGCCAGGCGGTCTGGTAGGCCAGCAGCCCGAAGGCGGCGGCGTGGGCCTTGGGGAAGCCGAAGGCGGCGAAGCCTTCGATCTTCTGGAACACCGCCTGCGCCGTCTCTGCCGGTACGCCGCGCGCCCGGCAGCCGTCCAGGAACTGCTGCTTCAGCTTGCCGATCGCCTCGTGCGAGCGTTTGCGGCTCATGGCCCGGCGCAGGCTCTCCGCCTGTCCGGCTGTGAACCCCGCCAGCGCCATCGCTGTCTGCAGCACCTGCTCCTGGTACAGGATCACGCCCAGCGTCTCCGCCAGCACCGGCTCCAGGCTGGGGTGGTCGAACGTCACCGGCTCCTTGCCCAGGCGGCGGTTGATGTAGGGGTTAACGGAGCCGCCGACGATGGGTCCCGGCCGGATGATCGCCACCTCCACCGTAAGGTCGTCGAGCGATTGCGGCCGCACGCGCGGGAGCGCCTGCATCTGGGCGCGCGATTCGATCTGGAAGACGCCCATCGTATCCGCCGCGCAGATGGATTCGTACACGCGCCGGTCTTCGAAGTCGATGCGGGAGAGGTCGATGCGCCTGCCGCGGTGCTCCTCGATCAGCTCCAGGCAATCGTCCACGGCGGAGAGCATACCCAGGGCCAGGAAATCGATCTTGATCATGCGGGCGTCGTCCACGGAGTCCTTGTCCCACTGCATGAGCACGCGCCCCTCCATGGCCGACTGCTCCAGCGGCACCAGATCAATGAGCGGACGCGAGGAGATGACCATGCCGCCGACGTGCTGGCTGATGTTCCGGGGAAAGCCCGCGATCTGCTCTGCGAGGTCCGCCAGGTGTTGCCAGGCGCCTGAGGCGGACAGCTTCTCCCGATAGTGGGCCTGGCGCGACATCTCCGCGCGGATGTCTTTGGCGGAGCCGCCCTCGCTGGTCCTGGCCAGGCGGTCCAGCTCGGCGGGCGGCAGCCCCAGCGCCTTCCCCACCTCGCGGACGGCGCTCCGGATGCGATAGGTGGGGAAGGTGGCGACGAGGCCCACGTGGTCTTTGCCGAAGTGCTCGTAGACGCGGAGCATCAGCTTCTCACGGATATCGCGCGGGAAATCGAGGTCGATGTCCGGGACAGAGGCCATCTCTTCGTTCAGAAAGCGGCCCAGGAAGAGGTTATTGGCGATGGGGTCTATGTGCGAGAGGCCGATGAGGTAGCAGATGATGGAGCCGACAGAGGAGCCGCGGCCGCGTCCCGGCGGGCCGTGGTAAGGCCGGCCCTTGATCTGCGCGGCCACCTCCTCCGCCAGGCGCAGGATCTGGCGGTGGATGAGGAAGAAGCCGGAGAGGCCGTGGCGCTCCACCAGCGCCAGCTCCCGCTCCAGACGCTCTTCCACTTCGCGGGTAAAGCGCGGGTAGCGGAGCGCGGCCTCCCTGGAGCAGAGCCTGCGCAGGTAAGACTCTGGCGTCTCGCCCTCCGGCACCGGGCAGTCCGGGAAGTGATAGTCCAGGTCCCGCGTCAGGTCGAACGCACAGCGCTCGGCGATCTGCCGGGTGTTCGCGATTGCGCGGGGGTAGTCGCGGAACAGCTCCGCCATCTCCGCCGGCGGCTTCAGGCAATACTCGGAGTTCTCGCGGCGCAGGCGGTGCGAGGCGTCGAGCGTTGTGCGGTTCTTGATGGCGACCAGCACATCCTGTAGGCGATGGCGCTCGCGGACGTGATAGTGCACGTTCCCGGTGGCCACGACATCCAGCTTCAGGTGGTGCGCCAGATCGGCGAGCGCGTGGTTGCGGGGCGCGTCGCCGTACACCAGGTTGTTCTGTAGCTCGATGTAGAAGTTGCCCGGCCCGAACCACTGCGCGTACCGACGCGCGGCCTCCTCCGCCTGGCGGTGCTCCCCGGCCGCGACCAGCGCCGGCACCTCTCCCCGGCGGCACCCGGAGAGGGCGATGAGCCCTTCCGTGTGGCAGGCGAGCACTTGCGGCTCCACGCAGGGCCTGCCGCGCTCATGGCCGAGGTGGGCATGGGTGAGCAGGCGGCAGAGGTTGGCGTAGCCGCGAGCGTCCTGGCAGAGGAGGGTCAGGTGGTACTGGGGCCGAGCGTCTGCAGACGATGCCCCACCCTTCAGGATGGGGTCGGTGCCACACGCACCGCCGGCCAGCGTAATCTCAGCGCCGGTGATGGGCCGCAACCCCCAGGCGCGGGCGCACTGGGCGAACTCCATGGCGCCGTGCAGGCCGTCGTGGTCGGTGAGGGCGAGGGCCTCGTACCCCAGCTCCAGCGCCCGCAGCACCAGCTCCTCGATGTGGCTGGCGCCTTCGAGGAAGGAGAAGTTGGAGTGGGCGTGCAGTTCGGCGTAGTTCGTATTCACGGAAAGTCAGTTTGTATATACTTTGAGCAAACCAGTTGATATGAGAGGTGAATCTGTGGCTACTGCAACGCTTTCTGAGAAGGGGTGGGTGGTTATTCCCAAAGATATCCGTGACAGCCTGGGGCTGAAGAAGGGCGACCGCATTCGCGTCATGCAGCATGGCCGGGAGATCGTCCTCATCCCGGTAGCCAAGGACCCGATCGCGGCTGGACGCGGGCTGCTAAGAGGCGGCATGAGCATGAAGGAGTACCTGGAAGACAAGCGCCGGGAACTTGAAGAAGAAGAGCGCGGGCTGCCGCCACCACTCTCGGAACGATAATGCCAGTCGCCGATGCCTACGTCCTCGACGCCTTCGCCCTGATCGGTTTCTTCAAGAGCGAGCCCGGGATTGCGGACACGATGGAGAGCCTGTTCCGCCGTGCAGCTAGAGGCGAAGTGAGGCTGGTAGCGGCCACCGTAAACGTCGGCGAGTTGTACTACAGGACCATTAGGGAGTTCAGCACACGGCGGGCGCTGGAGGTACTCGCTCAGTTCGAGGACTACACGGTCGATATCGTCCCGGTGGACTGGCCGCTTGCCCTTGATGGCGCTGCCCTGAAAGGGGTCTACCGGATCTCCTACGCGGACTGCATCGCGGCCGCCCTGGCGCAACGCCTCGCAGCCACTCTCGTCACCGGTGACCCCGACTTCGAGCAGATACCGGGGCTTCGCGTCGAATGGCTTTCGCAAGCCGGCTAAGCGCCTCATCGCTGCCACCATACAGAACGTCTGTTCTGCTGTCAAGCCAGCCGTTTCGCCGGCGTGCAATCTATCTAGTCGGTTATGTCGAGAAGGCCCGGCAGCGCCCGGATGATGCGATCCGGCTTCACCGGCGAGCCGTCCGGCAGGCCGGCGCCGGCACCGTCCACCCAGACGCCGTAGACCCCCAGCCGCTGCGGCGCGCCCACGTCCCACTCCAGGTTGTCGCCCACACTCCACGCGCGCGCCGGCTCCGCACCTAGCTCGCGCAGCACCGCCTCGTACACCTCCAGCTGCGGCTTGCCGATGCCGTACTCGCCCTCGATGAGGATGTGATCGAAGTGCGGCTCCAGCCCGAAGCGCCGCACCTTCGCCCGCTGCGCCGGCCCCGCGCCGTTCGTCACCATCCCCAGCCTGATCCCGCGCGACCGCAGCCGCTCCAGTGTCTCAATAGCACCCGGGAACAGGCCCACCCGCTCCTCTCGCAGGTCGCGGTAGCGGTTGGCGATCTCTGCGGCCACGTCCGGGCGGTCGTAGCCCAGCGCCCCGAGCGCCCGCTCCACGTTCTGCCGCGTTGCGTCCCGCAGGTTCTGCCGTCCGCTGCGATGCCGCTCCGGGTCAGACCAGAACCAGTCGCGCGCCCGCTCGATGGCGGCGCGCAGGGCGCCTGCGTCGAGGCCGGCAATGCGGGCTTCCGCTTCCGCGCACACCTCGCGCCAGCAGGCATCGACAGAGCCGCCGTCGTCGACGATGGTGTCGTCGAGGTCGATGAGAATGGCCTTGGGGAGCGTCACGCGGCCATCATAACCGAAGCCGGGGCCGAGGCTAGTACGCCTGCTGGAACCAGCGCCCGCTGGCGAGGCCCCGGTACACGTCCACTACGCGGCCGTCCTCCAGCAGCAGCCGCCAGTACAGGCGCGAGATGGGCCGCTGCCGCCACCATTCGTCGTCGATGCGCCAGGTCTCCAGGGTCGCCTCCACGGCGCAGCGGCGGCCTGAGAGGTGGACGGCGGCGGGCCGGCCGTCCGGGTCTGCCTCCACCCGCACGGCGCGGGGGCGGTTCAGAGGTCGAAGTCTGCCAGCGCCGAGCGGCGCTCCGGGATGCGGGACCACGGCTCCACCGCCACCACTCTGCCGATGGGGGGCTTTGTTTTCTGGACCTCCAGCTGGCGCACTGCCTCTTCTATCTGACGCCACAGCTTCCCCTTCCCTTCGAACATTGTGGCCTGCTTGCCGGACTCCCCACTCAGCCCCACCAGCTCCACCTCCAGCTCCTCTACCGGGCGCTCCGGCGGCCGGCGCATGATCGCCGCTTTCACGGCGAACCAGGCCTGGCCCGGGTCCGAGAGCGCCTCCCGGAAGGCGATGGGCAGCTCCCAGGCGCCGCCTGCGTCCAGCGCCGCCCGCACAATGATCTTGCGCACCCAGCGTCCGCCCTCGATGCCGGCATACGCCGCGTGGACCAGCCTCTCGACGCCCATGAGGATCGCGTCCAGGTTGGCGGCCGGGGCGGGCATCTCCAGCCGGCGCACCACCGTCTCCTCGCACACGCGGGGCGTCAGCGGCTCCCCGTCGATGCCGCGGGCCAGTTCCCAGAAGCGCTTGCCTTCCGGCCCGAACTGGGACTGGAACGCGCCCAGAGGCAGCCGCGCGACGTCGCCCAGCGTGGTCAGGCCCAGGAGGCCCAGACGCCAGCGCATGGCGTCCGTCGCCGGCAGATGCTCAATGGACAGGGGCGCCAGGAAAGCTATCTCTTCGCCGGGCGGGATCAGCTTTGCCACACCCGGCCGGGCCGTCTCCGCCGCCACGCGCGCCGTGAACTTGCCGTTGGCGATGCCCACGGCCGGCATGAAACCGAAGCGGCGGTGCATGGCGGCGATGAGTTCTTCCGCGAAGGACGGCTGGTCCACAGCCAGGCCGGCCAGCGAGAGATACGCTGTCCCCAGGCCGGCGCCCTCAACTGCCGGGCTGAAGGTCTCGAGGAAGTCGAGAATCTCGCCGAACAGGCGCTCGTAATAGGGGAGGTCCGTAGGCAGGACGACGGCGCGGGGGCAGAGGCCGATGGCCTCCGACATGCGCATGCCGCGGCGGACGTTCGAGACCTCAGCGCCGAGGGAGCAATCGAAGACGGCGCCCTCGCCGATGAGGATGAGGCGCGAGGCGGCATCTTTTCGGCGCTGCCGCTCGGCTTCAACGGCGAAGCGGGGGATGTGCACGCAGGCGATGTGGGGCCCTGCGGCTCTGCTCGGGACAGGCGTATTCATTGCGGACGACCTCATCGCAGTCTAAGAACATACGTTCGCTCTTGTCAAGGCTCCTGTAGCACGTTGACCACGGCTACGCCAGCGCCTAGAATCGCAGCCATACCCGTCCTAGCCCGAAAGTGAGTGTCCAATGGCCAACAGGTTTCAGATCGGCGGTCTGGAAGTGCTTGTCGTATCGGACGGCAAAGCCGAAGCACCGGGCACCACCTACTTCCCGATGTCTTCGCCGGAAAAGTGGGAGCCGCACAAGCGCTGGCTGAATCACAACGGCAACGTGGAGTTCCCGTTCACCTGCTTCGTCATCCGCTCCGGCGGCAAGACGGTGCTCATCGATACGGGCCTGGGTCCCGTCCAGATGTGGACGTTCAAGGGCGGCGCGCTCCTGGACGAACTGGCGGGCGCCGGCGTCCGGCCTGCGGACATCGATATCGTCTTCGTTACGCACCTGCACGTGGACCACTGCGGGACAGTGGCGCTGCCTGACGGTGAGGCCTACCGGCCCACGTTCCCGAAGGCCACCTACCGCTGGACGGCGACGGACGACGCGCACTGGCGCGCCGCCCCGCTGCCGCCGGGCACCGCCAACTTTTCGGCGGAGAAGATGTTCGCGGCCGTCGCAGGCCGGTATGAGCCCGCGCAGGGCGGTACGGTGATCGCCCCGGGCATCAACGTCATCGATACTCCCGGTCACACGCCGGGGCACGCCGGCGTGGTCCTTTCGTCGGCGGGCAAGCGCGCGTTTATCCTGGGCGACGCCATCTCCTGCCCGGTGCAACTGGAAGAGACCGAGTGGTCCGGCCTGGGCGACATGGACCCGAAGCTGGCCCGGCAGTCTCAGGAGGCGGTGCTGCGGGAGATGGAGGGCAGCGAGGACCTGCTGACGGCGGCGCACTTCCCGGGCCTGACCTTCGGCCGTGTGCTTGTGGGCGAGGGCCGCCGCTACTGGCAGGCGGTATAACTGCGGCTGCTGCAACTTTGCAGCGCCTCCACCCGTCAGGTATCATGAGGAAGGAGCGGGTTTCGCCCGCTCCATGTTATGCTTGGCTCCCGTCAAGGCTCTGCCGAAGTGGCGGAATTGGCAGACGCGGTAGACTCAAAATCTGCTGAGGGGCAACCCTCGTGCCGGTTCGACTCCGGCCTTCGGCACCACGTTTTCAGATACGAAACGGGCTCCCGAGCGGTGATTTCGGGAGCCCGTTTCTTTGCGTCCGGCAGGCGCTTAGACAGCAACGCAGACAGCAACGCGTTTCAAAAACCAGACAGCAACGGGGCGCAAACGAAAGAGGGCCCCGGCGTTTACCGAGGCCCCTTTCCTGCCTTCCAGCGGCGGCTTACGAGCCGAACAGGAGCGCGCCCTGACGGTCCATAGCGTCACGCTGTAGCTCGGGCAGGACGTGGCCGTATACGTTCGCCGTCGTGGTGATCGTGGAATGCCCGAGAATCTCCATGACCACGCGGAGGGGGACACCCTGGGCGAGTAGGAAGGTGGCCGCAGCGTGCCTCAGATCGTGGAAGCGCTGGCGCGGCAGTCCGAGGGCCGCAAGCCGGGCCTGAAACTTGCGGGTGACCTGGGCGCCGGACAGGGGCTCGCCCAACTCGTCACAGAATACGAGGCCCCACTTGTCACCGGCCCAGAGCGCCCCGACGCGTAGCCGTTCCTCATTCTGCCGGGCGCGGTGCTGTCTCAGCGCGTCCGCTAGAGGGGCGGGCAGGCTGACCGTGCGGCGGCTCCGCTCAGTCTTAGGATCGTCGCGGTGGTAGGCGCCGCCGTAGCGCTGCAAGGTATGGCGTACCGTCAGTGTGCGCTCTTCTAAGCTCACATCATCCCAACCGACCCCGAGCGCTTCGCCTTGCCGTAGCCCGAGGCTGAGACTGACCGCGTAGAGCGCTTCCAGCCGGTCGCCGGAGATGCTGGCGAGAAAGATCCGGGCCTGTGCGGGTGTCAGTGGTGCGATATCCCGCTGGCGCACCTGGGGCGGCGTCACAAGGCGGGCGACGTTGCGGGCGACGTAACCCCATCGTTCGGCCTGCCCGAGTGCGCGACGGAGTACCGCATGGTGATATTGGGCCGTGCGCGTCGTCAGTCCGCCCTTAATCGTGCGGTTCAAGTAGGCGTCAATATCGCCGGGCTGGAGCTTGCGGAGCCGGACCCGCCCGAGCGCCGGTATCAAGTGCCGCTCTACAATCGACCGATAGCCGGCGAGGGTGCGCGGCCGCAGGGTGCGCGGGGCGGACTCCGCTAACCACTTGCGGAGGAAGTCGGCCAGTGTAGGATCGGGGGCAAGCGCGAGCCCCTGTTCGGCGTCGGAGATCAGCTCCGCGAGGCGCTTTCTGGCGTCAGCCTTGTTCGGGGCAAGGGCCGTCTTGCGCCGTCCGCGTTCATAGGAGACGGCGGCAACCCATCGCCCGTCTTTGCGCTGGTAGATGCTGCCTTCGCCGTTCCCGCGTTGCTTACTCATTCTGTCGCCTCCTGTGGAGCGAAAAAGAACCGTTGGTGATAGGCCCAGGTCTCAGGCGTCTTATCCTCATCGATGAGGCGCGACGGGATTATGCCGGGGCGTCGGTGTGTCGCCGGAATGGCCAACATCGCGATCTGCAAGGTGTAGGCGTCCGGTGGCTGTATCCAGCCACGGTTGAGCGCGGCGAAGTACCGTTCGGCGTGCTCGATGTTCCGCCAGGGAGCGAAGGCCAGGAGCATATCGAGCGGTTCCGAGTCCGCCTTTTGGTATTCGGCAGTGACGTAAGCTCCGGCGAGAATGTAGGTCTCCCAGGGCGGCAGATCGGCTACCGCCTCCCGGAGCGTCTGTATGCGCTCCGCTTCAGCATTTGTCAGGCTGGCGCGTCTCCCGTTCGTGGCCTCCACCACGCGGGCCAGGACAGGGAGCACGAGGTTTAGCGCAACGTGCCCCCGCATCGGCGCCCAGGAGCCCGACGGGTCCGGGGGCATGACATCCTCGATGATCCGGTAGATGGTGCGGAGGCTCGGGCGGGTAGGCGACTCGGGAAACTCCCTATGGATTTCCCCGGCGGTCAAGCCCTCAAGGGCTAATCTGTGGACTTCCGACACAACCTCGCGGGGCGTGTCGCGTGGCCGCCGACGCTTACGGACTGGCATCAGTTGGCTGTTAAGTGGCACGATAACCCCCTTGTCTGGCTCTGCCGTCCTGCTAGGCTGGGATTATAGAGCGTTCGTGCAGGTGTTGTCAAGTCCGCCGGTTGCAGGCGGCAGGAGGTAATCATGGAACAGCCGATGCTACTCTCGGTGATTCAGGTTAGCGAGATCACGGGCCTGGGGCGGAGCTTGATATACCAGCGGCTCCTCAGCGGTGAGATTCCCAGCCTGAAATGCGGGCGCCGTCGCCTTGTGGCGAGGAAGGCCCTGGAGGCGTATATCGAGCGCCTAACGGCCGAACAGGTACCGAGCGCCTGACGTGCCGACGAAAAACCGCCCGCTGATAACGGGCGGCCTGGACGCGACACCGGGCGGGCGGGCGTCTGTGTCTCACTATATCACCGCTGACGCCTGCGGGCTCTGCGGCGCGCACCACGACGAGATCATCAACATCCTTGTCGAGGCCGAGTACAAGCGGATCGCCGATGACGACCTCGCCGCCGAGCTTGCCTACACCGAGCGCGAGTTACTCGATGGGCCTGGACAGCGCGCGGTTGGTCTACTGCACCGCCTAGCCGTCCTGAAGGGCGAGGCCCAACGGCGGCGGCTCCTCGCGGCGAAGGGCGGCCCCCTCTATCGTGGCCGCTCATCGATACCGCCGGAGCGCATCCTCGAGCTGAAGGCCACCGTCAACATCGGGGATCTGATCGCCCGCGACCTGCATATCGCCTGGATGCGCGGGAACCGCACGTATTTCTACTGCCCCGCCCACGGTGACGGTGATGATCGTAACCCCAGCCTCGTCGCCTACGAGGACCAGGGCGCCTGGTGGTGCTTCGGGTGCAACTCCGGAGGAGATCAGATTGATTGGCTGATCGCACGGCACGGTATGAGCTTCCGGCAGGCGGTTGAGGCGCTGGCATGAACGACAAGAAGCAGTCCCAGGCAACGGCGATGACGGAGTTGGCTATCAACTCCGGCGCCGTCCTCTTCCATACCCCGGAGTTCAAGGAGTACGCGGCAATCAGGGTCAACGGCCACGTCGAGACGCTGGCGCTGAAGGGACAGGCCGCAAGGCGGTGGCTAGCGTCCTTGTACCGGATGCAGACAGGTGGACAGGTGCCCGGATCACAGGCCCTACAGGACGCGCTCACTGCCCTAGGGGGGTATGCAGTTCATGAAGGGGAGGAGGAGGACGTATACCTCCGCATCGCCGATCATGAAGGCGCCATCTACATCGACCTGGGTGACAGGGATTGGCGGGCCGTCAAGGTTAGTGCCGAGGGCTGGGAGCTCCTGGACCTCGCCCCCGTCTACTTCCGGCGGATGAAGGGGATGCTGCCCCTGCCGGCGCCGAGGGCGGGCAGCGTGGACGCCCTGGCGCCGTTCGTGAACATGGAGTCGGTGACAGACTTCCGGCTGCTGATGACGACCCTGGCAACGTCCTTCTTTCCCCTGGGGCCGTTCGTGGTGCTTGTCGTGACCGGCGAGCAGGGCAGCGCAAAGAGCTTCCTGACCCGGCTGCTGCGCGACTTGATCGACCCGTCATCGGCGCCGCTGAGGACACTGCCCCGCGATGAACGTGATCTCATGATCTCGGCGATGAACGGCTGGGTGCTGAACTTCGATAATGTCTCCCACATCCGGGGCTGGATGAGTGACGCCTTGTGCCGGCTATCATCGGGAACCGGGTTCAGCACGAGGGAGTTGTACACCGATTCCGAGGAAGCGATCTTCGCTGCGGCCAGGCCCATCATCCTGAACGGCATCTCAGCGTTTGTGACCAGGGGCGACCTCGCTGACCGCAGCCTGACGATCACGCTGCCTCGAGTTCCCGACGGGAAGCGGCGCGCCGATGACGACATCCTCAGCGAGTTCGCCAGGGCCAGGCCCTACATCTTCGGCGGCGTCCTCGACCTCGTGGCCGAGGTGTTACGGAGCGAGCGGACCGTCAAGATCGATTATCCCCGGATGGCGACATTTGCACGCCGGGGCTACGCGATGGCGCCCCTGCTGGGCTGGACGGGTGACGACTTTCTAATCGCCTACCGCGACCGGATGCGCGATGCCGGTGGTGACGTGCTGGACTCGTCGCTGATCGCCGGGCTGCTGATTAAGCTCGTCGAGGACCACGTCGAGGACCACGTCGAGGACCACGTCACATGGAAGGGCGCGCCAACGGAACTGCTGTCCGAGCTGAACAAGATGGCGTCCTCCACCATGAGGGAGTCGAAGATGTGGCCGAAGGCGGCGAACGCGCTGTCCAGCGAGGTGAAGAGGCTGGCGCCGACCCTGCGGACTGTAGGCATTGATATTGAGTTTGGCAGGACTGAACGACGCCGATGGATCGCCATTAAGAGAAGTACGGAAAACCATCGTCATGATCGTCAGCCGTCATCCGTAGATACGAACGAGGCTGAAAAGCATGACGATGGCATGACGAGCCTGACGATCCCTGACGATCCGATGACGATCCCCTTGCCGGTGCCCGAGGCTGAATCCGTATCTGATATACCCCCTGATGACGACCATGACGATCATGACGATCCTTTGCGGGGCTTGTCTAAAGATGACCACGACGGCCGCCGGAAGTACCTGATCTCCCTCGGTGAGACGATGGGGTTTCCTAACGTCGGTGTCATCCCGGCGGGGCGTGACTGGTACGCGAAGGCGGCACAGCATTTCAGCGACGCCGACATAGCAGCCGCCATCGAAGCACTGGAGAGGCAAACGGCAGGGGCGACAGCGTGACCCTGCTGGCCGAGAGTGATTACTCCGACCTGCTCATTGAGAAGATGAGGAGGTACTTCCAACTACAGCCGCACGGGCAACAACTGGCAGCCTTGCTCAATGGCTCCTGCTACCTTCAGAGCGACGGCGAGGACAGGTGGCTCCTCGTGTTCCTGCATTCTTTCCACTACGAGCACAGCAGCCGATGGCAGTCCGACCTGACCTCCGCGCTCTCCCATATCCTGGGCCGGTCGGTTGACCTGGTGCTAGCCGTGCGGGAGGGGGCGGCGACATGACCATGACAACTACCTCGGGCCATCTCCCTCCGCTCGGTTGGTGGGGCTCGCTGCCGGGTTTCGGGTCCCCGGCGGCGGCCCCGCTGACTGAGGCCCCCATATATCCCCGTCTCAAAGCTGTTACCGAGCGCCGCCAGATACGCCGTGACCGTAGATTTCTCTGTGTACGGGTTGGGGGGTTCTAATGCCTAACCGACCGCATACCCCTTGCCGGATCGCACGGTGCCCGCTTCCCGCCAAACGGGGCGGCCTGTGTGCCTCGCACCTCAGCGCCTATGAGCGTGGCCGCAACCCACTGCGGCGCGGTGTCTATGGCCCGGACTGGCGGAAGGTCAGGGACGCGTACATCGCGGAACACCCCCTCTGTGAGAAGTGCGGTGCCCCGGCCCAGCAGGTCGATCACATCATCCCCATCTCTCGCGGCGGCGCGCGCCTCGACCCAGCGGGGCTCGAAAGCCTTTGCCGCTCCTGTCACTCCCGAAAAACTGCGCAGGAACGCATACGAGACGGGGGCCATTGGTGAACGCACCCCCTAACCCCTGCAAATTGCTGGAACTGCCATCGCTTCTGATACGGTGTGCAGGCTTGCTTGAAACTATGTCTCCTTTTTTGAAACAAGACTTTGGAGGTGACGCATGAGAGCACCATCGCATTTGTCCCCGGCGTCACGCCGCTGGTGGGCCTCTGTGGTGGATTCTTACGAGCTAGAAGAGCACCATCGCCTTTTGCTGACAGCGGCGTGTCAGGCGTGGGATCACTGCCAGGCGGCCCGCCGGGTACTGGCGACAGACGGCATGACATACACGGATCGGTTCGGCCAGCCGCGCGCGCGACCGGAAGTTGGGATTGAGAGAGATAGCCGCATCGGCTTCATGCGCGCGCTGAAAGAGCTGGGCCTGGACATCGTGCCGAGCGGGCCGATAGGGCGGCCGCCGGGAGGGGGTTACTAATGCCAGTTAGAAAGCGCAGAGGTATTCAGCGGGCGGGAGAATTGACATGGTGGCAGGCGACGGAACTTTTATGGGGGCCGGACGGTCCATCCCGTTTCGAGTCCCCATTCCTTGCAAGGGCGGCGTGGGTTGCGAACCGGGAACAGATGCTAGCGGACAGTCCCGCCGGACAGCGCCCGGCTGGATACTGGGCTTACGAGGCACCCGAACGGCCACGGAAGGGCGTCCGAGTTGAGACCTGGACCCACTACCAGGGCGGCAAGCTCGTAACGTCGGAGCTGGTGGCAGACGAGCCCGAGGCCGCCTGCCTGGCAAGGCTGGGATTGCTGGAACCGTGGGAGACGGCGGAGCTGACGGCCATTGAGCAGATAACCAACGGCACCGCTAACGACGGCGCCGACGATGATCTAGACGATTAGTTAGCCGAAAGGGGCGAACAACATGGCAAACCCAACACTCACGCAAAGGGTCCTGGACAAGCTGGTGGGCGGGCCGATTGGACAGAAAATATTGGCAGAAGGGGAAGCCGCCACGCTGGCAAACCGCTCGGCAAAGGTGGCGCAGGTGGCGGCGCTGACGGCGGGCTTCGAGGCGGCGTTACCTCCGCTCGTGGACGCCCGCGCTAAGGCCCAGGGCCGTGTGGAAGCCGCGCAGAAGGCATTGGCGGCGGCGACGGACGCGCTCCGTGAGGCCACCATTGCGGAGAGCAACCTTCGCGCCCGCTTCGCCCGCGAGCGTGACGCGCTGAACGCGGAGCTTGAGGCGGAGGCTGACCCCCAGATTGACGCGTTCGTCTCCGAGCTGAGCGTCCTCTTCGAGCGAGTCCGCCGGACACCGGTTGCGGTCTCAGGCGGGGTACTGGACCAGTACGGACAGCGCTCGCCGCTCACTAGTAACGGGCAGGCCGTGCAAGGCCAGCTGGCAGCCATCAACGAGGCGCGGGAGGCGGCGACGGCTCTTAAGCTGGTGCCGCTCACCCCCGGCGAAGTAGGCGCGAAGCTCGCCGCGTTGCGGGAGTCGATTGAGCGAGCGGGGGCGGCGGCGGGATGACGAACGTAATCTATCGCCTGCCTGGCGTCATTCCCGACCCGGACCGCGACCCGGCTGGGTATTACGGTGCCGTCTCACAGTTGATGGCAGAGGGCCGCATTGCGTGGGGGCCGGTCCTGGTCCCCGTCTCCGGGGCGGCCCATACCCCTTTCGCCCAGCGGGCGCGCGGCCTGACTGCCCAGCAGGCGGCGCCGCAATACCGATACCGTGCCGTCGGCATCGACCGCGTGCCGCACAGCGTTCGCGCTTCTGCCACGCTGGGGTTCAAGACGGCAAGCCGGGACTTGAAGTTGACCCGGTACGCCCAGCTCTTGTTCTTTACCGCAGCATCACCGGGGGAGAACGAGCGGTTCAGCACGCGGGTTCAGGCGCTCGGCTACACAGAGCAGACCGGCATGTGGGCGGACGTCTTCGTCCACGTCGAACAGTCCAATATATCAGCCTGCATGAGCGCGGTCCATGAAGTGTTCCACGTCGCGCGCGACGGCCACTGGCGGGGACGCGCGGACCGCTCGCCGAGGGAGTCTGCACAGGAGGAAGCGGAAGCTAACCGCTACATGTACGACCTGATGGGGCGCTGCGGCCTTTGGGCGGTCCGGGGGCTTCGGTAGTCTGTTCCGGCCCCATACGCCCGGCTAACCAGTAGGAAGCTCTACAGATTTGGCTCTCCGTGCGTCTGGTGCGGTGCTGGCGAAGGCAATCGCTGGCAGGCGGTATAATCCCCCATATGGAGCACACCTGCAACGCCTACTGTTCCCCGCCCGAGCACTGCGACCTGATCTACACGACGCCGGGGGCGCACCCTGACCACATCTGGCAGTCGCTCGGCTACTATCGCGGGCTCAAGGTGCTGCGGTGCGAGCCTGCCGGGGAGCCGCCGGACCCCACGATGGCGAATGACCTGATCGTGGGTGATCGTGCGGACGCTACCGAGCCGTGGCTTGTCTGGTGGACGTGACAGGCTGGAAGTTGGCCCGATGGCTGCTCTTCTACCTGGCGCTTATCCTGGCGGATGCCGCCGTGGTCCTGGCCGTGGTAGAGTAGTGGCCCGTCAGACAGCAACGCTGCCAGCAACGGCGGTGAATTTCTGCGGACGCGGGGAGACTTTAGCGGACGCTTTCCTGTAAGATTAGATACGGAGCGGACGCTTACGAACGCTAGAGGACTATCTAAGGGGGACTCAAAATCTGCTGAGGGGCAACCCTCGTGCCGGTTCGACTCCGGCCTTCGGCACCAACGACAAACGCATACGGCCATAGTGCCGAGTGGTGTAACGGTAGCACACGGGACTTTGGATCCTTTGGTCCAGGTTCGAATCCTGGCTCGGCAGCCAGAACGTTACACCGGCGCGATACGCGCTCCCGGGTAGCTCAACGGTAGAGCGAGCGGCTGTTAACCGCTAGGTTACAGGTTCGAATCCTGTCCCGGGAGCCAGTTCATTCCTCGCCGGCCCCGCCCGGCCCGCCGCGGGACGCGTTCTGGTGCCGGCGCCGCTCAGCCGCCTACAATTGCCGTATGAGCGAAGGCGCCTCCCGTCCCCTGCAGCGCTTGCTCACGCAGCTGGCGCTGGACCAGATGGACCGCGACCTGTTCCTGGGCGACCCCGGGAAGGGCGCGGGCAGGCTTTTCGGCGGCCTGGTGGCGGCGCAGTCCGTGGTCGCGGCTTACCGCACCGTGGAGAGCGGTTTCCTGCATTCGCTCCACGCCTACTTCCTGCGCCCGGGATCCCACGCAGTGCCCATCCGCTACGTTGTGTACCGGATCCGCGACGGCCGCACGTTCACGACGCGCGACGTTGTGGCCTATCAGTCCGGCGAGGCGATCTTCAACCTCTCGTGCAGCTTCACGCGCCCGGAGGAGGGGGTATCGCGCCAGGAGCCGATGCCGGAGGCGCCGGACCCGGAGGGCCTGCCGGAATGGGAGATCGTGCGCCCGGACGCGCACGAGGACGCGGAAAGGGTGCGGCGCTGGATCCGCGAAAGCCCTGTCGAGGCGCGGTCAGGCGATGCAGAGGACGGACGGCCAAGCACGGCGGCGTACCAGCGAAGGGTCTGGATGCGGGTGAAGGGCATACTGCCCGAAGACCCGGCGCTGCATGCCGCCCTGATGGCGTACGCCAGCGACCGGGGGCTCATCAGTACGGCGCGTCTGGCGCACGGCGCATCGCGCTCCGGCTTTGCCGCCAGCCTGGACCACACCATCTGGTTCCACCGCCCGCCGCGCTTCGACGACTGGCTGCTGTTCACAAGCCGCAGCCCCATCGCTCACGGCGCGCGGGCGCTGATCCTCGGCGGCGTGTACCGGCGGGACGGCACGCACGTCGCGACTATCGCCCAGGAGGGGCTCATCCGCAGCGGGCGGGCGGCAGGCGAAAGCGACAGCTAGAGTCCGGATTGCCGCCTGCGGGCGGGCCGCGGGTGGCCGGGACGCCCACGCCGCTGAGCAGGAGGACAAGCGCGCGGAGAGTGAGCAGCGCCGGCCGAACGTGCCCCATTCGGTCCCTTCCTACGGGCAAGGGCGATGGCCCAAAGGGACCGCGGAACAGGGGCCGAAAGGCCCCCCGCCTAGGTGCCGGATGCTTCCTCACGCTTCGCCGGCCTTCGTGTCGAATGTAGGCAGCACAGGAGCGACAGGAGGACGGAGTAATGCGATTCTGGTTCAAGCGCTGCCCACGGTGCCGCCAGGGCGACCTGCAGGGGGAGTCCGACAGCTACGGCTCGTACATCGCCTGCATGCAGTGCGGCTACATCCTGAGCACGGGTCAGGAAGCGCTGCTGCTGGGCATTCGTCAGGCCGAAGAAGAGCCGGCGCCGGCCCGGCAACAAGCAGCGGCGTAGAGCGCGCGGCGAGCGTGGACCGAAAGGAGTCTTTGCCACGTGGTGAACCATGCGGACGCGGGGATGATTGGGCTGTTCATCGTGGAGGAGGGGCAGCCCCCGCCGTAATGGCTGCGCCTCCTGTCCCCGCCTGATAACATTCCCGTGGAAGGTCTGCCAGGACCAACGCCGGACGGGCCAGGAGGACGAGCATGAGCAGGAAGGGGAAACGCCGCCGGGACGAGAGTCGCCGGCGGCACACGGCGGGCGCCCCCGGCCCCACAAAGCCCGAGGTGGCCGGGGAGCAGCCCGCCGAGCACCCGGCGCGGCCCGCCCGGCCCACCCGTGCCCGCGACCGTAGCAGTGGGCGCCCGCGCGTCAGCGGCCGACAGATCCAGACGCTGGCCTGGACGGCGGGTGGACTGGGAGTGATCGGCGCGATCGCAGTGTTCGTGTTCCTGATCGTCACCAGCGGCTCTTCGTCTAGCGGGGCGCCGGAGCCTTCGGCGACGGAGGACCCCCGTGTGGCCGGACTGGAGGTGGACGCCTCGTTCAACGTGGAGGCCAGGGGAGCCGAGTCCGGTTCCACCTACGTGCCGGACACGATCACCGCCAAAGCAGGCGACGTGATCGAGCTCGTCGTCACTAACAACGGCACGGTGAGCCACAATATGCGCGTATCAGGGCCGAACAAGGTCTTCGACGTGGATACCTCCGGCGACAAAGGGGACGACTTCGAGATGCCGCCCAGGGTCATCGAGCCCGGCAAGACGGAACGTCTGAAGGTGAAGATCGACCAGCCGGGGTCCTACCCCTTCAGGTGCGACTTCCACCCCATCGACCAGAAGGGGACGCTGATACTGCAGTAGGGCGGCCCGGGGGTTGACGTTGACGGAATAGGGGCGCGCTTCCTGAAGGCGGCCGGCAATTCCGGCGCCCGCAACGAGAGGGCGGGCACGGAACCCGCCTCAGGCGGGCCAGGAGCGGCGCTACCGCTACTCCCGGTCCGAGGCCCTTCCCCGGCGCTCGGCGATGTAGGCGGCGGCCTCGGAACGGCGGTGCAGGTTCAGCTTGCTGAGGATGCTGGACACGTAGTTCTTGACCGTCTTATCGCTGAGGTAGACCTCCTCCGCGATCTCCTTGTTCGTCTTGCCCTCGGCGATCAGGCCCAGGATGCGGCGCTCCTGCTGGGAGAGCGTGGACAGCTCATCGCCTTCGCCCCGGGCCAGCGCCCGCATGCGTTCCAGCACCTTATCGGTGACGGCAGGGTCCAGCAGCGATTCGCCGCGCGCGACGCGCTCGATGGCCTCGGCCAGGTTCTGGCCCCGCGTCTGCTTCAGCAGGTAACCGGAGGCCCCGGCCATGATGGAGCCGTAAACGGCCTCGTCGTCCGCGTAGGAGGTGAGCATGATGACGCGCGTCTGCGGGCGCTCGGTACGGATCTCGCGGCAAGCTTCGACGCCGGTGCCATCCGGCAGCCGGATGTCCATGACGATGACGTCCGGATGGGTCTGGAGCGCCAGGCTGACGGCCTCCGCGACAGTGCCGGCCTCTCCCACAATGGAGAAACCGGGGCGGCGCTCCAGCAGGGTGCGCAACCCCATACGGACCACTTCGTGGTCGTCCACCAGCAGGATCTTCACACTCTGTTCAGCCATGAGCAACGTCCCTTCCCGCCGTCACCGGCAGCAGCGCGCGTACGCTTGTGCCCTTGCCCGGCTCACTTTCCCATGATAGGGTAGCGCCCACGCTGCGCGCACGGTCGTGCATGTTGCGCAGGCCCTGGCCTTCGCGCGCGGCGCCGGGCGCGGACTGAAACCCCACGCCGTTGTCCTCTACCTCCAGCCGCACCTGCCGCTCGTCGGCAAGCAGGCGGACCTGGACCCTGGAGGCCCGGGAGTGCTTGCTGATGTTGTTCAATGCCTCCTGGGCGATGTGGAAGAAAGCCAGAGCCTCCGCCTCGTCAAGGAGGCCGGTCAGAGGCTCCGCCACCTCCACCTGCACGTCCATGAGCGTGTTCAGCCGCAGGTCCTTCGCCAGCTGGCGGATGGCCTGGGGCAGGTCCGCCACCTGCGACATGCTGGGGCGCAGGTCAAAGATGTAGCTGCGGATGTCCTTGATCACCTTGTTCAGGTCGTCCATCGTCTTATCCAGGGCGGCCCGCGCGTCGCCATTCGAATCCGCCAGCCGGTCCGCCACGTCCTCCAGGCGCAGGCCCACGGCGTAGATGGCCTGGATCACGCCGTCGTGCAGGTCCATGCCGATGCGCTCCCGTTCCTCCAGGCGGGCGAGGCTGGCCAGCCGGTCGTACAGCTGGCTGGTCTCGATGGCGACGGCTGTCCAGTTGGCGAACGCCTCCAGCAGAGCCGCCTGGCGTTCGCTGAAGGCCCTGCGAGCGCGGTCGCCGACGGTGAGCGTGCCCAACGGGCCCCGCTTACCCTTGAGCGGCACGCAGATCTGGGAGACCAGCCCTTCCTCCGCCACGAGCCCGGCGGGCCGGTTCTTCAGCCTGGGGTCCGCCTGGTAGTCCTCCACAATCACGGGGCGCATCTCAGAGAGCGTCAGTCCCTGCAGGCCGTGCTCTGAGAGCAGGCGCAGCTTCCGCATCCCCTGCGTGCGCAAGCCATCATGCGCGGCCATGACGAGCGTGTCCGGGCCGCTGAGCAGCATGAGCGCCGCCATGTCCGTCTGGAGCAGCCTGCGAGCGCGGGCGACGATGGAGTCGAGCAGCTCCTGCAAGTCCGGGGAGGCGCTGACCTGCTGTCCGAGCTCGAACAGGGCCTTCCACTCCTCGGCCCGCTGCTGCTCCGCTTCGTACATCTGGGCGTTGCGGACGGCGACCGCCGCCTGTGCAGCGAGCAGGCGCACGATCTCCTCGTCCCGCTCGTCAAAGGCCGCAGCGCTCTGCTTGTCCGCGAGGTACAGGTTGCCGATGACGCGGCCGCCCAAGACCACCGGGACGCCTAGCAGCGAGCGCATCTGCGGATGGTTGGGCGACAAGCCTTCAAAGCGCGGGTGCTTGGTCATGTCCGCCAGGCGCAGGCTGGAGCCTTCCCGGAGGACGCCCAGCAGCCCGCGCCCCTGCGGCAGGCCGCCGATGCGCTGCCGCTCCTCCTCGCTGACGCCGCTGGTGAGGAACTGCTGGATCTCCCCCTGCGGGCTCATCACACTGAGCGCCCCGTAACGGGCGTTGACCTGCTCCCGGGCGATATCGACGAGCTTCTGGAGGACGGTGAGGAGCGAGAACTCCGACGCGAGCGCGACGCCGGCCTGGGTCAGCGCGCGCAGCTGTGCTCCGGAATACGCTGTTTCGTCAGTGGCCACCTTGCAAATTATACGCCCAAGGCGCGCCGAGCGCCGGAACTACGGGCCACACGGCCCGCCGCGCTAGGGACTTCTGCCTCATACCACTCCGCACCATGTTTGCGTAACCTCAGAGTGGGTGAGCAAGGATGAAGCAGATCTCAGTACTGATCCTGGATGACCACGCGGAGGTGCGAGCGCTACTGGCCAGGCGGCTCGGCTCGCTGCCCGGCTTCAAGGCTGTGGCGCACAGCGCGAACCCCCTGCTAGGGGCCGAACTGGCGCGGGTGCTGCAGCCGGACATCATCCTGGCGGACTTCCAGGGGCGCCATTTCCAGCGCGAACTCTACCGCTGGCTGGCGCGTTCAGCGCCGCAGTCACAGATGGTGATCCTCACGTCCTACATGGAAGAATGCGAGCAGGGCGAGTGCTTGGACGCCGGGGCGGCGCTCTGCCTGCTGAAGGGCATCAGCCTGAAGGAGCTGGCCGAGAAGCTGAGAGGCGTGGTCGCCGGCGCGGCTCCAGCGCAAAGGGCAGGCGCCGGCGGGTGAGCCGGCGCTCTCTCCAGGGTAACGGCGACGCGCGGCGAGCAGGCGCACACGGCATCCGCCAATATCGCCGTCCTGCCGCGCCTGCCTACCGGACAGGCAGGCCTGCCCCAAACCGTCGCCGCCGTTCTTAGCATCGCGTGGTTGCGCGCCCCTCGCGCCGTCGGCACGCCACCAGCTATCCTTATTGCATAGGCGTACCGGCGCTGGCTTGAGCGATGTTCTACGCGGAGAAGGTCTGGAAGGCTTTTGGCGGCCTCACTGTACTTGAGGACGTGACGTTCACTATGGGCGCCGGCGAGCGCGTCGGGCTCGTAGGCCCGAACGGCACGGGGAAGACGACTCTTCTGCAGATACTGGCCGCGGAGCTGGAGCCGGACCGGGGGCAGGCGGGCCATCGCGGCGCCGCCCTGGGCTACCTGAAGCAGGAGGCGGGGCTGGACCCTGACCGGACCGTGCTGGAGGAGCTGTGGACGGCCTTTCCCCAGGCGCGGCAGGTGGAACTGCGCCTCCAGGAAGTGGCCCGCGCCATTGAGCAGGGAGCGGGAGACATCGATGCGCTGGTGGCGGAGCAGGGGGCGCTGTTCGAGATGTTCGACGCCCTGGACGGCTACCGGGTAGAGTCTCGCATCGGCCGCGTGCTGAACGGTCTGGGGTTCGCCGCGGAGGACGCCGGGAGGCTATGCAGCGAGTTTAGCGGCGGCTGGCAGATGCGCATCGCCCTCGCCAAGGTGATGGTGAGGCGGCCGGACTGCCTGCTGCTGGACGAACCCACGAACCACCTGGACGCTGCCTCCCGCCAGTGGCTGGCGCAGGACCTGGCAGACTACCGGGGCACGATCCTGATCGTGACGCACGAGGGCGAGTTCCTGGACCAGGTGGCCACGCGCATCCTGGAGCTGCGCGAAGGGGGGATCGAGAGCTACGCCGGCAGCTACAGCGATTATCAGCGCCAGAAGGCGGCGCGCCTGCAGCAGATGGACCGCGAGGCCGCCCGCCAGGGGCGCGAGCTGGAGCGCCAGCAGCGCTTCATCGAGCGCTTCCGGGCGAAGGCATCGAAGGCCACGCAAGTGAAGAGCCGAGAGAAGGCCCTGGCGCGCCTGGAGCCAGCAGAGGCGCCGCGCCGGGAGGCCGAGGTCACTTTCAGGCTATCAGCGGACGGCCGCACGGAGCACGACGTGCTGATCATGAGTCACGTCAGCCACGCCTATGGCGACAACCTGGTGCTGATAGACGTGGAGCTGCACATCCAGCGCGGCCAGAAGGTGGTGCTCGTGGGCCCCAACGGCAGCGGCAAGACCACGCTCCTCAAGATCGCCGCCGGCCTCATTCAGCCTGACGAGGGCGGTGTTGTCTGGGCGGAGAAGGCGCGCACCGGCTACTACGACCAGCACCAGGACGAGGCGCTGGAGAGGGAGCGCACAGTGCTGGAGGAGGTGCGGTCGGCCGCCCCGCGCGAGGCGGACGTGCGGCTGCGCACGGTGCTGGGCCAGTTCCTGTTTCGGGGCGACGACGTCTTCAAGTCCATCGCCATGCTCTCCGGCGGCGAGCGCAGCCGGGTGGCGCTGGCCAAGCTGGTGGTGCAGCCGACCAACGTGCTGATCCTGGACGAGCCGACGAACCACCTGGACCGCTCGACGCGGCGGAAGCTGCTGGAGGTGCTGGAGAAGTACGACGGCACAATCCTCTGCGCCGCCCACGACCCGGGGATCCTGGAGCGCGTAGCGACGCGCGTTTACGAGGTGAAGGACGGCGCCTGCCGCGAGCTCATCGACAGGCGGCGGGGCTAGTCCGGGGGGTGTCCCCAAGATTCAACATAAGGAAACCTTCGTGTCTTAGTGTCTTAGTGTTTAGCCCCGGGAGTTCTCACCACAAAGACACAAAGGCACTAAGGTTGTTCTTGAGCACCCTGCTAAGGGGCTACGGCTGCTGGCCGCCCGGGTGGATGCACCCGCTGACGTGGCGGAAGACGTCCTGGATGGAGACGAGGAGCGTCTCCCGGTCCGAGGCCACGAACGGGATGTGGCGGAAGCCCCCGATGGACATCTTGTGCAGGGCGACGGCCAGCGTGTCGTCTTCGCGCAGGATCACGGGGTCCGCGGTCATGATGTCGCGCACGGCCAGGGCGGTCAGGTCCGCCTTCTCGCCGGCGGCCTTCATCAGGATGTCGCGCTCCGTGAGGATGCCTGTGATCCGGCCGTTCTCCCGCACCAACACACACTCCGTGCCGTACTTGCGCATGGAGTGGACGGCCAGCGCCACCGGGTCGCCCGGGGAGACGTAGTAGGCCTCCCTGGCGCCCAGATCCGCCAGATGGTCGTTCATGAGGTGCTCTTCAAACTCGTTCTCCGGACCGGGCGGCTTCAGGTTGCGTAGATCCGCTCCGCAGCTCTCGCAGAGGTCCACACCTTCAATATTCTCAGCTTTGCAGTCGGGGCAGATCATCTCTGAAACCTCGTTCGTGGGGCTAGCCGACCGTCCAGGTGTCGCCTTCGGCGAGCAGGGCGGCAAGGTCACCCTTGCCCTGCCGGGAGACGGCCTGCTGTATCTGCTCTTCCATCAAGTCGTCGTAAGTGGGGCGCTGCACCGCGCGCAGCACGCCCATGGGCACGGGGAACTGCGGCCACTGCAGGCGGGCCAGGATGCCGGCCACGGCGGGGTCGGGGCGGGTCTCGTCGTGCACCAGCAGGTCCGCCTCGGTCACGCCGTTGCCCAGGTGGACGATCTCCGCCGTGGTGCCGTTCAGGCGAATGCCCTGATCGCGGTCCTTGCCGAAGATGAGTGGCTTGCCGTGCTCCAGCTGGATAGTGCGGTCCGGGCGCACGGCCTTGTCCGCGAACTCCATAAACGCCCCGTCGTTGTACACGTTGCAGTTCTGGTACACCTCCACGAAGGACGTGCCCTTGTGGTGCGCCGCCCTGTCCAGCGTGCTGATGAGGTGGTGGACGTCGATGTCCAACGAACGGGCGACGAAGGTGGCCTCGGCGCCCAGGGCCACGCTCAGGGGGTTCAGCGGGTAGTCGATGGTGCCCAGCGGCGAGCTCTTGGTGCGCTTGCCGAGCTCCGATGTGGGGGAGTACTGGCCCTTGGTCAGGCCATAGATGCGGTTGTTGAAGAGGACGATGACGACATCCACGTTCCGGCGCAGGATATGCAAGATGTGGTTGCCGCCGATGGACAGGGCGTCGCCATCGCCGGTGACCACCCACACCTGCAGGTCCGGACGCGAGGCCTTGAGCCCGGTGGCGATGGTGGGCGCGCGGCCGTGAATGCTGTGGAAGCCGTAGGTGTTCATGTAGTACGGCAGGCGGCTGCTGCAGCCGATGCCGGAGATGAAGACGATCTTCTCGCGCGGGATGCCCAGGTCCGGCATCAGCTTCTGGGTCTGGGCGAGGATGGAGTAGTCGCCGCAGCCGGGGCACCAGCGGACCTCCTGGTCGGACACGAAGTCCTTGCGGGCCAGGGGGACGTGGGGCGTTTCAGGGGCACGCGGCGCGCCGCTGGTCATCTCACGCTCACCTCGGCCTTGACCATTGAGTTGATCTTCTCTTCAATCTCGCGGATCAGGAAGGGCCGGCCGGTGACCTTGTTCAGGCCCTGGGCGTCCACCAGGAACTTCGCGCGAACCAGCAGGCGCAGCTGGCCCAGGTTCAGCTCGGCTACTAGCACCTGATCGAACCGTGAGAGCAGGGGGCCCAGGTTGGGTGGGAAGGGATTGAGGTGGCGCAGGTGCGCGCAGGAGACGGAGAGGCCGCGGGCGCGGGCGCGCTGGACGGCGGAGAGGATGGCGCCGTAGGTGCCGCCCCAGCCCAGGACCAGCAGCTGGCCGCCTGCTTCGTCGCCTACCACCTCCACGGGGGGGATGTCATTGGCGATGCGGTCCACCTTCTCCTGGCGGTAGCGGACCATCCGGTCGTGGTTCTCGCCGTCGTAGCTGACGTTGCCGGTGATATCGTCCTTCTCCAGGCCGCCGATGCGGTGCTCGAGGCCCGGCGTCCCGGGAATCGCCCACGGGCGCGCCAGTGTCTCCGGGTCGCGGGCGTAGGGCTTGAAGGTGGCCGGGTCCGTGGGGTGCGTGGTCTCGATGCGCGGGAGGTCCTGGATGTCCGGCAGGAGCCACGGCTCCGAGCCGGCGCCCAGGTAGCCGTCGGAGAGGAAGATCACCGGTACCATATGGGTGAGGGCGATGCGGAACGCCTCGACAGCCATGTCGAAGCACTCACTGGGAGTCGCGGGCGCGACGACGGCGACGGGGCACTCGCCGTTGCGCCCGAACATCGCCTGCAGCAGGTCTGCCTGGTCGGTCTTGGTGGGCATGCCGGTGCTGGGGCCGGAGCGCTGGACGGCCGCGACGACGATGGGGAGCTCCACCATGACCGCGAGGCCCAGCGCCTCGCTCTTCAGCGCCAGGCCGGGACCGCTGGTTCCGGTGAGGCCCAGGTTGCCGCCGAAGGCGGCGCCGATGGCCGCGCCGATGGCCGCGATCTCGTCCTCCGCCTGGAAGGTCTTGACCCCGAAGTTCTTGAAGCGCGCCAGCTCCTGGAGGATGTCGCTGGCCGGGGTGATGGGGTAGCTGCCGTAGAAGAGCGTCTTACCGGTGAGGTGGGCCGCCGTGAGGAACCCCAGCGCCGTCGCCTCGTTGCCGGTGATGTTGCGGTAGCGGCCGGGGGCGAGGTCCGCCTTGGGGACGCGGTAGTGCACCGGGAAGAGCTCCGCCGTCTCGCCGAAGTTGTAGCCGGCCTTCAGGGTGGTCGCGTTGGCCTGCGCCACCAGCGGGTTCTTGGAGAACTTCGCCTCAATCCAGCGCAGCGTGGGCTCCAGCGGCCGGTCGAACAGCCAGTACATGAGGCCCAGGGCGAACAGGTTCTTGGAGCGGTCTATCTGCCTGGTGTCCAGGCCGGCGTCCTTCAACGCGCGGGCGTTCATGCTGCTAATGGGCACCTTAATCACGCGGTAGCCGGCCAGCGTGCCGTTGTCCAGGGGGTTGGTCTCGTAAGCGGCCTTCCTCAGGTTGACCTCGTTGAACTCGTCGGTGTTGACGATGATCGTGCCGCCCTTGGGCACGTCGGCGAGGTGGGCTTGGAGCGCGGCCGGATTCATGGCGACGAGCACGTCCGGCTCGTCGCCGGGGGTATGGATGTCGTAGCTGGAGAAGCTGACCTGGAAGGCGCTGACGCCGGGGATGGAGCCAGCCGGCGCCCGGATCTCGGCCGGGAAGTCGGGCATGGTGCTGACATCGTTGCCGAAGGCGGCGGAGGTGTTGGTAAACTGCAGCCCCGCCAGCTGCATGCCGTCGCCGGAGTCGCCCGCGAAACGGATCGTGACGCGGTCCAGCTCCTGGATGTTCGCTTCGCGTTTGCCGTCTCGGCCGGTCATCGCTCTTTCACGCGTCCTAGGCCCCCTCGGGAGTGGTCATTTTCTGGTGCGGGCGGGGCGGCAGGTTGATGACCTTCTCCGGGAATGATTCCGCCAGGTAGTTGATGACGTCTTGGATACTGAAGACGGCGATGGCCTGCCCGGTGTTGGGGTCGATGACCGGGATGTGCCACATCTCGGTGCGGCTAATGAGGTCGATCGCCTCGCCGATGGTGTGGTTCGGGGTTATCGTGGTGCGCGAGGGGGTCATGAACTGCTCTACCGGGTACCGGCTGGAGACGTCGCGCGCGACCACCTTCATCAGGACGTCGCGCTCTGTCATAATGCCGACAAGGCTGCGGCCCTCGTAAACGAGGACGCAGCCGACGCGGCGGCGCTGCACCTCGTCCACCACCTGGCCGATGCTGGCGGTGCTCTGGACCGTGAGCGGCGGCTGCAGTTTGAGAGTGCTTATCTTGTCGCTCAGCATGATGCGCAGTCAGGATGCCGGGGGAGATGTGGGAGGGTCGCCGCAAATCGCGAACCAAAACGTCGCTCTGTCCCCAGCGGGCACGGTCGTGGCGGTAGAGGATGGTTCGCGCTTATCAACTCCGTCAATAGTATAGCAGGCTTCACGTCAATCATCCTGTAGTTAAATCGCGAACGAGAGAAGAAAGTAACCCGCCGGGGGCGCCGACACCAGGACGCCGCCAAAATTGACCCGGCAGACGGTTCGATGCTATTCTTCATTCGGCCCCTAACGAGTGCCGAAGTGGCGGAACGGCAGACGCGCTGCGTTCAGGGCGCAGTGCCCGTATGGGCGTGGGGGTTCAAATCCCCCCTTCGGCACCATGCGCGCTCGTAGCTCAGTGGATAGAGCGCAGCCCTGCGGAGGCTGAGGTCGTGGGTTCGAGTCCCACCGAGCGCGCCATTCCTTGTCCCTACATCCACCGGCGCCAGCCGGCGGGCAGTTCGCGTGTGAGCGGTTCGTCCAGCTCTATCTCGAGAGGCTGGAGGAAACGCGCGACCATGTTCCAGTGCGCGGCGCAAAACGTTAGCTCCACGAGTTCCTGCTGCGAAAGCGTGCCGAGGAGGGCGCGCGCCAGCGCCGGGGCCTCGCCGCTGAGCGCGGTGACCGCGTCCGTGTAACGCAGCGCCAGGCGGTCCGCGTCCGAGAATTGCGCGCTGCCTTCGTAGCCCTTGAGCCCGGCGATCTCGTCTTCGGTCAGGCCTGCCTGCCGGCCGATGCGGACGTGGTGCGCGAAGCCGTATTCGCCGCCGGTGTTCTGGAAGACGCGCAGGATCGCCAGTTCGCGCAGGCGGGGCGAGAGCGCCAACTGCGGCGTGAGCAGCATCGTGGCCATGCGCAGCCACGCGCGCAGCAACTGCGGGTTGTGCGCCATTACCTTGAACACGTTGAGTACGCCCAGGCCACCACTGGCGGCGTCCAGCCGCTCGTAACGCTCCCGCAGCTCGTCTGTCTGGGGATCCTCGATGGGCGGGATGACGGCCATCAGCCCTATTCCCGCTCGACGATGCGGTAGACGACGGTGCCCTGCGCCAGCAGCTTCCCCGCGGGGTTCGTGACGCGCACGTCGGAGTAGATGATCTCTTTGCCGCGCTTGAGCACGCGCCCCTCGGCGAAGATATCCTCGCCGATCGCGCCGGAGAGGTAGTTGACGTTACAGCCAACGGTGGAGCCAAAGTACCTGGGCGTGGCGATCTCCGCGGTGGTCCACGCGGCCATCGCCCCCGTCGTGTCGATGAGCGAGGCGATGGCGCCGCCGTGAAGCGCGTCACCGAAGGTGCTGTTCTCCTGCTGGTAGCGCAGCTTCAGGCGGGCGCACCCCTCCTCCGCCTCCACGAACTCCATCCCCAGGTGCCGCATAAAGGGCGTCATCTCGATGACTTTGCGCATGCGCTCGAAGTTCTTCTTTACCGCCGTCTCGTCCATGCGAACCCTCCTGTGGCTATGAAAAATGGGGGAACTTCATTAGGGCACCAGCGCGATGTGGATGGCGCTCTCGCCCGGCTCCCGGCCCGCCAGCAGCCGGAGCGCCCGTTCCGCGTCCGCCAGCGGCAGCGTGTGCGTGTGCAGCTTCTCCAGCGGGTATTTGCCGGACTCGATCAGGCGGACGGCGCGCTCGTAGTTTGGGTAGTCCACCCCAAAGGCGCCCTTCACGGTCAGCTCCTTGAAGACGATGCGGTCGCTCAGGAAGTCCGGCACGGCCTGCGGCCCCTTCGTCCCCGCCAGCACGACCGTGCCGCCGCGGCGCGCGAGGTTGATGGCCTGGTTCACCGCGTCCACCGCATACGCAGTTACGTCAACCACAACGTCCGCCATGCGCCCGTCCGTCGCCTCCCGCACGGCGGGCACCGGATCCTGGCGCTGCACGTTGATGGCGTGGTGCGCGCCCAGCTCTTTGGCCAGCGCCAGCTTGTGCTCATCGGCGTCCAGGCCGGTGACGATGATGCGCCCGGCGCCCGCCTCGCGCGCGGCGATGACGCAGGCCAGGCCGCGCTGTCCTGGCCCCAGGATGACGATGGTATCACCCACGGCCAGCCCCGGCATCTCCACCGCCCAGCGGAAGCCGGCGCCGAGCGGATTGAACAGCACGGCGATCTCCGGAGGGACTGAGTCTGCGATCTTGTGGAGGAGGGCGTGGGGGTCCAGGTACAGGTACTGGGAGTAGCCGCCCCAGAGGCCGGGCGGGACGTCCAGTCCCAGGTAGCCGTAGGCGTTCATGCGCCGGTGGCCGTTGCAGAGCCGGTAGGCGCCGCCGACGCAGTGGCGGCAGAACCCGCAGGGGATGAGTGTTTCTACGGCCACGCGGTCGCCCACTTTCAGGTCCCAGCGCCGGGCCGCCTCGTCCCCCAGCTCCACGATGCGGCCCACCGGCTCGTGGCCGGGGATGAGGGGGAAACGGACGGGGAGGGCGCCCTCGTACTGCTCGTAGTCGGAGCCGCAGATGCCGCAGGCCTCCACCTGGAGCAGGCCGTCTTCCGGGCCGGTGTCCGGCAGCGGCAACTCCCGCAGCTCAAGGGAGCGCGGCGCAGTCTGCACTACCGCCAGGGTGGCTCGCCCAGAGGTCATGGCGCGCGGCCTAAGACGGAGAGGGGACGACGCCCCGCAACTGAGGCATCACCTTAGTGGCCATCAGCTCCATGCTGCGCAACACTTTTTCCTGGGCCAGCCCGCCGATGCGCGTCCAGCCCAGGTAGTGCGTAAAGCCGCAGATCTCGGACACCCGGCCGATGCGGTCTACGACCTGGTCCGGGCTGCCCGCGATCACGGCGCCTCCCTGCACGATGGCGTCCCACGTCGCCATCTGCAGGAAGTCGCGAGCGCGCGTATACATCTCGTAGCCCTTGACGGGCGCCTGCCCCGGCGGCGGCGCGATGTACTTGGCGAAGGTGTGGTAGTACCACATGACGGGATCGCGGAAGTCGTCCAGCGCCTGCTGGCTGGAGTCCGCCACGTAGGTCATGGTGAGCGCGGCGATCTCGTGCTGCGCGGGGTCGCGGCCGTGTTCACGCAGCGCCTCGCGATATTCGTCGATCTGGGCGGCGCCGCGGTTCACGTCGAAGCCGAACACCGGCGCGCACATCAGGTTGAACCCGTAGCGGCCGCAGAGCTGGAACGTCTCCGGCGAAAGGGAGGCCATCCAGATGGGCGGGTGCGGCTTCTGCAACGGCTTGGGCCGCACCGAGAGGTCGTGGACCTTGTAGAACTCGCCGTCGAAGCTGAAGCGCTCCTCCGTCCACGCCTTCTGGATGATCTCCACCGATTCGTGGAACATATCCCGGGAGCGCGTCTGGTCCACGCCGTAGCCCTGGAACTCGTGCGGCTGGTAGCCGCGGCCCACGCCCAGGTCCACGCGGCCGTCTGACATGAGGTCCACGATGGCGAAGTCCTCCGCCACGCGCACGGGGTGGTTCAGCGGCAGGACGACGACGCCGGTGCCCAGGCGGATACGCTTGGTGCGGGCGGCCACGGCGGCCAAGGTGACGGCGGGCGAGGCGCAGTAGCCGTACTCACTGAAGTGGTGCTCGGCGGGCCAGACGGAGTCGAAGCCGTACTCTTCGGCGCGCACCATGATGTCGAACTGCTCGTCAACGATCTCCTTCTCCGTGCGGTCCATCGGGTTCTCGAAGAGATGGAGCATCCCGAACTTCATGCGGCCCTCCTTCTGAGCGGTCAGGGGTCAGCGGTCAGGGGTCAGCGGTCAGCGGTCAGCGGTCAGCTTAGCGTGCGGGCTGCGCCCGGCGCTATGCCTTCTGTTGCTCCAGCCGCGGCGCGACGAATGTTCTGTCTATCACCGCCTCCGCTTCGCGCACGATATCGCGCACTACCTCCCCGGCCGGCTTGATCTCGTGGATAAGGGCCACGCTCTGCCCGGCGGGCTGGAAGGTGCCGCGGGGGTCGAAGTGATCGGTGATGCCCGGGTAGTCCATGACGCGGTTCTGCACGGAGACCATGGCCTGCATGGGGAAGGGCTGGATCTCGTCGCGTCGCTGCTCCCAGTCCTCAGCGTACGCGGTGCGGATGGTGCGCGCCGGCTTGCCGGTATAGCAGCGCGTGCGCATGGTGCCGGCGTCGTCCGCGCGGACAATGGCCTCACGGTACAGCGGCGCGGCCTGGGCCTCCGGGGTGGCGATGAAGCGCGTGCCGAAGACGGCGCCCTGCGCCCCCAGCGCCAGCGCGGCGACGAGCCCACGCCCGTCCGCCATGCCGCCGGCGGCGATGACCGGCACGCTGACGGCATCGACGACGGCAGGCACGAGGGCGATGCCGCCGACTTCGCCGGTGTGGCCACCGGCCTCCGTGCCCTGGGCAGCCACGATGTCGGCGCCGGCTTGCACGGACTTCAGGGCGTGGCGCACCTTGCCGCACATCACCATCACAATCATGTCCCGCCGATGCATCTCCTCGATGAACTCGGCCGGCACGGCCAGGCCCGCCACGAAGATGCGGACGTCCTCCTCGAACAGCACTTCCATATGCGGCCGGATGCGCTCCGGGTCCGGCGCCAGGAGGTCCACGGCGAAGGGACGGTCCGTGAGGTCACGTGTCTGGCGGATCTCCTCGCGCAGCTGCTCCGGCGAAAGCGTCGCGGCGCCCGTGATCCCGAGCCCTCCGGCGTTCGAGACCGCGGCCACGAGCCGGGAGAGGGAGACGCCGCCCATGCCGGCCAGGAAGATGGGGTACTCTATGCCGAGCTTGTCGCAGATGGGTGTGTGCAGCGGATGGTGCATGGCGGTCTCCTCGGGTGGGCTGAGTTTGTTTGGCAAAATGATATGTTGCGGCGGGAGAAAGCACAACCCTTACGTGAGGGTGAGCATAGGGCCTGTCAACGGATGGGGGGACGGATTAGCGGATGGCCAGGAGGTAGGGGCGCACCATGGCGCGCCCCTACGGCGGCTGTTGACGCACGGGCCGGCGGCTTGCCGAGTCCCGGCCGCCTTGGCCAGGCAAACCGTGTTCCGGGACAGACCCTTCGTGCCTCAGGGTGACAGAACGCGCGCGGCAATGGCAGGACTGGCAGCGCGCCAGGTGCCTACCCCGCGCGGGCGAGGTCGCGGGAGGGGGCGAGGGCGGCGCGGGCCTCTTCCTCGCCCAGCGGGAGGCCGTCGCGGTAGAGCACGGACTTCGTGTGCACGGCGGGCAGCCTGGGCCCCGGCGTGAGGATGCCGACGAGGTTCAGCGGGTCTACGGCGCTCACCCGGACCAGCTGGCCCTGCTTTTCCGTGCGCCGCACCTTGCGCAGGGATTCGACGGCCTCGGGGCGGGCGTACTGCTCGCCGTAGACCGCGGCCACGAAGCGCCCGCCGCGCACCTCGCCGCGGGCCTCCAGGCGGCGGAGGCAGCGCAGCATGTCGCGCCATGGGGCCGTCACGTTCTCGCGCTGCAAGAGGTCGCGGAAGATGACGCCGTAGCGGAAGAGGAGCTGCTCTGCCCAGGCTTCCGCCAGTTCCTCCGCCGTCATGGCAGCCGTATCCCCCGCTCGCCCTACGAGAGCCTCAGGGCGAGCGGGACGAAGCGTCATGTCCAGCCCTACGAGAGCGTCGGGGCGAGCGGGACCAGGCGTCACGCCCAATTCCGGCGGCAGCAGCGACCAGCGGCCTGAAGGCGTGCCGGCGGTGACCAGCGTGCGGAAGAGCCGCGCGCGATGGGGCTGGCGGAAGTGGCGCCGCTTCGCCGAGCCGATGAGCGACCTGAGCGCCTGGAACCCGTCGGCGGTGACCAGGCCGCGCGCCACCAGCTCCCAGAGGCCGCGCTCCACGTCCGTAGACAGGCGTCCGCAGCCGGCGACGATGTCATCGAAGAAGAGCGCTCCCCGCTCCTGCAGCAGGTCCAAGATGTCGCGGCCGGCGCCCCTGGCGGGGGGCTGCGGGGAAGTCAGGCTAAAGCCTGACGCCCCGGGATTGAGAGGCGGATGGGCAGAGGACGCCGGGCCGGAGCCTGATCCCCCGGGATTGAGAGGCGGATGGGCAGAGGACGCCGGGCCGGAGCCTGACCCCCCGGGATTGAGAGGCGGCCGGGCAGAGGACGCTGGGCCGGAGCCTGACCCCCCTGGCGAGGGACGCAGGCCGGCGATGAGCCAGGGCAGGTCCGCGCGGCGGGCCAGCGACACGGGCGTGGCGCTGGAGGCGGCGGCCCTGGCGCTATCGCCGTTGCGGCGGGCGGCCAGCCGCGCCCAGGCCACATCGCCGGAGAGGCACAGCTCGTCGAGCCACGACACCTTGTAGGCGGCGACGCGCGCGGGCAGGATGTGCCGCTCCCAGGCGACGGCGGGGACGTCGAACCCCTGGAGCTGCGCGATCGCCTCCAGGAGGCCGCGCTTGCCCTCCAGCTGGGCGCCCGGGGCCACGTGCTGCCAGCGCAGCAGAAAGCGCAGGAAGTCCTGCAGGCTGACAGGCTCGATCTCGCGGCGCAGGCGGTCCAGCGTGTAGCGGTGAATGCGGGCCAGCAGGCGGCGGTCGCACCATTCCTCGCCGGCGGCGGCGGGGCGGAAGCGGCCGCGGAGCACGGCGCCCTCGCCCTCCAGCCGGGCCAGGCCGGAGTTCGCGGGCCCCTCGCCGGCGCCGGTGCGCTGGCCCAGCTCCGCCGCGGTGACCGGACCCAGGTACTCCATGTGCCCACGGAGCAGCGCCAGGCGGGCCTCGTCCTCGCCGGCGTCCCGGTCCAGCTCCGGCGGCAGGCGCAGCGGCGGCCGGATGCGCGCGCCGGGGAAGAGGCAGCGGATGGCCGGCAGGCTCTCCGCCGCGAACCAGAGCCGCCCCGCCTCGGCCACCGCGATGGCCGCGCGGCCCTGAGCAGCGAGGTCTGCGAAGAGCGGCTCCCACTCCGGGAAATCCTCGGGGCGGACCGCCACCAGGCCCAGCAGCGTGTCGTGCAGCTCCTCCGCGTCGCGGGGGTCCGGACGGGCCTCCGCGGCCACGCGCTCGATGGCGTCCGCGTCCAGCACGCCCAGATCGCGGGCGTCCTCCGGCAGCGTGCGGCGGAGCACGACCGCGCGGGCGCGCCGTTCCTCCAGCGGGGCGTTGTCCAGGTACGTGTAGGGTTTGGAGTTCACCATCTCGTGGGCGAAGGGCGATGGCTCGGTGGTGTCGCGCGCGTGCAGGCGTATGGCGCCGGCCTCGATGCGCGTCAGCACATCGCGCAGGCCGTCGATGTCCATGGCCTCGTGCAGGCAGTCGTGGACGGTCTGACGCACCAGCGGGTGGTCTGGGATCTCGATGGGGCCGGTGACGTTCTCCTGGCAGGCGACGAGGCGCGGGAAGACCGCCGCCATGAGGTCGTCCGCCTTCATGCGCTGGATCTGGGGCGGCACGCGTTTACCGTTGCGCTGGCGCAGGATGGCCAGCGCCCGCGTGGCGTTCCAGCGCCAGCGCGCCGCGAACATGGGCGAGATGAGCAGCGACTGCTCCACGGCCTCGTCCACCCACTGCGAGCGCACGAGGCCGAACATATCGTCCAGCGGGAAGCTGTTTTGCGGGCCGATGGACAGGAGCATGGCGTCGTCGCTGGCCGCGGCCTGCAGCTCGAAGTCGAAGCCCACGCAGAAGCGCTTGCGCAGCGCCAGGCCCCAGGCGCGGTTGATACGGCCGCCGAAGGGCGCGTGGACGACGAGCTGCATACCGCCCGCCTCGTCGAAGAAGCGCTCGAAGACGATGTCGTGCTGGCTGGGAACGACGCCGATCGCATCGCGTTCGGCGCGGACGTAGCGGATCACCTGCTCGGCGGCTTCCGGCGGCAGCGCGCATTCGGCCTGGAGCCAGGCGGCGATGTCGCTGGGGTGCGGCGTTTGTGCCCCGCGTGCCCCACCCCCATTCGTCAGGCTAAAGCCTGACCCCCCGTTGGCGGTGGGTTCGAGGCGTTCGGCCACGTCCATTCGCAGCCGGGAGACCTCTTCCGAAAGCTCCAGTGTGCGGCCGGGCGCCTCGCCGTTCCAGAACGGGATGCTGGGGGGCGCGCCGTGGGCGCTTTCCACCCGCACGACGCCGGGCTCGATGCGGCGGATGCGCCATGACGTCGTCCCCAACAGGATGATGTCGCCGGCCATGCTCTCTATGGAGAAGTCCTCATCCAGCGTGCCGACGAACGTGCCCTCCGGCTCCGCGATCACCCGGAAGTCGGCGACCTCCGGGATGGCGCCGCCGCACTGGATGGCCGTGGAGCGGGCGCCGCGCCGGGCGCGCAGCACGCCGTTAATGCGGTCGCGGTGGACGTAGGCGGCGACGCGCCCGGTGCCGACGGCGATGCCCTCGCTCACCAGCTCGACGATCTCGTCGAACGCCTCGCGCGGGAGGCCGGCGTACGGCCAGGCCTTGCGCAGGAGAGCGTAGAGGGCGTCTTCCGTCCAGGGCTCACACGCCACCTCCGCGACGATCTGCTGAGCCAGGATGTCCAGCGGGGCGACGGGTGGGTAAAGGCGGTCCAGGCGTCCGGCCCTGACCGCGCGCACCAGCGCCGCGCACTCGATCAGCTCGTCGCGGGTGGTCGGGAAGAGGCAGCCCTTTGGGGTCAGGCCCAGGGCATGGCCCGAGCGGCCCACGCGCTGGAGGAAGGTGGTGATGCTGCGGGGCGACTCCAGCTGGCAGACGAGGTCCACGGCGCCGATATCGATTCCCAGCTCCAGGGAAGCGGTGGCGACCAGCGCTTTCATCTCGCCCGCCTTCAGCCGCCGCTCCAGCGTCAACCGGCGCTCCTTGGAGAGGCTGCCGTGGTGCGAGCCGACGTGCTCCTCGCCGATGCGCTCGGCCAGGTGGAAGGCGGCGCGCTCTGCCAGGCGGCGGGTGTTGACGAAGACCAGCGTCGTGCGGTGGCGGCGGATCAGCTCCGCCAGGCGGTCGTAGGTGTCCTTCCACTGCTCGGCGGAGGCGACGGCTTGAAGGTCGGTGGGCGGCGCCTCTATCGCCAGCTCCAGGTCACGCTGGTGGCCGGCGTCCACGATCTCGCAGTCCGGGCCGCCGCCGGGCAAGAGGTGGTCAGCGCCTACCAGGAAGCGGGCGGCGTCCGCCAGCGGCTTCACCGTGGCCGAAAGGCCCACGCGCACGGGACGCTGCGCGCAGATGTGGTCCAGGCGCGCCAGCGACAGCGCCAGGTGGCTGCCGCGCTTATCGCGGATGAGCGCGTGCACCTCGTCCACAATCACGGTCTGCGCGGTGCGCAGGACCTGCCGGCTGCGTTCTGCGGTGAGCATGAGGTACAGCGACTCGGGCGTCGTGATCAGGATGTGCGGCGGCCGCTTGATGATCTGCTGCCGCTCTGCCTGCGTGGTGTCGCCGGTGCGCAACATGGTCCGGATCTCCGGCGCCGGGCGACCCATCTCCCGCATCACCTGCGCGATCTCCGCCAGCGGCTCCTCCAGGTTGCGCTGGATGTCGTTCGAGAGCGCCTTCAGGGGCGAGACGTAGACCACGGCCACCTCGTCCGCGAGGGGCGCCTGCTCGGCCTGCCGCAGGAGGCGGTCGATGGCCACCAGGAACGCCGCCAGCGTCTTGCCGGAGCCCGTGGGCGCCGTGATCAGCGTGTCGCGGCCGGAGAAGATGTGCGGCCAGCCCTGCTCCTGGGCGCCGGTGGGCGCGGCGAACCGGCGCTGGAACCAGGCGCGGACGGCGGGATGGAAGGAATCGAGCGCGCTCATGCCGGCACTAAGGATAGCGCGTCCGGGGGAGGAACACGAACCAAACGTGTCAGTAGGGGCGCCTGCTTCAGCCGGAGGCTGATCCGCCTATGGCGTGATGCTGCGCCCCGCCGGCCCTCACCCCCGGCCCCTCTCCCGCTGCGCGGGCGAGGGGAGATGGTCGCCGGCTGGCCGCCGGGGAACGGTAGGGGCGCCTGCTTGCCGCGCCCCGGCGGGCCGTTAAGGGCGCGTCATGATGCGCCCCTACGCCTGTCGCGAGGCAGGCGCCACCCTCGTCCCGCGCACCCGCTAGAATATGCGTGCGATGACTGTCACTCCGCGCAAGATGTTCGAGGACCGCCTGAAGGCGCTGCCCGCGAAGCCCGGCGTCTACATCTTCAAGAACGCCAGGGGAGAGACCGTCTACGTGGGCAAGGCGGCCTCGCTCCGGAACCGCGTGCGGTCATACTTCGGCGCGACGCACGCCTTCGAGCCCAAGGTGCGGCGCCTGGTTGAGCAGATCGCCGACATCGACTTCATCCTCACCGGCTCCGCCCAGGAGGCGCTGTTGCTGGAGGCGACGCTGGTCAAGCGCCACCAGCCCTTTTTCAACGTGCGGCTCAAGGACGACAAGCACTACCCGTACCTGAAGATTGACCGGTCAGAGCCCTGGCCGCGCGTGGAGATCACCCGCCGCGTCCTGGATGACGGCGCCCGCTACTTCGGCCCCTTCGCCTCGGCCGGGTCTGTCCGGCGCAGCCTGGACCTGGTCAAGAAGCTATTCCCCTGGCGCTCCTGCACGAAGACGATCACGGGCGACGACCCGCGGCCCTGCCTGGAGTACTACATCCACCGCTGCATCGGCCCCTGCGCCTCGCTCTGCACGCAGGAGGAGTACGGCACGGTCATCCGGCAGACGATTATGTTCCTGGAAGGCCGCACGGAAGAGATCGCGCGCGACCTGAGGCGCGGGATGCAAGAGGCCTCCGCGAGCCTGGAGTACGAACGGGCCGCCCGCCTGCGCGACCAGTTGCGCGCCATTGAGCGCACCACCGAACGCCAGGTGATGGAGGTGCGCGACCGCACGGACATGGACGTCTTCGGCCTGGCGCGCGAGGAGCAGGAGGCCTACGTGCAGGTCTTCTTCCTGCGCAAGGGGCTGATCATCGGGCGGGACACGTTCATGCTGGACGGCACCGCGGGCGAGACGGACGCCGAGGTGCTGCGCAGCTTCGTGGAGCAGTTCTACGAGGCGGCGCCCTACGTGCCGGCGCGCGTCCTGCTGCCCGTTGGCATTGAGGACGCCGGCGTCATCGAGGAGTGGCTGACGGCGCGACGCTCAAGGCGCGTGCAGGTGCTGGTACCGGCGCGCGGCGAGAAGAAGACGCTGGTGCAGCGGGCGGTGGACAACGCGCGGGAGTCTTTGCAGCAGGCGCGTGCCCGCTGGCTGGCGGACAGCGGCAAGAAGCAAGAGGCGCTCCAGCAGTTGCAGGACGAGCTGAACCTGCCGGCGCTGCCACGGCGCATCGAGTGCTACGACATTTCGAACATCCAGGGCACCTCAGCCGTGGGGTCGATGGTCGTGTTCGAGAACGGCAGCGCGAGGCGGTCCGAGTACCGGCGGTTCCGGATCAAGGGAGTGAGCGGCGCCAACGACTTCGCCATGATGCAGGAGGTCCTGAAGCGCCGCTTCTGGCGGTTCCGGCGGCAATCCGCCGACGAAGGCGCGAATGAGGGCACAGACGCCGGGGTAGGAACCGTAGGGGCTACCGGCTGGTCGCCCCTGCCTCGCGAAGCCGAGGCCCCGGCCGAGTACGATGAGTCTTTCGGCGCCATGCCGGACCTGGTGATCGTGGACGGCGGCAAAGGCCAGGTGTCGGCGGCCCACGACGCCATGCGCAACCTGGGCGTCGGGCACATCCCGCTGGCCGGGCTGGCGAAGCGCTTCGAGGAGCTGTACGTGAAGGACGTCTCGGAGCCCATAGTGCTGGACCGCACCTCGCAAGCCCTCTACCTGGTACAGCGCGTCCGCGACGAGGCGCACCGCTTCGCCATCACCTACCACCGGGACGTGCGCAAGAAAAGCGGGATGCGCTCCGCCCTGGACGAGATCCCGGGGGTGGGCCCCAAGCGCAAGAAGGCGCTGCTGCGCAAGTTCGGCTCCGTGAAGACGATCCGCGAGGCGACGGTGGAGGAGATAGCGGCCACGCCGGGGTTCACGCTGGCGGTGGCGGAGAAGGTGCTGGCGGGGTTGTAGCCTGTATTTCCTTCCAACTTGCGATATACTTCATCCATTAGGGTATTGACATCGGTTAACTCATAAGTTAACGTTTTGGACTGCACACGCGTCTTAATTGGCAGAAGGTTCGCCCTGTACGCCCTCAGAAAGGACGACGGCGAGTGTCTTGTGAGTGACTTCGTGGCGAATCTAGAAAGACCAGATCAAAAGCGCCTCGTAGCTCTTCTTGATTACACCAAGGACAACGGCCCCCCGAAAAACCGCGAAAAATGCGATCGCGTTACAGATCTTGATGGATTATTCGAGTTCAAGTCTTATCAGGACAGAGTGCCTTGGTTTTACGACGGCAAAGACGCCGATGGTAGAGGACGAATAGTAATGACTCACGGCTTCAAGAAGAAGAGCAACCGCGCTCCGACCCGCGAACTTCGGCGCGCCGAAGAGATGCGGCATCAGTATCTGGAAGCACGAAGACGGAGGCTCCGATGATCAACGACACTTGGCTGGAACACCTCACGAAGGATTTCAGACATGATCCTGACTATATTGCTGAACTCTTGGCTCTTGAGATCAACGAACAGATCGTCGACCGAATGGAAGCTCGCGCCATTCGCCGATCGGATGTTGCTCGCCGTATGGACGTGTCTCGGGCGTATGTCACCAGGCTTTTGTCTGGTAGTACCAATTTGACACTCAAGACACTCGCTTCGGTGTGTTTGGCGGTGGATGCCATACCCACGATTCAACTGCAGCCGCATCTCGGCAACTTGGAGTTGATCAAGTCTTGGCAGTTCGAGCATTTGGAGGAGAAGCATCGTGCCACGGCAAAGCAAACCGAAAGCGCTACCCGCAGCGCCGTTGCGGCTTGACGGCTTCTGGCTCGAAAAGCTTCAAGTAAGTTTCGCCGATGGAGCTATTGGCGAACTCCGACCGGACGTAGCCTTATCAGGCAGCACCGAGGTTCTAGCGACGCCCGCGGACGACTTCCTCGTTCGACTAACAATAAGTAGCGATACCTCTGAAGCGTCGATTGCAGTCTATAACTTTAGTCTCACACTTGCGGGAAATTTTGCGGTTGCCGAAGGGACACCAGATGAAGCAAAGAAGCGTCTGATTCACTTGAACGGTCCCGCTATCCTGTACGGCGTTGCCAGGGGCGTGCTAGCAAGCATTACGGGAATCTCTGCACATGGTCCAATACATCTACCATCCGTGAACTTCATCGACCTGTTAGAGCCCCCACGTAGACCTCCGCGGAAACGTACGCCGAAGAAGGCGCCGGCGGTAGCGGCGAAGCCAGACTAACAACTTCGTTTCCTCCGACTAATCCCGCTGCGCGTGACTTCCGCCCCTACTGGACGGTAATCGTCCCCTTCATGTCCACCAGATGGAAGTCGCACTGGAAGTCGTAAGTGCCGGGGGCGTCCGGCGCTTCCCAGGTGAGGGTGGCCTTCTGGCCGGCCGTGATGAGGTTCGGGTCGGACACCGCGTCGTCGTCCGAGTTGTACTGGTTGTCCGCGCCGGCGACGCGCATGTTGTGAACGGCGATGCCCTTATTGGTGAGGCCGAAGGTCACGGTGGCGCCCGCCGGCACGGTGATCTCCTTCGGATCGAAGAAGTTGTCGCCCATCGTGACCGCGATGGGCCCGCCACCCGGAGTGGGGCTTCCGCCCGGGGACGCGGCCGGGGTAGTGGCGGCGGGCGAAGGCGAGGCGGTGGACGGGCTCTCGCCGCCGCCGCCGTCTACGGCGGAGAAGGCGGCGACGAACGTCACCGCCAGGACGACGAGCAGGAACCCAATGACCGCCTCGGCCATGGGCAGTTTCGCCAGGTCAAGCTTCATGCCGGGCCTCTCTTTCCCCCCATATATACCGAAGGCGGGAGTTACGCGCTACCCGGCCCCGTCCACCCCCGAGCCCCTCAGCCTGCCCCGATGAGCCACGGAAGCCGGGGTGGGGCAGGGTTGTTGCGGCCTTGAGGTCCCCCGGTGTTGTGGTCCGGGCGCCGGGGCGGGGCGGGCCCCCAGTGCTATACTCGAGGCGATGGCAGGGATCATGAAAGGTGCCTCTATCGAACGGCTGGAGCGGGCAAAGACGGACCTCCTGGTTGAGCTGGAGGCCGAGGTCAAGGACCCGCGCGTCCTCGCCGCGTTCCGCCAAGTGCCACGCGAGCTGTTCGTGCCCGAAGACACGCGGCAGTTCGCCTACGAGAACCGGCCGCTGCCCATTGGTTACGGGCAGACCATCTCGCAACCCCTCATGGTCGCCCTGATGACCCAGGCGCTGCTGCTCACGGGCGGCGAGAAGGTGCTGGAGGTGGGCACCGGCTCCGGGTACCAGGCGGCGCTGCTCTCGCTCCTCTGCGCCCGCGTCGTCAGCGTAGAGCTGATAGCGCCGCTGGCCTGCTCCGCGGCGGAACGCCTGCGCTCGCTGGGGTATGCGAACGTGGACGTGCACGTGGCCGGGGACACGCTGGGCTGGCCGGAGGGGGCGCCGTACGATGGGATCATCGTCACGGCGGCGGCGCCGGAGGTGCCGCTGCGGCTCCTGGACCAGCTGGCCCTGGGCGGGCGCCTCGTGGTGCCGGTGGGCAGCCGCAACCTGCAGGAGCTGGTGCGCATCGTCAAGACGCCGGAGGGAGCGCAGCGCCACAACCTGGGCCCCTGCCGCTTCGTGCCGCTGCTGGGCAGGGACGCCTGGCCGGAGGCACCGGCCGGCTAACGGCGCAACATAACGCGGCCGCATCCGGCGGCTCTCAAGGACATAAGGCTTCCCCAGCGTTATTACATTATCGATAAACGGCCATAAATCTCCCATTTCTGCGTTAACCCGCCACTCTGTAATGCGTTATCTTGCATGAAGCTTGAAATGCGGGCGGCGGTTCTCCACCAACCAGTTATGTTTATCAACAAATCGGCCAACTCAGGGCCGCAGACAAGCTGGACAAGGGAAGGAGGTGAAAATACAATATGGCCATTAGTTCCCCGGAACGGCTCAGCAGACCGGATGTTCTCGCCTCGATGAGTAGATCTTTAGACGACTTCCTGGCTTTCCTCGCCGTCGAGAAAGGTGCTGCCGCAAACACGGTAGCCGCGTACGGCAACGACCTCCGGCAGCTCGCCGACTTCATTGGTACTAGGTCAGCCACGCAGGGCTGGCACTCGCTGGACCGCGCTGCCATCCAGGACTTCATCCTGGACCTCAAGGAGCGCGGTTACACGGAGACATCCGTAGCGCGCAAGGTGGCCGCGGTCCGTTCCCTCTACGCGTTCCTGAGCGCTGAGGGCATGGTCCCGACCAACCCGACGGAGGGCCTTACCTCGCCGAGAGTGGGTAAGAGCCTCCCGAAGGCCATCAGCCCCAATGAGGTCGACGAGCTCCTGGAACAACCCGCCCGCCGCGCCACGCCTGAGGCGAAGCGGGACCGCGCCATGCTGGAGCTCCTCTACGCCACCGGCATGCGCGTGACGGAGTTGGTATCGCTGGACATGTCGAACCTGAACCTGGACCCGCGCAGCCCCTACGTGCGCTGCCTGGGCAAGGGCGCCAAGGAGCGGACGATCCCCTTCCATGACCAGGCGCTGGAAGCGCTCACGGACTACCTGGAAGAGGGCCGCCCTCTCATGGTCCGCAACAAGAACGAGGTGGCGCTCTTCGTCAACCGCCGCGGCGAGAGGCTCACGAGGCAGGGGTTCTGGCTGATCCTCAAGGGTTATGCCAGGGCCGCCAACCTCAGTTCTGACATCACGCCGCACACTCTCCGCCATTCCTTCGCCACCCACATGCTGCGCGGCGGGATGCCCCTGAGGAACGTCCAGGAGATGCTGGGTCACGCCAACATCTCCACCACCCAGGTCTACACCCACCTGACCAGCGACCACGTGCGTGAGGTATACGAGCGGGCGCATCCGCGTGCGCAGTAGATCACGCTTCGGCAGTCTCAGGACCGGCGTATAATACAGAGTGTGGTGACAGGGAGGGCGATTGGCGCAGCCGCCGTCGCCCTCCTTTGTTGTTCCTTGCTGACGCTCGCAGTCTCCTGCGGCGGCTCGAACGGGCCCGCCGCCTCGCCTGGCGCCACTGCGACGGCGAGCGCCCTCCCCAGCGCCACACCGCCGGCGACGCCCGCGCCCGCGGCCGAACTTCCCGCACGAGACCTCGTCGGCCTGGCCCAGCGCTTCCGCGGGCTGTCCGCGGACCCGGCCCGCCTGGCGCGCGAGGCACCCTACGGCTACCGCGTGGGCGACGGCCAGAAGTTCAGCCTCATCGACCTGGACACCCCGGAGGCGCTCACCCTCACCGCCACCGTCCGGCTGATCACGGACCACGCCTACTTCTTCGTCGAGGACGGCGTCTCCTACTCGCAGCAGGACCTCGAGCGCATCGGCGGCGACTTCGAGGCTGAGGTTTACCCGCGGGTCACCGCGGCCTTTGGCTCCGAATGGACGCCGGGCGTCGATTCGGACCCCCGGATCACCATCCTGCACGCCAACCTGCGCGGGGCCGGCGGCTACTTCGCCGGCAGCGACGAGTTTCCGGCGGCGATCGTGCCGCTGAGCAACGAGCGGGAGATGCTGTACGTGGACGCGGGCGCTCTGGGCGCACCGGGCGCGGACTACAACACGCTCATCGCCCACGAGCTACAGCACATGGTGCACTCGCACGCGGACCCGGATGAGGACTCGTGGGTGAACGAGGGCCTCTCCCAGGTGGCGGCGGAGATGATGGGCGGGGGAAAGGCGTGGCTGGCGATCTTCCTGGACGCGCCGGACACTCAGCTCACGTTCTGGCCGCCCATCGGCGATACGACCGTCCACTACGCCGCATCCGAGCTGTTCTTCAGCTACCTGCTAGACCACTACGGGGGCCGGGAGAATGCAGCGCAGTTGCTGCGCATCCAGGCGGACGGGATCGCGGGCGTGGACGAGTACCTGGGCGGCTTCGGCAGGAGCTTCCGGGACGTCTTCGCCGACTGGGCGATCGCGAACTACCTGGACCTGCCCGAGGGCCCGTACAGCCACGAGGGCTTCGCAGCGCGCGCGAGCACCAGCGCGACCACCGACGCGCCGGGCACGGGCGCAGGCACCGTGAGCCAGTCCGCCGCCGACTACCTGGACGTGAGCGGGCCTGGCGTGTTCACGTTCGACGGCTCCGACGAGGTCTCGGTGGGCATCGAGCCGGTGGACGGCCCCGGTGCGGCATGTAGGGGCAGGTCTGAGACCTGCCCCTACTCGGTCCAGGCGTTCTGGTGGTCGGACCGGGGCGACGGCATCGACACCCGGCTCACGCGGGAGTTCGACCTGACTGGCGTCTCGCGGGCCACGCTGCGCTTCTCCGCCTGGTGGGACATTGAGCGCGGCTGGGACTACGCCTACGTGGCCGCCTCCGCGGACGGCGGCAAGACGTGGCAGGCGCTGCCGGGCGAGCACACGACGGCGTACGACCCCGTCGAGGCGGCGTACGGGCGGGGGTACACCGGGCACAGCCCCGGCTGGGTGGATGAGCAAGTGGACCTGAGCGCCTTCGCGGGCCAGAAGGTGTTGCTGCGCTTCGAGCTGGTCACGGACGACGCCACGAACCTGACCGGTTTCGCCGTGGACAACATCCAGGTGCCGGAGCTGGCCTATCGCGACGGCGCGGAAACGGACGGCGGCTGGCAGGCCGAAGGCTTCCGGCGCATCGAGGGGCCGCTGCGCCAGCAGTTCATCGTCCAGGTCATCGACGACAGCGGCGATACTCCCCAGGTGCGGCGCATCGAACTCGACGGGGATAACCGCGCCCGCATCGCGCTCACAGGGCGGGCCACCGTCGTCGTCGCTGCCGTCACGGAGGACACGGCGGAGCCGGCGGCGTACGCGTGGTCGCTGGCGGCGCCGTAGCGTTAGATCACAGGGGCATTGCCCGCCCGGATCCGCTGCCGCTGCCGGAGTCTGGAAACGGACCCATGATGTCCACCACGCTGGCCTTGTCTTCGGACGTTGGCCACGGATAGGTTGAGGCGTTCGTGGGCGGGCTCAGGCACGGCGAAAGGTAATGCATGATGCTATCGCCCGGGCAATAGGACAGGCCCTCGGGGTTGTGCCCAATACCGAAGACGTGCCCCGTCTCGTGATTGATTACGTACTGGTACAGGTTCGGGTTGATGAAGTCCAGGGTGTATATCTGCACCGTGTAGTTATCATATCCACCGTTAACCGGAACCCCAATTCCATGAGCGCAACTGGCCTGTCCGCTGGTGTCGCAGTCTGTCACAGGTCTCACTTCATACCGAATTTCCTTGAACTTGAGGGGGGGAAGGCTGCAGTCTACGTCCTGTCCCGAAAACCAAATGCGGTCACTGCCTACGCGGTTCCAGCTCTGGCCGGGGTGGCCAATAAGCGTATCGTTAAGACGAGCAATAGCCACACCCGGATCGATGAACGGCTCGCCAGGCTCGGCTACTACCAGCATGCAGACGTCCTCGGGTTGGAGAGTCTTCATGGTCTTGAGGTACCCGAGAGGGTTCATCGGGTGGGAAGCCTCGGAAGCCTCAGACGGGAGAAGCACTCTGACCGCCAGCCCCAGGAGAATGCCGGCGGTCATCCTGGCGACCCATGCCGAGGGCTTCAGCAACCGCCCGAACGTGCTTCGCCATCCGGTCCTGTGGCGGCTTTCGACCGGGTCACCACCCGCGGCGTGGCGATTGTCTAACGCCACGGCTCGAGCCCCAGGACCCGTTCCACCACGTTGGTGACGAAGGAGGGATCCTGCAGGTCACCAGGCTTCAGATAGATGGCCCAGCTGACCGGGTTACAGACGTCACGGTCGCAGATGGTCTCCTGGTTGGCAGTTCTGATCGTAGAGCCGCCCAGCAACTGGTCGAGATCAGCATCGGGAACAATGAACACGAAGACCGTGTAGTATCCTGCCTCTCTAACGCGATGGCCCGATATGTGTTCAACCGGGCGCGGGAGGGCAGATCGCGTCGGTGCCGGTCCTGCCGGACACCCCCCATCCACCACGGGTGGCAACGGCCCGGACCCTCCCCTGGCATCCCACTGCGGGTGGTCCCGCGCCTCTGCCAGCGCCCCTTCGATGACGGGCTTCGCGAGCGCTTGCAACTCCGCGGCGGCAGTCTCTGATCCACTATCGCCGAAGCCCACGGGCTGTACACAGATGGCCAGCCTGTCCCGGTTGGCGGTGGCCATCAGGTTATCCACGAACCGCCTGCCGGAGCCCCCCT
>JAUSFE010000121.1 GCA_030649945.1 Dehalococcoidia bacterium | reverse complement strand
TACTCGCTGGGCTGCGTCGGGCACGGCGTGGCGATGATGAACATGGCGGGGCAGATCATGCGCGACCTGGTGCTGGAGCGCGAGACGGAGTTCACGGAGCTGTTCTTCGTGAACCGCGGCGTGATACCTTTGCCGCCGGAGCCGCTGCGCTTCGCCCTGGGGGAAAGCATCCGGCGGGCGCTGAAGGCGCAGGACGCCTGGGAGGCGCGCAAGGGCGCGGGAGTGGCGTAGGGCGCGGCACTGCCCTGACGACGGACACGCGGCCACTCCACCCTGAGAAGCGGCGCAGCTCAATGGTAGAGCATCTGCTTCCCAAGTCTGCCGGCCTAAGCGGCGTGCCCGCAATCGTGCGACCCTGAGCGAAACCAGCACAGTTATCGGCTATTGAGCGGCGGTTCTCACTGCCCCGCCCAGCCCGATTCACCATATCTTAACCCACGTTAACCTTCGGTTAACTGACCGACTCCTCTCCACTGTGAAAGGCTAGTACCAAGCAGCGATGGCTCTAACTAAACCCCTATACATTTCTTGTGCTGCGCGCGTGTTCATTATCGTAAAGTCTTCATGAACGGAATGCCGACGACGCCAGCTATCCACACTCGGCATGGCGCGCCCGCCGTCATTGCATTTTGGTGCGTTCTGAATACACAGGGTCTCGGGGAGGGTTTGATATGAAGACGGTGCTGGCTGCCCTGGCGCTTGCGGCGGTTTTCGCGCTCGCTGCTATTCAGGGATTAGGTTCAGGGGCTGCCCGGGCGAACGCCGCCTGCTCTCAGATAGGCTCTGAGACGGTCGTCACAGACAAGCCGGACTACTCTCCGGGCGAGACCGTCCACATCACGGGAAGCGGCTACGAGCCGTCCTGCGACGTGACGGTGCGCGTAACCCGCCCCGACGGCTCCGTGGTCACCGGCGACGGCTCCTTCGATCCCTGGCCCACCGCCTACGACACCGTGACCACCGCCGGCGGTGGCAGCTTCACCTACGACTACATCCTGGACGGCATAACAGGCGTGTACACCGTGGACGTCTTGGACGGCGCCGGCAACATCCTGGCCACCTCCACCTTCACGGACAGCCGCACCGTAAACTCCGTAACATTAAACGGGTCATTGACGAATATCCTGGTCTCCACCAGCGCGGCGATCAGCGCCATTGTCAACGTGTCGACGACCGGATCTGGTGCGGACAACGACTGGCTGTCCACCGGTTGGCGGATAAGCACCACCGCCGGCGCCGTCACCTGCGCGGACACCCCGGACCACACCTCCAGCGGCACATCCACCGAGACGGCCAGTATGACGGCCCCCACAACGCCCGGCATCTACAACGTCTACATCATCGCCTACAACAGCACCGACTGCACTACCGGCGCCAGCCCTACATTCACGATGCCCGGCGCCGTCGTGGCGAACGACGGCACTATCCTCTTCGCCGACAGCTTCTACAACGCCGGCTCCAACGATAACAACCTGGGGGCAGCGCCCGGCGACGCGCTCTGGACGGACGGGGATGGCGACGGCTCCGACTGCGCCCTTATGAACCTCAGCGGCGACGGCTATGCACGTCTGCGCAACGGTTGCATGATCACCAAGTCGGGCATCAGCACTGCGGGGCGGACGAACATCCACCTGAAGTACAAGTGGGGCCAGGACACGGACAACGACACCACCGACGACGGCGACCTGGTGGTGCAGTGGAAGCTGTCTTCGTCCGGGACATGGACCACCCTTGTCACACAGGACCTGGCCAACAACAGCATCACCAACCCGACCTCCGCCGTCGACCTGACCCTCCCCGCCGTGGGAGGCGCTGACATCGACATCCGCTTCTTCGGCGACACGGGCGAGAACGCTGACCGCGCGCGGGTCGATGACGTTCTCGTAACGGGCGACCCGGACGCCGACGCTGACGAGGTGCCCGACGCCTCCGACAACTGCCCCGCCGACGCCAACCCCCTCCAGGAGGACTTCGACGGCGACACAGTCGGCGACGCCTGCGACCCGGACGACGACAACGACGGCCAGTCCGACGCCGACGAGGTGGCCTGCGGCTCCGACCCGCTGGACGGCACGGACCTGTCGCCGGACAACGACGGCGACGGCTCGCCGGACTGCGTGGACACGGACGACGACAACGACACCGTCCTCGACGCCGACGACAACTGCTCCTTCGACGCCAACCCCCTCCAGGAGGACTTCGACCTCGACGGGATCGGTGACGCCTGCGACCCCGACGTAGACGGCGACGGTGTGGCCAACGGCTTCGACCTGTGTGCCTTCACGCCGCTCGGCACGACGGTGGCCAGCGACGGCTGCCCGGACCCCGACGCTGACGGCATCTCCACCTTCGCCGGCGACAACTGCCCCGCCGACGCCAATCCCGGCCAGTCAGACATCGACGGCGACGGCCTGGGCGACGCCTGCGACCCCGAACTGCCCTGCAATGCCATCGATGACGACGGCGACGGTCTGATCGATGAAGAGAACCTGAAGATCGTCAAGTTCGAGCAGCCCATCAACGATCCGGCTACCAGCATGAGCGCCTTTAAGCGCGGGAGTACGATTCCCGTCAAGTTCCGCCTCTACTGGGATTGCGGCGGCGTGTTAACCCTGGTGTCTGACGCCCAGGCGGGGCTCCTCGCCAGCAGCGGCCTTGTCAGGTTGTACACTCAGACGGGCCTGGTCATCGTCGTATGCGACGTCACCACGGAAGTGCTGTCAAGCACGCAGCCTGATGCCGGGAACCGCTTCCGTTACGATCCTGCGAACGACCAGTTCATCTACAACTGGGGGACGAAGCTCTATGTGCGCGACACATACACCATCGCGGCGGCGGTATGGGATAGCGCCGGAGCGAACATAGGTCTCCCCCTTATTCAGCACGATGTCCCGCTAAAGCTGGTGAAGTGACAGAGCGACCGCCTGAGGCCTCCTGATGTAACGCTTCCCGATATCCAAGACGAGGAACAGACGAGAGTCGCCCTTAGGGGCGACTCTCCGCATAGGCGACTGGTAGCTCGGCGGGCCGCAAGCTCCAGTCGCGGACTGGAGCAGACTCGATGTTGACAGCACCACCGAGTCGCTGCTGTAATTGGGTGGCGGACCGGGAGCGGGCGTAGCTCAGTGGTAGAGCATCTGCTTCCCAAGCAGAGGGCCGTGGGTTCGATCCCCATCGCCCGCTCCAGATACAGAAGAGGGCTAGATCAGATGGTCGTCAGTCGACGGCCATCTGCTTTCTAGGCACAGCGACCTGGTTCTACCGCGACCGCGAGAGGGACGTGCAGGGCCAGTTAGCCGCCCTCGTCGCCGTCGGTGTGGAAGAGAACTAGGGGCGTGGGCTCATGAGTACGCAAACAGACATTATCGTACTCAAGATAACGGCCAGAATGAGGGTGGCGGGATGACCGTCCGTGGCCCAAGTCATGAGATGCGCGTAGACCGTCAGTCAGGTGCCGGACGGCGCGGTGAAGTGTCCGCCCAACGACGAGGCGAAGCAGATAGTCGCGAAATTGCCAAAGCAGGCAGCAGCGAAACCGCGCAAATGGATTAGCGGTTAGTGGCGGCAGCGGACTGGTGTCCGTGGCGCTCTGCGGCAGCGGCATCGTCAACATTGATGATTGCCTACATGACACGAATGTCTTGGAGATTCTGGCGAGCCGGTGACATGCGGAGGCTAGTCATTCCCGCCTTGATCGTCGTGAGTCTCGCATTCGCGGGTTGCGATCCTGGTGCAGGCATCACTTGGGTAAACGAGACTGACCAGACGGTGCGGCAATGGCGGGTTGCGCCCTTTGGGAGGAATGCCGCGACTTCGTGGGTCAGAAAGGCAGCGATGTCAAGGACTCTACCATAACGCTGATGCCATTACGCTAGGCCACAACATCTTTGTCGAGGGACGGCTTACCGACTCTCTGCGAAAGCACGAGCTAACACACGTGCGTCAAAGCGATCAAGAAGCGCCTCGCGGAAGGAGACGGGCAGCTCCCAGGAACCACCGCCATCGAGCACCGCCCGCACTACCGCCTTGCGCACCCATCGCCCCTTGCGGCCGGGGTCGCCGTAGGCGGCGAAGACCAGCCGCTCCACGCCCATGGCGATCGCCTCCAGGGTGACGGCCGGCGCCGGTAGCTGAAGCCGCCGCACTATCGTCTCCTCCCTCATTCGCGGCGCCAGGGGCTCGTCATCAATGCCGCTGGCCAGCTCCCAGCACCGCTTACCCTCCGGCCCAAACTGCTGCTGGCACGCACCCAGGGGCAGGCGGCCGATGTCGCCCATCATCTCTAACCCCAGAAGACGCAGCCGCCAGCGCATCGAGTCGCTCATGGGCAGGTGATCGACGGGCAGGGGAGCCAGGAAAGCCGCCTCTTCGTCCGGCGGAATCTCTTTCACGAGGCCGGGCTGTGTGGTCTGCGCGGCTACACGGGCTGCGAACTTACCCTCAGCAACGCCTGTGGAGGCTCGAAAGCCCAACCGCCGGTGGAGGCCGCCTATTAGCTCCTCGGCGAACGGCCGCGGCTTAGTCGGCAGGCCCTCCAGGGAGAGGTAAGCGATGCCAAGCCCGCCGGCCTCGACCGCCGGACTGCGCTCGCCGAAGAAGTCCAGCACATCATCGAACCGGCGCTGGTAGTGTGGCAGGTCCGGGGGCAGCACCACCGCTCGGTGGCAGAGGCCAATCGCCTCCGACATGCGCATTCCGCGTCGGACGCCCGATGTCTCGGCGCCCAGGGAGTAGTCGAATACACCGCCTTCGCCGATCAAGACCGAGCGGGTGGCGATATCACTTCGGCGCTGCCGCTCAACTTCGACGGCGAAGCGAGGGATATGTGCACAAGCAATAGGCATTGGGGCGACCTGAGCCCATTGTGTTCAACCCATGCTCTGCCGCCAAGAAGCAAATGTCAGCCGACTGGAGGTGTCACTATGAAGTCTGGTAACTATCCCCTTCACGTAGGGGGGCGTAAGCAGTATACTAGGCGGCGGAGGAGGCGACGGCCTATGACAGTCTGTATAGCTGCCTTGTCAACCTTTGTGGATGCCAACAGCATTCAGCATCCGGTTATCATTCTGGCCTCTGATCGCATGATAACGGCTAGGCGGATACGAGAGTACGAGTTTGCCGATCAGACAAAGTCGATCTGGTATCGTGACAATCTAGCCGTGCTCATGTCCGGTTCGGTGGACTCTCTTTTGCTGGCGTACCAGAATGCGTGTGAGCGCGTGAAGATAGACTGCTCGGTTAAAGACTTGGTCAAAGCACTTGCTGAGGAAATCCAGTCTATTCGTCGCAGGGACGTTGAGAGCCTCTTTCTTCAGCGATACAATCTCACCCTGGACAACTTTATCGCTCGTCAGAAGGAATGGACTCCTGATTTCTTCGAGCGGCTGAATAGCCTGATCGCGGACGACGAACAGGATTTGGGCGAGGTTATTGTTGCTGGCTTCGATGGTATCAATGCTCATATCTACACCATAGAAGGAGCCGGTTGGGAACGCGCTTGGGATGGCACCGGATTTTGCGCTATTGGGATCGGGGCCGAGCATGCGGAAGCCGAATTCGCCCATGCGTTGTACAGCCCTAAAACCAATTGGATTGAGGCAATGCGTATTACGTTCTTCGCAAAGAAGCGCGCGGAGGAGGCGCCGGGAGTGGGGACGACTACAGACCTCTGGTACATCACGAGTCAGGGACCGATGGCCTTTTGGCCACAGTCGAAGGTAGTTCAAGAGCTTAACAGTATGTACTACGCTAGCCGCCAGGTTGAATTTAAGTTCATCCGCGAAGATGCTATTCAACTTGGTAACGTCTTAGTGGAGGAAATTGATGCCAGAACGCCACGCGCAGCAACGGAGGCAGAGCGTAAAGAAGCCGAAGCCAAAGCCGAAGAGGGAGACGCAGCCACAGGCGGTAACCCGCAGGACGTTTCAGGCGGCGCTCCGAAGGGTGAGTCGGAAGATTAAGCCTTCTGAATCCGAGCAAGGATAGACTGAAACATGGGGCGCTCGTCTTCCCGGTGGTTGTACCGGAAAGCGTATTCGTTGAGGTAGGACTGTAGATACTTGTCACTGACAGAATGGTACACGCCACCAATCCCCCGCTTCACGAGCGACCAGAAGCCTTCGATGGTGTTGGTGTGAACATCGCCCCGAACGTACACCTTCGAGCTGTGGTGAATCCGGTGATGCGCGTAACCATGCGCGGGGAGCGTGTTGTACGTCCGGTATTCGTCGGTGTAGACGATGCTTCGCGGCATGACATGTTGACGGATCAACGGCAGCACAGTCGCTCTTGTTACGTCCGGCGTCTTAGTCGCCACGACCCTGCCGCCACGCTGAACCACGCCGACGACGGGCGTCTTGTCGATCCCGCGTCCGATTCGCCCCTTACGCTTGCCACCCATGTAAGTCTCATCGACCTCGACTTGGCCACTCATCGGCGCGGTAGGCTCGTCAAGCAGGCTACGAATCTGCCGGAACATGCGCCACGCCGTCTTGTAGGTGACGCCCGTCTCCCGCTGCAACTGCTTGGCCGAGATGCCGCAGCGCGTCTGCGCCATGATGTAGGTAGCGTAGAACCAGAGTTTCAACGGAGTTCGGCTGTCCTCATAGATCGTGCCAGCCATCGGGTGAACGTGGTGGCCGCAACGGCTGCAAGAGTAGGATGGGCGGCTCTTAACTCGGTAGTGCTTAGTGACCTCGCCGCAGACCTTGCAGGGGATTCCGGCGGGGTAGAGGAAATCCTTGAGCCAATCCAGACAAGCGCCGTCGTCGGGGAAGTCCCTGTCGAAGTCTCGGATCGTGTACTTATTCATGGCTGCTACCTACCTTTCGGGGATAGCGTATCATGAATGAGTACCTACGTCAAGGGGATAATTACCATCTGCCTTAGTGTCACGTGCTGAGATCAGGCCCGTTTGCACCCGTTGTGGGAGGGCCGCGTCGCTTGGACTCGCTCAGGGACTGGCACCAGACTCTTGACTTCTGCTCACCGGTGAGCGATGAATGACATCGGGCTGGCCGTTGCTGCCCGTCGGGGTCAGGTCTTGCCAGCCTCCGTATAGCACCGAGGGTAACCGCGACCGTCCAGAGGCCTCATTTCACCCTGTTCTTACCCCGGTTTCACCCCGATTTTCGAATCTGTAGCCTTAACAATTAGGCCGACCAGGGTTCTTCCCAAGCAGAGGGCCGTGGGTTCGCCCAGACGGGCGGGCGTCTGCCCGATCCCCATCGCCCGCTCCAGATACTTCGCAACATCGAAGCCAAGCCGCAGGTAGCGCTGGTGTTCGACCGCTACAATGACGATTGGGAGCGGCTGGCCTGGGTGCTGCTGCGGGGAAGGGCTTCGCTGGTCACGGACGCGGACGAGAAGGCGCAGGCGGTGGCGGCGCTGCGGCGCAAGTACCCACAGTACCGGACGATGGCGCTGGAGGAGCGGCCGCTGATCCGGTTGGAGCCGGAGAGGGCGGCTAGCTGGGGGGCAGTCTCGGAGTAGGGCGGCTAACGGAGACGCTGGCGCTGCGTTTCTACAAGTTGCAGGCTGTGCAGAAGGACAGATGAAATCGTGTCGCCCTGGTTTAGCCGACGCAACTTCCTGAAGGGTTCCCTGGGCCTGGCCGCAATCGGCCTGGTCGACCGCTGGACAGGACGCCTGTGGGCGCCGCGTGCGGCGGCGGATACGGGCCAGGTGGTGATGACGGAGCACCTGCGACTGCGCGCCGGAGAGCTGGCCGGCGGGCGTCTAGCCGGGGTGAGAATAGGGGACGGCAGGCTCAACCTTGCGCATTCTGGCCCGGGCGAGTACGTATCGCCGGAGCTGCGCTCCCCCTTCCCCGCCACCCACGCCGGCGTGCACTGGCGCGGCAGCGCGCCGCCCGCCGTTTCCTTCTGGCTGCGCGGCTCCCCCGACGGCGTGAAATGGAGCGAATGGCAGCCGGTCATCTTGGAGGCGGGCCACGGACGGGAGCCTTCGGCGGAGCTGTTCGGGGCGCTGATCCGGCTTGAAAGGGCTAAGCACCTCCAGTTTCGCGCCCGCCTGGAGGACGGAAAGGGGCCCGCAGAGATCGAGTCGGTGACGGTGACCGTGCTCAACGCGGAGGACGGGCGGCTGACGTCGCCGTTGGCCGTAGCGGCGTCGGCGGCGCCTTCGACGAAGCCCCTCACCTACAGCCGCGAGGCCTGGGGGGCGAACGAGGCGCTGCGCTTCAACAGCGGCGGCGAGATCTGGCCCCGGGACTACGTGCCGACCAAGAAGGCCGTGGTCCATCACACCGCCACCGGCAACGCCTACTCCACCGTGTCGCAGGCGCAGGCGGACGTGCGCGCGATCTACACCTACCACGCGGTCACGCAGGGCTGGGGCGACATCGGCTACTGCTGGCTGATAGACCAGTTCGGCAACTCCTACGAGGGGCGCCGCGGCCGCGACGGGCCGGGCTACGACGGGCCCGGCGGACGCGAGCTGGTGAGCGAGGACGTGGTGGCGGGACACTCGACCTCCTATAACCACGGCAGCAGCGGCATCGCCATGCTGGGCACCTTCGAAAGCGTCTCGCCCAGCAGCGCGGCGCTGTCCAGGCTGAGGGACGTCCTCGCCTGGGAGTGCAGCCGCCACGGCATGAACCCCCAGGCCTCGACCGACTTCCTCAAGGCCAACGACACCTGGCGCCTCGGTCTGCCCAACGTCTGCGGTCACCGCGACACGTTCGCAACGGCCTGCCCGGGGAACAGCCTGTACGCGCTGCTGCCGGGTCTGCGCAGCGACACTGCCAGCCGCCTGGCCGATTCCTCGGCTCCGACGGTGGCGATAACCTCGGCGCCGGCGGAAGGGATGCGCACGGACCGCAACGTCAGCTACGCCTGGCAGGGGAGCGGCGGCAGCGGTCCTTCGGAGTACTCCTACTACATGGAGGGCTGGTCCCTGGACGGCGATGGCCTCGTGGTCTACAAGAGCGGGTTCAACGCGGCCCGCGAGCCCGCCTGGGGCGCCTGGACGGCGGCGACGCAGGCCGCCTACACGCTTCTGCAGGGGGGGCACTACACGTTCCACGTGCGGGCCAAGGACTCGCAGGGGCAGGTCAGCGTGTATCAGGACAGCCGGACACTGCTGGCGGACGTGACCGCGCTGCAGCCGGGGATCATGGCCCTGGACACCCCCAACCCCAACGACACCGTGCAGCAGCCGTTCCTGGTCGCCGGCTGGGCCATCGACCAGGCGGCGGCGAGCGGGCCTGGGGTGGATGCGGTGCATGTCTACGCCTACCCCGCCGATGCCTCCGGTCAACCCACAGGGCCATACGCACTGGGTAAGGCCGCCAGCTCCGGCCTCTCCCGCCCCGACGTGGGGGCCGCCTTTGGCAGCCAGTTCACCAACTCGGGCTACGCGTTGGACGTCACCGGCCTGCCCGCCGGCTACTACCACCTGGTCATCTTCGCCCACAGCACGGTCAGCGGGGCCTGGAACCAGGCCCACCGCGTAATCCGCGTGCCAACGCCTCTCATGAACCTGGAGACGCCACTTGAGGGGGCCACCGTGCAGCAGCCGTTCCCGGTGGCTGGTTGGGCCATCGACCAGGCAGCCGCCGTGGGCACCGGTGTCAACGCCGTGCACATCTACGCCTACCCTTCCGACGCCTCCGGCAATATCTCCGGGCCGCCAGCCCTTGGGCTGGCCGCCACCTATGGCCTCTCCCGCCCCGATGTGGGGGCCGCCTTTGGCAGCCAGTTCACTAACTCGGGCTACGCGTTGGACGTCACCGGCCTGCCCGCCGGCTACTACCACCTGGTCATCTTCGCCCACAGCACGGTCAGCGGGGCCTGGAACCAAGCCCACCGTGTGGTCCGCCTGCTAAGCTCTTGAACCCGGAGACGCCACTTGAGGGTCCACCGTCCAGCTACTCATTTCTGGTAGCCGGTTGGGATGCGGAACTTCAACAGCCGATGGCGGACAGGACCACAAAGGACAGGCGGTAGCTCTCGGTCTGGTCGTACATCCAGCCGGCGAGGACGGGGCCGATGACCCCTCCGAAGGTGGCGATAGTGAACACCAGCCCCTGGATAGCGCCGAAGGCGCGCATGCCGAACACCTCGGCCTGAAAGGCGGGCCGCACGGGGATGACGCCGCCGAAGCCCAGGCTGAACAGGGGCAGAACGAGGAATATCTGCCATCCCTCGTAGATGGTGGCGAACAGGAGCACGGCCAGGACGAGGATGGCGTAGGCCGAACCCGAAGCGGCCGCTGAGGAGGACAAAGCCGGGTGCAGGTAAGCGCCGGAAAGTCGGAGAAGTCGCTCGGCTTTTGCAGAATTGCCCTTGTCAGGGGCGAAATCCCTCTGCTATACTCCGAGTCCAGAAGCTCAAGGCGGGAGGGGTAAAGTGGTTATGGCGATGAATTTCCCCAAGTGTCAGAAGTGCGACGTGGGCGACCTCGGGCCCCTCTCGGACTTCGGCAGCCAGGGCGCGTCCATCTACTTCAAGGCCTGGGCCTGCACCAACCCCAACTGCGGGTTCAACCTCAAGATCCGCAACGGGGACCTGTACATCGACGAGCCGATCACGAACGGCGCGATGCACACCCCC
>JAUSFE010000113.1 GCA_030649945.1 Dehalococcoidia bacterium | reverse complement strand
CCGCCAGCTGGAGGCGATGCTGGAGTCGGTGGACGAGGGGCTCTCAGGCGACGGCGTGAAGCCGATGGGCCGCGAGGGCGAAGCGGGCTCCGGCTGGGTGCTCCTGGACTACGGCGACGTCATCGTCCACCTGTTCGGCCGCGAGGAGCGCGACCACTACGACCTGGAAGGGCTCTGGCACGACGCCACGCCCGTGCTGCGGATGCAGTAGGAGGCGCATGGCCATGCGCCCCTACGCCAGATGACGGTCACCCTGCTGGGTCTGAGCGACGACAGCCTGAACGCCGTCCTCAACCTGGCCTGCCGCCTGCGCCAGCTGGAGGGGCTGCCCTCGCCGGACTAGGTACCTACAAGTCGTGCGTCTGTAACAAGGGCCCCTCCTCCGCGTTCTCTAACAGGGGACGCTATTCGCGCAGGGCAAGCTATGGCGACCGCAGATCAACCGACCCACAAGGCTGACGTAGCCCTTCTCGGCCGGCGCGCGGCAGCCCGGTTCATCGACGGCTGGCTCGTAGGATTCGCACTCATCGCGTTTTGGGGGTTTGGGTTCATCCTAGTCGCAGGCGACTGTCCTACCGATAATCCTGCCTGTTACCCGGAAGGATTCGTGGCCGCTGTAATCCTCGTCCTGGCCGGCAGTGCGCTCTTCCTCGGCACTGTCAGCCCCATTCTCTACGATTTCGTAGGTGTGGCACGTTGGGAGAAAACCGTAGGTAAATCCGCGCTCGGACTCCGCGTCATACGACTCGATGGAGCTCATCCCAGATGGTGGCAGTGTCTCGTTCGCGCCGCCACCTTTTGGCTATTCCTGCCAGTCCCCGCAGTGGCTATCTATGCTGTATTGACATCGCCCGTGAGCAGTGACAGGTGGGAGTCTCTGACGCTGATCTTAAGCCTCATATGCATCACCGGAGCAGCGACCTTCGCGCTACTCCAACGAAGGTTCTTACATGACTGGGTTGCGCGCACCCAGGTTGTCCGAGTGGGTGCGGATGGAGACCCGGTCGATAACGCATCATTCCTGACGTCTGCGAGTGAAGAGTGAATATCGGTCAGGACCTGCCGTGGCCAGGCTTCCCCTGCTACCTTCCCTGTTTGCCAGATCCACCCTGTCGGCGGCTGGGGAGAGAAGCGTCGCTCCCACCGTCCGCCCCTACGCCTGGTCCTCGTTCTCCTTCTCGCCCTCGCCCTCGGCCTTCGGCGGCCGGCCGAAGCGGCGCATCGCCTCGCCCATCTGGCGCAGGCGGGCGTCGACCAGCGCGTTGACGCTCCCCTCCGGGTAGGCGCCGTCCGGCTGCCGCTCGCCGGCGGGGAGCCCCGTCAGCATCTCCATCGCCTCGCCCACGCTGTCCACGGCGTAGACGCGAAAGCGGCCCGCTCGCACGGACTCGATCACGTCGTCGCGCAGCATCAGGTTCTTCCGGTTGCGGCCGGGGATAATCACGCCCTGCTGGCCGCCGTAGCCGATCGCCCGGCAGACGTCGTGGAACCCCTCGATCTTCTGGTTCACGCCGCCGATCGGCTGCACCTCCCCCTTCTGGTTCACGGAGCCGGTGATCGCCAGGTCCTGCCGGATCGGCGCGCCGGCCAGGCTGGAGAGGACGGCGCACAGCTCCGCCA
>JAUSFE010000106.1 GCA_030649945.1 Dehalococcoidia bacterium | reverse complement strand
CGGGTCGGCCATGCGGGCGACGCCGCCGGCGGCGCGGATATCGGCGGGGACGCGCTCCAGGGCCATGACGGCGCAGGCGCCGGCCTCCTCCGCGATCCTGGCGTGCTCCGGCGTGACGACGTCCATGATGACGCCGCCCTTCAGCATCTGGGCGAGGCCGCGTTTGACGGTATCAGTTCCCGTTTCGACAGCCATTGGGGGCCACCTTCCTTCGACAGGCCCAGGAGAGCCCGTGGGCTCCAGTATAGCAGCGGACAGTGGACGGTGGACAGGGGCGGCCGCGCATCCGCCCCGCTGCCCGCGAGGAAGAAGGAAGGGGGAAGGGGAAGGGCAGAGGCCAGATAGGGGTCGTTGATTGTTTGCGGGTTTCCGTATCTGTCGTTTGATTGATTTTCCGTGGATTTTCGATTTCCGGCGGCGTTTGAAGCTGAGACGGCGCGTAATGCGCTGATTGTTTTCTGGGGCTCCAGACGGGGCCACGACGTTAAGGTGCTACGGCGGGGAGCCAGGGCCAGCGTAGCGCGATAGCGGGGCGAGGTGGAAGGTGGAGGCGGCACGAGGGGCCAAAACATGTGAAAGTCGCGCCAAAGGGGTCGTCCTAAGGCTTGACAAACCGTGGGAAGGGCGTAGAATGGCAGCGTTCGAAAGGCTGGGGGGCGGGCCGGTTCCCCAAGCACCTTTGCTTGCATCCGTCCTGATCCCCCTCAGGCTTGGATTCCAAGGGGGTGCGGCATGCGCTCGATTCGTTTTGCGGTCATCCTCGCCGTTGCGGCGTTCCTGTTCGTTCTGAACCCTGCCGGCACCAGCGACGCCACCCCCGGCTTAGGCGGCATGCCTGTGTTCTCCGTGCGCACCAGCGCCCCCGGCGCCGCCGACATCACGGCCCTGATCGGTGCCGGGCCTGCGTTCCTCACCTGCACCTCCGCCGACATCCTGGCGCCACCCCTGGGAGGCGTGGGGCCCTGCCCTGCGCGCGTCCCCCCCGCCCTTCTCAACCCCACCGCCATGACCAATCCGATCAGCACCAGCCTGAACCTGGGCGGCCCGTTCACCGACGACCTGGACGGGCTCTCGTTTCGTGAGACGGTAGGCCTCGCCTCGGACTTCGACTTCTCCGTTAGCGCCGCGCCCCCGAATGTATTCCCGCCCTTTGTGCCCGCCCCCGGTACGGTGGGCGTCGCCTGCGGGCCGGCGCCGACCGTGTTCTCGCAAGCGGCGGCTCTCGAGGCCCAGGGCGATATATTCACCACCGCCGGAGCGCCGGCGGCCTGCAACGTGCAGGCCCCCGGCTGCCCAGGGATTGTGCTCTGTGACGAGGCAACGCTAGGGCTCATCGCTCCCGACCCGGCCTACCCACCTGTACCGCCCCTGGACGACATCGACGCCCTGGCTGAGTTTACGGGCGCCCCCGGCCCCTGCACATACGGCGGCAGCGTGCCGATTCCCACCGTCTGTCCGGCGATGACCGTCGCCGCCGGGTCCTTGATCCTCCCCGGTATCGCCCCGGCCCCGGCCGCCTGCCTGGGAGGGCCCCCGGCCGACGCCGGTAGCATTCTGGTACCCCCCGGCACTCTGGCGTCGCCCCCGTGCCTTCCCGCCGGCTGTCCCGGCGCCGGGCCGCCGGCCGGACCTCCGCCCTGCATCGCCGTGCCCGGTATCGCCCTCGGCCTGGTCTTTGGCGGCGACGACATGGACGCCCTCTGCTGGTTCGACATCAACGGCAACATGGTGCCCGACCTGCCGATGAGCGTGGCGGGCCCCGCCGGCGATATGTACATGTTCTCCCTGGCCCCCGGCTCCGCGTCGGTCGTCGGCGCGCCCTTCTTCAGCGCGGCAGACATCCTGGGCACCAGGGGGCTGGTTTTCGCGCCGACGGTGATACGGACGGCGGCCTCCCTGGGCCTGCTGCCCACGGATAACGTGGACGGGCTCATCTGTCACCAGATGGACGGCGACGCCGACCTCATCCCGAACGCCCTGGACAACTGCCCGACTAACGCCAACGGCACCCAGGCCGACCTGGACATGGACGGCCTGGGCGACGCCTGCGACACCGATGACGACGGCGACGGGGTTGAAGACTCGGCCGAGGGCCCCTGCGACAGCGATCCGATGGACGCAGGCAAGCGCCCTGAGCGGCTGGACCTGGCGGGGGACGACGACGGCGACCTGGCGTTCAATGAGGCGCTGCCCTCACCGGCAAGCGATCTCTTCGACTGCGACGGCGACGGCTGGACGGGCGCGCAGGAGATGGCGATATACGCCGCCGGCACCACCGCCAACGACCAGGATTCGTGCGGCAACAACGGCTGGCCGGCGGACCTGGACCCCAACAATACATTGAGCATTGGTGACTTCAACAGCTTCATCTTCCCCAACGGTCTAGACGACGGTCACGGCGTCTTCGCCTACTACGCCCACACGGTGCCGGACGCCGGGCGCCTCAGCGAGGAGCGTTGGAACTTGGCCAGCATGGGAGCCAGCGCTATCGTTATCGACATAGGAGACATCAACGCCCTGAGCCCGGGGGTCAGCGCCCCAACCTCGCGGCCGCCAATGTTCAACGGGCAGCCCGCGTTCTTCGCCGGCGCCTGCCCCTGGCCGCCATAGGCCCTTCGACAGGCTCTCGCCCAGGCGAGTCGCCTCCGGCGACAGGGCGAGCGGCTGCTTTCGCCGTTCAGGAAACGCTCAAGATTCTGCGCGCCGGCCCGAATCCGGGGCGGGTTGACAGGCGTTTGGATGGATGTAGGATAGGTTAGTCGCGGGGTGCGGCCGTCCGCTCACAGGCGGGTTTGCGGAGTGGGAAGGACGGTGGCTCCCATGTCTCGGCAGGTCCTTCGAACCGGTTCTCGCCCAGGCGAGTCGCCTCCGGCGACAGGTCAGGCGTTCAAGGGCCCTTCTATCGCGCAGGACCTCCTGATGCTGGGCGATATCTATCTCACGCTGGCCTGGATGGCGTTTCAGCGGCTGCGCTACGGCTCCGCCCGGCCCCGGGAGGCGCGACGCGGGACGTTCGAGGGGCCCGCTGTCACCATGATCCGCCCGCAGGAGACCGGCGAGGAGGGCGCTGACTCCGCGACACGGCGCCGCGGGTAGGCCCCACATCCCTCCCCTAATCGGCCTCAGATGAGCGCAGATAGGCACAGATTGCAGCCACGCCTCCTCTTGGTATTGGCCACAGGTGAGCGCAGATAGGCGCGGATAGACACGGGGGCGGAGGCTTGGCGGGCGAACTGAAGGTCGCCCCTACATTTCGCCCGCGTCTCGCCGGCGTGAGAGCAGGGCGAGGCCCGTGCCTTACAGGGTGGTGGAACCGGGACGAAGCCTGGGGATGATCTCCTTCGCGTAGCGTTCGACGTGGGGCATGAAGTCCGCGAACGCCGCCGTGATGGGCACGAGCAGGAAGTGGCGCGCCCCGGCCTCCGCGAAGTCGGCCAGGCGGCGGGCGCAGTCGCCGGCCGTCCCCATCACCACGTAGCGGTCCACGATGCTCTCGAACGGCTGGTTGTAGCGGCGCGAGAGGTCCGCCGCGGCGACGCGCTTCGCCTCCTCGTAGCTGTCCGCCAAGCAGATGAACTGATAGAGGCCGGGCTCGATGCCGTCCGGGTCGCGGCCGGCCGCTTCGGCGGCCTGCCTCACCGCGGCCAGGCTATCGCGGTAGCGCTCCGGCGAGAACAGGTACGGCAGGTAGCCATCGCCAAACCGGCCGGCGCGACGAATCGCGGCCTCCGACCGGCCGGCGATCCAGAGCGGCGGGCCGCCGCGCTGGGCCGGCTTCGGCTGGAGCGTGACGCCGTCCAGCTTCGTGAAGCGGCCGTCGAAGGTGACGTTGTCCTCCGTCCAGAGCCGGCGCAACACCTGTATCGCCTCGTCGGTGCGGGCGCCGCGCTCCTGGACCGGGACGCCGACGGCCTGGAACTCCTTCGGATACTCGCCGCCGACACCGATGCCCAGCGTGAGGCGGCCGCCGGAGATAACGTCCACGGAGGTGATCTCCTTGGCGGCGAGGGCCGCCGGCCGCAAGGGGAGGAGGAGCACGGCGGTGCCGAGCCGGATGCGCGAGGTCAGGGCGGCAACGGCGGCCAGGGTAGTGAGGGCGTCGAAGGTGGGGAAGTAGAAGAAGACGTGCTCTGAGGTCCAGACGGAATCGTAGCCCAGCTCCTCGATGCGGGCGGCGTCCCGCCACTGGTGGG
>JAUSFE010000102.1 GCA_030649945.1 Dehalococcoidia bacterium | reverse complement strand
CAATGTTAAAACCGCCGCCCTGCTCCCCGGGAACATAAAATACGGCGTTACTGTTTTCGGCGTCACCGGCACGCTGGGCGCCGCCTCCTGCAAGGCTATTTTCAACGCGGGCCTTTCCTCCGGCGACGGGGTCTACCTGATAGCTCCCGACGGGGTCAACTCTTTCCCCGCTTATTGCGATATGACCAGCTACGGGGGCGGCTGGACCCTTGTCGCCCGCATGACGAACGGATGCTGGACTAACAGCCGCTCATCCGTAGGTACGTTAACATCGCCGACCCAGGCGGCGTGCGCGAAGATCTCGGACGCTACAATCAACTCCATGGTCGGTGCGGACACCGTGTTCCGGGGTTGGCACGACGGGAGCGCATACCCTATGACGGGCCCGCGCTTCCTCAAGATGGTTACCGGTGAATTCAACGTCAGTACCTCCCTTAGCAACTTGACGCAGCAGTGCAGCTGTTCTCCAACCGGTCCCTGGTCAGCCACTTATTCGTACCACTCCACCATGGCGGGTGTTTATAACCACGGCGGGTCGGAGGGCTGGCGGTGCGTGACAATAGGAAGCGAAGGCTGCGACGCCGGGAATACTAATGGATCGGATCTGTTTCTCTATCAGCATGCACTGAATCAAGCGGGGACATTCCCCGCAGACAGCCACAGCGTTGTTGGCGGCTCTAATGGTTATCTCTATCTCAGGTAGCTGTTATTACGCGTGAGCATATGAACAGGATCGTGAAGTTTATTTTGCCGGTTGCGCTTTGCTGTGGGCTGCTTGGGCCCGCCGCGGCGGGCACGCCGCAAAGCATAACCTACCAGGGCTCCCTGCGCCTCAGCGGCGCTATTTATACCGGCACCCTGCCGATGGAATTCAAGATAACGAACGCCGACGGGAGCCTGGTTTACTGGACCTCCGGTTCGACCCAGGTCTATGTTTCGGGCGGTCTTTTCCGGTACCCGCTCGGCACGCCGGGCGAGGCGGAGTTCGCGGCCATCCCCTGGTCGGCCGCGGCGCCGTTCGTGCGGGTGACGATAGGGGGCTCGGCCCTGCCCGCCGCCCCGCTATTATCGACGCCGTACGCCCTGTATGCCCTGCGCTCGGGCACGGCGGAGGGCGCAGCCGGCTCCTTTGCGCTGACCGACGGCGACCTGATAATTTCTACTACCGCGGGCTCGAGGGGGATAATATTCCAGAACGGCTCCGTGCAGTACACGGCCGCCGGGGCCGGTTTATGGCAAACCGCCGGCATTCACATATACGCTTCCGGCACGGGCAACACGGGGATAGGCGTACCGAACCCGGTGTATAAGCTGGACGTGGGGGGCGTGATAAGGTCGACGGGCTCCGCCTATTTCGCCGCAAGCCAGGGCAGCGTGGGCATAGGGCTGACCGGGCCGTCGCAGAAGCTCGAGGTTGCGGGCACGGTAAAAGCCGTGTCGTTTTCAGGGGACGGCTCAGCCCTGACCGGCATAACGGCGGCAAACATAGTTGGCGGCAGCTTTTCGGACGCGGCGTACGGGTTTCCCGGCGCAGTGACAATGAGCACGATCACGGTAAGCAGTATTACGGCGGGCGATATCAGGATCACGGGCGCGCTTGGCGGCAGCGTAAACGCGGGCGGCTATAAACTGACCAATCTCGGCGCGCCGGTTTCGGCGAACGACGCGGTGAACAAGTCGTATGTCGACAGCGCCACCGGCGGCGGGAATATGGCTATCCTGTCGGCCACCCAGGCCTTCACGGGCCTGAACACCTTCCAGGAGCAGGTTATCGTTTCAAGCGACTTGCTGGTAATGAACGGCAATGTCGGCATCGGCATGCTGGACCCGGCGTACAGGGTAAGCGTCCTGGGCGGGATACTGGCCGCGTCGAGCATAACGGCCCTCGGCGGGTTTTACGGCGACGGCTCGGGGCTGACCAATTTAGGCGCCGCCAATATGCCGACCGCCATAAGCATTGTCAACATAAACCCGGGCGAGTCAAGCTCGGTTAACATCACCACCAATATCTACGTAGCCGGCAGGGCGGGCTTCGGGCTTTCAAACCCCGCCGAGAAAGTGGAGGTTTCCGGCAGCGTTAAGGCCGATCTTTTGATCGGGAGCGGCGCGCAGCTGACTAATCTCACGGCTGCAAATATAGCCGGCGGCAGTTTTCCGGGCGCGGCGTACGCGTTTCCGGGCGCGGTGGCGCTGAGCACTGTTACGGCAAGCAGTGTTACGGCCGGCAACATCAGCGTTACGGGCGCGCTGGGCGGCGATCTGCACGCCGGCGGGCACAGGCTGACTAACCTCGGCGCGCCGATCGCGGCCGCTGACGCGGCCAGGAGGGCGTATGTGGACAGCGCAACAGGCGGCGTGGGCAAGGCGGCGATATTGTACAGCACGCAGACCTTCACCGGGCGCGACACCTTCCTGAGTAAGGTTACGGTTTCAAGCAGCCTGTTCGTGCTGGGCGGCAATTTCGGCATCGGCATCAGCGTGCCCGCGCACAAGTTAAGCGTCCAGGGCGGGATACTGGCCTCGTCAAGCGTAACGGCCCTCGGCGGGTTTTACGGCGATGGCTCTAAGCTCACCGGCCTGAGCGCGGCAAGTCTCCCTGCCGCCGTCAGCGTTGCGACCATAAACGCAAGCGCCCTGACCCCGTATGGCGGGGTAAACATAACCACCAATGTTTACATAGCCGGCCGCGCGGGCTTCGGGCTGTTAAACCCCTCGGAAAAGCTGGAGGTTTCCGGCAATGTGAAGGCCGGCTCTTTTATCGGGAGCGGCGCGCAGCTGACCGGTCTCCCGATCCTGACCATAGCCGGCGGCAGCTTCGCGAACGCGGCGTATGCGTTTCCCGGCACGGTGGCGTTCAGCACTATTACCGTAAGCAGCATTACGGCCGGCAATATCAGGATCGCGGGCGCCCTTGGGGGTAATTTAAGCGCCGGCGGCCATAAGCTGACAAATATTGCCGCCCCGGTAGCCGCCAGCGACGCGGCGAACAAAGCGTATGCCGAGCTGGCCTTCGGCGGCAGCCCTCTGAGCGCAGCTGTTCTTTTTGCCACGCAGACCTTCACCGGCCAGGACGCTTTCCAGGCCCAGGTGACGGTTTCAAGTAATTTATTCATCCTGAACGGCAGAGTGGGCATCGGTACCCTGGCGCCGCTTTACCCCCTGGACGTAGCGGGAGACATTAACCTGACCGGCCAGCTGCGGCTCGGCGGCGTCCCCGCCTCTTACAGCAAGTGGCAGCAGACAGGCCCGGATATTTACCGGCCGGGCAATGTAGGCATAGGTACGGCGGAGCCGGGTGCGGCGCTGGATGTGGCGGGCGGGGCGCAGTTCGGGGCCGGCCTGGCAAAGAGCTCATTCACCGCGGCCGGGGCGTTGAACATGGCCGCCGGCTCTACCATCACGCTTTCAGGCGGGATCATAACCGGGCTGCCGGGGCCGGCCGGGCCTTCGGACGCGGCCAACAAAGCTTATGTTGACGGCTTAACGGGCGGTGGCCAGTCTGTGGCGGTGCTGCCTGGCACGCAGACTTTCACCGGCCGGAACTCTTTCCAGGGCCAGGTTGCGGTTTCAAGCGACCTGTTCGTTGTGGGCGGCAATATCGGCATAGGTACGGCGGCGCCGGGGGCGGCGCTGGACGTGGCTGGCGGGGCGCAGTTCGGGGCCGGCCCGGCAAAGAGCTCATTCACCGCGGCCGGGGCGTTGAACATGGCCGCCGGCTCTGCCATCACGCTTTCAGGCGGGATCATAACCGGGCTGCCGGGGCCGGCCGGGCCTTCGGACGCGGCCAACAAAGCGTATGTTGACGGCTTAACGGGCGGCGGCCAGCCTGCGGCGGTGCTGCCGGGCACGCAGACTTTTACCGGTCTGAACTCTTTCCAGGGCCAGGTTACCGTTTCAAGCGACCTGTACGTCATGGGCGGTAATATCGGCATAGGTACGGCGGAGCCGGGGGCGGCGCTGGCTGTGGAGGGCGGTGCGCAGTTCGGGGCCGGCCTGGCAAAGAGCTCCTTCACCGCGGCCGGGGCGTTGAACATGGCCGCCGGCTCTGCCATCACGCTTTCAGGCGGGATCATAACCGGGCTGCCGGAGCCGGCCGGGCCTTCGGATGCGGTCAATAAGGCCTATATTGACAGCAAGACCAGCGGGGGCTTGCCCGTGGTGATCTTGATGGCCACGCAAACCTTTACCGGGCAGAACTCTTTCCTGGGGCAGGTCACCGTTTCAAGCGACCTGTTCGTGACCAGCGGCAGCCTGGGCATAGGCGCCGCGGCGGGGGCAAAACTCGAGGTGGCCGGCGGGAGCGTGACGATAAGAGGCAGCGATAGCTATCCGGCGATAGCGGGTTTTGCCGACGCGGCCGGGAATTACAAGGCGGTGATCTCCACCTCGGGCAGGGTCGGCATCGGGACGGCGGAGCCGAAAGCCGCGCTTCATCTTTCATCAGGGATATTCACCGCCGTATTGTTCCTTGACGATGTGTACGGCGCGACCGCCACCGTCCGCGAGCGCCGCGCCAACGGGACGGCCGCGGCTCCGCTGCCGCTTTTAAGCGGGAATATTATCGGCGCCCACAGTTTCACGGGATACGGCGCCTCCGGTTTCCCGCCGGAACCCACCGCGGCCATGCGCGCGGGAGCGGCCGAGAATTTTACCGACTCGGCGCAGGGCACCTGGCTTGATTTCACCACAACGCCCATAGGCTCGACCACCCCGGTCACGCGCATGAAGATAGCTGCGGACGGCAGGGTCGGCATGGGTACTACGGAGCCGGATTACCAGCTGCAGGTGGATGGTAAGGATCAATCCTCCGCCAGGGTGAACGCGGCTGACGCGGGCAGCGCGTACCTGCGGCTTACCGAGGAGGCGCTGTCGGATTCCGGCGGCATGCTGAAGTATAACGGCCTTAATGACCGGCTTGAGATCGGCACGCTCAGCGGCGGCGCGGAAATTCCGGCTATCTATATCCAGAAAAATTCCGGCAATATAGGCATCGGGACCACGGGCCCGGCCCAAAAGCTGGACGTTAACGGCCTGGTGCGGGTAGGGCGCTATACCACGGCGGCCATGCCGGCGTGCAACGCCGCCGCGCTCGGCTCCTTCGCTTTCAATACCACGCAGGACAAACTCTACTCCTGCCCGGCGGGCGGGGCCTGGAAGCCGCTGGATTACGATCTCGATAATGACGGGATCATGGACTGGCTCGACCAGGACGACAATAACTCGGGCGTGAAAAGCGCCGGGTTAATTCCGGAGAACATAAAAAAAGGCGTTACTGTTTTCGGCGTCACCGGGAGCCTGGTAATGGGCGCGCCTTCCTGCAAGGCCATCCTGGACGCGGGGCGTTCCACCGGCGACGGGCTTTACTGGATAGCGGCCGACGGGGCAGACTCTTTCCAGACCTGGTGCGATATGACCACCGACGGCGGCGGCTGGACGATGGTGTATCAGAACCTCTTTTCGGGCAATGAAGGCGGCCCGACGCCCACGCAAACCGCCACGCGCTACGGCGTGGCCGGGTCAACGAATGACTTCTCCGTGAACGGGCAGGCGGTATTCGCGCAGATGAGCGCCAATCAGATGCTGCTTAAGGAAGGCGGCAACTGGATAAGGGTGAACCGGCTGACGCCGGCCGGCTTCAGCAATTGGTGGAACATGGGTACCGACGGCGTTTACTCCGTAACTTCGATGAACGGCGTGAGCTATACCGCGCAAAACATGTTTCACGGCCACGGCAGCGGCGTCAACCAGTTCGGCCAGGGGCCGGTGAATGCGAACAACATCTTCGAGTATAACTATATGACCAGCGCGCAGGACACCAACCATTACTGGCATATCTGGTCGGCCTCTACCGGCACTTACGCAATTGTCAGTGGCGTCGGGGGGGACAGGCTGGGGTCCATCTCGATCAGGAAAACCTGCGACCCGGTGACCGTGCCGGACCTGCTGGGCGCCTGGCGGCTGGAAAGCCCGGGTCC
>JAUSFE010000091.1 GCA_030649945.1 Dehalococcoidia bacterium | reverse complement strand
TCGGAGCTGACGGCTGGCTTCTTTGTCAAGACTACCGCCGACGCCGACGTGGACGACACGCTGACGATAGACCGCTGGTTCCTGGCGAAGGCCGCGACGGCGCCGCAGACGGCGTGGACCAGCTCGCGCGAGGTGCGCAACGCGAACGAGCAGCCGGAGGGCGCGGGATTCGAGAACCGCGTCAACTGGCTCGACTTTCTGGAAGTGCCCGGCGACGTGCCCGCGCTGACGAAAATCTACGGGCAGCTTGAATCGGCGGTGAGCACCGTGCTGGGGCTGGGCGTGCGGTCGGGCGAGAATCGGCGGGCGGACGCGCTGTGGTTCGAGGGCGAGGACTTCGCCAGCATTACCGGCCCGATAGTGGACGCGACGGCCTCCGCCGGGAATTATGGCGCCAGGACCATGACAGGCGGCGGCTCGATAGACCTCTACGGCACGGTGAACCTCTCCACGCTGGCGAGCAAGGGCGGCCTGTTTGCTGTCTGGGCGCGATGCAAGCTGAATGCGGCCACCCCGAAAATCGGGCTTGGCTGGAGCTTTGGCGGCGTCACGGTCGCACCTGTCGCGGCGGACATGGTGACAATAACGGCGGCCTTCACTCTCGTACAGGTCGGCACGTTGACGGTCCCGCCCGCGGCGGTCCCTTCCGATGAGTTGGCCGCCTCGGCATTGTTGCTGCGGCTGTATGGGTCGGAGACCAGCGGGGCCGGCCCCACGCTGGACGTTGACTACGTCCTGCTCCTGCCTGTGGACGAGGCGGCCGTGCTGGTCAGAAAGGCGAGCGCGGCGAACTGGCTGCTGTTCGACGGGAAGGGCGAGCAGCCCGGCGTGTACATCATGAACGCCAGCGGCGAAGTCACGGGCCTGCCGACGGACTGGTCGGGGCGTTCGCCGCTGGCGTCGCCGCTCGGCTCGCGGTTCCACTTCGTGTCGGACGCGGCGATCAACACGACGCTGCCGATTCGCGCGGTGATCACGCCGCGCTACCTGACGGTGGGCTAAGATGTCGTTTCCCTACACGTTCCCGATCATCTGGACGCGCGGCGATCCGCGGACGGGGCAGCGGTACCGCGGGCCGCTGAAC
>JAUSFE010000080.1 GCA_030649945.1 Dehalococcoidia bacterium | reverse complement strand
TGCACCGGCCTCGACGCGAGAGTGCGGCACGCTGCCGTATTCTGATGAGGGAAAGCAAGCTGACTGCTGCCCATTAGGAACTGCTCATACGCTGCCCCGTTAAGCCTGATGGGGGACACTCTCCGGTATCATGAATGCATGATAAGACACATTATCATGCATTCAGACGGGGTGCCGTCGGACGGGTCGCTTTCGACCACCAGCCCGGACGCGGGCGGCTTCGGTCAGCTCCTCGGGGATTGCGCGCAGTCCGGCGAGGTACAGGATCATGACGAAGCCGGACATTTGCCAGGTCGCCGCGATAACGACCGAGATCATGGCCCCCGTGATGCCCCTGTCCAGCAGCGCCGCCAGGAAGAGCCCGATCATCAGACAGACGGCGACAAACAGCAGCGTGAAGACGACCGTGTTCCTGATATCAGCCTGGAAGCGGAAGTGGCCGAACAGCTCCTTGAAGTTGCTGAGGCCGACGAACGTATAATCAGGCTTTACGGAGTTCCATTCGCTGACCGATACAAGGGCGCTCCAGCCGATGAATCCGTAGACGAACACCCCCACGGCGATCACGGAGGGAACGATCAGCGCGAGCGAAGCGATCCGCTCCGGCGTGAGACGCCGGAGGAAATGGGGGACGGAAAAGCGAGGCAGCCCCGGCGCTGTCTCCGGCTTCGGGGCTGCCTCGCTGTCCAACTCTCGGGGCCTATCCTATGAGCAGACTTCCGCTCCGACGCATGCGTCCGCCAGGCGCCCCTGGAACGCCGCTACGTCTTTATCGGTTACGAACGCCGTGGCTGCGTCCTTTGCGACAAACGGACCATATGGCACACTCCGATGGGGCCGTCCGGCACGCAACGTATCCGCACGTCGTGATTAGAGTGAAGTTGCCATTTCGGCGTTCCAGAAGGCGGCGGAGCAGGACCAGATGACGCCCCAGGATGATGCGGCTCCGGTTCCCATCCCGCTATTGTCTTTCGGCTGTGCTGCACCTCTGCTGCCCTCAAGCTAGAAGAGGAGGCACCAACATGACATTCCCCGGCTTTGAGATGCACGGCCACGATGAGACGATCCACGAGCATGAACATCTGCATGTGACCCATCACGCCAAGGGCGGCCCGAGCGGCGAGGTCGAGCACCTGGCGGCGGTGCACAGCCACCGGCACAACCATGCGGCTCTGGAGCACGCCCACTCTTCACATCAGAATCCGACCCGGGAGCACGAGCATGAGGGTCATATCCACAATCATTCGCATCCTACCCGGAGCTAGCTCTCCTCGGTTGCGGTTCGCTTCGCATGGGAGCAGCCCTCGGGCGCCGGCGAGGCTATGACATGGCAACGTTGCGAACGGCGATCAACGCTCCGGTCGGGCCCGTCCCAACGGGCGGCAGCCCGCCGCGTAGCGTCGTTGTTCGCGTGGTCTTTGCATCATTGGTGCTAGCGCTGGCACTGTGGCTTGCGACCGGCCAGACGGCCAGCGATCCGGGCGAGAGCTCTGATGATAGCCCGCGGCCGGTTCAGCTTCCTAACGCCACTATCCTGAATGCCTGGGCCGGGGTCAGAGTGCGGACCACGCCGAGCATGGTCGGCAGGACATTGGGTGCGCTGAAGACGCGTGAGCAGGTCGAGATCTTGCGGGGGCCGATAATCGCGGAGGGGATCTCATGGTTTGAGATCTCATGGTATGACGGGAGGCTTGTCGGCTGGCTCCCTGCCTCTTATCTGTACTTCGAGGCAGCTGAATGGCAGGAAGGGCCTCAGATGGATGCCGGCGCCAGCCTGTCTTGAATGGGCCGACATGCGCCGACCGGGGCAACTCGCAAGCTCGCTGCGCCCGAACCCTGGGAGTCGGGGGAAGACCGTCGGTCCCCACGAGCTTCGCTTGCTGCTCGCCACTCACGGAGGGTTGTTCTCAGAGCAGCTGGGCATCGGCCTAGGTGGCAGCGAGAGCCATGTGCGAGACCTGGCGGGTGTCTCAGGCGGGACGCGATAGCGCCTCCTCGGCAGCGGGCACTTCGACGAGGGAGAGGTAGGCCTCCTCTTCCTGGGCGAAGTGCAGTCGGAGGATGGCATGCAGGCCGTACAGAACCCGGCGCAGTTCCGGCAGGTCCTCGACAACTGTGCCGCTAGGCTCCATGTCCTCCAGCAACCGGCCGAGGAGGCGGGTCAGATGCGCGATCTCGACGTGGGCGCGGATCATCGTGCCCGTGGGGTCGTCGCCGCCCAGCAGCGTGGCGACCCTCGGATAGAAGGTGGCTTCCTCCTCTTCCTCGTGCGGCAGGAGGCGCTCGACGAGGAACTTGCGGACGTTGCGGATCTCCGTCAGCGCGGTCGCGGGGTCGAGGATGTCGAGCCTGTCGGCGACGATGCGTATCTGGTTGACCCAGGGGAGCAGCTCCGAGTGCTCGGCCTGGAAGCGCTGCGTGAGCGCGGCCTCGGGGCCGGTGCGCGGCCGTGCCGGGCCGTAGCCACCGAGCGCCCGCAGGGCGTTGAGGATAACGACGACGTCTATGCCTTCCTGCAAGAAGGCGCCGGCCACCGGAGCCAGGTAGCCTGCGGCAGCGGCGACCATGGCCGCCGCCGAGAGCCCCATGCCGACGATCACGCTCTGCAACGCGATGCCTCGGGCGCGGCGCGCGATGCGCAGCGCGTCGGCGAGACGGTCCAGGCGATCGACGACCAGGACGACGTCGGCAGCCTCCGATGAGGCGGTGGCGCCGCGCGCCCCCATCGCCACACCGACGTCGGCGGCGGCGAGGGCCGGGGCGTCGTTGATGCCGTCGCCGACCATGATCGTGGGACCGTTGGGCATCTCCTCGCGCACCGCGTCCACCTTCTCGGCGGGGGTGCGTTCGGCGAGGACCAGGTCGACGCCGACCACGGCACCCATCGTCTCCGCGACCTCGGCGCGGTCGCCGGTGACCATGACGATCCGTTCGATGCCCGCCCGGCGCAGGGCGCGGATCGTCCGCGGAGTGTCCGCGCGGAGGGGGTCTTCCAGGACCAAGGCGCCGGCCAGCGAGCCGTCCACGGCGATGAAGGCGTTGGCGAACCCGTCGAAGACGATACGACGCCGTAGCCTGCGCACCCAGTCTGGCGCCGGCTTGTGGGTCGTGACCCACTCCAGTCGGCCGACTGCGACGAGCCGGCCGTCCACGCTGCCGCGGACACCCTGGCCGGTTTCCTCGTCGACGTCGGAGGGGAACGAGAGCTGCAACGCGCGTTCCCGTGCGGCGCGGACGATGGCCGCGGCCAGGACGTGCGGGGACATCTGCTCCACAGAGGCGGCAAGACGGAGCATCTCGTTCGCGTCGGGAAACTCAGGCGCCTCGACCTCTGACACTGTGGGCCTCCCGGCGGTGAGCGTGCCCGTCTTGTCGAAGAGGAGTACCCGGGCGCGGGCGAGCGTCTCCAGGGCGCCGCCGCCCTTGATGATTATCCCCCGCCGGGCGGCGGTGGAGATGCCCGAGACGATGGCTATGGGGACGGCGAGGATCAGGGGGCAGGGTGTCGCCACAACGACTACCGCGAGGGCGCGCACGGGGTCGCCGGAGAACAGCCACGCACCACCGGCGAGTACAAGGGTCAGGGGCACGAAGAAGAGCGCATAGCGGTCGGCGAGGCGGACGGAGGGCGCCTTCGACTCCTGGGCTTCGCGCACGAGCCGCACGATGCCGGCGTAGGCACTCTCCGCGGCCGTGGTGGTCGCCCGGCATATCGAACGGCGCGGCGACGTTCACGGTGCCGCTGCTGACTTGGTCACCGGATATGCGCTCGACGGGGGCAGCCTCGCCCGTGAGGGTGGACTCGTCCAGGACAGCGGCGTTGCCGACCACGAACCCGTCCACCGGCACGATCTCCCCCGGCTTCACGAGCAGCAGGTCGCCCGGCCGCAGGTCTTCGAGCGGGGGCGAGGCTATGGCTCCGTCTTCGTAGCGGTGGACGACACGAGGTGCGCGTTCCAGGAGAGCACTCAGCTCGCTTCGGGCGCGGGCCTGCGCGTAGTCCTCCAGGGTCCAACCACTGGCAAGCATCACGCTGATGACGGCGCCCGCCAAGTACTCTTGCAGCGCCAGGGCTCCGGCGATCGCCAGGAGGGCAATGATGTCGACGCCGGTCTCGCGGCGCAGGAGTCCCCGGACGACGGTGATGGCCAGCGGCACGAAGCCAGCCAGCGCTGTGAGCGCCCAGGCCGCGTGAGCGAAGCCATCCACTCCGGCGAGATGGGCGCCGATGCCGGCGAACAGCGCCGCCAGGCCGAGGATCAGAAAACCCGCCTTCGTCAGGCGGAAGCCCCGGTCGGCGATGGTTACGTTCCTCTCTGCCCGCCCGTGCCCCCACACGACACCGTGGCGTGGGGCATCGCGAACTGCCGCAAGGCTTGTATGGCGCGCTCCGCTCGGTACTCCTGGAAGGTTCCGCGGAAGCGGAGCCGGGGTGCCATCACCCCTCCTCGCTCCACCTCACATCGGACAGGCGCACGGGGTCCTCGAAGCCGCGCAGGACCTCGTCTCCCCGGTCCGTGAACAGGAGACCTTGCCGCGCTCCTCTGCCCGGTTGCTCCGGTCCCGCACACTGTCCGCTCGCACACGTGAACTCGCCTTCTTCATCTCCCGCGGAGCCAGTCTAGCGGTTGGACGGCGATAGGGCCACCATGGTCCGGACACTACGGAAGTCTTATTGATGGTCGCTACTACCGGCACTTAGTGTCGCCGCTCGGAGTGCGGCTCACCCCACCTCTACGACGACGACATCAGCGTAAACGGGGTCTCCGTTCAGGGTGGGCTGAGAAGGCTTCGCCCGGGAAAACGAGCTCCCCGTCACGGTGCACCTGCTGCGGGCTTACCGTTATCGCTCAACGGGGATAATGTGGTATGGTTCCAGCCTCTGTAGGCGCGGGATCCGGCGTCCTCCGGCAGAGGTCATGCGCAAGTCATCGAGGGAGATGAACGAATGAGGGGCTGGCTGGTGCCGCCGCCGCATGAGACCGTAAAGAGCGAAGAGGACTTCAAGCGAGAGAGGGAAGCGAAGGTCCGTCGGCTCATGCGCGAGGGCTATCTGCGCTCGCCGCGCATACGGAACGCAATGCTAAAGGTCAGGAGGGAGGACTTCATCCCCAGACCCTACAGGGACTACGCCTACCAAGAGGTTCCGCTCCCGCTTCCCGGCATGGAGGCTACCATCTCCTGCCCCCACAGCTACCCCCTGTTCTATGAGCCCCTGGGCCTGGACGAGGGTGACCGGTTCTTGGAAATCGGCTTGGGTTCCGGTTACGGGACGGCGCTGGCGCGGGAGATCGTGGGTGATGACGGGCTCGTCGTCTCGCTGGAGATCGACCCCGCTACTTTCGAGTTCGCGAAGAGCAACCTTGGGCGCGCAGGGTATCGAGATATCGTCCTTGTGCTGGCGGATGGGGGCGCGGGCTACCCGCCCCTAGCACCGTATGACAGGATATGCATCACGGCAGCCTGCCACGAGGTGCCGCCGCCGCTGACCGACCAGCTGAGGGTCGGCGGGACGCTGATTGCGCCCATCGAGGTACGGGACGTCCAGACGCTCACCCTCCTGGAGAAAACCGAGGAGGGCCTGACCGTCCGACCCATCTGCGAGGTCCGGTACGTCTCCCTGCGCGGGGCCTACGGCGTGGGCGGACCGTAGCCCACCACAGGTGGTTTCCTGCCTCGATCCGCTGGGCCACCTCCTCTTCGGCCTTTAGTAGGGGAAGCTCGCCGATCTCGCGGAGGTAGAGCGCCACGATGGTGGGCAGCTCTACCTCTGACTCCTGGCGGTCCTCATCTGCTGCAATCACACTGACCCCTGCCCGGCCGGGCGCCTTGATGACGACGTCCTGCAGGTACTTGCCGATGCTATCGTGCGTCATGCCTCTGGATACGGGGACGCCGGTCTTTGGCACATCAGCGAACTTGTATGTGCAGTTGGGTGGGGCGAAGATCGCCTCTGACAGGTCCTTACCCACCTTGTTGCGGTCTATGTCGAACGCCGCCACGAACTCAATATCGCCCACGTGGTAGTCCCCGAGGCTGACGTGCATCAGCCCGGCAACGCTGGCCTTTTTGTCCGCGGAGCGGTAATAGTGCACACCTTGCACCAGCGACGAGGCGCAGTTGCCCACGCCGATTATGGCCACGTTGATCTTAGCCATCACTTTCCTCCCTGTCGCGGTCCAAGGCCGACCCCTGAGATTACCAGGCGCCTATCGTCGGTCCTCACATCCGCACCCAGGAACTCCCGCGCCAGCCAGGCGCCCGTTTCCACATGTTCCGTCACGCTCGGGATCCAGAACCGGCTCTCGCCGGCAGCGAGGGCAGCGAAGATAATGATCTGGTCCGCCGCATGCCGGTCCAGCGTCGCGCCTGAGCGCAGGTCTTCGAGTACGCGCTGCGCGACGTAGCGGCCAATGGCCTCCGAGGAGCGACGCGGCGCCCCCGCCCGGTCGGCGCCCAGCCGCACACCGGCCCTGTAGTCCGCAAACACCGACAGGGCAGCGCCCGCCTGGACCGCCGATTCGTCATCCACCAACTCGAAGTCGGCCGCGTAGCCCGCCGCGGTGAGCGACTCTCTCGCTCTCCGCGCCATCCGTTCGCTGACGTTGCGCTCCCGCAAGTGTGACGAGAGGGCGACGCCCCAGACCCTCTCGATCTCGCCCTGCTCCTCCAGCACGAGCGGCCTCAAGGCATCGGCCGGCTGCACGGCGAGACGCAGAATGCCGCCGCCGCCGGGCACGTAGCCCGGCCGGACCATCTGGGCCTCAGCCTCGATGCCCATGAGCCGGAGGAGCGGCAGCAGGACGTAGTGGAAGTGGTAGAAGGAGGGGGCGAAGTCCTGGAACAGGCCGCCGCGCAGCTCGATGG
>JAUSFE010000076.1 GCA_030649945.1 Dehalococcoidia bacterium | reverse complement strand
GGAAACATGCGGATTCTGATTCGGGCCCTCCCCCTGGCGCTCGCGGCGGCGCTGCTTATGCTGTTCGCCCTCGCCTGCACCAGCGGCGGCACAACGTCCAGCCGGACGAACGGCGACCTCGTATCGGCGGCGCCGCTGGAGGTGCTGGCGGCCTCAGGGGAGAGCTTCCAGCAGGACGTCGATTCGCTCCAGGCGGAGCTGCTGATCAGCATCAACGCCGGCGGCTTCGTGGTGAACGCGAGCTCGGACCTGGCGTTCCAGGCGCCGGACCAGATGCACGCTACGATGGACCTCACCGGCCTGGGCACGTTCGAGATGCTGCTCCTGGGGGCGGACCTGTACATGAACATGCCCGGCCAGGGCTGGGTCCTGATCTCGCCGGACGACGCCGGTCTGAGCGAGTTCGGTCTGAACCCGTCGACGCTCCAGGACGTGATGACGGATCACAGCTTGGTGGACTACCAGGAGCTGGTCCAGAGCCTCGGCGGCGAGGTGGATGACCTGGGTGAGGAGACGCTGGACGGCGGCACGTTCCGGCACTACCGGGCGCAGATGGACTTCGGCGACATGGCGGGCGCTTTCAGCGACGCCTTCGGCGCCACGTCCGACCTGGGCCTGGACAGCGTGAGCGGCCCGCTCACGCTGGACGTCTGGGTGGACCCGGACACGACGCTGCCGCACAGGATAACCGCGAACGGCGAGTTCGCCTTCGGCGCGGACTCCATGGTGTTCGAGGCCACGATGCGCTTCTTCGGCTACAACGAGCCGGTGGAGATACCGGGCGCGCCGCCGGACGCGGTGCCCTTCGCCCTCCTCGGCGGCCCTTAATTTCAGCGATCACCTGCCGAATGGCAGGCGCACGCACCCCCTTTTCACGGGCGCTTGACAGAGATGTCGGGCGCCCGTACTATTATGCAAACGATGACGCAGTTTATCATAATTCTTGCGGCCGCGCTCCTCCTCCTCGCCATCGCCGTCATCCCCGCCCTCGCCGGGGCGTAATCCCTCACTTTGGCCTGCCTCCCGCCGATGGCTTAGAATAGTCCCGCTATCCCGTTCGCCCAGGAGGCGCGCATCATGGGAGATTGCCTGTTCTGCAACATGGCCCAGGGCAACATGCAGGTCGATAAGCTGTACGAGGACGACCTCGTCTTCTCCATACGCGATGTCCACCCGCGGGCGCCGGCCCACATCATGGTGATCCCGAAGCAGCACATCGCCAGCGCGCTGGACCTGACGGACGAGCACGGTCCGCTGCTGGGCCGCCTGTTCGCGGCCGCCGCGCGGGTGGCCCGCGAGGAGGGGTTGGACGAGCGCGGCTACCGTCTCGCCTTCAACGTAGGGGAGAATGCCGGGATGACGATCCCCCACCTGCACCTGCACATGCTGGGCGGCCGACGCCTGGGCCCCGAAGGCTAGCGCCGCTGCCGTCGCTCCGCTGACGCCTCCCCGTTGGCGCTAAGCGAACGGGCGTTCTATCATCCGCCTGCAATATGCAGAGACGGTCGTTCGCAGTGCAGATGATAGGAGGCGCCCGTGCCCGGCACCTGGCGGACCGCCGCGGTGGGCCTGGATGGCCTGACTGCGGCCTGCGCCGCTTTCAACCTTGCCTACTTCCTCTACCGTCTGGCCCGGCGCCGGGAGGAGACGGCCCCCCGCGTGGTGGCTGTGTTCGCCCTGGCGCTGGTCTCCCTGGGTGCGATGGGGG
>JAUSFE010000064.1 GCA_030649945.1 Dehalococcoidia bacterium | reverse complement strand
CCCCCCGTCAGGCTGAGAGCCTGACCCCCCGACTAAGGGGTGGGCGGGCCGCAGCACACGCCGGTAGAGACGCCGCGCTGGGGCGCCTCACAGGCCCCCGCCGCCCCCCGTCAGGCTGAGAGCCTGACCCCCCGACTGAGGGGTGGCCGGGCACAGCAGCGCCGGTAAAGACGCCCGGCCGGGGCGTCTCACAGACCCCCGCCCCCCCGTCAGGCTGAGGGCCGACCCCCGACTGAGGGGTGGCCAGGCACAGCAGCGCCGGTAAAGACGCCGCGCTGGGGCGCCTCACAGGCCCCCGCCGCCCCCCGTCAGGCTGAGAGCCTGACCCCCCGACTGAGGGGTGGCCGGGCACAGCAGCGGCGGGCCGGCGTGCGCTACACTGGATGGCGATGACAGACGATCAGGCTGTCTGGACCGAAGCCGACTCCGCCACGTTCCTGAACCTGGCCGATATCGCCGTCCCTTCGCGCCAGGAGCAGATGGACCTGATCCTCTCGCTGATACCCGCACGCCCGGACGAGGCGTTCGCCACGGCCGACATCGCCTGCGGAGAGGGGTTGCTCGCGGAGCGCCTTCTCGAGCGCTTCCCCGCCGCGCGCCTCGTCGCCTTCGACGGGTCGCCGCTGATGCGGGAACGCGCTTCCACCCGCTTGCGTCGCTGCGGGGCGCGCGCCCGCGTCCTGCCGTTCGATCTCGGCGACTTCGCCTGGACCGATCAGCTGCCGTCGCCGCTGCGTTGCGCCGTCTCTTCGCTCGCCATTCACCACCTGGACGACGACGGCAAGCGCCGGCTCTTCCGAGAGCTGGCCGGCAGGCTGCAGCCGGGCGGCGCGCTCCTCATCGCGGATGTCATCGCGCCGGGTTCAGACGCGGTCCGCCGCTCCATCTCCGGGGCGTGGCACGCCATCACGCGGCAGCAGTCGCTGGCGGCGACGGGATCGCTGGACGCTTACGAGCAGGCGGTCGCGGAGGGCTGGGCGCCGCCCACATCCGCTGAGGCCATCCCGGGCGAGATGCCGTCGGGCCTCCTGGACCAGCTCAAGTGGCTGGAGGCAGCCGGCTTTTCTCAGGTGGACTGCTTCTGGCTGCGCGCCGGCATCGCCATCTACGGGGGCTACAGGCCCGGCGAGCTGGTGAACATCGTCGTCAAATGACCCGGCCCATAGGGGGCGCCGACCATCGCGCCGGTAGAGACGCCCCGGCGGGGCGTCTCTACCGGCCCCCATCCGCCCCCCGTCAGGCTGAGAGCCTGACCCCCCGAAATAAGGGGTGGCCGGGCACAGCAGCGGCGGGCCGGCGTGCGCTACACTGGATGGCGATGATCGCGACCGTCGCGCAGACCGGGGGCTACCGCTGATGCCGCGCGTGTCAGTCTCCCGCATCATGCCGGCGCCCCAGGCCAGGATCTGGTCCGTGCTCGCGGACATCGCAAACGCCCGCCGCTGGAACACCTCGTGGACCAGGATAGAGATCACCTCCCACCAGACACACGGCGCCGGCACCGCCTTCCGGGCGCATACGCAGGACGGACAGACCTACGACTTCCTGGTGAGCGATTGGGCGGCTCCGGAGTGCATCGCCTTCTCGCCCATCCGCGATGAGTCGGAGCCGCGTTATGGGGTCACCCTGGAATCGCACGCCTTCCGCTTGCGTCCCGCTGAGGACGGTCAGACGTACGTGGAGCTGACGGCCCACGCCACGGCGCGCGGCATCCGCGGCAGGCTCGTCGGTCTCTTTCTCTGGCCGGGGCATCAGAAGCACGGACTGGAGACGGCGCTGGACGCGCTGGAGAGCGTCTTCGCGGCGGAGGCGGATGACGGCGGCTCCGCGGCGGTGTCAGAGGGTTCGCCGCCGGGCGGCTAACGGTGCGGCGCGCTGCCCTCCTGGCCCCGGGCCTCCTGGCGCTGGCCTTCCTCGCTGCCCCGGCGGCTCCCCGCGCCGGCGCCGAGGCGGACCTCCTGCACATCACCTCGCGCGTCAGCTACGACGTGAAGACCGGCGATCAGCCGGTGCGCGTGTCCTGGGACGTGACCGTACGGAATGACGACGCGTCTACGAAGAACACCGGCCAGGGCGCCGTCTCCTTCTACGACAAGCTTTCGCTGCCGCTCCTGAGGGACGCCAGATCCATCTCGGCGCTCTCGGCGGAGGGCGCCGCGCTGCGCGTCACGCTGGACGAATCGCCGCGTGGCCCCGCGATCCCTGCCAGCGTCGAGCTGGACAGGCGCCTGTTCTACCAGGACACGTACAGCTTCAGCCTCACGTACGACCTGCCAGAGGTCAGGCAGGACTCGCTGCTGGTAACGCCGGCCTACGTATACCTGCCGGCTGTCGCGGCCGGCGACGAGGCCACGGTCACCGTAAACACGCCGGCGGACCCCGCCTGGTCCGTCAACCTGGAGGCCGGCGGCTGCGCGCAGAGCGGCAACTCCTTCACCTGCTCGGGCTCCGATTCGACATACCTGGCCGCGCTGGTAGAGGTAAGCAGGCCGGACGCCATCGGCTCGCTTCCCTTCTCAGTCCAGCTGAAGCAGGCGAGCGTCTCGCTGACGGTCGCGTTCTTCCAGGGCGAAGACGCCGCGGCGCTCCACCTGCAGGAGCTGGCGACAGCGGCGCTGCCGGCGATGGAGGACGTCTACGGTGTGGCCTACGACGGCCCGGCCGCCGTCACGGTGGCCCAGGGTGGGCGGCAGGTGGCCCTGGGCTATGAAGGCCTGACAGAGTGCGACGCCGCCGCCTGCAAGATCACGGTCTCGCCCATCGCCGACGACAGCACGGTGCTGCACGAGCTCGCCCACCTCTGGTCCGGACTCTACACGAAGCGCTGGCTCTCCGAAGGGTTCGCACAGCTCGTCGCCGCCGAGACGGGGGCCCGCCTGCCGCCGGGCCTGGTGCGCGGCGAGCCCCCCGTCCGCCAGCCCTCGACCGTGGAGCTGCAGCTGGACGATTGGGGCGAGGTGACCTCCGCCATCGGGACCAGCGAGGCGGAGCTGGCGGTGCAGAACGCCGGGTATGACCGCTCGCAGCGCTTTCTGGAGCAGCTGCGCGATGAGGTGGGCCTGGAGGCGCTGCAGCGGGTGAACGAGACGATTGCGGCGAGCGCCCAGCCTGCCGATAGCCGCCGCTTCATGGACCTCCTGGAGGAGGCCGCCGGCGGCAACCTGGACGGCCTCTTCCGCCTCTGGGTCTTCCCGAACTCCTACGGGCCGGCCCTGGAGTCGCGGCGAGAGGCGCGCGACCGGCTGCAGACGCTGGAGGACAGCGTCAAGGATACCGGACTGTCCGGCGACGTGCTGCAAAGCATCCGGGAGGATGTGGAGGCGTGGCGCTTCGGCGTGGCGCTGCCGGCCCTGGACCGCGCCGAGGCGGGGCTGGCGACGTTTGATGAACTGGTGGCGCGGCTGGCGAAGCTGCGCAGCGACGCCGAGGCGGCCGCCCTGACGCTGCCCGGCGATATTGACAGGGCGCTGGCCCGCTGGGACTTCGCCGGCGCGGGCGATATGCTGGCGCGGGCGGAAGAGGCGGCGCAGGCCTACGCGGCCGCCCGGCGCAGGGTGGACGAGCCGCGCAATATCTGGGAACGCTTCGGCCTGCTGGGCAGCGACCCGGACGGTGACCTGCGGGCCGCCGCGGCATCGTTCGCCCGCGGCGATTACGACACGGCAATCCGGCAGGCCGACGCCGCCGCGCACGCCGTCGGCGACGCCCCGGACGCGGCCCTACGGCGCTTGCTCATAGTCGCGGGCATCTTCGCGGTTCTGGCCGCCGCCATAGGTGTGGCCGTCTGGCTCTTACACCGGCGCGAGCGGGAGTTCGCGGAGCAGTAGGCGGCGTGCGGGCCGGGCGGCGCTGAGGGCGCGGCACCCCCCACCCTTACCCCCCGTCCCCGAGCGGGGTGCGGGCGAATGCCATTCGCCCCTACGGCGGCCCGTGTTCAGCCCGACGCGGATGTTGTGCGACGGGTGGCGCTGAGGGCGCGGCACCCCCCACCCTTACCCCCCGTCCCCGAGCGGCGCCCCTACGGCGTGGTTCCGCTCCTTCGGCCTAGCCCCCCGGGCGCTCGGCGGCGCGCTGCTCCAGGCTGGCGATGCCCTTTCGCACGGTGGCCAGGAAGCCGTCCAGCTCCAGCTCAAGCTTCTTCAGCGTCTGCAGCGCGTAGACGTCCGCCTCGCGCATCTGGGCACGGCTGGCCTGCTGCGCTTCGTCCAGACGGCCGCGGGCCTGCTCCTCGGCGTCCACCAGCAGATTGCGGGCGCGCTCCTGCGCCTGGGTCACAACCTCTTTCGCCCGCTCTTCGGCGGCCTTTACCACGGCCGTCTCCTTGAGCTGCTCCTCCATCTGCGCCTTCGCTTCCGCCAGCAGCAGCGCCGCCTCCTCGTGCGCCGCGCGCAGGATCTCGTCGCGCTTTTCCAGCACCTCGCGCGATTCGTAGACCTCGCGCGGGACGGCCACGCGCATGCGGTCGATGAGGTCGGCGAGGCGCTGGCGCGACATTACGGCGCCGCCGCCCACGGGCAGGCGACGGGCCTCGCCCAGCAGCTCCTCCAGGCGGTCAATCAGGTGCAGGATGTCCATTTCGAGCTATCAGCGGTCAGCGGTCAGCGATCAGCCCCGGTGCTATTTGGCCGCCGTGCCGAACTTGCGCTCCAGCGCTTTGATCACGTGGGGCGCCACCAGTTCCCCCACATCGTACCCGAGGCTGGCCACTTCCCGGATGCGGTGGCCGCTGACGTACAGGTGCTCCAGGCTGGCCATGAGGTAGACGGACTCTATCTCCGGCGCCATTTTCTTGTTCATCAGCGCCATGTCCAGCTCCGTCTCGAAGTCCGTCACCGCCCGGATGCCGCGGACCAGCACCTTCGCCTGCTCCTTGCGGGCGAAGTCCACGACCAGGCCGGTGAAGGGCAGGACGTCCACGTTGCGGAGGTGGCGCACAGCGAGGCGGAACATCTCCACGCGCTCATCCGTGGAGAAAAGGGAGACCTTGGCGTCCAGCTCGTACACGGCCACCACCACTCGCTCGAAGAGGGTGGCGGCCCTCTGGGCGATGTCCACGTGGCCGTTGGTCACCGGGTCAAACCTGCCGGGATAGAGCGCTGTGAGCAAGATTCACCTCCTCTAACGGTACATTGAGACTGCGCTGTCGCCGTGGCGACGCGCCTTCAGCAGCGAGAACTGGCCCAGGCTGCCGGCGGGCTCCTGCCGGGCGCTGTGCTCCAGCACTATCACGGTGCGGCCGGGGGCGACGAGGGGCGAAGCGGCCAGCGCTTGCAGGACGGCCGCCGCCGCCTCGTCGGCGTAGGGCGGGTCTGCCAGGACGAGGGTGTAGGGGCCGGCGAGCCGGTCCAGGGCCTTCTGAGCCGCGGTACAGTGCACACGCCCCTGCGCCTCGAAGCCGGTAAGGCGGAGGTTCTCGCGGATCACGGCGCAGGCCGCCGGGTCGCGCTCCACGAAGTCACACCAGCCGCCGCCGCGGCTCAGCGCCTCGATGCCCAGGGCGCCGCTGCCGGCGTACAGGTCCAGCACGCGCGACAGGTCCGCTGCCAGCGATGCGAGCGCCGAGAATATGGCTCCCCGCATGAGGTCAGAACTGGGCCGCGTGCGGCCGGAGCGGTCCGGCGCCTTCAGCCGGCGTCCGCCGGCGCTGCCCGCAATCACGCGCACGGCTCCGCCCGGACGGGCGGGTGTCTGCCCGCGCCCGCGTCAGCTGGTGGTGATGGTGGCGATGTCCTGGTCGGTAGCGTCGTCGCCGTTCGCATCAGTGACCACTCCCTTGACGGTGTCCGTCACCGTAACGCCGGAGCCGGAGGGGGCCGTCGCCGTGAACGCGCACTGCACCTGATCCACGCCGCCGTCCTGAAGGCCCGTCCCGTCGCCGTCATCCGGGTCGAGCTCCACGCCGATAACGTCCTTGCCGGTGACCGTGAGACAGGTGGCGTCCGGATAGATGTCGTCCACGAGGGAGCTGACCGTCACCGGCACGCTGCTATCGTTATCGATGGTGATCAGGTAGGTGACCTCGGAGGCCGGCGTCACGGTCTCGTCGTTGGTGAAGGTCGGGTTTTCGTCGTCGCCGTCGGCGATCTTGCCAACCTCAACCAGCAACTCGCCGGGGCCGGGCGTCGGCGTCTCGCTCTCCTCGGGCGTCGCGGAGGCCGTGGGCGTCGGCGTCTCGGGCGCGAAGGTCTGGAACGGCGAGGGCGAGGGCTCGTTTGAGGGCTTTACCTCAATCAGCGTCTGGCGGCCGAAGCGCCGCTCGCCGTCGCTGACGACCAGGACAACGTTGTACTGGCCGGAGGCCGGGGCCACCCAGGTGGCCGTGGTGCCGGCGCCCGCCCCCAGGTCGCCGCCTTCGGGCGCCTGCCAGATGGGCATCAGCATGCTCTCGTTGGGGCGCTTCAGGGATACCGTGGCGGCCGTGATCAGCTCGTTCACGGCGGACCAGACGTTGGCGACGTCCGATTGCCCGGAGCCATCTGAGACGGCGACGCCGGCCAGGCCGTAGGCCTGCACGAGCTCCAGCTTGAAGCCGAAGCTGTAGGTATTCTCGATAAAGATACGGCGCCGGTCGTTGCCGCCGGTGGCAAAGGACACCGCTACGGCGTCGTCGTTCCAGCGGACCGGCGATGCGCCCTCACCCTCGTCCAGGTTCTTCGCCACCAGACGCACCGTCACGCCGGGCTTGAGCGCGTCCGGGTTCTGGGGCTCGCGCACGGCCGCTTCCCCGGCCAGCGCCATCGCCTGCACGTAGCCGATGGGCCTGGCCGAGTTGCCCGCCTCCTCGACGCTGAAGGGGCTGACGACCAGCATAACCTTGTGTGGATCGATTTCCTCCGTGACGGCGCCCAGGGCGTCGGGCATGGTCTCCCAGTACGTCACGGGGTCCGCTATCGGCAGGATCTTGATGACGTCCGCGGACTGGCCGAGCGCCTTCCAGTCGTAGGCCTGGCGCTGGTTGGTGGGCGGCGGCAGGGTGAGGCTGAGCTTCTTGTCCGCCGCGTGCAGCCCGTCCGCCAGCGCGGTGACGAACGCGGTGAACTCCGCCTTCAGGTCCGCATCCACAGAGGAGTACTCCAGGTCGATGCCCTCGAACGGTCCGCCCTTGACCAGGGAGACGATGGCCTGCACGTGGCGCGCCCGCAGCGATTCGTCCGCCAGGATGTCGTTGACAATGGCGGCGGTGTCCTGGCTGCTGCCCACGACCGTGGGCATGACGGCGAAGGCGCCGCCGGAGGAGACGCCGGTGGCCTGGCCCTGGACGGCGGCGTCAGCAGACGGCGCATAGTCCCGCGGACTGACGACATTCACCCTGGCGTCCGCGTGCAGGCTGCCGCCGTGCGGCAGCGAGGCGGCGACCTGGTAGGTCTGGGCCAGCACGCGCAGCACGGCCAGGTTGCGGGGCACGGAGGAGAAATCGCCGGAGGCCACGCTGCCGTCCTGCTCTACCTTCGCATCCGCCAGCCGCTGCCAGCGTCCCTCGAAGAAGGTGTAGAACCCCAGGCCGGCCGGCTCCACGACGCGCTGCTTGAGCGGCAGGCCAATGATGGCCGGGATGTCTTCCTCGGTCTCGAACTCGATGAACTCGCTGACGGCGGCCAGGCCCGCGGGCAGGCCCGGGATCTTCGCCAGCCTGCCCCTGATGCCGGGCGCCACCTCCACGGTGTCGCTGGTGCGCCCGCTTGTCCCGCTGGTCGTGCCGTCGCCGCCGCCCCCGAAGATGGAGGAGAAGGCGAAGACCAGGATGATCACGAGCGCCAGGAAGGCGATGGTGCCGCCGATGATGATGGGCGCCGGGTCACGCTCCGCCCGGCGTCTGAGCAGTCTATCGAAGGGGCCTTCGGGTCGCGGCAGCTCGCGCCGCAGGCGCCTGTGTGATGGGTCTTCCGGGGGCGGGACGCGTCGCATGCTTTAGGGCTATCTACCTCCAGGGTCGCGCCGGCGAATGGGGGACCAGCGGCGCCACGACAGATACGCGGCGTGCTGAATCAGCGGTAGTGTACCACAGCGCCCGGTTGTGCAAAACAGGACGATGTGCCTCATTAAGATGGTTACCGAACTGAGAGCCGTTGCCTCAAGAAGTAGGGTTACCGAAAGTATTCAGATTAGTCGTCGAGCTGATCGGTCAACGTGGAGAACAATTTTGAGGGGATTGGAGTCCCTCCTGAAGGTGCGCCAGATACGAAGAAGCCTTGAGGAGCAGGTTCATGGCTCTCGTCCACGAGGACTCCATCTGGATAAGGGCGTGTGCTGGGCGATGCGTTGACCTCCAGGGCCGGCGGAGGCCGT
>JAUSFE010000055.1 GCA_030649945.1 Dehalococcoidia bacterium | reverse complement strand
GCCCCGCGCGGCCTCTGCCCGACGCACCATGTCCCCTTTGTCAACAAACGTGGCGTCTCAAAGGCGAAGGCTGACGGGACTCCTGGGAAGCCCTACGATTTCTGGGCCTGCTCCGCCGATGTGAAGCCCTGGTGCCAGGAGAAGCCCGCGGACGCCCCAGCGCGTGCGCCAGAGGCCAAGGCTGGCGTTGTGGTGCCAGCAGGGGAGCGTGTCACGCGGGAGCAGGTCGCGGTCATCTACGCCGCCGGAGCGAAGGCGGACAGGAACGAAACGCAGGTGCAAATGGAAGTCGCAAAAGGATTTAGCGGGCGGAAGCCGGAGGAGCTGACGCCGGACGAGGCCCAGCGCGTTATCACGGGGTACACGCGGCACGCCGAGGCGAAGCAGGCCCAAGTGCCACTGGATACGCCGGAGAAGGAGTAGGCCATGTCAGAGCAAACCGGTTACATTTGCGACCTGTGCAAGCGGAAGCTGGACGAGCGTCCGGTGCTGTTCAACTTTCCTGATTCGTGCAAAGAGGACGACAAGCAAGAGGACGGGGTGAATGGTAGGCCAGGGCTGTACTTCTACTGGCCGTCAAATGAAGACATCTGCCCCGCCTGCCAGCGCAAGATGTGGCTGGCCCTGGGCCGCGAGCGTGGCTGGCGTGTGACGCCACAACGCCCAGCGAAGGCCCCCAGCGTGCCCGCCGTGGCGGCTGCGAAGGCAAGCCCGTCCTCTGAGACGGGGAAGGGCCGGAAACGCGCCGCGCACAAGGACACGCCGAAGACCTACCCGTGCCGTTTCTGCAAAGTAGAGCGCGTTGAGTTTGAGGGGAGTACCTGTACATCATGCAGCCGCCCCGCGACGGAGGCAGAGGCGAAGGCGGTGACGGGTGAATAAGCAGAGCATCGAAACGGCTGAGGCAGAGGCGAAGCGGTTCTTGGCGCGCGTGAGTGACCTCCGAGATATTATCAGCGAGAATGCACAAGAATGTCTTAGGCGCACGCGGAATGACAACAAGGCCTTCACTGGCGACCTGCCCCATAACTGGGATACGGATCGCCCCGTCATCGCGTCCGGCGCGCTCCGGCGGGCCAGCATGGACTTGACGCGTGCGCTGGCGAAGATGCGGAGG